>CAZLEA010000007.1:0-16599 GCA_964558445.1 uncultured Oscillospiraceae bacterium | reverse complement strand
TTGATGTTAAGACCGGTACGAGACGGAACATTGTAGAGAATCACAGGAATATCAACCGCTTGGGCATTGGCCTTGAAGTGTTGGACGAGGCCCTCTTGATTCGTCTTGTTATAGTAAGGTGTCACGTGCAAAAGCGCATCCGCACCCACCGCCTCCGCAGCCTTCGACAGGGCAACACCATGCGCCGTATCGTTACTGCCGGTACCGGCGATAATCGGGACACGCCCGCTTGCCAGTTTGACGGCCTCCTCAATCAGTTCGATATGCTCTTGATCGGGCATGGTCGAGGCTTCACCCGTCGTGCCGGCGATGACGAGGGCTGAGATGCCTCCGTCGATCTGGCGTTCAATCAATTCGGCGAGTGCATCGTAGTCGATTCGATCTCCATTAAACGGCGTGACAAGAGCCGTAGCCGCTCCTCTGAATAGTTTGTGTTTCATACTTATCACTTGCCGTACAGACCGTATGGATGACGGCTTCAACCCCCTTTGCGGATTTGGTTCCATAGTAGCACCCGCTATACGCAAACGTCAATTTACAGTATAATGCGGTTTTGGAGTGACGTAATATGATGAACAAAAAGGACTTTTTTTATGATCTGCCCGAGTCCCTGATCGCACAACATCCAAGTGAGAGGCGAGACGGTAGCAGATTGATGCATTTGGACAGCCATGGCCGGATTACAGATGGCTTGTTTCGTGATATCTTGGATTTATTTCGGTCCGGTGACACCCTGGTTCTAAACGATACGAAGGTGATGCCCGCTCGCCTCATCGGGAGTAAACGAGACAGTCACTTGGCTGTCGAACTGCTGCTTCTCAGGCGCCTTGACACAAACGAATGGGAAGTGCTTGCCAGGCCCGGCAGGCGTCTTCGCGAGGGCGCCGTGGTTGATTTCCTACCCGGCAGGCTCAGCGCCGAGATCCTGGAGATCTTAGATGGCGGTAACCGACGTGTCCGTTTCGACTTCGACGGGATCTGGGAGGAAGTCTTGGACGAAGCAGGTACACTGCCGCTCCCGCCATATATACATGAACAACTAGAGGACAAGAGTCGCTACCAGACCGTCTACGCCAAGGATGCAGGCTCTGCCGCCGCGCCGACCGCAGGGCTACACTTCACGGAGGAATTGCTCGGCAGTTTGGAGGCGAAGGGTGTAGACTTGGTCTACGTAACGCTGCATGTCGGGCTCGGCACCTTCAGGCCTGTCAAGGTCGATGATATCACCTTGCATCCGATGCATGCGGAGTACTATGAGCTACAAGAAGAGGCCGCAGCACGTATCAACTTGGCCAAGGCAGAGGGACGGCGCATCATCTCTGTCGGCACGACATCGACTCGTGTACTCGAGAGCGTGGCAGATGAGAACGGACATGTTACGGCGGGGAAGGGCTGGACCTCTATCTTCATCTATCCGGGCTATCGCTTCAAGCTGATTGATGCCCTGCTGACGAACTTCCACTTGCCCGAATCGACCCTGATTATGCTCGTGTCCGCCTTGGCGGGCAGAGACGAAGTATTGGCAGCATACGAGCATGCGGTACAAGAATCGTATCGCTTCTTCAGTTTCGGCGATGCCATGTTCGTCGAGAAGAAGCGAAGCGCTATCCCCGATAGCGCTATAGAAGGATGAAGTGAGAACAGATATGAGCGATAAGACGAAACAAACAACAGAACATACTAGCGAAGCGAAGCCCCTTGGCGATTGGCCGGTCCGCTACGAGCTTGTCCACCAATGCAAGCAGACAGGTGCCAGGCGCGGTATCGTGCATACCCCTCACGGTTCGTTCGAAACACCTGCCTTCATGCCGGTCGGAACACAAGCGAGCGTCAAGGGCATGTCTCCGGAAGAAGTGAAGGGGATGGGTGCCGGTATCATCTTGTCCAATACCTATCACTTGTGGATGAGACCCGGTCCGGACATCGTAGAGGCTGCAGGCGGTCTGCATAAGTTCATGAACTGGGATCGCGCAGTCTTGACCGACAGCGGCGGCTTCCAAGTCTTCAGCTTCAGCGATCGGCGCAAGATCACGGAAGAGGGTGTCCACTTCCGCTCGCATATTGATGGCTCCAGGCATCTTTTGACACCGGAGAAATCGATCGAGATTCAGAACAAACTCGGAGCCGATATCATCATGGCCTTCGATGAGTGCTCACCGTACCCTGCGGATCATGGCTACATCGATCGCTCCTCGACTCGTACCGCCAGATGGCTTGAGCGCTGTATGGAGACGCACAAGAGAGACGATCAAGCCTTGTTTGGCATCATCCAGGGCGGTATGTATCCGGATCTGCGCCGCAGAAGCGCAAGAGAGATCACGGCCTTCGACCTACCCGGTTATGCGCTCGGCGGCTTGTCTGTCGGCGAGCCGATCGACTTGATGTTGGCGATGCTAGAAGAGACCATACCCCTCATGCCGGCGGACAAGCCCCGCTACCTGATGGGCGTAGGCTCGCCGGATTATCTGATCGAGAGCTCGATTCGCGGCATCGATATGTTCGACTGCGTCCTGCCAACGAGAATTGCACGCAACGGCAGCGTCTTGACCAAGAAGGGCAAGCTCATCGTTCGCGACCTCAAGAGTGCAACGCACTATGGCCCGATCGAAGACGATTGCGACTGCTATGTCTGTCAGAATTACAGTCGTGCTTACATCCGCCACTTGCTCAAGGCCGGCGAGATCTTCGGTCTTCGCCTGACGACTTGGCACAACTTGCACTTCTTGCTTCGTTTGATGGAGGATGTGCGTGAGGCGATCAGCCAGGATCGCTTGCAGGATTTCCGCAGCGAATTCTTCGACGGTTTCGGCTACGATGTGATCGGTGCCGCCAAAGGGCTGGAGTAAGGTCTGATGTAAGGAAGTCAGACGCTTCGCTTGGCACTCATTCTTAGCCTATCGATCCATTGACGAAACAAGATGAGTGATGCTATTCTTGAGTGAGTTTGACACTGTTAATTCTAGGAGGTACACGATGTACAATATCTATAGTATGACCGATGCGGCTGAGCAGGTACAACCGGGCAGCATGTTATTCACCTTGTTGCTGCCGATCGGTATGCTGGTCTTGATGTATTTCATCTTGATTCGTCCCCAGCGCAAGCAGGAGAAGACCCAGAAGGCCGAACGTGCCAAGCTTGCAGTCGGCGACACCGTTGTCACCATCGGCGGACTCGTCGGTAAGGTTGTGAACATCAAGGACGACGACATCACGATCGCCACCAGCGTGGCCAATACGCTCGTGACCTACCGCAGAGATTCGATTAACTCGGTCAAGAAGCCAGTTTCGAGCTAAACTCCAAGCGATCTTAGCGATGAATCGCCTTGTGTATGCAGGGCGATTTTTTGTGTTTGATCTAGTGTGTTTTTGTTTGCAAAGGCTCAGTATCGATCATATGTTCGGTTTATATCACGGTTTTCTGCTATACTATAGATCACATAATACGGAAGGGAGGAAGACCTCATGGCAACCGGTTTGATACCGCAAGAGACTATCGAAGAGATCAAGGCCAGGACGGATATTGTGCCGGTCATCGAGCAGTATGTGGTCTTATCCAAGAAGAGCAGCAAGAATTATTTTGGCTTATGTCCCTTCCATAATGAGGATACGCCCTCGTTTAGTGTCTCGCCCGGCAAGCAGATCTACTATTGCTTCGGATGTCACAAGGGTGGAGATGTCATCCACTTCATCATGGACATCGAGAACCTCTCTTATCCCCAGGCGATACGCCATCTGGCCGAACAAGCCGGTATAGAGATAACACAGACCGTCGATCCCGCCTACGAGAAGAAGCGCGAGCACAATCGCCGGATCGAAGAACTCTATACAGAAGCGGCCCGCTACTTCTATCACATCTTGAACAGCCCCGCAGGGAAGCCTGCCATGCAATACTTGAGGCGACGCGGTATATCGGATCGCACGGCCAAGGTCTTCGGGCTCGGTTATGCGGACGGCAACTGGACCGGCTTGTACAAACACTTGGAAGCACAGGGGTATCGCATGAACGAACTGCAGGATTCGGGCTTGTTTCGCTCGGGTTCGCGCGGTGACTTGGTCGACTTGTTTCGCGACCGTCTGATCTTCCCGATTATATCCGGTAGCGGGAAGGGGAAGATTGTAGCTTTTGGCGGACGTGTTCTGGACGACGGCATGCCCAAATACATCAACTCACCGGAGACGATCCTCTACACGAAGGGGCGTCACCTCTACGGCTTGAATCTCGCGAAGAAGAGCCGCGATAAGCGAATCCTCTTGGTCGAGGGCTATATGGATTGCATTTCCCTCTACCAAGGCGGCGTCGATAACGTCTGTGCGGTGCTCGGTACGGCTTTGACCGAGGAGCAAGCGAAGCTTCTTCGCCATCAAACAGAACACGTCATCTTGGCACTCGATGCCGACCGCGCAGGCCAACAGGCTACCGTCCGGGCCATCGAGATCCTGAAGAAGACCGGCTTGAAGCTAAATGTCTTGCAGGTACCGGCCGGCATGGATCCGGACCAATTCATCCAAGAGAACGGCGGCGAGCGCTTCAAGGCCCTGATGGATGAGGCGCTTCCGATCTACGACTATATGCTGTCTCTGGCTTGGCAGCGCGGCAACGAGGGCGATTCCCTAAACGTTACTGTCTTGCAAGATGAGATCTGCAAGGTCTTGGAGTCCATCGACAACAACATCTTGTTCGAAGTGTATATCACCAAGGGCGCAAACTTACTTGGTATCCAAGTCGATGCGGTCCGAAACGAGCTCGCCAGACGAGCACGCGGTCGACAAGACGCGCCCCAGCGACAGCAGCAGGCCCTGCACGCACACCCACAGACAAGCGATGTGACGAACACGACACAGAGCATGGAGCGGGTCTACCTGACAAGAGAAGAGGCGTATTTACTTATCTTGCTCGCCGCTCACCAAGAGCTCTATGCCAGCATGGCAATCAAGCCTGATCCGAGCGACTTCCTCGCCGGTGATCCACAGAACAGCGAAGCGGGTCGACTGTGGCTTAGCCGAATCTTCGACAGGATCGAAGCGGGGACGCTGGACCCCCAGACTTTGATCGGCGAATCACACGGCCTCGCTCTCAATAACCAAGCGCTGACCGATATACTGGCCGAGACCATGATCCGGCTACCCGATGCGCAGTCGCTGGCTCAACTCCAAGACGATGCAGAGCGCTATCGCAAGGCGGTCCGAATCGATCGTTTGACGAGAGATCGAACGGCACTCCTAACAGCACTCTCTTCAGGTGCTGCTACAGAGGAGCGGCAGGCGCTTCGCCTGCTGTTTGCAGAGGTCGAACAAGAGATCAAGTCGCTTCGACACTAAGATTTACAGTTTGTTTACAATTAGGCGCGCACATCATGCGCGGCTCTCGCGTATCTATCACTAGGTACAGACTAATTTGCATGTAGCAATGAATAAATATTCCAGGAGGAACAATGGCAGAGAAGAAGGGTGGCCTGATTTCAGGTCTTGTTAATAAGGCGAAGGCTCAGAAGGATCAGATCTCATATCGCGACGTGATGAACGAGATCGAGGCAAGCGACATCGATTTGGAACAAGCCGAGAAGGTGTTCGACCGCTTGGAAGCGATGGGTATCACGGTCGTACCGGATAACGCACCGGAAGAAGAGAGTACGGAAGACACGGAGAGTAACGACGACTCGGACAACATCGGCGTCGATGACCCTGTTCGCATGTACCTCAAGGAAATCGGTAAGGTTGACCTCCTGACAGCCGAAGAAGAGCGAGAGCTTGCGATGGCGATCGAAGAGGGTGACCAAGACGCGAAGGATCACTTGATCGAAGCCAACCTCCGCCTGGTGGTCTCGATTGCCAAGCGCTATGTCGGTCGCGGCATGTCCTTCCTCGATCTGATTCAAGAAGGTAACCTGGGACTGCTCAAGGCGGTCGATAAGTTCGACTACACGAAGGGCTTCAAGTTCTCGACCTATGCCACATGGTGGATCCGTCAGGCCATCACCCGCGCGATTGCGGACCAGGCCAGAACGATTCGTATCCCCGTACACATGGTTGAGACGATCAATAAGTTGATTCGCATCCAGCGTCAGCTGGTTCAGGAGCTCGGGCGCGATCCCGAGGTCGAAGAGCTTGCCGTCGAGATGGGTATGACGGTCGAGAAGGTCCGTGAGATTATGAAGATCTCGCAGGAGCCCGTTTCACTCGAGAAGCCGATCGGCGAGGAAGAAGACAGCCACCTTGGCGACTTCATCCCGGATGACGATGCACAGTCACCGGCCGATCAGGCAGCCTTCACACTGCTCAAGGAGCAGCTGCTCGAAGTGCTGTCCGGTCTCACACCGCGTGAGGAGAAGGTGCTTCGCCTTCGTTTCGGTCTCGATGACGGCAGGACAAGGACACTAGAAGAAGTCGGTAAGGAATTCAACGTCACGCGTGAGCGTATCCGCCAGATCGAGGCGAAGGCGCTGCGCAAGATGCGTCATCCGTCGCGTAGCAAGATCCTGCGCGATTACCTCGACTGATGCGGCTGAATCCCCGTTTAGAGAAGGCCTTGGAGATCCTCCTGGGCCACAAGACGGCGGGAGAACAAGAGACCTTGGGTCCTTCGTTCTCTCGTCTTTTTGATGTAGGCTGCGATCATGCGAAGC
This sequence comes from uncultured Oscillospiraceae bacterium, assembly GCA_964558445.1. GTDB lineage: Bacteria > Bacillota > Clostridia > Saccharofermentanales > Fastidiosipilaceae > CAYXVJ01. Next base: position 9,976 of record CAZLEA010000007.1, on the reverse strand, counting down.
TTGTGATTGCCGCGCTGAAACGCGAAGTCGCCAGGCAAGCCTTGGCCATGGATATCAGACAGGGTCCGCTCGAGATCGCCAGACGAAACGTCTCTCGTGCAGGGCTTAGCGAACGGGTCGAGTTTCGCCTCGCCGACGGGCTTACGGGTGTGAGTCCCGGTTCGGATGACGCCGTCACCATACTCGGCATGGGCGGGCTTGAGATCGGCGATATTCTGGAAGCAGCCTCTTGGTCCGGCAAGCCGCTCATCTTGGTTCAGCCCATGCGTTCGATCCCGGAGCTTCGACTTCGTCTGGCCAGTCTGGGGCTTGCCATCGAAGCGGAGTTCCTCGGCAAGCAGCGCGGTAAGCTCTACTTGTTCATGTTGCTTCGGATAACCGGGGAGCCATACGAACTGGACATGGAGGACGCTCTCATCGGCTCTTACTGGTATGAGAATTGGCAAACTTGCGATGCTTGGCCGGCCTATCAACCCGAGTTGCTACGCGTCATCGGCCTGAAGCAGCAGGCAGTGAATTACGATCCGGCCCTCGATGCTGCCCGTATGCGCCTGGAGACTATGAAGTGAGGAATGTATGTACAAGATTCAAACCATAATCGATATTCTGGAGGACCTGGCACCGCAGAGTGCGGCTGCGCCGTGGGACAATGTCGGCCTCCTGCTCGGTGACAAGAAGCGATCCGTATCCTCTGTGGTCCTGACACTCGATCTGGATCAGAAGAGTCTGGATCTTGCCAAGGAGCTGGAGGCACAGCTGATTGTGTGTCATCACCCGCCGATCTTCCCGACAATCGATCGCCTGACAACAGATAATCCGCTTAGCGGCCGCTTACTGGAAGCTGCAGAAGAGGGAATTGCGGTTTATGCCGCGCACACGAATTTGGATGTAGCGCCCGGCGGTGTGAACGACGCGCTGGCGGCGATACTCGGCCTAGAGGTAATCGATGTGATTGCAGATGCGGACGGAATCGTGCCGGTACAGCCGCCACTTCGAAGCGAGGAGATGCGACGTCTGCTCGAAGGACGATTCGATATACCCGATGTGCCCTACGGTTATGGACGTATCGCCGAAATCGATGAGCATCTGCTTCTTCGCACGATGGTGCGGCGCGTGAACAATCAATTACAGACAGGCGGCTGTATCCTGAATACGGATCGGGACCTGTTGCTTGAGCGCGTCGCGGTTGCGGGCGGCAGCTTCGATGAATCATGGATACCGCTTCTCGAAGCGAAGCAAGTGGATCTGCTCATCGCAGGAGAGATCAAGCATCATGTGCTGCTGGCACTGGCGGATGCGGGGATTGCGGCGATCATGGCGGGGCATGAGGCGACAGAGAGAGTCGTCCTTCATCCGCTGGCCAATTATATCGGCCTTCGCTTGCCCAAACTTCGATTTGCCGTTCATGAAGGCATAGATTATAATAAGATCGTTTTCTGAGAAAATCAGGCGATCGCGGGTGCAAGCCGAAAGGCTGCACGTGAGGAAAGTCCGGGCTCCACAGGGTCAGGGTGCCGGCTAACTACCGGTGAAGGTGACTTTAAGGATAGTGCAACAGAAATATACCGCCACATGTCGCTTGCGGCATGCGGTAAGGGTGGAAAGGTGAGGTAAGAGCTCACCGGCTTGTCGGAGACGACGAAGCGCTCTGTAAACCCCATCCGGAGCAACACCGCGGAGAGACAAGAGGCTTGACCCGGCCGTCTCGGGAGGTGGCTTGAGCCTGTTGGAAACAGCAGGCCTAGATAAATGATCGTCCACGACAGAACCCGGCTTACGATTTTCTCAGATTACTTTTTTATTTTGCCTTACGCCTGATGCGTCCGGCCCGAACCAAGGAGAGAGTGATGAATATGGAACAAGGATCTTATATGTCCCGCGGTGTATCACCGACCAAGGATGAAGTGAAGGCCGCTATCAAGGATATGGACAAGGGCTTGTTTCCCGGTGCGTTCTGCCAGATCTCGCCCGATATAGCCGGGGATCCGGACTATTGTTTTGCCTTACATGCAGACGGTGCGGGTACGAAATCCTCGCTTGCTTATCTGATGTATAAGGAGACCGGCCAGCTGAAGTGGTTCCACGGTATCGCTCAGGACTCGCTCGTTATGAACACGGACGACCTCGCCTGTATCGGTGCAACGACGAACTTCTACTTATCTAATACCATCGGCAGAAACGCTCACCGCGTTGACGGTTTGGCGATCGCCGAGATTATCAAGGGCTATAACGATCTGATTGCACGCCTCGGCGCGCTCGGGATCAACATCACGATGACGGGCGGTGAGACGGCCGACGTCGGCGATCTCGTCCGGACGGTGATCTGCGATTCCACCTTGGCCGTTCGCTTACCCAAGGCGAACGTGGTCGATGTGAATCGGGTCAAACCCGGTCTTAGCATCGTAGGCTTGTCCTCATCCGGCCAATCCTCTTACGAGAAGGAGGAGAATTCCGGCATCGGCTCCAACGGCTTGACGGCCGCCAGACACCTGCTGCTTGATCACCGCTACCACGAGCTCTATCCGGAGACCTATTCGGATACGATAGACGAGGCCATGGTCTATAGCGGTACACACGATGTCTTGGAACCGCTTCCGGGCTCAAACCTGACCTACGGTGAAGCGCTCTTGTCACCGACTCGTACCTATCTACCCATCTTGCATCGCCTGCTTCCGCTCTACCGTGACCAAATTCACGGCATCGTCCACTGTACGGGTGGCGGCCAAGTCAAGTGCAAGGACTTCGGTAGGGGGATTCACTATGTGAAGGATAACTTGTTTAATTTGCCGCCGATCTTCGAAGCGATTTTCGCCGAAGGAGAGATCTCCGCCAAGGAAATGTATCAGGTCTTCAATTGCGGTCATCTGATCGAGCTCTATGTCGAGCCCGAGATCGCCGAAGATATCATCGCGCTTGCCGCAAGCTTCCAAGTCGATGCCAGAGTCATCGGCCGTACGGAGGCTTCTGACTCCGACACGAACCAAGTGACGGTTCAATCGAAATTAGGTACATTTAACTATTGATTCACCGAGTTGATTCGGGTATGATTATTTAGATTCTGCCATGAGCGCAGTACTAGGACTGTCTGACCGGTACTTCGCCATAGGCCAATAGGAGGATATAAGACAATGGACAAAGCACGTAAGCTGGAAATCATCCAGACGTATGCCACACACGAAGGTGACACGGGTTCTCCCGAGGTTCAGATCGCACTCTTGACCGAGCGCATTAATCACCTGACCGGACATCTCAAGGAGCACAAGGGTGATCACCACTCTCGTCGCGGCCTGCTCATGATGGTCGGACGCCGTCGTGCGCTGCTCGACTATCTCACCAAGGTTGATGTCAACCGTTACCGTGAGATCATCGCGAAGCTTGGCATCCGTAAGTAAGGGGCGTCTAGTAACGAAACTATCGGACCTGCATATCGGCCGTTTGTTGCCTGCGGTTATAGTTTGTAAACCTCAATGACCTTGTGTCGTTGGGGTTTTGTTTTTTGACCACTAAAGATGCCAAGCAAGTGAATTGCATGTAAGATTCATTTGGTTTCATATGCTCGGTATGTTAGAATTAGCATAAATTTGGCGATCGGGATGCGCCGTAGAAGGTAGATTGGGTCCATGATTCATCCATGTATCGAATCTACAGCCTACAGCCATCCTAGAGTACGGTCGCCGAGAATGAATCAGCAGCGATTGACTGCTATGGAGGTTTAGATGTCAAACGTATATGAAATGGACTTGGCCGGCAGAACGATCCGTGTCGAAACGGGCAAGCTCGCCCAGTTCGCCAACGGTTCCTGCCTCGTCAGCTACGGTGATACAACCGTCTTGTCTGCGGCCACCAGTTCCAAATCACCTCGTCCCGGAATCGATTTCTTCCCACTTAGCGTGGATTACGAAGAGAAGATGTATGCCGTAGGACGTTTCCCCGGCGGTTTCCTCAAGCGTGAGGGAAGACCCACCGAGAACGCGGTCTTGACCGCTCGTGCGATCGATCGTCCGATGCGCCCCTTGTTCCCGAGTGACCTAAGAAACGACGTCAACTTGGCCAACTTGGTCATGTCGGTCGACCAGGATGCGAAGCCTGAATTCTGTGCCATGCTCGGTTCGGCGATCGCTGTTGCGATCTCGGATATCCCGTTCAACGGCCCCTGTGCTTCCGTTATGATTGGCATGATCGATAACAAGCCCGTGATCAACCCGACAGAAGAACAGCGCGAACTTAGCCAGATGGACGTCATCGTAGCCGGCACGGCCGAGAAGATCACCATGATCGAAGCCGGTGCCAACGAGATCCCGGATGAGCTCATGCTGGAAGCCATCCTCGAAGGCCACAAGGTCATCCAACAGCTCTGTGCGTTTATCCAGAAGATGGTCGATGAGATCGGTAAGCCCAAGTACGAGTACACGTCGGTCGTTGTCGATCCCGAGGCTCAGGCTGCAATCGATTCGTTTGCCGGTGAGGGGATGCGCGAAGCCGTCTTGAACGACGACAAGTCCATCCGTGACATCCAAGTCGGAGCTCTCACCGATCAGGTCAAGGAGCACATCGCCGAAGTGAACGAAGAGTGGCTCGGCTTGGTCGATGAGGCCATGTACCAGCTACAGAAGAAGACGGTCCGCAACTATCTCAAGAACGAGCATAGACGTGTAGACGGGCGCGGTCTCTATGACATCCGCGAACTGTCATCTGCCGTCAGTCTCTTGCCACGAACCCACGGTTCCGGCTTGTTCCAACGCGGTCAGACACAGGTTCTGACAATTACGACGCTCGCCCCCATGTCGAAGGTGCAGAAGCTTGACGGCCTCGCCGATGACGAAGTCAGCAAGCGCTACATGCATCACTATAACTTCCCCGGCTACTCCGTCGGTGAGGCGAAGAGCTCTCGCTCCGCCAACCGCAGAGAGATCGGCCACGGTGCTCTCGCCGAGCGCTCCCTGGTTCCGGTCCTGCCAAGTGTTGAGGACTTCCCCTATGCAATCCGTACGGTATCCGAGATCTTGATGTCCAACGGCTCGACCTCGCAGGGTTCGGTCTGTGCATCGACTCTCTCCTTGATGGATGCCGGTGTGCCGATCAAGCGCCCGGTTGCCGGTATCTCGGCAGGTCTCATCGTAAACGAAGAGAACGATCAAGACTACTTGGTCTTCATGGACATCCAGGGCATCGAAGACTTCTTCGGTGACATGGACTTCAAGGTTGCCGGTACGACAGAGGGCATCACCTCGATCCAAGTCGATATCAAGACTGACGGTTTGACCTATGATATGGTTCGCGACGCGTTCGAGCTGACTCGTAAGGGGCGCTTGCAGATCATCGATGAGGTCATCACACCGGTCCTGGCCGAGCCTCGTCCCGAGATCTCGAAGTATGCACCCAAGATCGTTGAGATCAAGATCGATCCCGAGAAGATCGGTGATGTCATCGGTAAGAGCGGTAAGGTCATCAACAAGATCATCGAGCTCACCGGTTGCGAAATCGATATCGAAGAAGACGGTCAAGTCTTCGTCAGCGGTGTGGATTCCGAGATGGTCGATACGGCCATCAGCATCATCAACGGCATCGTAACGGATCCGGAGCCGGGCCAGGTCTATCAGGGCCAGATCACGCGCTTGATGAACTTCGGTGCGTTTGTCGAGTACCTCCCCGGTAAGGAAGGTCTCGTACATATCTCCAAGATGGATTGGAACCGTGTCGACAAGGTAGAAGATGTCGTCGCCGTCGGCGATCTAGTCACTGTCAAGGTGCTGGAGATCGACGATCAAGGACGCATCAACCTCTCGATTCGCGATACCATGCCCAAGCCTGAAGGCTGGACCGAGCCGGAGCGCCAAGAGCGTCCGCGCGGTAATCGTGACAATAGAGACAATCGTGGTCCCAGACGCGACCGTGACGGTGGCGGCAGAGATAACCGCGGCCCCAGACGTGAGCGCAGAGACGATCGCGGTCCCCGCGAAGGCGGCGGTCACTTCCGCGACTAAGTCGATCCAATACGAATCTGACGAACAAGAAGCTAGCGATCCAAATGTTGGATTTGCTAGCTTTTTGCCATGATTAGGCCTGTTATTTAACATCCGATTTGCCAGCCGACACGAATTCTTCCAAGCCCTTTGACAGAATTATTTAATGTGATAGAATTATGAAGTCTTCGGGGTGTAGCGCAGTTGGCTAGCGCGCATGCTTGGGGTGCATGAGGTCGCAAGTTCAAGTCTTGTCACTCCGACCAGATAGAGCGTTGAAATCGTTAGGTTTCGACGCTCTCCCCATTTCTAGAGATATTTGGCGCATGAATTGCCTCATCGTACGCTGTCAAGTATAATGTCTTGACAGCGTATTTATTTGCTGTTATGATCTCTTCCATGAGTGAAACAAGCCTATTTCAAGATAAGTACCAGATCGCCTTCCTGATGGACTTCTACGGTGCGTTGCTATCGGAGAGGACTCAGGAGATCATGTTGCTGTCTCTGGATGAGGACATGTCACTCGGCGAGATTGCCACACTGAAGAAGATCAGTCGGCAAGCGGTGCATGACAGCATCAAGCGAGGTGAGGAGAACCTCGTTCGCTACGAATCCGTTTTGCATTTGGCGAGGAAGGCCCTGGCAGGTCGAGAATTAATCGGCGAACTAAGAGACTTATTGCCGCAAGATGTTGAAGATGAGCGAATCGAACCCTTACTGGAGCAGCTATACGGACTGCTACTCAGTTAAGCATACGAACATAAGGAGTTAGCATGGCCCTGTTTGAAGGACTATCGAGTAAACTGCAGAATATCACGGCCAAGATGCGTGGCAAGTCACGCGTCACGGAACAAGATATCAAGAGCATGATGAGAGAGATCCGCCTCGCGTTACTGGAAGCGGACGTCAATTATCAAGTCGTCAAGGAGTTGACGAGTCAGATCAGTGAGAAGTGCCAGGGATCGGACGTCATGGAGAGCCTGACACCGGGCCAGCAAGTCGTCAAGATCGTCCACGAATCTCTGATCGAGATTCTCTCGATCGGTAATACCAAGCTTGCGATCAGTCCCAGCGGTTTCACGGTGATCATGGTCTATGGTCTCCAGGGTTCCGGTAAGACGACCTTCACCGCCAAGCTCGGCAAGCACCTGAAGAGTAAGGGGAAGAAGCCGATTCTAGCCTCGGTCGATACGCATCGTCCGGCTGCCGCACTTCAGCTCGAGGTACTCGGTAAGGCTGCAGGTGTGCAGACCTACATCGAAGCGAACAACAAGAACGCTGTCGAGATCGCCAGAAACGCAGTCGATCGTGCCCGCTACCTGATGTGTGATACCCTGATCGTCGATACGGCCGGCCGTATGACCATCGATGATCAATTGATGGATGAGCTTAAGGATATCCAGGCAGCAGTGAAGCCGACGCAGCGCCTCCTGGTTGTCGATGCCATGATCGGTCAAGAAGCGGTGAATATCGCGCAGGAATTCGATCGCCAGATCGGCCTGGACGGCTACATCATGACCAAGCTCGACAGTGATGCGCGTGGCGGTGCTGCCTTGTCCATCGCTTACATCACCGGCAAGCCGATCAAGTTTATCGGTGTCGGCGAGAAGCTCGATGCGATCGAGGAATATCATCCGGATCGTATGGCTTCCAGAATCCTGGGGATGGGTGACGTCCTCAGCTTGATCGAGAAGGCATCGGCTACGATCGATCAGAAGGAAGCAGAGAAGACCTTGTCGAAGCTGCAGCAGAACCGCTTCAGCTTGCAAGATATGCTCGAGCAATTCGAGCAAGTCAAGAAGATGGGTTCACTCAAGGACATCATGGGCATGATTCCCGGTGTGAACGCGAAACAAGTCAAGGATGCCAATATTGATGACAGCATCGTTGACAAACAGATGGCTATCATCCGCTCGATGACCATGAAGGAACGTGAGAACCCGTCCTTGCTAAACGCAAGTCGCCGCAAGCGCATCGCGACCGGTTCGGGCACCACGGTACAGCAGGTCAATCAACTTGTGAACCAGTACGAACAGACGAACAAGATGATGAAGCAGATGATGGGTGGCATGGGTACTAAGGGGAAGAAGGGTCGCAGAGGTTTCGGTAAGGGACGTCTACCGTTCTAAACGAAGCAATGTGATACCAAGTAACCTTGTATAATAGATAACAATTCTTTTTGGAGGACCAGAAATGGCAGTAAAAATCAGACTCAAGCGCATCGGCGCCAAGAAGGCACCCTACTATCGTGTTGTGGTTGCAGAATCCAGCTCTCCTCGTGATGGCCGCTTCATCGCAGAGATCGGCACCTACGCCCCTATGAGCGAACCGTCCGAATTCAAGGTTGACACGGAAGCCGTGAAGAAGTGGATCGCCAACGGCGCACAGCCTACCGAGACAGTCAAGCGATTGCTCAAGAGCAACGGAATTTTAGACTAATGAGTACCGAAGGTAATCGCATGCGCGATTTGTTACACACCTTGATCAAGCCCCTTGTGAACCATCCGGATGAGATTAAGATCAATCCGGTCGAGCAGGGCGGCACCGTGCTTCTGGAAGTCCGTGTAGATCCGGAAGATATGGGCAAGGTCATCGGGAAGGGCGGACGCAGAGCCGAAGCCATTCGTACGGTAATGAAGGCTCAAGCGACGAGATTGCGTCGTCGTGTTGTCGTCGAGATCTTGGATTAAGCGACACATGAACGATTGATCACGGGCGACAATGCTTCGATGCTTTGTTGGCCGTGATTTTTTCTATGTTATTGATTGATTATCAGGTGAGAGATGAACGATACATTTAGACGAAGAGAATACTTCCACATCGCCGTCATAACCGGTGCCCACGGCATCAAGGGCGAGCTCAAGGCGAAGCCACTGTCCGACGAGACGACGCTCGACAGCCTGCAAGACGCCTATCTCCTGGACCCCGGAGACCGAAACCCGAGACCCGTTCACATCCGTGCCAAGCTTCACAAGGGCTTGTACATCGTCTCCATGGATGGCATCCGTGATCGCGACCAGGCAGAGAAGCTTCGGGGTCACTATCTGGCGATGGCCAGAGAAGATGCTCCAGAGCTACCTGACGGTAGATATTACGCAGCCGACCTGATCGGCTGCCTCGTCAAGACGACGGAGCACGGCGAGATCGGCACGCTTCTGGATACCATCAGCGGAACAGGGGCCGATATCTTCGAGGTCAAGCGACCGGGGAAGAAGGACCTCTTGGTCCCGATCCTGGACGACACACTGGTCGATGTTGACTTGGAGGCAAGGCAGATTGTTTTGAAGCTTGCAGAGGGGTTATGGGAGATCTATGAATAGAGAAGAGAGGCGGCGCGGTATCCACTTTACGGTCTTGACGCTCTTCCCGGACTTGATCCGTCAAACAGTAGAGACCAGTATCACCGGTCGGGCACTGTCTGCGGGGCACTTCGGCTACGATACGATTCAAATTCGCGATTATGCGGAGAATTCATATGGCAAAGTCGACGACAGCCTCTACGGCGGCGGCACAGGCATGCTGATGACTTGCGAGCCGATCTATCGGGCATGGCAGGAGGCAACCGTAGCCGGCTCTGAGCGCTCCGATAACCCGAAGATACGTACGATCTATCTGTCGCCCAAGGGACGCGTACTAAGCCAAGCCATCGTCAACGAATTGGCTGCAGAAGACGAGCTCATCTTGCTCTGCGGACACTACGAGGGAGTCGATCAACGCGTGCTGGATGAGATCGGAGCCGAAGAGCTGTCGATCGGCGATTATGTGCTAACCGGCGGCGAACTGGCCGCATCCATCTTGATCGACGCTGTCGCAAGGGTTCAAGACGGCGTGCTCCCGGGCGAGGACGCCTATACCGAAGAATCGCACTACAACGGAGCGCTCGAATGTCGCCAATACACGAAACCCGAGACCTGGCAGGGCAGACCCGTGCCCGAAGTGCTTCGCTCCGGCCATCACAAGAAGATAGAGGCGTGGCGCCGCTTGGACGGATTATTGGAGACCTACCTGAAGCG
>CAZLEA010000006.1:56615-62554 GCA_964558445.1 uncultured Oscillospiraceae bacterium | reverse complement strand
TCCAGAGTATAGGCCTCCAGCGGTAGATCAGGGTCGATGCCGGCTGCCACGAGCTTCTCACGGCTATCTTCTCGGAGTCTCGCCTGGAGCTTCTGTAGATAGGGGAATTCCCGGCAGACCGATTCGGCATAGTCTTGATTCAGATTGTATTCGATGGGTAACCAGGTATCGAGGCTGGCTTCGTTGTGCTGGAGTACGACTTCGAGCTTATCCAGGGCTCTGGCAAGTCTCGCTTCCGGCGTGCTCTGCTTACTGAAGGCATCGAATAGAGGGGCTAGGATCAACCGATCCTTCTCCGGCAGTAGAGCAAGCAGGCTATTGACAGCCGCATCCTCTGATTCTTCATCATTATCCGTCTTATAGAAGCTGGGCACATCCCCGGTGATGGCTTCACCCCAATCATGGACGAGGCAAGTCAAGATGACTTCATCCATATTGATACCGGGGAATTCATCGCGAAGAAGCCAAGCCATCATGGTCATGCGCCAGGTGTGCTCGGCTACGCTCTCGCGTCGTCCGCTAGACGTCCAGGAGTGTCTCGTGTTGTTCTTCAAGCCCTCGAGCTTGCCCAGTAGATTGATTAATGTGTCTATATTCATAATAGTGAGTATAACATGGTAATTCAGCGTTGGTAGACGCTGCTCAAATTAAAATTGCACACTGATGTAAGAGTGGTTAATAACCCGGAGAACGTGAGGGAGCGGGGGTGAATCTTGTATTGTTCGCTCAGGGGAAGTATAATAAACAGATAATATGTTTGGACAGAGAGGGTATAGGATGGGTCTGGAATCGGAGTTGATGACAACAAAAATGGCTGCAGAGTTATGGGGAATTACGACTCGTCGCGTTCAAATCCTATGTAATAAAGGGCTGGTAGAAGGCGCTATCAAGATGGATAGAACTTGGATCATTCCAATAAATTCAATGAAACCAGTAGATGGTCGCACGAAAGCAGCCAAACACCATAAGAAAAGAGAAAGTACTTTATGAACTATATTAATCCAGATAGAATACTTCTGTACCATATAGTTCATTACGATAAGTTGCCATTCATCCTTAATTCTGGAAAATCAGGTGAATTATTGTGTGACAGTGATGTTCAGAGACAACAACTAGTTGGCACTAGTATAGGAATGGATAAAATCAAAAACAGAAGAATGAACGAACTTACTCTGCATTCTTATCCCGAATTATTTGTTGGTGATTGTGTTCCGTTTTACTTTTGCCCTCGCTCAATAATGTTGTATATGTTTCATCAGAATAATCATTCTGATATAGCCTATAGAGACGGACAAGAACCAATAGTACACTTGGTGTTCAAAATGCTGGATGTAATAAGATGGGCAGACAGCAACGAGCGCAAATGGGTATTCACGGATTCGAATGCAGGATCACGATATTTTAATGATTATAATGATCTAGCGTCAATTGATAAACTCAATTGGGAAGCAATAAGAGCATACTATTGGGGTAATTGTAAAGAAGAAAAACAAGCAGAATTTCTGGTGGAGAGATCTCTGCCTTGGCATCTTATCAGAGGTATAGGCGTTTATTCCCAAGAATATTACGACAAGGTTGATGAGGCAATTGCATTTGCGAATCATAAACCACCTATCGAAATCTTTCGTGAATGGTATTACTAGCGAGGTGATAAGTAATGATAATCTATAGAACCGGTGATTTATTTAATGATGATGCTGAAGCCATTGTAAATACCGTTAACTGTGTTGGTGTTATGGGTCGCGGCATTGCTTTGCAGTTCAAAAAGCGTTATCCAGAGAATTTCATGGAATATGAAGCTAAATGTAAGCTCGGCGATATGGTACCGGGTAAGATGTTTGTTCATGTAATGAATAGCCTTATTAATCCGAGATATATAATAAACTTCCCAACTAAACGCCATTGGCGTGGAGCAAGTCGTATTGAAGATATTGAGGCTGGGCTGATAGATCTGGCTAAGGTTATCGAGGAACATAATATTAACTCAATTGCCATTCCACCGCTTGGTAGTGGGTTGGGAGGTCTGGACTGGGCTCTTGTTAAGAACAAGATTGAAGGTGCGCTTACAGGTATTGATGGAGTAACAATTAATGTATACGAACCGGCGGGAGCTCCTAAGGCTCAGAATATGGCGCGTAACATTAAGGAGCCATCAATGACTCCCGGCCGGGCCGTGCTCGTAGAATTGATTCATGTCTATCTCAAGGGTTTACTTGATCCGTTTATTACGCTGCTAGAGATACATAAACTCATGTATTTCTTGCAGGTTTCAGGAGAGAATATTCGCTTGATATATACCAAGGGTGCGTATGGCCCCTATGCCAACAATTTATCTCACGTACTAAACGCGGTCGAAGGCCATTTTTTAACGGGATATGCAGATGGTGGGAATGATCCGAGGAAGAGGCTGGAATTGCTACCTGGAGCGACTGATGATGCTGAGGCATTTTTGTCCGATCAGCCGGATACGCTTAGACGTATGGCTAGAGTATCTGAACTAGTCGATGGATTTGAAACACCCTTTGGCTTGGAGCTACTAGCTACTGTTCATTGGCTTGTAGCGAACGGTGCTGATTCGTTCGATAAGGTAGTCCAAGAGACGTATGCGTGGAATAAGCACAAAGAACAGTTTGGCTCAAGACAAATTGAGATTGCTTTACGCCGATTGATCACATTGGAATGGATAGATCCTATCGCGGGCTTGAGCGTATAAACTTGTGACGGAGGATTACCACATGAAGTCCGGTTTATACGAGCAGATCATCAACCAAGGTCTTGCGGAGTCACTTGAGAAGCTCGACCAGGATCGTGTCTGGCTACAAGCAGCAGATGAATCCGAGCTCCCACAACTACTGAGTCAATATGCGGCTGAGGTAGTCCATCGCGCGTTGCTTTTGCAACCCAAACGTGGGGCCAAGGAGAATCATCTACGCGCTCAGATCGAGCTCGTCAATCGCGTTGTGGAATCAGCTCTGCATGAGATAGAGGCGGAGGATCCTGAAGCATATCAACTTATCCTCCCCGCCCAAGAACTGCTCGCCCTCACTCCAGAAGTCGTGGAACCTCATCTTCTGGGTCGGCGCATCGCTCCCCTTCGACCTACCAGTCCCCTTCGTTCTAGCTCGCTCTTCACAGGTGCGAAGCAAGAGCCCAGCCTGGATGCAGAATTCCGTCATGAGATTCAGAGTAGTGATCGAATCGATATGCTCGTCTCATTTATCAAGTGGAGCGGCCTTCGCTTGCTGATGGATGAGCTACAGGCCTTCTGCCAACGTGGTGGCAAGCTTCGTGTCATCACAACTTCCTATATGGGCGCGACAGATATGAAGGCGGTCGAGGCACTCGCTGCCCTCGATGGCTGCGAGCTCAAGGTGTCTTACGACACGAAGCGAACGAGACTTCATGCCAAGACTTACGTCTTCTACCGCGAGACAGGCTTCAGTACGGCATATGTTGGTTCGTCGAATCTCTCTCGTGTGGCGATCTCATCTGGCCTGGAGTGGAACGTGAAGATCGCGGCCAGAGAGCTCCCCGAGACCATGCAGAAGATTGCTGCGACCTTCGATAACTACTGGAATGCGGAGGAGTTTGAACCCTACCACGCCTCAGACTATGACAGACTCGCGACAGCGCTGCGAAGTGAGCGAGTCGGTAGCCAGGAGAACGGTATACAGTTCTTCATGGATATACATCCCTATCCCTATCAACAAGAGATCTTGGATCGCTTGGAGGCCGAGCGTCTGCTCCATAAACGCTTCAAGAATTTGGTGGTTGCTGCCACCGGCACAGGCAAAACGGTCATCGCTGCCTTCGACTACCTCCGTTTCAGGCGAGCCAATCCTGGGAAGAAGAGTCGTCTGCTCTTCGTAGCACACCGTCAGGAGATCTTACGCCAGAGCGTATATACCTTCCGCCAAGTCCTTAGAGATCAGAACTTCGGTGATCTCCTCTATAGTGGCCAGAGGCCGGAACAGAGCGACTATCTCTTCATGTCTATACAGAGTTTCAACAGTCAGAATTGGGATGAGCTAACGACAGCAGATTACTTCGATTACATCATCATCGACGAGTTCCATCACGCAGCAGCATCAAGCTACCAAGCACTCCTCGCACACTACAAACCCCAGATTCTACTCGGTCTCACGGCTACACCAGAACGCTTAGATGGCCTGGATATCACCGAGGTGTTCGATGGTCATATCGCTGCTGAGATCCGGCTCCCTGAAGCGATAGAGCGTAAACTTCTAGCACCCTTCCAGTACTTCGGTGTGAGCGATACCGTGGATCTGAGTCGCTTGGCCTGGACGCGTGGATCCTATGACATTTCAGAACTCAATAAGGTCTATACGCTCGATGCTGTAGCAGCTAACAAACGAGCGAATCTCATCTTAGGCTCCGTCCATCGCTATGTCACGGATGTGGATCAAGTGCGAGGCCTGGGCTTCTGCGTCACGGTCGATCACGCGCAATTCATGGCTGACTACTTCACTGCACATGGTATGCCCTCGATTGCACTTAGTGGGCGGTCGACAGAAGAGGAGAGAATAGCCGCTCGCGAGCGCTTGGTAAGCCATGAGATTCGCTTCATCTTCTCCGTCAATATCTATAACGAGGGTGTGGATATCCCTGAAGTGGATACCGTCTTATTCCTACGACCGACGGAGAGCCTCACCGTCTTCTTGCAACAATTGGGTCGTGGACTTCGCCTCGCAGAGGACAAGGAGTGTTTGACCGTTCTCGACTTCATCGGTCAAGCGCATAAGCGTTATAGCTTCCAGCAGAAGTTCGAAGCACTACTTACGAATACACGCAAAGGCCTGAAGCGAGAGATCGAAGACGGTTTCATCTCGGTCCCCAAGGGCTCGTATATCAAGCTTGAGAAGATGGCGGAGCGCTATGTGTTGAATAATATCTCACAGTCCTTCACGAAGAGGAAGGGCCTGGTGGAGCGTATACAGAGCTTCGAAGAAGAGAGTGGACAGCCACTCGCGCTAGAACCCTTCTTGACGTACCATCATCTGAAACCGACAGATATCTACCGCTTCGGTAAGAGCTTCTCTAGACTTGCCGTAGATGCTGGCGTCCAAACAGATTTCGCAGATGTTGCGGAGACTGTGCTCGACAAGGCGTGGTACCGTCTCGCCAAGATTAACTCATTGCAATATCTAAACTTCATTCAAGATACATTAACGGAGCCAGTGCTACCGAGCTTCGATGATTTGAGCCCCAGGGAACAGCGCTTCCTGCGTATGTTCTACTACACAATTTATGCGAATCAGCCGAAACCGCCGGCACAAGAGGATCTGTATCAATTTGTCGAGGGCATAAGTGAGAATCCAACGATGGTTGCGGAGTGTATGGAGCTCGTTCGCTATGCCTCGGAGCAAGTCGATTTCGTCTCGAAGGAGCAGGATCTGGGCTTCGATAACCCCTTGGAACTCCACTGCGACTATAATCGGGATCAGTTGCTCGCGGCCTTTGACCATAAGAACCCGAGCAGTGTCCGTGAGGGCGTGATCTATATCGAGGAGAAGAAGACGGATATACTGCTCATCACCTTGAATAAGTCGGACAAGGACTTCTCACCGACGACGATGTATGAAGATTATTCGATCAGTGATACGCTCTTCCATTGGCAGAGTCAGAGTACGACGGCTGATACGTCACCTACTGGTTTACGCTACATCAATCACCGTGAGCTTGGGAGTCATATTCTTCTCTTCGTTCGAGAGGCGAAGGTGGATCAATATGGCAAAGCCATGCCCTACACCTACCTCGGTCCCGCAGACTATCAGTCACATGAGGGTTCGAGGCCGATGAGTATCACCTTTAAGATGCATGAACCGATTCCTGCACGCTTCCTGAAGCTAACAGATAAGGTGCAAGCAGGCTAAGCCGTATCATATGTATAAGGAGACCCCGCCCATGCCAGAGATCAA
>CAZLEA010000006.1:50439-56515 GCA_964558445.1 uncultured Oscillospiraceae bacterium | reverse complement strand
CAGAGGCTCGTGTTCCACTTCTGCTCCTTCCCCCATGCTTCGAAGCAAGTTGTTGCACCCTCGCGCAGCATGTTGATCCAGCCTTGTTCGCTCTCGTTTAGCATCAAGAGGTAGGCTTCATCTGTGGCGCCAAGGCGGCAGAGCCCCTTCAAGACGAAGTAGGAGAAGAAGACGCCGCAGCGGAGGCCTCGGCTAAGAATCAATGTTTGTACGCTCTCCCTAGTCTCTTCCGGTACGAGACCGAAGAAGGCGGGCAGTACGTTCGCGTGCAGCGAGTGATGGTTAGAGCTTGGTGTGTCTCGGAACCGCTTGGTAGCAGGATCGTAGAAGGCGTCGAGATAAGCTCTGCGACGACGTTCTGCTCGCTTCTCGTCGACTGGCAGATCGAGCAGACCTGCAATCTCGTCTCTAACTTGCCAGGCGCCGATATAGTAGGCGTTGATCACGTTGTGGAGGCCGGGCTGTATCGGTGCTTGGGGCAATTCGAAGTCATAGTTGTCGCGAAGATTGTCCGGCCAATCGACCAGATTCCACTTATCGTTCACGGTCTCGATGAGGCCGTCTTCTTGTTCGAATTGTTCGAAGTGGCGGAGTATGCCTAGGATGGTGGGGTAGAACTCTTCCAAAACCGTGCGATCCTCCGTGTAGCGATAGAGGTGTAGCACCTGAAGCGGATAGAGGAGGCTGAAGTCGGCGATCTCCTGCATGAAGCTGCCCGGGACTACCGCCATGAGGCCGGGGCAGATGGACGCGGAATTCGCGAAATCTCGGAGGATAGCGCGTACGTAAGCACTGTCTCCGCTGAGATAGAGATAGGCAAGTCCGCTGACGGTGAAGTCGCCGAGGTACTGTCCCTTCTCCCTTGTTGGACAATCGACCAGGATCTCTTGGGCCGAGCAGCGAATGCTGTTCAGGCAGATGTCCCAGATACGTTTGAGATCTGTGTTGGCTGTCTCCAGTGTTTGGATGACCAGGAAGGGGTGGTGGCGACGCAGTGCCTTGAAACTTGTCGGATCGAGACTGTCGCTATTTGCGATGAGCTCGACATAGCGAAACGCCTTGTAGTCGAAGAAGAGCACTTCGTCTTCTTCGCCGGAGAGCGTGACAGTCTCTTCGTAGCGGCAGTTCGCCCGTAGGTCGTAGCGAAGTTTCGGCTGGGCGTCGGCGCTGAAGGCATCAGCCATAGACTCATCTTGTAATTCTTCGGCGTGACGAATCGTGATGGTGTCGCCTCGTTTGCCCCTCGCTCGCAGATAGAATTGCCCGCTAATCTCTTCTCCCATATCGATGATGTAGTGCTTCTGGCTGATTGCTAAGATCATACTGGGGGCCATATCGTAGACCGTAACAGTCGGTGTCGCTTCTGTAAGCAAGCTATAGTCTGCAGCATCGAATCGTATCGCTTGCTGCCAGGAGCTGTCGTCGAAGCTGCCCTGGCGCCAACCCTTCTGCTCATAGCGGAAGTCCAGATCTTCGAGATACGCGGTCTTGTAGCCGACCTGCTTCGTGCCACGGTATTCTTCCAGGATGTGGCAGCGCCAGTCATCGCCTGTCTCTAGGATTACCTGGCCGTCTTCGTAGATAGCCGCGAGGAGGCCGCAGCGCTGATCGCCGCTCTGGTACGAGCGATTGATCTCGCCGTTGTAGTAGACGTGGACGGCGATGCTGTTCTCGCCCTCACAGACGTAGGAGCTGATGTCATAGCGGTTATAGCACTGATGCTCGGGGTAGCCGGGCTTCGGTCCCTGTCCTACGAAACTGCCGTTGATATAGAGCTTGTAATAGTCGTCGGCCGTGATATAGATTTGCTGCTTGGTGCTCTTACTTGCAGAGAAGCTTCTGCGGAAGCCAATGTGTAGATTCTTCAGCGGCGGATCGGGTATAGGGAGCGGTTTGTACTCCTTGTGATAGACCGATTGGGGTACGAAATCTCGGCAGATGGGTGCGGTGATCCATGTGGCTTGGCTGAGCATAGGTCTGTCTCCTTGATCGCTGTTGTCTTGAATTATACATGACCCTGAAACTGGAGTCTTCTGACCCTATTCATATGCTAAACTAGCGGTGATTAACTTGCGAGGAGACGATTAAATGACGAAACAACCCAACGTACTGTTTATCATGTCGGATGACCACGCCCTGCAGGCGATCTCGGCGTATCGTCCGGATAATCAGGTCTTGACTCCCGGCATCGATCGTATCGCCGAGAACGGTATGATCATGGACAACTGTTTCTGCACGAACTCACTGTGTTCGCCAAGCAGAGCCGCCATCTTGACGGGTACGTACAACCACATCAACGGCGTGAGAAGCCTCGAACAGAATCTGGATGGCCAACTGAACAATATCGGTAAGGTCATGCAGAAGCATAACTACCAAACCGCCATCATCGGCAAGTGGCATCTGGGTATCGAACCCGAGGCGATGCCACACGGATTCGATCACTATGAGATCTTCCATCACCAAGGCGAGTACTACGATCCGTGGTTCTATACCAAGGAGGGCAAGCACCAAGAAGAGGGTTATGCTACAGAATTGGTGTCGGAGAAGACTCTGAAGTGGATTCGAGAGCGAGACCAGGACCGCCCCTTCTTCATGATGTGTCACCACAAGGCGCCGCATCGCAGCTGGGAACCTGCCCCGCAGTATAAGGACTTATACAAGCATATCGATTTTTGTAAACCGCATAACTACGACGACGATTATGCGAACCGTGGACCGAACGCGGAATCTGCCGATATGCGCATCGAATCACTAAGCGACTTCGACACGAAGGGACCGCCGCCGGAGGGGCTCACGCCACAGGAGGTCAAGGACTGGAAGTATCAGCGTTATATGGAAGACTATATGGCGACGATCAAGTCGGTAGACGACTCGGTCGCGGATATGCTCGACTACTTGGAAGAGGAGGGCATCCTCGATAACACGATCGTGGTCTACACCTCGGATCAGGGTTTCTATACGGGTGAGCATGGCTGGTTTGATAAGCGCTTCATGTACGAAGAATCACAGCATATGCCCTTCTTGATTCAGTATCCCGGACATATCGAGGCCGGTTCCAAGAGTGAGGAGCAGGTGCTGAACATCGACTTCGCCGCTACCTTCCTAGACTATGCCGGTATCGATCCCGCAGAGCTTGAGGGGCAGGGGAGAAGTTTCCGCCCGATCCTGGATGGTGAGGCAGATGCGAAGGGCTACGAGTATGTCTATTACCGCTACTACGACTATCCTGCGATCCACAACGTCTATCCGCACTATGGCGTTCGCGGCAGACGCTACAAGCTGATTCGTTTCGAGAATCCCGAGGGGCTTCGCGACCTCGGTGACGTGTACTGGGAACTCTATGACCTGGAAGACGACCCGTCCGAGATGAGAAACCGCTATGGCGAGCCGGAGATGCAAGCAATCACGGAAACACTCAAGGAGAAGCTTGCCGAACTGCGTGAAACGTATCAAGATCTGGATTGATTGTAAACACGAGACTGTACTAGAGCAATTCATCTGAGCTACAGGCTCATTGTACAGATGACTGCATATAAGAATGACCGAACAGATAACTGCTCGGTCATTCTTCGTTAGATGTTGTTTGTGCTGTGGGTCGAAGCTTAGAGCTTGACCTCCTCGTGCTTCTCGGCACTGTCGTACATGGCTTGCATCATGCGGCTGGTGATAATCGCGTTGTCGATATCGGCCGGGTTTGTTCTCTCTTCGCGGATGCAGGCGAGGAAGTCTGCGATCTCGTTGTTGAACATGTTGGTCACAGGATCCGGGAAGCGCTCTTCCGTTAGCTTGCCGTCCTTCGTGCCGTAGAGTGTGAAGCCGCCGCCGTAGTCGAGACGGATACCCGCCTTCGTGCCCATGAAGTCGATGTAACGATCTTCTGCACCGATGTTCTGTGCCCAGGCGCCGTGTACAGAGATGACGGGTCCTTCCGTACGCACGAGTGCGGTCATGGAGTCGTCGACGTCGTAGGTACCGTCCAAGATGGGCGGGCCGGACCACATGGTCTCATAGACGTAATTCGGGATGTCGACACCAAGCTTCGAGAAGGTCTCGGCAGAGACGGTCTTGGGTGTCGGGTCGCCCGTGCAGTACATGACGATGTCGAGGTAGTGTACACCCCAATCGATGAGGGCGCCGCCACCTGCGATCGCCTTGGTTGTGAACGCGCCACCGAGGCCCGGGATAGAGCGATGGGCACGGAAGCTGACATAAACATGATAGATCTCGCCGAGTGTGCCGGCATCGACCAATTCCTTGATCTTGCGAACCGAGTCGTTGAAACGGTTGACGACGCCGATATTCAGAATCTTACCGCTCTTGACACGAGCTTCCTGCATCTTGACGGCTTCGTCGTAGGTGTAGGCTGCAGGCTTCTCGCAGAGCACGTGCTTGCCGGCTTCGAGTGCTGCGATCGTGATCTCGGAGTGCAGGGTGTTCGGTGTACATACAGAGATGGCATCGACTTCGGGATCGGCGAGCACCTCGCGATAGTCCGTGGTGATGCGGCCTGTGCCGAGCTTCTTCTGCTGTTCTTCTGCACGCTCGGGGATGAGGTCACAGAACCAGACGATCTCGGATGTGCCGTCTGCAACATAGCCCGGGATGTGAGCCGTTGTACCGATATTACCGCAACCGATAATGCCGACTTTGAGTTTCTCCATTATTCTTCTCTCCTCTACAATCGATCTAGATTGAATATGGTTAGCGAGGTCGGATCGTCCGACTCGCAAGCACAAACAGTTTAGCATGGATAGAGGCGATTGTCCCCAAGTACATTTCTTATTCTTGGCTAAGATTGCTTCCTTGGGATCTTTGGTGGAATATACAGGTTTTATGAATTTTATGTATTAACTGTGATCCAAAGTGTTTCGAAACAAGAACGATATGATATATTTGCAGAGATTATAAAGCGTTGTTTTATACGGTGGAATGCATAAAACAGCGGAGGATAGGTGGAAATTGAAGAAGCGTATCGTTTGGACCCTGGTGGGCCTGCTTGTGGTAGCCGGAACGGCGATGTCTCGGGGTAACCGAAACCGTTCGATGGATCAAGAATTAAATCGTGTGGATAACTGGGCTGCGATGCCCGGCTTCACTATCACGGATGATCGTTTACCGAGCTTCGGTACGGATCCAGAAGTGACGGATGCATCGGATAGCGATGTTCCCTCCTTGTCTCTGCCGGGGCTGTTCGATCGCGGCCTGGGTATCGAAGAAGAGGCGAACGAGGGCAATTCGTTTGTCGACGAAACGGCAGGGGATCAATCGGATCCGGTGGTGGATACAGAGGTACAAGAGGAGTCGAGTATAGATCCGGGTGAAGAGGCGACATCGATTGAAGAAACGGAATCCGAGGATGACCGCTTGATTCCTGAGGATCGCTTGTTGCTGCCAATTGAGACGGAGAGCGAAGCGACAACTGCGGACAGAAGTGAGGCTGAGACGGCGCTTCGGCCGACCATGGCGGTAAGCCCGACTCGTGTGCCGACGAAGGCACCGACCAAGGCACCGACCGTGACCCCGATCCCCACGAGGCCGCCTGTGCCGACACTTCAGCCGACAAAGGTACCGACGCCGACTCTCGTACCGACCAAGGCGCCGACGGCAACCCCGGCTCCTACGGCGACGCCCAAACCGACTGCAACCCCGGTCCCGACCGCGACGCCGCGGCCGACTGCAACGCCGGTCCCGACTGTCGCGCCGCCGCCTACATCCAATCGCTACTATGCGCCCGTGCGCCCCAAACTGGCAGAGGAACCGGCCAACACACCGGTCATTAGTCTCGCCGTCCCGGGCTATCAGATCGAGACTTACGGCAATCCGAGTCAGGCGGATATCAATCACTGGATACAGGCGCTTCGCAACGTGCCGGAGTGGATCAAGCCCGCACAGACGATTCGCGTCGTCATCGTCGAGGGGAACGCCGGCCGACTCTATACGGGTGGCGGTACCTGGGGCAATATCCTAGGCTTCACCCATATCAATTCGGCTGCGATCTATGTCTCGGGTAATACGAGACAGGCGAGCACCGCCGTGCATGAGACCGCGCACGTCTATGACTTCTACAACGGCTATC
>CAZLEA010000006.1:42529-50339 GCA_964558445.1 uncultured Oscillospiraceae bacterium | reverse complement strand
GCGAGCACCGCCGTGCATGAGACCGCGCACGTCTATGACTTCTACAACGGCTATCACAGCTACCGAGATGAGCTCATCTCCATCTACAATGCGGAGGGGGCCAAGTTGCCACATAACCTGTCGCAGGTGATGAATGTGTTTGAGTTTTTTGCCGAAGGAGTCGCACAGTATATTTATAATAATGCAGGACTGAAGGCTGCTACGCCAAGACTGTATAATTATTTATCCGCACTCAAATAAACCGCTAGAAGCGTGCCTATGTTACGGAGTTTCGCCTCTGTAACCCTTGTTAACGGATTGACTCATCACTCAAGTAAGATGAAACCGTACATGGAGGTACGTGTGATGAGAATTGAAATCTGGATGGACTTCGTCTGTCCATATTGTTACTTGGGTCTGCACCGATTATATGAAGCGATTCGTTCCCTGGACACAGCCGAACCGATCGAACTTGTTTACCGCAGTTATGAACTGGATCCGAGGGCCAAGGAGTTGGCCCCGAAGCGCCTCGTCGACGTGATATCGGGCGAATACGGCATCAGCCTCGAGACGGCCTTCGAATCGATGCAAGAGCTTGCCGCCCAGGGCACCGAGCTTGGAATCGCCATCGACCCCACTTCTGCCTATGTAAGCAACACGCACGATGCGCATCGCTTGGTCTCGTATGCGGCTTCGGTGGATAACGAGCTTGCGTTTCGCCTGATCGACCGCTTGTTTGCGGCCGGCTTCAACGAAGGGGCGAATCTCGCAGAGCCCCCGCTGCTCCTGCGCTTGGCGTCGGAAGCAGGCCTGGATGTCGATTCGGCAACCGAGGTGCTCGTGACCGAAGCGTTTGAAGCGAAACTTCTAGAAGATCGAGAGCTTGCCCGGACGCTGCGACTGAACGGTGTCCCCTTCTTCTATATCAACTCGCAATACAGCATGACCGGTGCTCAGCATCCTCGGGTGATTCGAGACTACCTGGATTCGATTCTACGGGAGGCTGTGTGACGACTAAGATTCTATCGTCCGTCAAGCACTGGCGGACCATCGATGAGACAAGCGAGCTCGCTTCGGCCTATACGGATGAAGCGGGCTTCTGGCGTCTGCCTCAAACAAGTGAGGCGGCTCGCGAAGAAGCCTTCGACACGGATCGCCGAGAGCTAGAGCGCCTGGGCAAGTTGAAGGCCGCGATGGGACTCTGGCCCGAGGAGGGAGTGCTGCATTTGTACTCGCCGTCTGCGCTGATCCTCGGTAAGCTCGATCGTCGCTTGCCAAACGAGGCGAGGGCACTGGCATGGCTCGAGTCGGAAGCGATCCCGACGGTGCTGCGTATCGCAGGGGGTCAGGCAATCGTGAGCGACAGCGGTGTGCTGAATCTCTCGATCCTGTTCGCAGAACCTGACGAGCGCCTCGCGATCGATGACGGTTTCCGCCTGATGGCAGACTTCATCGCAGCAGCCTGGCAGTATTATCTGAAGCAGCTCACAGGCAGATTGTGGCCGGAGCTCGAGCTTCGAGTCGGCGAGATCCCAAGGTCTTACTGTCCGGGTGACTACGATATGAGTATAGGGGGCAAGAAGGTGGTGGGAATCGCCCAGCGCCGCGTGAAGCAAGCGATCGGTCTCATGGCTTATGTCTCCGTGGAGGGGGATCAAGTGGCCAGGTGCAAACTTGTTCGCGATTTCTACGACCAAGGGGAGGCAGATGCCCGATTCCCCGCATCCGATCCGACCGTGATGACGACACTCCAAGATGCGGTGTCTAGTGTGCCGGAGCTTCGGGGACGAGTCACGTACGAGGGCTTCCGAGAGGCGGTCTTGTCCATTGTTCGCGCACAGTCGATCGAGGCCAGGCGAAGCGTATAGAGTACGTCGGAGTGCGAATCGCTGTAGACTACGCGATTGCACTAGGTACGATTTGTGCTATCGAGATATTAAGTACGATACACCTCCGTTTGTGACGGACGAAGGTTCATGCGCTGTGGACAAAGGCGTGAATTGTACCTCTAAAAAGAGAAATGATTTCTTGTCTGTATCGTATGAGTTAGCAGGGTCTAACTCGCAATGTTAAATTATTAGGAGAGATGATGATCTCAATTGTTACATTACGGGCGAATGCGTTCTAATATTGTTGTATTCGCCAGAGCGACAGAAAGGTGCTAACAATGGCAGATAAAAAGACTGTTAATCCCTTGGATTTCAAGAGTCAATTAGATAACGTTGCAGGCTTGTATCCAACCCTTCAGATCCTGGATCAGAACGGTAAGCTTGTGAACGAAGCGCTCTTCCGAGAACTCGATTTGAGTGACGAAGACTTAGTCGATTTGATGACGGAGATGGTGTGGTCTCGTACCTACAACGATCGTTCCGTTAAGCTTGCGAAGCAAGGACGCCTCGGCTTCTTTGCCCCCACCGAAGGACAAGAGGCCAGTCAGATTGCCTCGATTCGCGCGTTCAACAAGGACGATTACCTCCTCGGCGGTTATAGAGACATCCCACAGATTGTCCACCACGGCTTGCCGCTACACAAGGCCTTCTTGTGGTCGCGCGGTCATGTGGAGGGTAACAACTACCCGGCCGACCTGAAGGCCGCCCCGCCTCAGATTATTATCGGTGCCCAGATTATCCAGGCAGCCGGTGTAGGGCTTGGTTTCCGCAAGCGCGGCTTGGATCAGGTCGCGATCACCTATACGGGTGACGGCGGCTCCTCGCAGGGCGACTTCTACGAGGGCCTGAACTTCGCCGGTGTGTATAAGGCGAACGTCGTCTTCTATATCCAGAACAACGGCTATGCGATCTCGACGCCTCGCGAGAAGCAGACCATCGCGCCGACACTCGTCCAGAAGGCCGCCGCTGCCGGTATCCCCGGTGTGCAGGTGGATGGTATGGATGCGTTCGCTGTATTACTCGCCTCCCGTCGTGCCCGCCAGTGGGCCGTCGACGGTAACGGTCCGGTCTTGATCGAGACTCTCACCTCCAGATTCGGTGCGCACTCGCTCTCCGGTGACGATCCCAAGCTCTATCGCACAGCCGATAGCTTCGAATATTGGGCCAAGCGTGACCCGATGACCCGTATGCGTGTATTCTTAACGGAGAAGGGCCTGTGGTCCGAGGAGCGGGAAGCAGAAGTGATCGAGGCCGTCAATGACGAGATCACCGAGGCGGTCAAGCTGGCCGATGCGGCGCCCAAGCAGAAGGTGTCCGACTTCCTGGCTTCTATGTATGAGACAGCGCCTGCCGACTTGCAGGAGCAAATCGATCGTTATAAGTTGAAGGAGAATGCATAATATGGCACAGAAAACTATGATTCAAGCCATCACCGAGGCCATGGACATGGCACTCGAGAAGGATGAGAATATTCTGATTTTTGGTGAGGACGTGGGTAAGAACGGCGGCGTCTTCCGCGCCACCGCGGGACTGCAGGCGAAGTACGGCGAGGACCGTGTGTTCGACACACCGCTTGCCGAGTCCGGTATCGGTGGTCTGGCCATCGGACTTGCGCTCCAGGGCTTCCGCCCGATGCCCGAGATCCAGTTCATCGGCTTCATCTATGAGGTCATGGACTCCATCGTCGGTCAGGCGGCCCGCTGGCGCTATCGCCTCGGCGGTAGCCAGAACATGCCGATGGTGTTTCGTACCCCGTTTGGTGGCGGTGTGCACACCCCGGAGATGCACGCGGATAACCTCGAGGGACTGATTGCTCAGTCACCCGGTATCAAGGTTGTTATCCCGAGCAATCCCTACGACGCCAAGGGCCTGCTGCTCGCCGCGATCGAGGACAACGATCCCGTCTTCTTCATGGAGCACATGAAGCTCTACCGTTCCTTCCGTGGTGAGGTCCCGGAGGAGTACTACACGATTCCGCTTGGTAAGGCCAACATCGTCCAAGAGGGTACGGATGTCTCGATCATCACCTACGGTGCGATGGTCCAGGAGGCCGTGAAGGCTGCGGCCAAGCTTGCCGAAGAGGGCGTCTCGGCCGAGGTCATGGACCTGCGTACCGTCTCGCCGCTGGATATCGAAGCAATTCAGGCGACCGCCGAGAAGACCGGCCGTGTCGTAGTCGTACAGGAAGCACAGCGCTCCGCAGGTGTCGGTGCTCAGGTTGCTGCCCGCATCGCCGAGCACTCGATCCTAAGCCTCAAGGCTCCGATAGCCAGAGTCGCGGCGCCGGATACGATCTATCCGTTTGGTATGGCCGAGAAGGAGTGGTTGCCGAACAGCGACGATATCTACGAGGCAGCCAAGGGTCTGATGGACTACTAAACGCTTGTTGTATGACACGAGTCAATCGATAGAAGAGACGAAACAAGATAGATATAGAGAATTGAGTGAGGTAAACAATGGCTTTTGTATTTAAGCTTCCCGATGTCGGCGAAGGCATGGCCGAGGGCGAGATCGTCCAGTGGTATGTAAACGTCGGTGACACCATCACAGAAGACGAGCCGCTTCTGGAATTACAAAACGATAAATTGGCTCAGGACATCCCGTCTCCCGTCAGCGGTAAGGTTCTGAAGATCATGGTCGAAGTGGGCACGGTCGCCAATGTCGGCGATCCCCTAATCGAGATCGATGACGGCAGCGCAGGCGGATCCGCTCCCGAAGCGGCCCCTGCAGCAGCCGAGGCACCCGCAGCGCCTGCCGCACCTGCAGCCACTACACCGGCCGCAGCTCCCGCAGTCGCAGCCACCGAGGCAGCCCCTGCCGCCCCGTCCGACCAGGCTCAGCCGGGTAACACGGTTGCCGGTCGCGTGCTCGCCATGCCCTCTGTTCGTCAGAAGGCCCGTGAGCTTGGCGTCGATATCACCGCCGTCACACCTACGGGTAAGCACGGTCATGTGACGCTTGCCGACTTGACAGCAACTTCGGCTCCCGCAGCAGCTACCACCGTATCTGCCGGCGAGACCGCAGCCGCCACACCGGCTGCAGCAGCTGAGACACCCGCAGCACCTGCTGCTCCTCAGACCAGCACCGCAAGCACGGCGCTCGGCGAGGAAGTCCGCGAGAAGATGACGGTCACCCGTCGCGCCATCTCGCAGGCGATGTCCAAATCCGCATATACGGCCCCGCACGTCGCAATTTTCGACGAGGTTGAGGTCAGCAAGCTGGTCGATCATCGAAACCGCTTCAAGCAGATCGCGATCGACAAGGGCGTGAAGCTCACCTACTTGACCTATATCGTCAAGGCATTGGTTGCAACCGTGAAGAAATTCCCGGCGCTAAATGCCATGATCGATGAGAAGAACGAGGAACTCGTCTTCAAGAAGTACTATAATATCGGTATTGCTGTCGATACGGAGCGTGGTCTCTACGTCCCGAACGTCAAGCAGGCCGATACCAAGAGCATGTATGAGATCGCAGGTGAGATCAGCGAGAAGGCCAAGGCGGCCAACGCAGGCGAGCTTGCTTCTGCCGACATGCGCGGCGGTACCGTCACCATCAGTAACATCGGTTCTGCCGGCGGTATGTGGTTCACCCCGATTATCAACTTCCCGGAAGTTGCGATCCTCGGTGTCGGTCGTATCGAGAAGAAGGCAATTGTTGACGAGAACGGCGAATTGGCTGTCGGTCAGATGCTCTCGCTCTCGCTTAGCTTCGACCATCGTATCATCGATGGCATGACGGCTCAGCTCGCCATGAACGAGTTGAAGCGTCTGCTAGCCGACCCTGAAGCATTGTTAATGGAAGGATAAGAACATGGTAGTAGGAGATTTCTCACTGGAACTGGATACAGTCGTCATCGGCTCCGGCCCCGGCGGTTACGTAGCGGCGATTCGTGCCGCTCAGCTCGGGCAGAAGGTTGCGATCATAGAGAAGGATGATATCGGCGGTACCTGCCTGAACGTCGGATGTATTCCGTCCAAGGCGCTCATCACAGCCGGCCACCGTTACCAGGATTCGCTCGACTCGACCGCGTTCGGTATCACTTCCGAGGGTGTGAAGCTAGACTTCAAGAAGACCCAGCAGTGGAAGAACGACAAGGTCGTCGCACAGCTGACGAAGGGTGTCGAGGGCTTGCTGAAGAAGAACGGCGTTGAGATCATCAAGGGTGCCGCTTACTTCAACGATTCGGAGCACCTGCGCGTCCTCAGCGATGAAGCTGCACAGTCTTATTCGTTCAAGCATGCAATTATCGCAACCGGCTCTCGTCCGATCGAGATCAAGGGCTTCAAGTTTGGCGGTCGTGTGATCGATTCGACCGGTGCACTGGCACTAGAAGAAGTGCCCAAGCGCCTCGTCGTCATCGGCGGCGGCTACATCGGCAGCGAGCTTGCCGGTGCGTATGCCAACTTGGGTAGCGAAGTCACCATCCTCGAGGGCATGCCGAGTATCCTGGCCAACTTCGATGCCGACATGGTTCGCCTCGTCAACACAGCCTTCAAGAAGAAGGGTGTCAAGGTCGTAACCGACGCGATGGCCAAGGAAGCGGTCGACAACGGTAAGGATGTCACGGTTACCTACGAAGCGAAGGGCAAGACCGAGACCATCACCGCCGACTACGTCCTCGTATCCGTCGGCCGTCGCCCGAACACGGACGACATGGGTCTGGAGTCCACCGGCGTGAAGATGCTGGACAGAGGCTTGATCGAAGTCGACAAGCAGGGCCGCACGAGCGTACCCTCGATCTATGCGATCGGCGACGTCGTACCCGGTTTGGCGCTGGCTCACAAGGCAAGCTATGAAGCCAAGATCGCAGCTGCTGCCATCTCCGGCAAGCCGGCCGAAGTCGACTATGTCGCGATGCCGGCCGTCAGCTTCACGGATCCCGAGATTGCCTCCGTCGGTCTGACCGAGCGCGAAGCCAAGGAGCAGGGTCTGGACGTCACCGTCGCCAAGTTCCCCTACGCAGCCAACGGTCGTGCACTGTCGCTTGATGCCGGTAACGGTTTCGTTCGCATCATCGCAGACAAGGCGACATCGATCATCCTGGGTGCTCAGGTTGCAGGCTATGCCGCATCCGATGTCATCGCAGAGTTGACGCTCGCCATCGAGGCCCGCATGGCTATCGAGGACATCACGCTTACGATCCACAGCCACCCGAGCCTGGGTGAGATCGTCATGGACGCCGCAGAGCTTGCGGAGGGATTGCCGATCCACGTCGTGAAGTAAGCAGACCTTAGCCCATAAGTCATTGATGTAACAAATTTGAATCATCTATGAGGACCTTCCGATCCTGCGGTGTGGATACGCCGGGGTGAGGGAGGTCCTCTCTGTATACATGTGTGTTATGTGATTGACAGTTGTCGTGAGAGTCTCTATAATTGCAAATGCAAACGATTTGCAATTAGAATTGAAATGAGACTATATGCGTTATTCCAGAATCAACTCATGGCTAGCTGCCATCTTAAGCCTCTTGCTGATTATCTCCGTGACCGCGTGTCAAACCACGCCCGGAGAGACGATCGAGGATCCGGACGAGATCCATATCTACACCAGCTTCTACACGCTCTATGACTTCACGAAGCAACTTGCCGGTGATGAGGTATCGGTGTATAACTTGGTGCCCTCCGGTGTGGATGCCCACGATTGGGAACCGTCTACCCAAGATATCGTGTTGCTCGAGCGCGCGGATGCCCTGATCTACAACGGGCTTGGGATGGAAGCCTGGGTCGATACCGTCGTCTCGAGCCTCGAGAACAAGAAACTGCTCTTGGTCGAAGCAGGCAAGGGCTTGGCGGATACGGCTGAGGATCACGACGATTACGATCACGATCACGAGGATCACGAGGATCATGACGAGCATAGCCACGATGGACACGATCACTCTGGTCAAGACCCGCACGTCTGGCTCGATCCGAACCTCGCCTACAAGCAGATGGAGGCGATCC
>CAZLEA010000006.1:34038-42429 GCA_964558445.1 uncultured Oscillospiraceae bacterium | reverse complement strand
GACCCGCACGTCTGGCTCGATCCGAACCTCGCCTACAAGCAGATGGAGGCGATCCATCTGGCGCTGGTAGAGCTGAAGCCTGAGTCTGAGGCTATCTTCGATCGCAATCTGGCCGAGGCGGCCGAGCAGATCGAGGCGCTGGATCGAGACTTCCGCTTGATGGTAGAGGGCTCGACACACAAGGCGTTTATCGTTGAACACGAGGCCTTCCACTATCTGGCGAAGGCTTATGGACTCGAGCAGATCGCGATCAACAACATGCACGGCAGCGAGCCGGATCCGAAGCAATTGGCCTCCGTGATCGATCAGGCTAGAAGCCTGGGACTCGATACCGTCTACTACGTCGATCAGGAACCCGGCAGTCTGCCCACCACTGTCGCCTCGGATCTGGGAGGGGAGACGGTGCGCTTGAATCCCTATGAGGGACTAAGCCAAACGGAGATTGATGCCGGTGAGACATACTTCACGGTGATGAGGCGAAACCTTGTTGCTCTGGAAGAGGGGTTGAATTAGATGAAGAAGAATCCGCTTATCAAGGTCTCGGATCTGGCCTATCGCTACGAGACGAAGTACACCTTCCGCGATGTCAACGTGGAGATGAACCAAGGCGATTTCATCGCCATCATCGGGGCCAACGGTAGTGGCAAAAGCACCTTCATGCGCCTCCTCCTCGGTGAGCAAGAGATCCAGGAGGGCAAGATTGAACTCTTCGGCAAGCCGGTAGAGCGCTTCGACGATTGGAACCGCATCGGCTATGTCCCTCAGAACGCGCTGGCCCGCTACGTGAACTTCCCCGCCACCGTCATGGAGGTCGTCCGTGCAAACCTCTACGACCGCAAGAAACGCGTGGGTCGTAAGCGCAAGGTCGAACAGGCGACAGCTCTCTTGGCCCTCCGTGAGGTCGAGATGCAAGACTACACGAAACGCATGCTCTCGGAGCTCTCGGGCGGACAGCTGCAGCGCGTCATGCTCGCCTCTGTGCTCGTTGGCGATCCCGAGCTTCTGATCCTGGACGAACCGACGACCGGCGTCGATGCGCACACCGTCGACTTGCTCTACAAGAAGCTTGCCGAATTGAATCACGAGACCGGTCGCACGATCGTCATGGTCACGCACGATCTGGCCCGAGTGGCCAAGTATGTGACGCGGGTCTTCTGCTTAGATCATGGCTCGCTGGTGGAATTAGAGGATGCGCAAGTGGCAGAGGAACTAAGTCACCGTCACAGCCATCCGCACGTGGAGGGAATCTGATGCTTGTACAACTCATGGCCCTGGGCCTATTCGATTACGCCTTCATGCGGCGCGCGATCTTCGTAGGTGTTCTGCTTGCTGTCATCGTGCCTGCTATCGGCCTGATCGTCGTCTTGAAGCGTCTCTCCATGACGGGGGATACGCTCTCGCACGCCTCGCTCGCCGGTGTCTCTGCGGGTCTCGTCCTCGGGATCAATCCGATCCTCGGGGCGATCTTGATCTCTATCCTCGCCGCGCTCAGCATCGAGGGGATTCGCCGCCGGATGCCGAAGTATGCTGAGATGGCAACCGCCATCGTGATGTCGGCCGCAGTCGGTCTGACCGGTGTGCTCTCCGGCTTCGTGCCGAACGCATCGAACTTCAACAGCTTCCTCTTCGGCAGTATCGTGGCGATCAGCGACTTCGAATTGCAGCTGGTTGTACTCGTGAGTGTGGTCGTCTTGCTGTTGTTTGCCACCTTCTTCCGCGAGCTCTTCTTCATCACGTTAGATGAGCGCTCGGCACGGCTCGCCGGTGTTCGCGTGGGCCTGGTCAACTTCTTATTCACGATTCTGACGGCCGTCACGGTCTCGGTTGCCGCTCGTACGGTCGGTGCGCTGGTCGTCTCCTCTCTGATGGTCGTGCCTGTCGCTTGCGCGATGCAAGTCGCGAAATCCTATAAGCAGACGTTGATTTGGTCGATCGGTTTTGCCCTATTATTCACGCTATCGGGTCTCGTCCTCTCGTTCTATCAGAGCCTGAAGCCCGGCGGTACCATCGTCCTCATCGGCGTATTCGTCTTGCTCCTTTTGCTTGGCACGAAGAAGCTGCTGCATAAGCAGATCGTACGGAGCATGGAGACCGAGGAATCATAAAGGAGTCCAGCCATGCCTATATTCGGTAACGATTGGCCACAAGGCCTGAAACGAACCAAGACCCGCGAATCGGTCCTAACGGAGCTGCGTGAGGCGAATACGCCGCTGTCGGCCCTCGACCTCTATACATCTCTGCTGAATCAAGGGGTCTCGATCGCCCAGTCTACTGTCTATCGCACGCTAGAGACGCTGGTCGAACACGACTTGGTACTCAAGGACTCGATGCTGGACGCAGGACTCGTGGTCTATGAACTCAATCGCGATACGCATAAGCACTACGCGATCTGCCTCGGTTGTCACAAGGTCATCGCGCTGGAGGACTGTCCCATCGAAGCGTCGCTTGCCGGTATCTGTGTGCCTGGCTTCACCGTCGAGGGGCATAAGCTTGAGATCTATGGCTACTGCGAGGCTTGCGCGTCGTAGAGTTTGAATGCACAAGATAGAACATCCCGTAAATCTGCGATCTGTTCGGATCCAATTTACGGGATGTTCTGTTATGGATTGGTCTAGGGCGCGTTTGGCAGCTTAGTCTTCGTCACTGAAACTCATCAAGCGCTTCTCGCCATCGAGTTCGCGCAGCGGCTGGATGTCCTGGGAGACCTCTAGGGTACCGAGGAATTCGCCACTCTCATCTCTGAGGGCAAAGTAACGGATATACACAAACTTGCCATGGAGCTGAATCCAGAAGGATTCGACATCCGACTTGCCGGAGCGCAGATTCTCGACAACTTGCTCGACCTTGTCCACGCTCTTGGGCGGGTGGCAGTTCTCGACCTTGCGTCCGATGATGGCACGCGTACGGGGGAAGATGCGCTCGGAACTCTCCGAGAAGAACTTCACGGTGTTGGACGCATCAGTGTAGGTGATGTCGATCGGTAGGGTGTTTAGCATAGCTGTGAGTTCGTTTACGCTAAGGTAGCCTGTAGGCAGCTTGATCATGCCCTCGTCCATGCCTTCGCCAAACGGATCGGCCGGTGCGTCGCTGTCTTGCTGCGCTTCTTCTTCGAGCATCAATTCTGCCGCGCTGGGTGTCCAGACGTAGGGGGGCTTACGAATCAGGGTATAGCCGTACTCGGTCTGGCCCTCGGAGATATCCTTCCACTCGCTTGGCTGGAAGTGCTCCAGGAGCATCGGGATGAGGATGTGCTCCTCCTTGAAGATCATCTCGTCGATCGCAGCTGTAACTTCGTCGATGGCTGTGCGAAGCGCCGCGACATCGCTATCCGGCGTGAAGTCTTGGACCATCTGTCTGGCCGCCTTGATGTCGGCACGAATCTCGTCGTCTACGCCCCACATGACCTTGCCCGGTCCGTCGATGCCATACTTCTCGAGGAAGGGGAACATCAGCTCCTCCTTCTTCTGATAGTGGATGTCGATGGAGGCGAGGCGCTCGAGGTCGCCGTCCAGGAGATCCGTCGGGCCTGTGGGATCTGCTTCCAGTGCCCGGAGGTCCAACTCCAGTTCGTTTCGCATCAAGCGCTCGATGGCACGGTTCTCCTTCTTCATCGCCCAGATCGGATGACCGAGGATCAAGTCGACGTCGGCGGAGGCATGGATGTCCTCGATGGAACCGCGGAAGACGGCGGCGTGTACGTCGCACAGGCGCTGAACCTCGCTAACCGGCATACCGCCTGCGATCAGGCGCTGCTCGGCGGCTGCGATCTCGGACGCGGACACGTTACCGAAGACGCGATCGAATTCGTCCTTGACATCGTCTACCGTCGCGCCGTCGTGGAGGCGACCGATGAGATCCGATAGGACCTTCTCTCTGTACTCGGTGTTGTTGATATCTGCACTCATGTTATGCTCCCTTCGTGTTGCATGACTTCTGTGTTTGCTGCTTGATCGTTATGTGTATTTCTTCTGCTGTTGCTTCGGCTCGCAATTAGCTATCGGTGCTACCGGGCACAACGGTGAAGCCGTGCTCCTCTAGCTGTTCCACTAGTGTGCCTAGTTCGATGCGCTTCATCTTGGCTCCCTTATCCAGGGTCATGATACGACCGACGGACTTCAACATACCGGGCTTGGCGATATCACGGAATCCCAGTTGGACTAAGATGTCCAAGAGCTCCGGATAGTCTTCGACCAGATCGTGTACGGATCGGTCGAGTGCGAGTATCTTCATCTTCTTGTACCTCGACTTTTGCAATTAGTTAGCTAAGGCTAATCATATACGAATTGAGCGATTAAGTCACGTAGATTGTTGGGAGAATATCGATTCGCCAAGAGGCCCAGGTCACAGTCAGTTCGGAGAATTTCGGAGAAATTGATCTGGATCAAGGCAGTGGAATCACAGCAAGAAGAAGAAACTTCAGGTAGAATAGAGACTATGTGAGGTGCGACAATGTACGATTTAAATGCGATGGACCATTCCGAATCCTGCCTGGATATTGTCCCGATATTCAGCGGCTTGGGGCTAGAAGAGAGACACGAGATCACCATGATCACCCGTGAGCAGAAGTATGCGCGCGGCGAGACGATCTATCAGGCAGGCGATATGAACAAGTCGCTGCATGTGATCCATCAGGGCTCTGTTCGCGTCTATCGCCTCAGTCCAACGGGTAAGGAGCAGGTGATCCGTATCGCAGGTCCCGGTGACTTCCTCGGCGAGCTCACCCTCTTGTCGGACCAGCCGCTCACGGAGTATGCCGTGGCGACGACGGCCGTGACGATGTGCGTGATCCGCAGCGAGGACCTGAAGCAATTGATGAGCAAGTATCCGATCATCGCCCTCAAGATCCTGGAGACCGTGAGCCGCCGCCTCGACCGCGCGGAGAGCTTGATCGAGGACATCAACTTGCACTCGGTCGACTATCGTCTCGCGAACGCGCTGTTGGAATTGGCCGGGGACACGGCCGTGATTAACTTGTCGTCGACCAAGGCGGACCTCGCCTCATCGCTTGGCATGACTGGAGAGACGCTGAGCCGCAAACTCTCGGCCCTGCAAGATGCAAGTGTCATCGAGATGCGCGGTCAGCGCCGTATCTATATTATGGATCGCAGTCGTCTGGAGGCCTATCTCGAGGCTTGATCGTCTCTGACCTATTGGCTTATTGCTTGACGCCCTTCATGCTGAGGCTGATGCGCTTGCGTTTGATATCGACCTCGAGCACGCGGACCATAACACGGTCACCCGGCGAGACGACCGTCGATGGATCGTCGATGAAGCGGTCGGCCAACTGAGAGATATGTACGAGACCATCCTCGTGCACGCCCAGATCTACGAAGGCGCCGAAGGCCAAGACGTTTCGCACCACGCCCGGCAGGACCATGTCCGGCAACAGATCTTCGATCGACTTGATCTCGCTACTGCGCTCCACAATCTCCAGATCCGCTCTGCTGTCACGGCCCGGCTTGTCCAGGGCCTTCGCTATATCCGCGAGCGTCTTAGGACCCGTGCCGAGCTGTTCGGCCAAGCGGTCGACACCGAGTTCTTCGGTCTTCTCTTCGATTCGGCTGCCTTCTCTTATTTGCCTGATTTCCAGTACATCGAGCAGTTGCTTGGCAACCTTATAGGACTCGGGATGCACCGAAGTGTTGTCGAGCGCTTCTTGGCCGCCACGGATACGCAGGAAGCCGGCACACTGTTCGTACGCGCGTGGACCGAGACGCGCCACCTTCAGCAGATCGCTTCGCTTCTTGAACGGACCGTTTCGCAGTCTCGTATCGTGGATGTTCTTCGCGATGGTCGAGTTGACGCCCGAAACATAGGAGAGCAGGGGGACGGAGGCCGTGTTCAGGTCGACGCCGACCAAGTTGACCGCGTCCTCTACGACTTCGCCGAGGCGCTTGGTGAGCAGCTTCTGATCCATATCGTGCTGGTATTGACCGACGCCGATCGCCGCCGGTTCAACCTTGACGAGTTCGGCCAGCGGATCCTGGAGGCGTCTTGCAAGCGAGATGGCTCCGCGCACGGAGACGTCCAGTTCCGGGAACTCCTCGGCTGCAATCGGGGAGGCCGAATAGACGGAAGCGCCCGCCTCGTTGACGATGACGACGGGCAGCTTGCTGCCGCGCTCTTCTTGGTAGCGGCGGAGGAAGTCCTCGGTCTCGCGTGTCGCCGTGCCGTTACCGAGGGCGAGCACGTCTACCTTGTGCCGCTCGATCAGGCGATCGAGTATGCGGCTGCTACCATCGATGTTCTCGCGCGGCTTGACTGGATAGATGACCGCCGTATCGAGCACTTGGCCGTCTTCGGCTGTGACGGCAAGCTTGCAGCCGTTTCGATAACCGGGGTCTAGCGCCAGTACGCGCTTCTCGCGAAGCGGTGAGGCGAGGAGGGTGGCCTTCAGATTTCTCCCGAAGATCTCGATTGCCTCAACTTCGGCTCTGGCCGTCAATTCTCCGCGAAGTTCCGTGTGAAGCGAGGGCTCGATCAAGCGCTTCCAGCTATCGGCAGAGACCAGATCGAGGTAGGCGGAGGCCGCCGTCGCACGGGGCAATTGACGACGAATCTGATCGATTGCCACCGCTTCGTCCGTTTGGATAGCAGGCTGTAGTATGCCCTCCTTCTCACCGCGATTGATGGCGAGAACCTGGTGGCCGCGCAGACGATTGACGGGCGTCTCGAATTCGGCATAGCTTCGATATGTCGCGAGCTTCTGCTCGTAGCTTGCCTGCTCGCTGTCGTCTAGTTTCTTTTGTTTCTTCAAACCGACGGAGAAGAGGCCGTCTCGATGCAACTGCCTGCGTAGGCGATCGCGAAGTCCCGCGTTGTCGGAGAGCTCTTCTGCGATGATATCCATCGCACCTTGGAAGGCGGCATCGCTATCCGAGACCTTCTGTTCCGGGTTCACGAGCGAACTTGCGAGCGCCTCCAATTCGGCTGTCGTGTTCTGTTTGGCTGTAAGCAGCTTCGCCAGAGGTTCGAGGCCCTGCTCTCTTGCGATGCCGGCTCTCGTGCGCCGCTTGGGACGAAACGGGCGGTAGATGTCGTCGATTGCGGTCTTGGTATTAGCTGCTAACAGCGACTTGCGGACATCGTCGCTTAGCAGACCAAGCTCCTCGATGAGGCGAATCGTCGTCTCGCGCTTCTCCTCTAGTTCTCTTAAGTCTAAGAGTTCGTTTGCGAGTTTGCGAAGGTCTTGGTCATCGATGCCGCCTGTCTCGTCCTTCCTGTATCTGGCGATAAACGGGACGGTATTCCCCTCATCCAGTAGATGGATCGCCGCTTGTACGCCGGTTAGGGGGAGGCTTAGGCGCTCGGCTAGGCGCACGGCTTCTTGTTTCTCTGTTATGGCATTCATCTTATCGATCGCTCGCTTCCGTGTATGTTGTTTCTTTTGAATAGGTCTTGTTTAGGCTATCTATCATACGTCAGAAACGGCTTCTTGTCCTTACAGACGAATTCTGACGATGTCACCATCGGCAGAATCCACCTCGACAAGATTGAGCCTCGGGTAGCGGCGCTTGCACTCACGAATCGCCCGAACCAGTGCCCTGCCTTGGGCCGGTGTGAGGTTTACTCCATCAGGGAAATCCACGTGTTTGCGTATTGCGCCTGTTGCAATCGTCGCGGTCAAGTTGTTGAAGATGAGGGCGGTCGGGATACGAAGCTTGATCTTCTGCCCCGACTTCTCTCGGATATAGATTCTCATATATTCCTCTCCACCTTCTTATTCCACGACGATCTCGACGATATCGCCTTCTGCGCTCTGTACCTCGACCAGCTTGCCGATGGCGCCCTTCTCGATCATCTGGAGGATGAGTTCGATGTCCACATCTTGCAGAGCCTTGTTGCCCGAGAGCTGCGGCATCTGTAATCCGATCTCAAGCCCGACCTTGATCAGAGGCACCGGCAGATTCACCCGCACCCGATCGCCATCGTTGGAGTTGACGATGATCTTGAGAAGCATCTCATCTATGTTCTTGCGCTCCTCGGGCGGCAGTATCTTGAGTGCCGGCTTCTTCTCTTCTTCCTTACTTAATAGCTCATCTACCGTGATGTCCAGGAGCGAGGCGAGTGGGATCAAGAGGGAGATGTCCGGATAAGAGATGTCGTTCTCCCACTTGGATACGGCCTGCGGGGATACACCGAGCTTCTCGGCGACCTCATCTTGGGTGAGGCCCTTGTCGCGGCGCAGCTGCTGAATTCTTCTTCCGATTGTTGCTTCATTCATACTTGTTCGTTTCCTTTCGATTAGCGTATGTCACGTCTTGTGCCCTTATTGTCTGCCATCTCCAAGCTCGACTGAAGCGATCAGCAGTTGAAATCAGCTCGAATTACTAAACTTATGGTTGCAAACTCACTCAACCAACGGTTTAGTTCTAGTTTACCAGCTAAATT
>CAZLEA010000006.1:32176-33938 GCA_964558445.1 uncultured Oscillospiraceae bacterium | reverse complement strand
TCCAGTATTTGGCATGAAGCATCTGTGACGCATCTATGGCGATTCTTTCGTCAAAACGTCAGCGTATCAACCCCTGTTCATCGTGCTACAATCAGAGCGATTGGACGGAGGTAAGAC
This sequence comes from uncultured Oscillospiraceae bacterium, assembly GCA_964558445.1. Taxonomy (GTDB): domain Bacteria; phylum Bacillota; class Clostridia; order Saccharofermentanales; family Fastidiosipilaceae; genus CAYXVJ01. Next base: position 33,821 of record CAZLEA010000006.1, on the reverse strand, counting down.
GTGTATGAATGAGTTTCGTATCATCTTGGAGCAGGTATCTGTTCTGCTGATCATCTTGGCAATCGGTTATGCAGCAGGCAGAATCGGCTTCATGGACGCCGCAACGAGCAAGAAGCTCTCGCATATCGTCCTCTATATCACGACACCGATGACGATCCTAAACGCGTTCTTCATCGACTACGAGCAAGAACATTTGACAGGTATGCTCTGGACCATGGGTTTTGCTCTCTTGACCTTCCTCGTTACGATTCCGATCTCAAGGCTCATCTTCCGTCGAAGCAAACCGGACGACCGGGCGGTGATGAACTTCACCTCTGTATTCTCAAACGCAACATATATGGGCTTCCCGCTCCTGACCGCCTTGTTCGGTGACCTGGGCGTCTTCTACGGCTCCTTCTATACCGTTGTGTTCACAGTCTTCTTGTTTAGTTACGGCAGCATGCTCTTCTCGGGGCAAGCAAGTTTCAAGGCGACATTGAAGCAGGTACTGACCAATACGACGATGATCGCAGTCTATGTGGGCGTCATCATCTTCTTCCTTCGTATCCCGATTCCGGCTGTTGTACAGAGGTCCGTGAGTGCGATCGGCTCGATTACGATGCCGGCGTCGATGCTTGTTATCGGTGGTGTCATCAGTACGGCCAAGCTTCGCGAAGTCTTCTTGGATTACAAGGTCTATCTGGCATCCGCCATCCGCCTGATTCTGATGCCGCTTGTGGGACTCGGACTTGCCATGTTGTTTCGCATACCGACGATGCCGGCGACTATCATCGTGACTTGTATGGCGATGCCGGCGGCTACATCGACGACGATGTTCGCCGAACTGGCGGGGAGAGGCTCTGCCTTGTCCTCTCGAGTAGTAACAGTTTCTACTATTCTGAGTCTGGCCACCGCACCGCTACTCGTGTCCATGGTGGCAAGACTTCTGGCCTAGTCATAACAACATCTGACACAATAAATTTGCGCCCAAAATATATCTAGTGTTCATATATACAAACCTTTGAATATTTATATAAGCATACTGAAAATATGCTTGTTTCTGTATATATTATTTGATATTCTTGTTTTGATTACATATTCATGCAATATTATTTGTTTAAATATACGCTGTATAGGTCGACCGATTAGATTATGGGGTGTACATGAACCGTCAATCCGCAACAAGAATAATTGCCTCTCTTCTAGTGCTACCCATGCTGCTTGTCCATGTGGCGTGTCAATCCGGCGAAGCTGTGATCGAAGACGAAATCCCCCAATCAAGCGCCCTTATGACAAGCCTATCCGAACGAAATGAAACCAGCATGGGCCCGGAAGCGACAGAAGACGTGGAAGAGACGGAAGAACAAGACGAGCTCGTGTTCGCGCCTCGTATCTGGGGTGAGACCGGTGACGACGAAGCGATCGATGAAACAGATGCGAAGGAATCATCCAGGATCCTAAACGCTGAGACGAGTGCCGATCCGACACCGACCCTAAGTCCTGTCCCCACCGTCACGGCAAGTCCTGCTCCGACGGCTACGCCGGTTCCGACAGCTACCCCCATGCCGACAGCGACGCCGATCCCACCGACCGCCACCCCTGTACCGCCAACGGCAACACCGATCCCGCCGACCGTCACACCTGTACCACCAACGGCAACACCTGT
>CAZLEA010000006.1:13073-32076 GCA_964558445.1 uncultured Oscillospiraceae bacterium | reverse complement strand
CGGCAACACCGATCCCGCCGACCGTCACACCTGTACCACCAACGGCAACACCTGTTCCGCCGACGAGCGCTCCGCCTGCGAACACAGCAGAGCAATACAAGGCAGATATCCTGCGCTACACTAATGAAGCGAGAATAGCTAACGGCTTGCCGGCACTTACTGCCGGTGGCAGCGGGCTGAATCAGGCGGCACAGCTTCGTGCCCAAGAGACGATCGGCAGCTTCGGTCACACGAGGCCGAACGGGTCGGACTTCTGGACCGCGATGGATCAATTCGGTGTATCCTACGGCTGGGCCGCCGAGAATATCGCGTACAACACAGCATCTTATTACTCTGCCTACGATACGGTGCAGATGTGGATGAACTCTGCCGGTCATCGGAAGAATATCTTGAATCCCAATCTGAAGAAGCTTAGCGTCGGTTATACGATAAGTGGTGATTGGGCTTATATCACGCAGCTGTTTACGGATTAATCCGTCCGAGAAGGTGGGAGAATCGCCAGTTATGACTTAAACCCTAGAAACTAGTAACATATTCGCTATTGACAACGCGCCGGAATTGACGAAAATAAGTAAGAAGACTTTAAACAGGTACAGAGAGACTTGTAAGGCTTGCATGAATGTCAATAATTCTAGCTGCGCGGGATTCGTTTCGCGTGCCTTCTCTCTGCATCATCGATTGGTGCTTTTTTTATGCGCCGATTAGGAGGAGGACAATATGAAACTCGATTCCAAACGTGGTGCAGTCGTCGGCTATTTGCCCGATGAACGACCGACTACAGGTAAGCTGATCGTATTTGCTCTGCAGCAGTTACTGGTCATGTTCCCTGCAACTATCTTGGTAGCCATCTTGACAGGCTTCCACATCTCGACCACGATCTTCGCCAGTGGTCTTGCGACAATCATCATTCTCTTCATCAATAAGGGAACCCTGCCGCTCTACTACGGCTCGAGCTTCTCGTACATCACGGCCATCGTCTCCATCACCGGCTCGTCGGTCGCATGGGAACACGGTGTGGCCCCGGATCACCTGATCTCTCAGGCACAGTTCGGTATCGTGATGTCCGGTTTCGTCTCGATCATCGTCGGTCTCATCATCAAGGGCTTCGGCGCCAAGAAGATCGAGCGTGTCCTGCCGCCTACCATCACGGGATCGGTCGCCTTGATCATCGGTCTGTCGCTCGCCGGTACGGCGCTGACGGATGCGTCCGGTATCAACACCTCGTTTGGCGATACAGCGAGCTGGACCGTTGCGCTGGTCACCTTGATCGCCACCGTCTTCTTCTCTGTTTATCTCAAGGGTACGCTGGGCCAGGTCTCCATCTTGCTCGGTATCGTGGTCGGTTATATCACGAGTCTTGCGTTTAATATGGTGGACTTCTCCGCGGCCTTTGCCGGTGATTTGATCCAAGTCCCGCACTTCACTCTGCCCACCCCGAACTTCGCCGCTGTGCTCGCGCTCATGCCGATCGCGATCGCGACGATCCCCGAGTCGACCGCCCACCTCTACCAGCTAGACATCTACGTCGATCACCTGGCCTCGCAGAAGGGCAAGAAGTCTTATAACATCAAGGACAAATTGTGGTTGAACCTGATCGGTGACGGTATCGGCGATATCGTCTCGGCTTCGATCGGCGGACCTGCAGGTACAAACTACGGTGAGAACCTCAGCACGCAGTCCATCACGAGGAACTTCTCGTCGCACGTTCTCGGCATGGCCGCGATCATCGCGATGGTCATCTCCTTCTTCAGTCCCGTCTCGAATCTGATCGCGACGATTCCTTCGCCCGTCATCGGCGGCGCTACGATCTACCTCTTCGGTGTTATCGCAGCTCAGGGTATCTCGATCATGGTTAGCCGTGAGGTCGACCTCTTCGATTCCAGGAACCTGGCGATCATCGCCGTTATCCTGATCATCGGTATCGGCGGCTCGTTTGGCTTCGACGGCGGCATGATCCCCTTCATGGGCGCGAAGCTGCCTGCCATCGCCACCGCCTCCCTGGTTGGTATCGTGATGAATCTGCTGCTCAGCATCGGTCGTTCGGACAAGGGTTACAAGGACTAAGCCAGAGCTATGGCTTAGATGGATTCATTCCGGATCGAATAGTAGAAATATAAGAATCAGACATATGAGAGGGATCTGCCGTAGCGGTGGGTCCCTCTTGTGGATTTCGGGCGCTGACAATCCCTGCCTTGCAGGATCCTGAAGAATTTAAGTAGCATTTCGGGCTGTAGTATGGTAGGTTTTGACATTGAAGTCATAAGTCATGTCGGGGGGATAGCGATGAGACAGCGTTTGATGAATTTGCAGCTGAAGACGAAGCTCTTGTTGCTCTTTGTCTTCGTAATTATCATTATGTTCTTGGCAGAGTACTATACACGCCATGCATCCTACACTGCATACAATCAGCTGACCTACGAGAATAGCGCCCAATTAATCGATACCTACCTGAATTCGATACAGTTGGAGCTGGACCTGGTGGAGAACTTGACCTTCTCTATTCTGGGGAACTCGCTGGTTCAGGAGAAGCTTCAGATTATCAATCGAGAGACACCCGGCACCACGAAATGGATTATGACCAAGAAGGAATTGGAATACCTCTTGGAATCCTATAGCATTCAGAATAAGACGATCGAGAAATTCTTACTGGTGACCGAGCCGGTCAAGTTTGCAATCAAGGGAATTTGGCCCGATCGCGACAGAGCGCTCATCGATGAAGCCGTATCTATGGCGAGTGTGGCCAACGGCCAGCTTGTTCGCCTCGCAAGAGAAGAGCAGTTGATCTTGGCTCGTAGTATCCGCCGTATCTCGCTGCTGGATCTATCGGATCTGGGCTTCATGCTGATCCAAGTGGACCTGCCTGCCGTGATGGATCAGGTGTCGATGAACTTCAATCGTACGGATCTACGCTGGTCGTTTGCTCTCCTGGACGAAGATGCCTGCCTCTATAGCGATTTCGATGTACCGGAGGGCGCCTATGCCGACAAGCATGGTTACTGGATCGAAGATGACTTCTTCTACACCGTGAGTGAGTCGAGAGCACTGGGCCTCACACTGATTGCCAGGACCTCGAACGCACAAATTCAGAAGAATCTGCAGACCATCTACAGTCGCTCTTGGTTTGTCATGCTGCTTGCGATTACAGCCTCGCTACTCATTGGGAATTTGCTAAGCGGTATCGTAAGTCGCGAGCTGACCTTGTTACTGGAGAAGATACATGCATTTGGCCAAGGGCTGCTGCCTAGCGCGGCAGAGGATGAGGTCTACCGTAATCGCCAAGATGAGGTCGGTCGTCTGCATCGTCACTTCTCACGGATGGCGATAGCGAATACGGCACTTGCCGAGGAGCAATACAACAGCATGCTCTTGCTCAAGGAGGCCCAACTCTCTCAATTGCAAAAGCAGATACAGCCACACTTCCTCTACAACACCTTATCGACCATCAGCTGGACGGCTTATGCCAACGGTGATGAGCAGACTGCACATCTGGCGGAAGCACTCGGCCGTATGATGCGTACCGTCACGAATCGAGACGAGACGCCGACGACGGTGGAGAAGGATATGCAACTGGTGCGAGATTACTTGTCGATTCAGCAACTGCGCTACACAGATCGTTTGATCGTGGATGTGGATCTCAGTCAGGCAGCGCTTCGGATGCACGTGCCGCAGCTGACGCTACAACCGATTGTGGAGAACGCGATTGCTCACGCGCTGGAAGAGCAACTGGAAGCTTGCGTGATTCGTATCTACGATTATCAGGTGCAAGACGGGATCGTACTCGTTGTTGAGGATAACGGACCGGGCTTCGATGAGAATATTCTGGAGCAGCTGGCAACAGGCGAGCATATCGCCAAGGGCACAGGCATCGGTTTGTCCAATATCGATCAACGTCTGAGAATCGCTTATGGCCCAGAATGCGGCCTTCGCTTCGAACGGATCGAGAGCGGTATGCAAGTTAAGATCTATTTGCCATATGAAACGGGGGATGAAGCATAAATGATGAAGGTACTTCTAGTAGACGATGAGCAGATTATCCGCGAGAGCATCGCGAATCTGATTCAATGGGATGAACTCGGCCTCGAGTTAATCGGCAGTTGCGCCAATGCGTTTGAAGCGCTGGATGTCATGACCGATGAGATGCCGGATATACTCGTGACGGATATCAAGATGCCGGTGATGGATGGCCTGCAACTGATGGAGAAGTCGAAGGCGATGTATGCGCAGCTCTATAGCATCGTCTTGTCGGGATATGCGGAATTCACACTCGCACAAGATGCGATACGTCAGGGGGCGATGAATTATCTGCTCAAGCCATGTTCGAAGGAGACGCTGGAAGAGGCGCTCACGGTCGCACGCGATCATGTTCATAAACATAGAGAAGGCGTACGGATCGAGTCGGAAGAGCGTAGGCGAATCGCTAGCGAATTGGTCCATGAATTGTTGCAATTGAAGGGTATGGGACAAGATGCAGTCGATCGAGATTCGATTCATCAGCTATTGATTCACCTAGGAGTCCAGGAAGATCCGAGTTTGCTCCAAGATGCGCTCGTGATCCTCGCAACGCGTTATGCCGAGACGACGAGTGCGCTCTATATGCTGCATCAGATCAGTAAGATCTATGAGACGAAGGACATTGTTTCTTTTGCCTCAGAGTTTGTCATCTCACTGCCCAAGCGATCGATCGAAGATGCTTCCGTATCGGATATGATCATGGCTTATGTCGAGCAGAATTTCGCCGATGAGGGGCTGAATCTCCAGTTCATAGCGGACGAGCTGATGCATATGGATGCCAAGTACATCGGCCGCTGCTTCACGAAGGAGACGGGTAAGAAGTTTAGCGACCAATTGCTGGATGTGCGCATGAGGCATGCGCTCGAATTGTTGTCGTCGAGCGTGAATCACCGTGTCCAAGATATTGCGGAGGCGGTCGGCTACGGGCATAACACGCAGTACTTCTATCAGTTGTTCAAGAAGTATACGGGGATGACGCCGGGTGAGTATAGAGCGAGCCTCGCTTAGATTGCAGAACACACATTATTACACTTCCTACACTCTTTTTTGGATCGATCGCCAAGAGCATGTTTCGTATGATGGGTCACGTAGCGAAACTTGACATGCCAAATCATGTCACAAAGGAAGAGGAGCAACACGAAATGAGAAGAATAACAACTGCACTATGCGCACTTGCTATGACGCTGACGCTCGTTGCATGTGGAGGAACCACCACGCCGAATTCAAGCGGCAATCCGTCCACCGGTGATGAGAACAAACCGACCCAAACAGAAGACAATGCCAAGCCGTCCGGAGATCAAACGGATGGAGATGCCGACTATACCGATACGGAGTTTCGTATCGCATGGTGGGGCGGCGATGAGCGCAATACCTTGACCACAGAGTTGATCGAGTTGTTCGAAGAGCAATACCCCGGTCTCACGATCGAAGTGGAATATGCAGGCTTCGGCGATTACTTCACCAAACTCTCGACCCAGGCTGCCGGCAGCACACTGCCCGATGTCTATATGATGGACTATGGCCAGATCTCAAGCTATGCGAATTCGGGTCAGATGGAAGCCCTGGACGATTACATCGCTTCGGGTCAGATCAATCTTACGCACGTCGACGAATCCATGATCTCGGGCGGACGCGTAAATGGCACGATGTATGCGATTGCCACAGGTGTTAACGCACCGGCCATCTTCTTCGATCCGGCAATTACGGAAGAGGCTGGCATCGATCTGCCGATTGATTCTACCTGGGATGAATTCCTAGATGCCGCCAGAACGGTAAGAGACAAGACAGGTCAAGTACTCAACATGAGCTGGACCGGCGATACCTTCGGTATCTACCTCAGAAGCCTCGGCTTGTCCTACTACAACGAAGACGGTTCGGCATTCGGATTTGACGAAGCGCTCCTGACCGAATATCTGGAGTTGATCTATGACGTGATCGATGAGGGCTTGACGCTCGAACCCGGCGCCTTCGATGGCGACATGCTGGCGATCCTCGCAGAGGATACCGACGTCTGGGCACTCTTCGACTATCCCTTCTCCAATATGTTGCCGAGCTACGGTACTGCATCTGATAGAACCCTCCATATGATCAGTTATCCTGTACCGGATGGTGCCAAGAATAACGGTCAATACCTGAAGCCTACGATGCTCTGGACGATTGCTTCCAGCTCCGCGAACAAGGATATCGCCGCTCACTTCATCGACTTCTTCATCAACGAACCTGCAGTCTACGATATCACCGGCACGGACCGCGGTATTCCGATCAGTTCCGAGATTCGCGACTATATGGAAGAGAAGGGCATGGACGAGTACTCCAGGCTCGCCACAGAATACATCAACTACCTATCTGACGGACGTGCGACCGAGATCTCGGATGCAGCTCCCGCAGCGGCAAGCGAAGCCATGACCACATTCAACGATGTGATCGAGCAGCTGAACTATCGTCAATTGCAGCGCGAAGATCTTGCGTCTGTTGCCAAGATGATTCTCGAAGACGGTAATGCGATTCTTGCAGAAGCTGCAGGGAAGTAAACGATCTTGATTGAATCATAGTTCATGCAGGAGGGTGAAGTGCTGATTTCGCCCTCCTTATTAGTAGAGGAGAGATTCGCCGTGCGTACACGTCTAAGTAACAAGCCTCGCAGAGCACGAACACAAATGTCTAAGCGAGAGCGGACAAATCTGCTGGTAGGCTATGCGTTTATCAGTCCGCAAATCATCGGTCTTCTGGCGTTCACCGCTGTCCCGTTTATCTATTCGCTCTATCTGGCCTTCACTGATTTCACCGCCTTGCAGCCGGCGAATTGGGTAGGATTGAAGAACTTCACGACCATGCTGACGAAGGATCCGAAGTTCTGGACTTCCTTCTTCGTAACCGTCAAGTTTGCCGTGGTACAGGTGCCGCTGAAACTTGGTTTTGCCCTATTTGTTGCCGTCCTACTCGCCAAGAATACGAAGTCCATCGGCTTCTATCGCTCTGCCTTCTATATACCGTCCATCTTGGGCGGAAGTGTTGCGATTGCGATGACCTGGAAGCAGCTGTGGGGAACCAACGGTGTGATTAACGGGATATTGTCCTCACTCGGGCTGCCGACGGTCATGTGGTTGAATAATACGAATACGGCCCTGTACGTCCTGATTCTGCTCGGTGTATGGCAATTCGGTGCGGCGATGTTGATCTTCTTGGCGGGGATCAAGGATATCCCGGACACCTATTACGAAGCCGCGATCGTGGATGGTGCGGGGAAGTTCACCTGCTTCCTCAAGATCACACTGCCGCTTCTGACGCCCTCGCTGTTCTTCAACTTGATTAACGGTATCATCGGCTCTCTGCAAGCCTTCAACTCTGCCTACTTGATTACAGGCGGCGGGCCGCTGAATTCTACGCTCTACTATGGACTCTACCTCTATCGACAGGCGTTTAGCTTCAACAAGTTCGGTTATGCGAGCGCGATGGCTTGGTTCATGCTACTCGTCATATCGATCCTGACGGCACTTGTGTTCCGTTCATCCGGTGCATGGGTCTACTATCAAGATGAGAGGAAGTAATCAGAAGATGAGAAACCGTGTTCGAGATACGTTCTATCACATCGGGATGGTGATCGGCAGCTTCATCATGTTGTATCCGTTGATCTGGCTTGTCGCCGCGTCCCTGAAGACAAACGTGGAATATCTGGCGTCCCCCAATAATTTATTGCTCAAAAGCTTCGAGTTCTCTAACTACACACAAGGATGGAAGGGCTTCGCACGCCTAAGTTTCCAAACGTTCTTCAAGAACTCGATCTACCTATCTGTCTTACAGACGGTAGGCACCGTTGTCTCTTGTACGCTGATTGCCTTCGGTTTCGCCAGAATACAGTTTCGCACCAGGAATCTCTGGTTCGCGCTGATGATTCTGACGATGTTGCTACCGGGACAGGTTATGATGATTCCGCGCTACTTGCTGTTCAACTCGTTTGGCTGGGTCGGAACCTTCTTGCCTCTGATCGTGCCCTCCTTCTTCGGAGGCGCATTCAACGTCTTCTTGTTGATGCAATTCATGAAGAACATACCCTATGACATGGATGAAGCGGCTACGATCGATGGCTGCAATCACTTCCAATTGTTCTCCAAGATCACGCTACCGCTGGTTAAACCTGCAATCGCTACGGTTGCGGTCATGTCCTTCATGGGTGCATGGGGGGACTTCCTCAGTGCCCTGTTGTACCTGAATCAGCCGAAGATGTATCCGGTTGCGTATGCGCTCAAACTCTACAGTGATGAATCCGGAACCAACTATGGACCGATGTTTGCGATGTCGGTCGCCTCATTGATTCCGATCATAATCATCTTCGCCATCTTCCAGAAGAGTCTAGTCGAAGGTATCAGCACATCCGGTATAAAGGGATAAGAAACCCACCTATAGCAGATGCTCCCCCGATACGTATCGAGGGAGCATTGTTCTTGTCTATTGTGATTCTTCCGCATCATGGATCATGGTCATCACGGTTTGGATATTCTGTGGCAGATAAATCAATTTCTGTTCGGGACCAAGGTTGACCTTGAGACGATAATACATCTTATGTGTGCAGTGATTCGTGAAGCAAAAGACATTTCTGTAGCGTTTCAGACGATTCGTATCGAAATTCGTAGATGTCCCCTCGACAAAATCGAAGTTCGGCAAGTAAGCGCGAAGCTTATGATGCCAATTGTTGTGTCCACCGAGTATGATCCCCTCGCCCAAATAGGGGAGAGATGACTGGTCGCTGCTGTCGAAATCATCTTCGCTTGCAGTCGGAAGTGTGCCGTCATCCAGGGTATCGATGACTTCGAGTGCAGTCTTGAGCGCTTGCTTGGTATCCTTGTGCTGCGCTTGTTCCTTGTCCATTTGTTGACGTGTCTCGCGAAGCTCCTGATACATTCGTTCTCTCTCTGCTTGCAGGGCCTTGATCTTCTTCTCCAGCCAGATTACATCAGCTGTATCTGAATTCGACTCTGTCCTCTCCGGAGTTTGGGGAGGAGTCTCCTGCGTCTCCTGCGTCATTGATGCTTGTTTAGGCACCGATGGCGCAAGTGGCAAGACCTCCGGTAGGTCTTCTATGTGTTGGAAGAGGAGTTCGCCCCTAGCCAGTGACAAGGTGGACATGAAGTGGTGGTGGTGCAGCCCGCTATGGAGCGTGTCCATGTATAGGGCGAGATAGAAGAGTTCGCGAATAGCCGTCTTCGTTCTCGATTCCGATAGATGCTTACGTAGCCAGGTATTAAGCCAGCGACGATGACCCGTTTCACCGTTTAGGCGAGCCCAGATGACGCTGGCATCCCAGTAGAGTCGGTCCAGATCGGCTGCGCTATAATCGTCGAACTCTGCTAAGCGGACGATCGTTTGATGCGGCAGCATATTGCTGTATTCTACGTAGAGTAGTGGGATAAGCATAGATTCCATAGCTAGTTTATGAATTGATTCGGGACTGCGAGAATAAGGTGCACCGAGAACCGCTTCTCTCGCTTCACGTACGAAGTCCGGTGGTGAGATGAATTGATTGGATTGGTAGCGAGAGTTATCGAATGCCATGAGGTCATCTATCTGCATTCGCAAACAGGCATCGTACTCATCGTTATACTGATAGATAAGAGGAAGCCCGGACAATTCCCGATATTCGTTGACGATCGTTGTAAGGTCACAGATGCCCATACGGTATGTCTTTTGTTGCTCTAATAGATCAAGCGATAGGAGATCATATCGATCGAAGAAGGTGTTTGCTCCCGGAGGGGATATGTCAAGAGTCTGATTGCTTGCCGTACAGAGCAGTTCCAGATATGGTTGACAGAGTACTGTCGAATCCAAGACGTCGAGGGTGCAGAGCTTATATAGTTCCTCTGGAATGAAGATGCGAACAAATTCCTTTATCTCAGATTTCAACAGGACTGCATCCTTTTGATGTCCCTTTATCTCGAGCTTGCGACAATACTCGATCAGTGCGACCAGTTTCAGAAGCGGTTCAGTGATGTATAGAGGGAGCGACATCTGCTCCGATTTGGTAACGAAGATCGAAACGTTTGTTGACACGGTCCGCAAATTCTCTTTGTAGGGTGCGATGAGGGCGTTGATCTTGGCGATCAGCTCGCGATCGAGTAAGCGGCCGATAGCGTAGATGAAGTGGAAGTATTGCGGCTTCGGCATCCGAGTGATGATCTGCGCGAGTAGCTCCTCATCACTTAGTTCTTCATCACTCGGGGATTCATCATCGTATAGCTCATCGTCATCGAATAGCTCATCGTCGATTGGCTCTGTTTCTTTATTTAACATATTGAACCATGCGATCCACTCGAAGAAATGTTTGTAGATATCCTGAGCTAAACCGGGATCTAATCCGAGGGTGAAGTTGCTCTGATGCGCTCTACTGTTTATCTCGCTCTGATGATAGAAGATGTCGGCGCGCCTGCCAAGCGCGAATTGCTTCTCATACCAGTCGACACGGTAGATTCTCCGCTCCTCGGCATTCAAATTGCTAACAAAAGCCCTGATGATACGCTTGAGTTGCTCGATATATTTGTGGAAATCTTTGCTGACCATTTTGCTATTATGCATTTGCGAGAAGAAGTTATGATGTTCGGATAAGAGCTTGTAGAACAACCAAGTACTTACGTCCTTCATCTGTTGAAGAATCTTAAGTTCGTCATCTGAGAGGAAGCCCATCTCCGGGAAATCATCGTTGGGTCTGAATTTGTCGATAAACATGTGGTACCTCCGATGCGGACTAATATTACGTGGCGGATGGCTTCGAGATATCTAGTCGAATTATATCAGAAAGAATACAGCAGATGCTCCCCCGATACGTATCGAGGGAGCATCCTACTGTTTACAAGACACAAGTTCTTACTTCTCATCTACCAAGATCACGATCTTGCCTTGATCGATCTCTTCCTTGTATAGACTGTAAGGGTCGTCGGCGTTCGGCTCATCGTCCTTCTTGAACAGGGACTTGATCTTCTTCAGTCCCGAGTGATTGTCATCGCCCGGATTCGGCAGGACGGGGATGTAGGTTGCATCCGCCAGTTCGTCCGCTATCAGGGGACTGGACAAGAGCGTGATATCCGATCGATCATGTCCTTCTGCCACGAGGCTGTTGACGGCTGCCTTGGCCGTGTCGACGGATATGAAGCTACCATAATACTTCTTCTGCATGATCTTCTCCTTTCGCTAACGTATCGCTTGCTCGGAGGCGTCTTGTGTCAAACGCACAAGGATTGACTCTTGAATCGATAGCAATTTAACGTTAACCCATAAATGTAAAATCGTCAACTACATTATCGTAAATTCTCGACAAATTTAGCCGGAATTCTCTGCCGTATTGATCTATTTGAATGATATCGACATTTATATATCAGAGGTATATATTTCCCGACGTGATCTCAATTTATCGATTTAAAGGAGAGTGTATTATGGGTATTTGTGAAGGCAAACGGTCTGAATCACCGGCGGCGGTAAGGCCAAATCCATCGGCTACGGCATCACCATCGCTTATGCTAATGAAGGTGCGAATATCGCCATCACTGGCAGAAATGATCAGAAGCTTATCGACGCCAAGGAGGAGCTCGAGCGTCTCTATGGGTTAGAGGTTCTCGCACTGCCGGTCGATGTCTCCAAGGACTCGGTGTCGGAAGAAGCCGTGAAGCAGGCCGTCTTGCAGGTCGTGGAGCGATTCTCCGGAATCGATGTTTTGATCAACAACGCGCAGGCCTCTGCCTCAGGTGTCCCGCTTGCCACGCAGACGACGGAGCAGTTCGATCTCGCGGTCTCACCCGCGTCGCTGCAACGGAGTGGGGCCCGGACAACATCAACGTCAACGTGATCTGCCCGCTCGCCATGACCTCTCAGCTCGAGAACTTCCGCGACGCCTATCCGGAAGCGTACGAGAAGAACCTCAAGGCCGTACCGATGGGGCGCTTCGGCGATCCGGAACTCGAGATCGGCCGTGTCTGTGTCCACCTGGGCTCCCCCGATTTCAAGTATATGTCCGGCGAGACCATCACGCTGGAAGGCGGCATGGGGCTGCGCTCGTAAGCTCACTTACAGTGGTAAGATAAATACGAATGATTCGCTGTCATAGGAGGAGAACATGGGACAGAAGCCGAATATACTATTTATCTTCGCCGACGATCAGAGAGCAGGAACGATAAACAAATTAGGTAATGATGCGATTCATACGCCTCATTTGGACCGCTTGGTACAAGATGGGCTTGCCTTCACAGAGGCTCACATACCGGGTGGTTCGAATGGGGCAGTTTGTATGCCGAGCCGCGCGATGCTGCATACGGGACGCTCGTTGTTTCAAATCCACGAGGAGGGTCAGTCGATCGCTCCGGACCACAAGATGCTCGGTGAACTGCTTCAGGAGGCAGGTTACGAAACCTTCGGAACAGGTAAGTGGCATAACGGAGTGGAGTCCTACGCCCGTAGCTTCACGAGCGGAGACAACATCTTCTTCGGTGGCATGCACGACCACTGGAACGTGCCGGTCCATCAGTTTGACCCGACGGGGCGCTACGAGTCTCGGCTGAGGATGGTCGATAACTTCTTCTTCAGTAACAGGACGCAATCGTATATCGCAGACCATGCGCACACAGGCGAGCACTCGACGGATATGCTGGCCTCCGGTGTCATCGACTTCCTGGACCAAGACCTGGACAAGCCCTTCTTCTGCTACCTCGCGCTTCTCGCACCCCACGACCCGCGGACGATGCCCGATCGCTTCCGAGAGCTCTATGACCCGAGCGAGATGGAGTTGCCGCCGAACTTCATGGCGATGCATCCGATCGAATACGGGAATACGGACTGTAGAGATGAGCTTCTAGCCCCCTATCCGCGAAGGCCGGACGATACGCGCCGCCAGCTTGCCGAGTACTACGGCATGATCTCTCACATCGACCATCAGGTGGGACGAATCCTGGATAAGCTTGAGGAGACGGGTAAGCTCGATAACACCATCGTGATTTATTCTGCCGACAACGGCCTGGCGATCGGTCAGCATGGCCTGTTTGGCAAGCAGAATCTCTACGAGCACAGCGTCCATGTGCCGCTGATCTTCAGCGGGCCTGCGATTCCCCGAGGAGAGACGAGGGAGCAGCCGGTCTATCTCTACGATATCTATCCGACGATCTGCGAGCTGCTCGGTATCGAGCTGCCCGAGGGTGTGGATGGGCAGAGTTTCTATCGTGCGTTTAGTGACGAGACGGCCGAGATCAGAGATCGACTCTACTTGGCCTACACGGACAAGATCCGAGCGATTCGCCGTGGTCCCTACAAATATATGGAACATAGACATGAGGGCCGAGAGACCCCTGCTCTCTATAACCTCGAGGCGGATCCCTATGAGACGATGAATCTTGTATATGACGAGAGTTATGGCGATACGGTCACAGAGCTTAGAGCCTGTCTTCTAGAGGAAGCAGAAGCTTCGGGTGAACTCGAGCGAACACTAGGCAGAAACTACTGGGGATAATCCGGTATAGATAACTTCGGTTTGATAACAGATGAACAAGAGCTTCTATTCGCCCTAGCTAGGGTTCGTAGAAGCTCTTGGTCTAGTTCTTGTCGTAAGCGCTGTGCTTAGGGTTTGTAGAAACTCTCGCCGCCCTCATCCTCGCCCGCATATTTGGCGTTCTCATAGCCTCGCTGGCTCGTTTGATGGCCGCCTCGGCCATCCGGAGACGATTCGGCCCGCTTGCGCTTGCGTAGATAGGAGACGAGCAGGGCGATCAGGATACCGATCGCGATCATATCGTCAACTTGGCCGAGCACCGGCAGCACGTCCGGCAGGAGGTCGATCGGCGATACCGCCGTGAAGAGGGACAATACAAGCAGGATAATCTTGCTCCACGGAGACTTGTTTGCATCTGTCATAGTAAGCTCCTTCGCTGCTGCATCCGGATAGCTAATACCTGGTGCTTAGCTCGTCGGTGTCAGCTCTAGTTCATGATAGTCCAGTCCGAAGCTCTCGGCGATTCTCTCGACCGTAACTTGGCCGCCATAAGTATTGACGCCAAGTCCCAGACCGGGCATACGCTTGGCAGCATCTGTCAAGCCGTGATCGGCGATCGCAAGTCCGTAGGAGAGCGTCGCGTTCGTGAGTGCCAGGGTGGAGGAGTAGGGGACACTGCCCGGCATGTTGGCCACGCAGTACATTGTTACGTCACCGACCTTGTAGACCGGATTCTCGTAAGTGGTGGGTCTGGATACTTCCGTACAGCCGCCTTGGTCGATGGCGACGTCAACGATGACGCTGCCGGGGCGCATACCCAGTACATCGGAGCGCTTCACGAGCTTGGGTGCGCGAGCGCCGGGGATCAAGACGGTACCGACGACGAGGTCCGCTTGTGCGAGCGTGGCGGCGATGCTCTCCGGGGTGGAGTGTATCGTCGTGATCTTGCCGCTGTATTCTGTATCGAGTTCGGCGAGGCGTGCGAGGTTGATGTCCAGCACCTGGCAGTCTGCACCGATACCCTCTGCGAGGCGAAGCGCTGCCGCACCCGCGGTACCGGCTCCGAGGATCGCGACCTTGGGACGCACGAGCCCGGGCAAGCTGCCCAGTAGGACGCCCGATCCGCCGTTGGCCTTCTGCAGATAGTAGCTGCCCGCCGTGATGGCGAGGCGGCCTGCGATCTCACTCATCGGCTTGAGGAGGGCGAGTTGCCCGTCACGGTCACGGATCGTCTCATAGGCGATGGCCGTACAACCGCTCTCCATGAGGGCGAGCGTCAGTGCTTCGTTGGCGGCCAGATGCAGATAGGCGAACAAGATGAGGTCTGCTCGCAGATAGCGATATTCTTCTGCCTGCGGTTCCTTGACCTTGACCATCAGGTCGCAATTCTCCCAGACCTTGGCCGCATCGGTTTCGATTACGGCACCTGCATCCAGATAGGCTTCGTCACTGAAGCCGGAAGCTTCGCCAGCTCCTGCCTCCAGCGTCACAAGATGGCCATGTCGCCTGTACTCTCGAACGTTATCCGGCGTTAGACCGACTCGGTTCTCGTTGTTTAGTATCTCTCGGACGCTTGCAATTCTCATAGATTTCTCCTTCATAGTTCTCATGAGGGGGAGCGAATGTCATACCCAATTCATAGATGAGAGCAGTATAAATATAGCGATTATCTTACCATAGCTATGACCAAAAACACATACACCCACCCATGATTCGGCATCGTTTCGTGTGTTGCTCTGCTATACTACTCATGTATTATTTATACCAAAACCAGCGTATTTATCCGTTACATTTAACCATTGGGAGGAATAAGCCATGAAACAGATTCACACAGATAAGGCCCCGGCTGCCATCGGCCCGTACGCACAGGCGATCCGCGTACAAGACTATTTGTTTATGTCCGGTCAGCTGGGTATCGACCCGAAGACCGGTGAGATGCCAGACAGTATTATGGAGCAGACGAAGCTGTCGTTGTCGAACCTCGGTGCCATCTTGGACGAGGCAGGTATAGCGAGAGATCAAGTGGTGAAGACCACGATCTTCTTGGTCGATATGGATGATTTCGCTCTGGTCAATTTGCAGTATGCAGACTTCTTCGGTG
The DNA here is from genome assembly GCA_964558445.1 of uncultured Oscillospiraceae bacterium. Classification (GTDB taxonomy): domain Bacteria; phylum Bacillota; class Clostridia; order Saccharofermentanales; family Fastidiosipilaceae; genus CAYXVJ01. The sequence continues at coordinate 16,504 of CAZLEA010000006.1, read as the reverse complement.
AGCATAAGCCGGCTAGGTCGACCGTTGCCGTCGCCGCGCTGCCCAAGGGAGGTAGAGTCGAGATCGAGTGCATCGCGGTCAGTCGCTAAGCAGAAATCGCTGACATAACTGTCAGCCGCTAAGTCTTGTCATACCTAACCGAGGAGGACGATTGTGGAGAACAAATCAACGAAGTCTGCCGGAAGCTATCTGTACTATCGCCGTCCGGCGACCGATTGGAACGAAGCGCTGCCGCTTGGTAACGGGAGACATGGCGTGATGTACTTCGGCGATCCGAAGAGAGATCGTCTGGCGCTAAACGTCGATACGCTCTGGTCCGGCTACCCCGAGTGCTGGCGAGATACCGCTGCTTATGATGGCTACAACGACGATCGGGATCGCTCGGCTGCATGGAAGAAGATACAAGCGCTGACGATTGAAGGCGAATATGCAGAGGCCGAAACCCTGTATCAGCAGGAGATGGTCGGGCCCAACACCCAGAGCTATCTGCCGCTGGGCGACCTCTATCTGGACTTCGATGGACCTGTCGCCTCTGAAGTCAGTGATTACCATCGGGATCTGGATCTCTGCACGGGTGTCGCATCCATGCGTTTCACGGCCGATGGGGCAAGTCATGTGAGGCGCCTCTTCGTCTCCGAGCCGGATCAGATGGCTGTTATGGAGCTCGAAACAGAGGCTTCGGCCGGCATGGACGTCACGCTTCGCCAGACCTCGCCGTGGCTCGTCCGAAACGAGGCGGAGTTACTGGGTGATGGTCGGGCGAGACTGCTCTGTTACGGCCTTGCGCCCTCCGAAGTCATGCCGGCACACTCCGGCGTGGATCCCGGAGCGATCCGCTACCGCCTGCCGGAAGCACAGCGCGGCATGCGCCTGATGTCGATCGCTTATCTCGAGACGGATGGCAAGCTTGCCGTTACAGAGGCTCAGTCCAAGACTTATTACCCTGCAAGCGGCGAGGGCCTCGCCGAGGAGCGATCAATTACGGTCGATGCCCTCCGTGTGACGGGAGCCCGAGAGATTCGGATATATTGGAGTGCTGAGACGTCCTATAACGGATTTGATAAGCAACCATATACGGAGGGTAGGGATGAGGGGGCAGAGCTTAGAGCTCGCTTCAGGAAGAAGCCGGATTCGCCGGCTGTTTGCCTCGCTCGTCACATAGAAGATTACCGGAGTTTCTACGACCGACTCGAGTTTCGCCTCGGCCAGGGAGACGAGGATCCCTACAGAGATCTCACGGATCGCCTGGCTTCGCTAAGCCGCGGCGAGGAGGACCGGGCGCTCTATGTCCTCTTGTTCAATTACAGCCGCTATCTCATGATCGCAGGCAGCAGACCCGGTACACAGGCGCTGAATCTCCAGGGCATCTGGAATCAGGAGGTTCGTCCGCCCTGGTCGTCGAACTATACGGTCAATATCAATACGGAGATGAATTACTGGCCTGCCGAAGTCTTGAATCTGGCTGAGTGCGCACAGCCGCTGCTCGATTTGATTCGAGGTGTTGCGGTGACGGGGCAGCGTACGGCTGAGATCTACTATGGCGCAGCCGGTTTCGTCTTGCATCACAATACGGATTTGTGGCGCCACAGCAGACCCGTCAGCTGCGATAGCGACAAGTCGCTCGTCTGGGCCGGTTGGCCTCTGGGCTCCGCTTGGCTTCTGACCCATCTTCGCCGTCACCGTATCTATACCGATCCCACAAGGCTTGCGGACGATTACGAGATTCTGCGTGCCGGATCCATGTTCTACCTGGAGCAGCTCCAAGTGCTGCCGGATGGGCGTCTGGTCTTCTCGCCGTCGACGTCGCCCGAACACTGGTACAAGAAGGATGGCAGGACATATGTGATCTCGAAGGCCGCGGCGATGACCCAGGGCCTGCTCGTTGAATTGTTCGGTGATACGATTGAGGCAGGAGAGCTTACAGGCGCAGACCATAGGTGGCTGGAGAAACTTAGGGAGACTAGGGACAAGCTCGCCCTCTATCAGATCAGTTCCGCTGTCCCGGGGATGGAGGGGACACTGCAGGAGTGGTATGACGACTGCCCCGAAGGCGATATCGCCCACCGCCACGTCTCGCATCTCTATGGTTTATTCCCCGGCCGTACGATACACCGCGGCACGCCCGCTTGGCGCGAAGCTGCAAGGCAGAGTATGATCAGGCGCACGGATGAGGGGACAGGCTGGAGCCTCGGTTGGAAGACTGCGCTCTGGGCACGTCTGGAGGATGGTGATCATGCACTCGCCATGATCCGACGCCAGTTGAGGCCGGTCGATATCCACGGCCACTCGGAGGCGGGCGGAGGCGGCAGCTATGCGAACCTGCTCGATGCGCATCCGCCGTTTCAGATCGACGGTAACTTCGCGAACGGTGCAGCGGTTGCCGAATTCTTCTGTCAAGTCGAACAAGACGACATACTCTATTTGCTGCCAGCTCTGCCGACAGCATGGCAGGAGGCGACGCTCCATGGCCTTCGTGCGCCCTACGGCTTGGAAATGAATTTCGATGTCTCGGGAGGAGCGCTCCGGTGCTTAACGCTACGAAACCGCGGCGAGGTCGCACACACCTGGACGCTTCGCTATCGGGGGCAAGTGCTCTCCGTTACGCTCGCGGCAGGAGAAGCGGTAGTACTCGATTCGTTTGCCAACTGACGCTAGACCGTTTGGGGCCATTTTCTTCGGGAGGTGGCCTCTATTTCTTATTCTTCTTATTCTTGAGAGCCTCTCGCCTCGCGAGTTTCTTGGATAACTTGGGCTTCGCCTTCTGCTTCTTCGGGCTGCTTGCCGCTTGTTTCGTGGCCGTAAACACATAGTAGCCGTCGATCTCGTCCACACGCACGTTACCGAAGACTGACCGGATCTTGTTTCGATACCAATCCAGCCGCTTCGTGACCATCTTGAGCTCCCCGCCGATTGTGAGGTGACGGAAACTGCCTTCGATCAAGCGCTTGGCCACACTGAAATCCGTATGATAAGGCGGGTTGTTCAGGATCAAGCTGAAGTCCTTGTCTTCGATCTTGTCTAGCGCATCGCTAGGTATAACAGAGACCGGGGACAAGCCGTTGTTCTCCGCGTTTCGTCTGGCAGTATTCACGGCGATCGGATCCACATCGCTCAATACGACTTGATCCGCACCGATCTGCTTGGCTGCCCAGAGGCCGACGATGCCGACACCGCAGCCCAGATCGAGGACCTTGTCGTCTGTGTTGAGATGCACCGTACTGAGCATCGCGAGGGTCCCGCGATCCGGCCCATCCGGTGAGAAGAGCGTGGGACTACTCTCCAGTGTCAATTCGATATCGTCAATCGTTACGGTATAAGCCATGGTTCATCCTCTTCTCTAGGGTGCGTCGAGTCCTATTCATCGGTATTATAGTATAAGAGGGGGGCTATACGAGCTTATAGCGCCAATCGGAGGCGCTAATTTAACGGCT
>CAZLEA010000006.1:0-12973 GCA_964558445.1 uncultured Oscillospiraceae bacterium | reverse complement strand
AAGAGGGGGGCTATACGAGCTTATAGCGCCAATCGGAGGCGCTAATTTAACGGCTATGTATCACGCACTGTGCCATATGCAGTAATCGCCCCATAGAGCAACCGATATATATTGTACGATTAACGGCTTGTTTTATTTTGCCTTATTGATAAAATAAGAACAGATCAAAATAAAACGAACACAAGATCATGGGAGGATCTATTATGGCTAGAGATAAGAGTAAGGTTAGTGATGTCATTCAGGTTGATGTCAATACCGTCGACCCCTACGCAAACGAAGTCGATCAGCTCGCCGAGAAGGCCCTGCAGGCACTGCGTGAGTTCCTGGAGCTCGATCAAGAGACAGTAGATAAGATTATTCATGCGATGGCGATGGCCGGCATGGACCACTATTATGAACTCGCCGAGGCTGCCGTCAACGAGACCGGCCGCGGTATCCTGGAAGACAAGGTTATCAAGAACATGTTCTCCAGTGAGTACATCTATCACGATATCAAGGAGCATCAGACCGTCGGCGTGATCGAGCAGAACGATCTCGAAGGTTTCGTCGAAGTCGCCGAGCCTGTCGGTGTTGTCGCCGGTATCACCCCGGTTACGAACCCCACCTCGACCACGATGTTCAAGGCGATCATCTGCATGAAGACCAGAAACCCGATCATCTTCGCCTTCCACCCCTCTGCACAGGAATCCTCTTCGATGGCAGCCAAGCTCGTTTACGATGCGGCAATCAAGGCCGGTGCACCGAAGAACTGTATCCAGTGGGTGCAGAAGCCCTCACTTAGCAAGACCAATGAGCTGATGAATCATGAGCAGATCTCCTTGATTCTCGCCACCGGCGGTGCCGGCATGGTCAAGTCCGCCTACTCGGCCGGTAAGCCCGCGCTGGGTGTCGGCCCGGGTAACGTACCCTGCTACATCAACGAAGACGTGGATCTGCGTCGTGCCTGTAACGACCTGGTTGTCTCCAAGACCTTCGATAACGGTATGATCTGTGCTTCCGAGCAGGCAGTCATCGTCGATAAGTCCATCTCCGAGGCGTTTGAAGCCGAGATGACAAGACTCGGTTGCTACTTCGTACCCGAGAAGGACATCCCCGCACTCACCAAGTACGTGATCAATCCCGAGACAGGTTCCGTCAACCCCGTTATTGTCGGTAAGCCCGCAACCTGGATCGCCGAGAACGCCGGCATCAAGTGCCCGCCCACGGCCAAGATCCTGATTGCCGCACTCCCCGAGCCCTCCGAGAAGTATCCGCTCTCCCTCGAGAAGCTGAGCCCGGTACTCGCCTACTTCAAGTCTGATGATGCGGACCAAGGTATTCTGTATGCTCGCAAGATGCTCGAGCTTGGCGGTATGGGTCACTCGGCCGTCATCCACTCCGACGATGCAGAGCTCTGCACACGCTACGGTAAGGCCCTGCCGGTCGGCCGTATCATCGCCAACGCTCCGTCCTCACAGGGTGCCATCGGTGATATCTACAACGCGAACAACCCGTCCTTGACGCTCGGTTGCGGCTCCTACGGTCACAACTCGACCACAGCCAACGTCTCTTCGGTCAACTTGATAAACAAGAAGCGCACATACTTCAGGAGAAACAATATGCAGTGGATGAAGCTTCCGCCCAAGATCTACTTCGAGCGTGGTTCGATCAGCTATCTGGAAGACATGCCGAATATCACACGCGCCTTCATCGTCACGGACCCGACCATGGTTGACCTCGGTTACGTGAAGCGTATCCTCTACTACCTGCGCAAGCGTCACGATTATGTACACTCCGAGATCTTCGCGGATGTCGAGCCGGATCCGTCCGTCGAGACCATCCATCGCGGTGTGGCAGCCATGAACCAGTTCAAGCCGGACGTCATCATCGCACTCGGCGGCGGTTCTGCCATGGACGCAGCCAAGGGCATGTGGCTCTTCTACGAGCACCCGAACGCCAGCTTCGATGAGCTTCGCCTGAAGTTCATGGATATCCGCAAGCGTACCTATCACTACCCGAACCTCGGTTCGAAGGCCCAGATGGTCTGTATCCCGACCACAAGCGGTACCGGTTCTGAAGTTACCTCCTTCTCGGTTATCACAGACAAGGAGAACGGCAACATCAAGTATCCGCTCGCAGACTACGAGCTGACACCGGACGTTGCGATCATCGACCCCCAGTTCACGGACACCATGCCTCGCACCATTGTGGCGGACACCGGTCTGGACGTTCTGACTCATGCGATCGAAGCATATGTCTCCGTCATGGCCTCCGACTACACCGATGGTCTGGCCCTGCAGGCGATCGGCCAGGTCTTCGAGTATCTGGTCAGAAGTTACAACAACCCGAACGACAAGCTTGCTCGCGAGAAGATGCACAACGCATCGGCGATTGCCGGTATGGCCTTCACTAACGCCTTCCTCGGTATCAACCACTCGCTTGCTCACAAGCTCGGTTCGAAGTTCAACATCGCTCACGGTCGTGCAAACGCACTCTTGATGCCGCACGTCATCCGCTACAACGCGACGATGCCCGTGAAGTTCACGATCTGGCCGAAGTACACACACTTCGTAGCCGACGAGCGCTATGCACAGATCGCCCGCTACCTCGGACTTGGCGGTAACACCGTCGCCGAGCAGGTGGAAGCACTGGCTACAGCCATCGAGAACATGATGACAGAGCTGAACGTACCGCATAAGCTCAGCGACTGCGGACTTGGCCTCACACAAGAAGAGTACTTGGCAGCCCTGCCGGATCTCGCGAAGCACGCCTTCCAGGATCAGTGCACGAACGCCAACCCCCGCTACCCCTTGGTCAGCGAGTTGCAAGAGATCTACACGAAGATCTGGTAAGCAGCAATACCGAATCGAAACAGAAGAAGATGGCCCGTCGCGAGACGGGCCATTTTTGAGTATATCGACTTCCCCGGTACTAAGACGCTCCAGGAATCACGGATGCTATAGCGTATATGCATCCAGTTCGCGAGCCAGGCTATCCAGGAAGGCTGACTCACCAAACGTATTGATCTTGAAGAACATCGCTTGACTGCCACCGGACGTGATGGCTGTGAGGCGTACCTCGCCATCGTATGCGGCAAGCGTAACGCTCAGGCTGACTCGGTTCCCGCCGATATAGCTGTAGCGCTCGTAGACACGTGTTGCGATCTCAACGCCGTTTAACGTGTAGCGATCGCTGTCTTCCAGATGTGCCGAGATGCTCTTGTTGACCGCCTGATCGCAGTAACCGATTGCGGTATTCAGATTGCCCTTTAGCGTGCGGACTAGTTTGGCCATAGTGAATCTCCTTAGTTCTTCATAATCTGCTCAATTATCTTCGCCTGCGCATCGCCCGCTTCAGGGATCGGATAGAGAGGGAAGATATGGTTCATACGCTCGTACTCATAATAGTTTAGGGTGACGAAACTGTCCACAGCCTTGTCCCTAAGTAATCTAGCCTCGGGGAGAAACAGTTCGTGCGTACCCACGAAGAGGGTAATCTCTGCCAAGTTGTTTAAGCTGCCAAAGAGCGGGCTAAGTCTCGGATCCCGCCGATTTGTCCCGTCTGCCCAGGCATCTGCGATACGATCGAGCCTGTTGACCTTGAGCATCGGGTCGACGTCTTCGTAATCGATGAGGTCCGGATTCTCCATCGTGAGGTCCAGCCACGGGGAGATCAAGATGATCTGTCCCGGTTGGGGCAAGCCCTCTGCCTCTAGCGTCTCGGCGAGACCGAGGGCCAGTCCGCCGCCTGCCGAATCCCCTATGAAGATGATCTCCTTCGCCTCGTATATGTCCATCAAATCACGATAGAAGGAGGTCAGTTTGTCGTAGGCTTCCAGGAAACTGTGGTTTGGTGCGCGAGGATAGAGCGGCGCTGCGATCGCAGCTCCCGTCCCTAGGGCGAGCTTGTCGAGAAACGACCAGTGCGCGATGGATGGCGGGCTGACGTACGCGCCTCCGTGTAGGTAGAGGATTAGATGACGCGGGGCCTCGGGGTCAGGATCGGCCATGACGACTTGCATGCCGGTTTGTTCTTCGATTCGGAAGCTCGTGCCCACAAGCAGATCTGAGGGTAGCTTGTACGGCTCTTCGTTCTTGGCGGATGCTTCTTCCAGATATTTGACGGCCGCATCGACGTCATCTGTTTGATCGCGTACGATCCAGAGTATGAGCTCGGCGAGTTTACTTCGGCTGCTTCGTCCCTCAATCTTGGTGGCAATAAACGAGAAACTACCCACCAAGATGATCAAGACCATGAAGAGGATGAGGCGACGTTTTCGCTTAACTTGTTTCTGCTTCATCTGTACGCCTGCCTCCTCTCTTGTTTGCTTATCTACTCGATTATAAATCATCCTCGCTTGCGAATGTGTACTTGCCAAGTATTCGGGCTTGAACCAAAATGATGAGGATGGATCTAGAACCGAGCATAAGAAGTGAGATGAGGAACAATATATGACAATTGCGAACACGATATGGAATCAAGCAGAACTGCAGCGCGTATTAGATGAGATTGAAGCCATCGTACGTAGCGCGGCAGAAATCATCTTGGCCGCAAGCGACCAGGCCGAGCGCAGCAGTTACAAGAGTAGTCAAAAGGATTTGGTCACCGAGTATGACGTGCGGGTACAGCAGTACCTCGAGGAGCACCTCCGTCGATTGCTGCCGCAAGCCGGCTTCCTCGGCGAAGAGGAGGGGACAAGAGACATTGAGGGGCGTGAGCTCTTCTATATCGTCGATCCCATCGATGGAACGTCGAACTTCGTCTCCGATTATCGCCATAGCGGTATCTCGGTTGCCTTGATACAAGTCGATAAGTGCGGCAAGCCCGCACCGCTTCTCGGTCTGATCTATAACCCCTACTTGGACGAGTGCTTCCGCGCTGCCAGAGGACAGGGGGCACAGCTTGATCGTACGCCTATCCAGGTATCTACGAACGATCTGGATGACAGCTTGATCCTCTTCGGGACCTCTCCCTATGAGCGCAAATATGCGCCCCAAACCTTCCGTGTGATCGAGGCGCTATTCATGCTAAGTCGTGATATCAGGCGTAGCGGTGCTGCGGTACTCGATATGTCCTATGTCGCATGTGGGCGTGCTTCGGCCTTCTTCGAGATACGTCTCTCGCCATGGGACTATGCTGCAGCGGCTCTCATCATAGAGGAGGCCGGTGGTGTGATTACGAATATGGAGGGGGAGGAGCTGCCATATTTAGAAACCAGCAGTATTGTTGCGGCTGCCCCGGAGCATCATCGGACTATCTTGCAGGTCTTACGGGATCAGGGATTGTAATCGTGTACGGTAACCTTGAGTGTTGATTTAAACGAAAAACACGTTTAAAATAACATCAAGAAGGAGGTGCTCGGATATGATAGTTTCTCTGGTAGATCTAACAATTAAAGGGGTAAGGACGTTTAAAGACGACACTTTCTATATTGATTTCCGTAACGAGAAGAGAGTAAGTAGTGACGAGATGGAATCACATGTAGTTACACACCTTGCCGGCAGTAATTACAGAAATAACGTCATTGTGCTTGCAGGTATTAATGCAAGTGGTAAAACCACAGCTCTGAAGCTAATTAACTTCGTTCTAGATGTTTTTGTAACCGGTAAGAGTTTGAATCCGAATCAGGCGCTCATGGATCTGTTTCGTGAGCAAGTAGAGGTTCAAGCTCATTTCAGCTATGAATCGAAACTGTTCCGTATCCATTCTGTTATTAACAAAATGCAGTCGAAGACCGAAAAACGATTTGTATTTGGCGAAGAGAGTTTCTGGGGAACTGAATTAAATAGCAGGATCACTAAGGCTGATTTCCTGAGTTTCGATGAGATAAGTAAGGAAGATCACCGGAGTAACTTGGATTCTGCTCAGAGTCGATTTCTCAAGGATGATGATTCTATGATACCGGCCTTAATTGCTTCCGAGACAGATAATTCCGTCACAGATGTATTGAGTGCAGAGAGCAACATGCTGCACGAGAGCTACGTGATGTATAATGCTATACCGAAACCGATTTTTGCGTACTTCGATGAGAGTATTGAGACGATTGAGCTAGTAGATGTTGATGAAGTCATTAAAGGGAAAGCCGGAGACAAACTATCACTTAAATTCTATGGGGCGGAAGCGGTTGTAATCGATCCTACGCAATTGGAACATTATTTGTCGTCCGGAACAATTCGTGGCTTGGGCATTCTTACATTGGTTATGATTAGTCTGTGGAGGGGTGGTTATCTACTTATAGATGAGATTGAGAATCATTTTAATAAAGTGATTGTTGAGAACATAATTTCATTTTTTCAATCCGATCTCAATCGTAAGGGCGCAACACTGATCTTCTCTACTCATTACAGCGAGATTCTAGATTCTGTACAGAGGAGAGATGCGATCAAGGTGCTTAAAAAAGATGTATCAGGCATTGAGATCAATAGCTTGGTTGCTCTTCTTAGTTCTTCAAAGAAGGATCGAAGCGATATCAAATCCAGCGACTTGATTCTGAGTGGTATTTTTGATACTGCTCCATCATATGATGCCTTCCTGGCCGTGAGGAAGCTAATGAGATTCTATGCTGAAGATGTTGATGGGATTGAGCTATGAGTAAACAAGAGCTAGTATTCTCTAGTGACGATTTGATCGCTTTGATCCCGGAAGGTAAAAGTGAAGCCGTATATTTAGATATCCTACTGCGCAATAATCTCTTGAAATTTCACAGAGGTCAATTGCTATATGATAGAGTCCTGGATCGAGTAAATTATGAAGCCAAAAAATTTCAAGCTAATCATTTAGGCCTCGTATATAATCGGAAATTGACGGTTATTATCGTTACTGATAGAGTATGCAATTTCAAGGTCAAAAAACCGTATGATGAGAAGATGTATGCTCCGATTTTCGTTACAACCAGACCGGAACTCGAGATGTTACTGATCCATCATCATGGTCTTTATGATGAGTACAAAAAGAGTAGTACCAATCGTAAAGGCGGTATAAAACCATCTGACTTTTTGGGTGAAAAATTAGGAGTGAGCACACAGACTATAAAATCAAAGAACTATATTGAAAGCACTTTTACACCCGAATCCTTAATTGCTGCGATACGCAAGTATGACGAAAAGGCTCCCAAATCAAATCAAAAAGACTATCGACTGATTGATCTTCTGTTGTGAAGCCTTGTCAATATTTCTGATTATTCCTGCTTCCTCACATAGACCGTAATTCCTGCATGATCACGAAACTCTAATCTATCTGTGTATTCTGTATAAGCCGTGTTCGTTTCTGTGAGTCGCCCCCGTATCCAAGCATAGTCCGCTTCGTTTGCTGCCCAGGTATAGTGTCGAAGGCCCTGCGCACCCTGCGTGGGTCTGCCCAGATTCGTGCCCTGCCAGATATTGGCACCCAAGTGGTGATGATAGTTGCCGGATGCGAGGAAGATCGCTTGCTTACCCATTGGAAACTTCAAGCCGAGGCCTAGCGTCTCTCTATAGAACTTGTCAGTACCGGGGAGATCAGCGACGTGGAGGTGCATATGGCCGAGTGTGGTGCCTAGGGGCATGCCGGAGTATGCGTGCTTCGCTGACGAAACTAGATCGTCTAGATCCAATCGCAGGACAACACCTGTGATACTGCCGCTCTCCAGGATATCCCATTGTTCGACGGGTTTGTCCGCATAGAGCTCGATACCGTTACCCTCCGGATCGTTGAGATAGAGCGCCTCGCTATAGCCATGATCGGATGCACCAGTCATCGGCACCCGGCGCTCTGCGAGATGCAGGAGCAACTCGGCCAGATCGCTCCTCGTAGGGAGGAGGAAGGCCATATGATAGAGACCTACGGTTCGGGCTCGGGCTTGCTCGGATTGATAGATACTGAGGAGGACATGGCCGTCCGGTGTACCAAGGTGGTAGGTATCGTCCGCCTGATCGATTCGAGTGAGGCCGATGGACTCGGTGTAGAACGAGGCTAACTGCTCAGGGTTCAAGGCGTTGATCGCCAGAGAATCTGTATGGATGCCGGTCTTGGCTTGGGTAATCGGGTTTAGGCTCATGGGTTTCTTGCTCCTGCTTCTTATATCTGATGTTTCTGGTCTGTTTAGAGTGTTGCGATCCGTTGCTTATCGGCAGCATCCAGCGAGAAATCGAATAGATCGATGTTCTGAGCTTGGCGCTCCGGATTATGAGACTTCGGGATGATGAGAACCCCTCGCTCGATCTGATAGCGCAAGATGAGCTGCTGTGGTGTTCTGTCGTACTTCTTGGCAAGCTCGGCTAGGCTTGCTACTGTATCTTCTGAGAAGCCCTTGAGCGGACTCCAGGCGATGGGCGCTATGTCTTGCTCCAGGCTATAGGCTACGATCTCGTCGTTCCAGTGACCGACATGCGATTCGATCTGATTCGCAGCAGGCTTGATCTTGACATGTTGGATCAGATGCTCCAATTGTGCCGGATTGAAGTTGGAGACACCGATGGCCTTCAATTGGCCGCTTGCGACATAGCCCTCCAGTACGCGCCACATCGCTAATATCTCTTCGTTGTTATCCCAAGGGTGGTGGATCAAGTAGAGATCGATATAATCCGTATTCAGTTCCTTGAGGCTGGCTTCTACACCGGCCGCGGTCTGTGCTTCGCTTGCGTAGTATTCGGGATTGCCCGGGATCTTCGATGTGAGGAAGAAATCCTCTCGAGACAGGCCAGACCTTCTTATCCCCTCAGCTATCACCGCTTCGTTTCGATAGGCGATCGCGGTATCGAAGTGCCGGTAACCAAGCTTGATCGCGGATTCGATCTCATCTGTATTCATGTTGATCTCGCCCATGTAATCGTGATTTACCTTACCGAAGGTGTTGGTTCCCGAACCGATGACGGGCATCGGAAGGCCGTTGCTTAGTGTTTGGTATTCCATGTTGTTCCTCCCTCGAATATGAGCTCTGTTAACTTACTAACTAAAAGTAAGTATAAGTGCAAAACCCATCCCCGGCCGTCACATTTGTTCCACGAGCCGGAATGTGTAGTAGAGTTGAGCTGTCATGCAATATGCGTGCCGCAATTGACAAACACCTGCAGAGGCTGACACAATGAAGGCATCAATACCGCTACCTGACTGCCGGACTTATTCGTCGAGGAGGTGCACATGAAACTTCGATTGCCTGCTATCTTATTAATTCTGTTATTGCTACCCGGGCTTGCAGCTTGTCAACCGTCTAATCCTGCAGAATCGGATACCCTGCACTCGAGTATGACCGGCGACGAAGATTTGACGACCGATACGTTGACTTCGAACGGCTTGTCCGAGACCGAGACGCCTGCAGAGAGCCAATCGTCGACTCCTACAGTGACAGCTACACCGACGGCTACACCAAGACCGACCTCAACACCAAGACCGACTGTAACACCCAAACCGACATCCACACCGACACCGACACCTCTGCCTACGGCGACGCCGACGCCGGTTCCGACAGCGGCGCCGACTCCGATACCTGCGACACCGACACCTGTACCACCGACTGCTATTGTGACGAGTCCACCGACAAGCAGCTCCTCGCCGGATGGACGAAGCGGGTCCCAGCTCGCAACACCCTATACGAAGAATGGTGTTGTGCTGGTCAACAAGCAGCACTGGGTGAGCGAGCAGTACGCGCCGGTGGCTGCATCGAGTAATAAGTGGGGATTGCAGGCGGAGGCTTGGTCGGCTTGGAAGCAGCTGGAAGCAGCCGCGGCACAAGAGGGTTTGACACTTCGCTTCGTGAGCGGTTACCGGACTTATGCGTATCAAGTAGAGTTGTATAATAGCTATGCGGCTAAGGACCCCGGAGGGGCGAACACCTATTCCGCGAGGGCGGGGCAGAGCGAACACCAGACGGGCTTGGCACTGGATATGGATAACGGTATCGGTAAGACGGGTTTGACCGAGGCTTTTGCCGATACGGCAGAGGGGAAGTGGCTGTGGGCGAACGCCTATCGTTACGGTTGGATCCTGCGTTATCCCAGAGATAAGACGCATATAACCGGCTATATCTTCGAGCCGTGGCACTATCGCTATGTGGGGACGGCTGTTGCGGCAAACTTCGGCCCGAACAGCAATCTGACGCTAGAAGAGTATCTGGATGAGTTACCGACCAAGTATCAATAATCGTGTTGGGGGGTAGGAGAATCAGTATGGATGAGCAAGGTTGTTTGGCAGGTGTGCAGCTTGAGACCGAGAGGCTTCGGCTTCGGCCCTTCCAGGAGGCGGATCTGCGCGATTTCTATTTGTATGCATCCGAGCCGGGCGTCGGCGAGATGGCTGGTTGGCCTCACCATAGATCACTCGATGAGAGCTTCCGTATCATGGACGACTTCATGTCCGGAGGAGAGGTCTTGGCTCTGTGGCACAAGGAGGATCTGCGTGTCATCGGATCCATCGGTTTACATCGCTCCTGGACGAGAGAAGACCCCGAATACAGTCACCTTCATAGCCTAGAAATCGGCTATGTGCTGGCCAAACCGTATTGGGGTCAATCCTTGATGCCGGAAGCGGTCCGGCGCTTGCTGCTGTATTGTTTCGATGTGCTGAAACTGGATGCCGTAAGTTGCGGTCACTTCGCAGAGAACAATCAGTCTCGGCGCGTGATCGAGAAGGCGGGGTTTCGCTTCGTCGCGGACGGTATCTTCCACAGCAAGCAGTTGAAGCAGTCCATAGCCGAGAAGCGTTACCTGCTTCTTCTGGAAGATTGGACGGCGATGAATTCCATATAGCTGACGATTCCCTGTGTAGGTTGATTCCTCTACTTGAGCTCTCGGACCGCACGCTGTGCGTGGTGGAGTTCTGCTTGTGTGAGGGAGTGTCCTTGGCTGTGGACGAAGGTCTGTGTATGAATCCCCGCATCCATCATCAATGCTTCTAGGGCCAAGAATTCATCCTCATGGATAAACGGATCGTTCATGCCGCTTGTGATGAGGACTTGGAGCTTGTCTTGTTTCCGAAACGGCACTTCGGCGCGTCCGGCAGATGGATGCAGTAGCAGTGCCAGATCGTAATCGGTCTCGTATTCTCGTAGGAGATTGACGGCGATGTTGGCGCCGTTCGAATAGCCCAGCAAGATGATGCGGCTATCCTCGCTGCCGTACTTCGTCCTGAGGGAGTCGATGGTCTGCTTCAGTGTTGCGGTCTCTTCGGCGAGGCTGTCCAGGTCGAAGCTGCCGTCCGCATAGCGGGCGAAGTAGCGCTTCAGGCCGCGCTCGGAGATGTTCCCCTCGATACCGATCAGGCTTGCCTCCGGGTCGATATAGCCGGCGAGTTCGAACAGACTTCCTGCATCGCCGCCGGTTCCGTGAAGTAAGATCATGAGGTTTCTGTTGCTGCCTGCTCGGTGGATATAGTGCATATTAGAGTGTCCTTTCTGCATGTTTACCCAGGGTCTTCAGGAGTGTCTGCATGCGGGCCTCCTCTTCGGGGTCCAAACAGTCGAAGACGGCGCGCATGTGCTTATAGTGGTGGTCGTAAACGCTTGTGAATAAGTCCCTGCCCTCTTCGGTCAGGGAGAGCCTCTGGATGCGCTTGTCTGCTGCATCCTTCTCGCGCTGAAGATAGCCTTTTTTGCTCAAATTGTCCAGTACATAGGTCATACTGCTATTGGGGATAAGGACCAGATTGATCAGTTCCTGTGTACTGAGACTCCCCTTGGTGTAGAGGGCTTCCATCGCGCTGAATTCGTTGACGCTCAGCTCCGAGTCCTCGAGGGATTGCTTGACGTGTTTCACGAGATGCCCATACACCTTGAAGATGATAATCAGGCTCTTGAGATCCTTGTCCATGTGTTGGCCTCCTAGTCGAAGTATTCCTTCTTGAATGTCTTGGTGCTGCGTACGGTGTCGAAGTGGCGGACGACCGAGTCCACGTATTCTCGGTGCTGCTTGTAAGCGGGCGGCAAGCTAAGTGTCTCGCCCAGAATCTCGTAATCCTCGTCCTCGTCGATGAAGCCCGGGCCGTCTGTTGCAAGCTCGAACAAGATGTTCGGATAGAGGCGGATGTAGAGCGACTGGAAGAAGTGGCGCTCTACGAAGCCGGAGTTCGGTAGCGAGAGCGTATTGAAGTGGCGCTCCCAGGCGTCTAGTTCTGCCCTGTCCTTGACTCGGAAGGCGAGGTGGTGCACGCCACCGTAGCCCTGTCTTGCGACCGGTGACTCAGTGTCTGTCTCCACGATGAAGGAGCCGCCGTTACCCCCTTGGCCGGTCTCATAGAGCGTGAAGCGCCCCTCTGTCTTGACCTTCTTCATCAAGAGAATTCGGGTCATAATCAGGTCCATCGCCTCCGGGTCGGATACACGAAGGAAGGAGGGACCAAGACCGTAGATCGCATACTCATCCGGCACAGGCCCCTTGTGCCAGGGCTCGCCGGCCGCCACACCGTTGTCATGTTCATCGGAGAAGAGCGCATAGCGCTGTCCGTCGAAGTCTTCGAAGTAGAGCACCTTGTGCCCGAAGTGAATCTGTACCGGGTCGTGTGACACGTTGTAGTGCGAGAAGCGCTTCAGCCAGTAATCGATCGCGGCATCCGATGGTACGCGAAGCCCCGTTCTGGAGATGTCGTCCGTACCGCGACGCTGCTTGGGTATGCCCTGGAAATCGAAGAAGGTCATATCCGTACCGGCGTTACCCCGATCATCGGCGAAGAAGAGATGGTAAGTATTGATATCGTCTTGGTTCACGGTCTTCTTGACGAGTCGCATCCCGAGGATGTTCGTGAAGAAGTCGTAGATCTTGGGTGCGCTGCTGGCGATTGCGGTAACGTGGTGGATACCACCGAGTGCTTGTAAATTCTGCATTGTAGATTCTCTCTCCTCTTATTTCAGGCGGACGAACTCTTGTCTGAGCTCGTATTCGTAGCGGTTTCTGTAGCTGTAGGTCCCCACGTGGTCTATTTCGCGAACGAAGAGGGGCATGACATCTGCCAGTATCTCCTCTGTTTCGTTTCTAAAGGTCGGCGGGACCAAGAACGTCTCTCCAAGTGTCTGTGCTGTCTCGTCGAT
>CAZLEA010000005.1:74246-88281 GCA_964558445.1 uncultured Oscillospiraceae bacterium | reverse complement strand
AAGAGAAGTAAATTACTCAAGATGGCACTATCGACCATGCTCGCCGGCACACTGCTGGTCTTGGCAGCATGTGGCGGTGGCGGTTCTACCACGAAACCGAGTCAAACAGACGGCGATAAACAAACAACGAAGAGCGAAGCTCCGGGCGAGTCCAAGGACGATAGCAAGGGTGATGAGTTTACCGGCTATCCGATGGATACCGATCTTACGATCTCTTGGTATGTTAACCACGGTTATGTCCTGAACACGGCCTATGGTTCGGCAGACGAGTCGCCCTTCCATAGAGGCTTGGAGGAGAATACCGGTGTTGATATCGATTGGCGTTTCCCGCCTGCGGGTGCCGATGGTACACAGGACTTGAACCTGCTTCTAGCTAGTGAGACCCTACCTGATATCATCTACGGTGCAGTCATGAAGGAAGCCGAGAGACACGTCCAAGAGGGTACGATCCGTGACCTGGCCGACCATCTCGAAGAGCATTCTCCGAACTTCTACAAGTTTATCAAGAGCAACGATATGTACGACAAGGCGATGAAGACCGATAACGGCATATACATCGGTTACGGCTTCTTCCGCGAAGACGGCGGTTGGAACGACACCTACCTCGGTCCGGTTGTCCGTCAGGACCTGCTCGATGAGCAGAACCTCGAACAGCCCAAGACCATCTCGGAATTCGAGAACGTCATCAAGGTCTTCAACGAAGCCTATGACATGACCTTCAGCTTCGCATGGAGCCGTTGGAATTCCATGGGTATTGCCGGTGCATTCGGCGCCCACGGTGGCACGGACTATCGCCTCTACATCGATGGCGACGGTAAGGTCCAGCTTGCTCAGGCTCAGCCCGAGTGGCGCGACTACATGGCCAAGATGAACGAGTGGTGGGACGCCGGTCTGATCGACCAAGACGTCATGACGCTCGACGACAGCCTCGCACAGAGCAAGGCGCTGAACGAAGCCATGGGCATCTCGTTTACCTCGATGGGCCAGATGTCCAACTGGATCATGGACGCGAACGCTGCAGGTAACGGCGCCGAGTGGGTCGGCCTTCGCTACCCGACAGACGACAACGGCAATCTATCTTCTGTCTTCGGCGGATTCGGTATCGAGCCTTCCTCGATCACCTTCATCAGCAACGATATCACGGACGAGAAGCTCCCGATCGCCATGCGTTTGCTGGACTATGCTTACACAGAAGAAGGCAACCTCTACTGGAACTTCGGTACCGAGGGCGAATCTTGGGAATACAATGCTGCTGGAGAAGTCGAGTACCTACCGATCGTGACAGAAGATCCGGACGGATTGAACAACGCGATCTCCAAGTATGGCGGTTCCACATGGAGTGGCCCCTGTATCCAAGCTACCCGCATGCTCTATCTGAAGAACACGGAAGCTTCGATCGAAGCCAACAATATCTGGTTCTACGAGAACGAAGAAGCAACCTATAAGGATAAGATGCCTACAGGTGTCTCCTTTACACCCGAGGAGAGCAAAGAAATCCTCGACATCCAAACCGCAATCTCGACTTATGTCAAGGAAGCTGCTGCCCGTTTCACCATTGGTGAGCAGAGCCTGGATACCTTCGATGATTTCGTCTCGGAACTCGAGAACATGAACCTGGCCAGACTTCTGGAAATCAACCAGAACGCCTACGATCGTTTCATGGCTCGCTAAGCTTAGCAAGCAGACTCTATAAGCAGATTGACAGCAGTGAATACGGTGGCTTGCCGCCGTATTCACTACTCTAAATGAAGGAGATAGTATCTTGAGCGATCTAAATATGAGCAAGGTACCTGCGCGTGCTCTCAAATCATCACGTTTGTCCTATCGAATTAGCCGCGATTTTAAGATGAATAAATTCAAATATTTACTGATCTTGCCTGTATTGATCTATTTATTTGTCTTCGCCTACAAACCGATGTATGGCCTACAGATCGCGTTCTTGGACTTCCGCCCGCGCCTTGGCGTTGCAGGTAGCGACTGGGTTGGCATGAAGAATTTCCAGAACTTCTTTAATGATGTTCACTTCACCAGAACGGTTCGTAACACATTTACCATCAGCGGTCTGACAATTTTGTTTGGCTTCCCGGCTCCGATTATTCTGGCCCTCCTGATCAACGAGATACGGAGCACCAAGTTCAAGAAGACGGTTCAGACCATTACCTATATGCCCTATTTCATCTCGCTTGTCGTTGTATGTTCACTTATCAAAACGTACACGGCATCCGATGGAATCTTCTCCCAGATCGCCGTATTTTTCGGCGGATCCAAGCAGAATTATTTGATGCAAGCAAATAAGTTCTACCTGATCTACGTGATCTCGGATATTTGGCAGAATATCGGCTGGAACTCGATTATTTACCTGGCGGTGCTGACCTCGATCGATCAAGAACAGTATGAGGCGGCGATGATTGACGGTGCGAATCGCTTCAAGCAAGTGATCCACGTCACCTTACCCAACTTGATGCCCACCATCATGATTCTCTTCATTCTTCGTATGGGCGGCATCCTGAACGTAGGCTACGAGAAGATCTTGCTGCTCTATTCCGAGGGCATCATGAGCGTCTCGGACGTTATCTCGACCTACACCTACCGCAGAGGCATCATCGGTGCGGATTACAGCTATGCGACCGCCGTCGGCCTCTTCAACTCGATTATTAACGTGTGTTTCCTCTTGATGACGAATCTACTGAGCAGACGCATGACAGAAGCAAGTTTGTTCTAAGAGAAGCTTAGTCTTTAGAAATCGGAGATTTAATATGAAAAACAAAATTCGTCTCTCGACCGGAGACCGCATCTTCAACGTCGTAAACTTGACGATCATGCTGTTCTTATGCTTCGTAACCTTGTATCCGATGTATTACGTGCTGGTTGCTTCGTTTAGCAGTACAGTCGCCTTGATGTCCAGGCCGGGTGCCCTCTGGTATCCGATCGACTTCACGACCGGCGCCTACTCGCTTGCGTTCAAGCATCCGCTGCTCCTTAGCGGCTACAAGAATATCATGACCATACTCGCGATCGCTCTGCCGATTAACCTGATCATCACGCTCTTTGCCGGCTTCTTCATGGCTTCGAAACATGTCATGTTCAAGAAACCGATCATGGCGATTATCATCTTCACGATGTTCTTCAACGGCGGTATGATTCCTACCTACCTGAACGTCAGAGGGCTCGGCTTGACGGACAGCCTATGGGCCTTGATCCTGCCCGGTGCACTTAGCGTCTATAATGCGATTATCTGTAAGACTGCGATCGAAGCGCTCCCGGAGAGTCTCCTGGAGTCGGCGAATATCGATGGTGCCAACGACATTACGATTCTGTTTCGTATCGTGACCCCGTTGATCGTCCCGACGATTGCCGTTTTGCTCTTGTACTACGGTATCGGACACTGGAACAGCTGGTTCCCGGCCTCGCTCTATATCGAGGACAACTACAAGCTACCGATCCAGAACGTCTTGCGTGCTGTCTTGATTGCGAACTCGAACATCTTGAATGCGACGGCTGCAGAGGGAGACCAAGTGAATCTCTACGCAGAATCGATCAAGTACGCCGCCATCATCGTGACGACCGTCCCGATCTTGGCCGTCTACCCCTTCTTACAGAAGTACTTCGTCAAGGGCGTCATGATCGGTGCCGTGAAGGGTTAAGCGAACACTTGTATGTAGGATATGAATTAGTCGAATGCAGCTTCTTCTTGTTTGGAGGCTGCATTTTTGTTTGGCTTGTCGCTCGGACCCAAGCGGCAGAATCGACAATTATTTGTTAATAGATGCTTCGAAATGCCCAAGATATCGCCGGAGATCGGCCCTCGAAGCCTTAATATTCATACCGACATGTACTATAATAGATATGTATGTAATTTAGAACCGTGGGCGGATATGCGCTGCATGCTTACTTGGTTTATAACGCCTCAGAGCCGTTTTTGACGAGACATAGAATAGGAGCGATTCATGGCATTGGAGAACAAATTCATCGTGTCCGATTCCCCAAACGGAATCAGTGACGAAGTGATATCGGCATCCATCGCGGACGTACTTGCGTCCGCCGGCAAGCTTGAGAAGGTCTTGATTATCCCGCCGGACATCACGAGATTAAACGCTTATGCAGGCGAGATTACCCGTATGGTCTGGGACTTGCTTCCGGACACACATATCGATATCATGCCCGCGCTTGGCACGCATATGCCGATGGACGAAGAGGAACTTGAGTTTATGTTCCCGGGCATACCCTATGATCGCTTCCTCGTCCACGAATGGCGTACGGATACCGTGAAGCTCGGTACTGTCCCGGCTGCTTATGTCGAAGAGATCTCCGATGGCCGTCTCAGCGTAGATATCGATGTCGAGACGAATAAGATTGTTATGGATCCGACATACGATCTGGTGATCTCGATCGGCCAGGTCGTGCCCCACGAAGTTATCGGTATGGCGAACTATAACAAGAACATCTTCGTTGGCTGCGGCGGCAAGGCGATTATCAATATGAGCCACTACCTGGGCGCACTCTACGGTATGGAGCGCATGATGGGTAAGGCCGATACGCCGGTGCGCCGTGTGCTGAATTATGCGGAGGATCACTTCCTCCAAGACGTCAAGGTGATGTACGCGCTGACCGTCACGACAACCGATCGCGAGGATCAGGTCCATGTGCAGAGCCTGGCGCTCGGTCGTGGCTATGAGCTGTTCACCAAATCTGTCGAGAAGAGTCAGGAGATGAATATCAAGTTCGTAGAGAAGCCGATCCGGAAGTGTATAGCCTACCTCAAGCCCGAGGAGTTTCGCACCACATGGGTTGGCAACAAGGCGATCTACCGCACCCGCATGGCGATGGCCGATGACGGCGAGCTGATTATCCTCGCACCCGGCGTGCGCGCCTTCGGTGAGGATCCATCAAACGATGTCCTCATCGCCAAGTACGGCTATGTCGGCTATCAACGTGTGGCCGAACTGGTCGCCTCGGAGCCCGATCTGGCCGACTCGCTCGGCGTCGCCGCTCACCTGATTCACGGATCGTCGGAAGGCCGCTTCAAGATCACTTATGCTCCGGGTCACTTATCAGAAGAACAAATCGAGAAGGTAAACTTCGCCTATATGCCCTACGAAGAGGCTGCTGCCAAGTACGACCCGACCAAGCTGGTTGACGGTTGGAACGAGATCGACGGCGAAGAAATCTACTATATCAGTAATCCCGCCCTGGGCCTCTGGGCCGAGCGGGAGAAGTTCTATGGAGAGAATCAATAGTTATCGGTCACCGCACACGCTAGGAATAAGTCGCCGCAAATTCGCCAGAGAAGAAAGGAAACAATCATGAAACTTCGAGAGAACGCTGCCTACGACCTGGTTATCCCGACCAGCATCGGCATCCGCATCACCCCGCATAACCGCTTGCCGGTACACGTCAGCAGAGACTACAACATGCAGTCGACCAGTGCCGAGTCCAACGTCGGTCAGGTGTCCGCATCCCTGGGTAAGAAGGTCAAGCTCTTGACCAAGTTTGTCGAGGGAAGTCCGATTTCTGCGTTTATCAAGAGTGATCTCGCCTTCCGTGGCCTCGAGTTCGAGGGTAAGGATGAACCGCAGGGCGGACCCTGGGGCTATCGCCACCAGTTTAATATCGCCGATAGCGGTTACGGGCTTCGTGGACCGCGTGTCCACAACGACCGTGCCGGCGAAGTAGGCCGTACGCTGAAGACAAAAGATTTTGATTTGGATCGTATCTTCGGAGAGGATGGAGCGAAGATCGTGCATCTCTCCGGCTTGATTGCCGCCTTGTCCGAGGAAGCGGGCGAATTCTGCCTCCAGATCGCGCGTCGTGCGAAGGCCGAAGGTAGCAGAGTCTCGTTTGACCTGAACCATCGCGCCTCCTTCTGGGAAGGGCGCGAGGAGGAGCTCGGTCTTATGTTCCACGAGATCGCGTCTCTAGCCGATGTCCTCATCGGTAACGAGGAAGATTACCAGCTGGCGCTCGGCATCGAGGGCCCGGAAACGGACCACAGCGAGGGCCTGGAAGGTAAGATCGATGGTTTCAAGGCCATGATTCAGAAGGTGCATGAGGCGTACCCGAACTGTCAGGTATTCGCCAATACCCTGCGTGAAGTCCGCAGTGCCAACGAACATCTCTGGGGCGCTATCGTCTATGAGAACGGCAACTGGCACGTAGAGGAGCCTCGTGAGATTCAGGTGCTAGATCGTATCGGCGGCGGCGACGGCTTCGTCGGCGGCTTGCTCTATTCCATCTTGTCGGACAAGGATCCGGCAGATTGGGTGAAGTTCGCTTGGGCGACCGGTGCACTGGCTACGACACTGCTGACGGACTACGGTACGCCCGCAGATGAGGAGCAGGTCTGGTCGATCTACGAAGGAAACGCGCGCGTCAGACGTTAAGCTGAGAGCTGAGATTAGAAGAGGTAGAAGAGATGTCAAATGAGAAGAAGTTATCGGATATCGGCCTGGTAGGCCTCGCCGTCATGGGCGAGAACCTCGTCATGAACATGGCCAACCACGGGTTTCAGGTGTCCGTTTACAACCGCAGCACCGACAAGGTGAGCCGCTTCACAGAAGGCCGTGCCAAGGGCATGAGCATCGTTGGCGCTTATAGCGTAGAAGAGCTCGTCTCGCAGCTCGCCAAGCCACGCAAGGTCATGTTGATGGTCAAGGCCGGCGATCCGGTCGATCAGTTCATCGAGACCTTGATTCCGCTCCTGGAAGAGGGCGACATCATCATCGATGGCGGTAACAGCCACTTCCCGGATACCGAGCGTCGCGTCAAGACGGTCGAAGCAGCGGGTATGCTCTACATCGGTACCGGCGTATCGGGCGGCGAAGAGGGCGCGCTGAAGGGCCCCTCACTGATGCCCGGCGGTTCCAAGGCCGCATGGGAGCATGTCAAGCCGATCTTCCAGGCGATTGCCGCCAAGGTCGATGACGGTACACCCTGCTGCGACTGGGTCGGCGGCGGCGGTGCGGGCCACTTCGTCAAGATGGTCCACAACGGTATCGAGTACGGCGACATGCAGCTCATCTGCGAGATCTATCAGATCATGCGAGACGGTCTGGGTATGTCAAACGAAGAGATGGCCGATACCTTCGGTCGTTGGAACGAGGGCAAGCTGGACAGCTACCTGATCGAGATCACGCGCGACATCCTCGCCTATAAGACGGAAGACGGTGAAGCCGTTGTCGATTATGTCTTGGATGCTGCAGGCCAGAAGGGCACCGGTAAGTGGACCGGCGTCGAGGCGCTTGAGCACGGCAACCCTCTGACCTTGATTGTGGAGGCGGTGTTCGCCCGTTCGCTCAGCTCGTTCAAGGAGCTGCGTGTCGAAGCGTCCTCGATCCTCGGCGGTCCGGATCGCAAGATCGCTGTAGGCTCGGTGGCCGAGTCCGTCATCGGCGGCGACAAGGAGTCGATCCTGAAGAACCTCGAGCAAGCGCTCTACGCGTCCAAGATCATCTCCTATGCACAGGGCTTCTCCCTCATGCATGCGGCGTCCGACGCTTATGACTGGGATCTAAACTACGGTGCGATTGCGCTGATGTGGCGCGGCGGCTGTATCATCCGATCTGCGTTCCTCGGCGATATCAAGGCGGCATACGATAAGGATGCGGATCTCAAGGACTTGCTGTTCGACAGCTTCTTCAGTAAGGAAGTATTGGATGCAGGCGATGCATGGCGCAAGGTCGTCGCAGGCGGCGCGCTGGCAGGCATCCCGATGCCCGCGATGAGTGCGGCACTGTCTTACTACGACGGCTTCCGTTGTGCAAACCTGCCGGCCAATCTCCTACAGGCACAGCGCGACTACTTCGGCGCACACACCTACGAGCGCACGGATAAGCCGCGCGGCGAAGTCTTCCACACGAACTGGACGGGTGAAGGCGGCGATACGGCAGCCAGTCTCTACAGCGTATAGTAGGAATAGAATCTGAGCTAGATAAGGCAGATGCACGAAATAGTGGCGTCTGCCTTATTGCCGTGTAGGTGACGAAATAGAAATCTGCGTATTTGCTCCGTGTTTGGGTAGCAAAGCCGATTCAGAGCAGCCATGAATCTGTTATACTAAATTGATATGTGGTTTTTTGAGCTTGCGTCTAGGAGGTTATGATGGCGAAGTACATATTTGTAACCGGGGGTGTCGTTTCATCGCTGGGTAAAGGCATTACAGCGGCATCGCTGGGTAAATTACTGAAGGCTAGGGGATTCAAGGTAGTCCTTCAGAAGTTTGACCCCTATTTGAATGTCGATCCGGGTACGATGAATCCCTTCCAACACGGTGAGGTATTCGTCACCGACGACGGGGCAGAGACCGATTTGGACCTCGGCCACTATGAGCGCTTCCTGGATACACCGCTCAGCAGACGCTCGTCTGTGTCCTCCGGTCAGGTTTATCAGAACGTGATCTTCAAGGAGCGCCGCGGCGATTACAACGGCGGCACGGTCCAAGTCGTCCCGCACATCACAAACGAGATCAAGAGCCGCATCATGCAGGCGGGCGAACAAGCCGATATCGTGATCTCGGAAGTCGGCGGTACGGTCGGAGATATCGAGGGCCAGCCCTTCTTGGAAGCGATTCGCCAGATGCACTTCTCCCTGCCGGAGAACGATGTGCTCTACATGCACGTGACCCTGGTCCCCTATCTCTCCGCAAGCGGCGAGCTCAAGACCAAGCCGACACAGCACTCGGTGAAGACCCTGCAGGAAGCCGGTATCCAGCCGGATTACCTGATCTGCCGCAGCGACTACTCGCTGCCCCAGGATATGCGCGAGAAGCTTGCGCTCTTCTGCAACGTGAAGACGGATCATGTGTTTGAGAATACGAACTGCGATTCGCTCTACCAAGTCCCTCTGATGCTTGAGGAAGCAGGCCTGCCCCGCTTGGTCCTGGAGGACTTGAAGCTAGATGCTTCGCCCGTGGACCTATCTGACTGGGAGAACATGGTGCACAGACATCTCCACCCCGAGCGTCGCGTCAAGATCGCGCTCGTCGGCAAGTACGTCGCTCTGCCCGATGCCTTCCTCAGTATCGTCGAATCGCTGACACATGGCGGTATCCGCGAGAACACGGGTGTCGACATCAAGTGGATCGCGGCCGATGACTTGACTGATGAGAACGCAGCCGAGCAGCTCTCGGATGTCGACGGCATCCTCGTACCCGGCGGCTTCGGCGTCCGCGGCATAGAGGGCAAGATCGCAGCCGTGCGCTATGCGCGCGAGAACCGCGTGCCCTTCTTCGGTATTTGTATGGGGCTGCAGGTCGCGTCAATCGAGATCGCCAGGAACGCGGCGGGTCTCAAGGGTGCCAACTCGACTGAAGTCGATGCGGAGACGCCGTACCCGATCGTCGATCGCATGCCCGATCAGACATCTGTCATCCTCGGCGGTACCATGCGCCTCGGTGCCTACGACTGCGCGGTCGTAGAGGGCACGAAGATGCATGCGGCCTACGGTGAGACCCTGATCAGCGAGCGCCATCGTCATCGCTATGAGATGAACGAGGAGTTCTTGCCCGCACTCGAGGCAGCAGGTGTCATCGTCTCCGGTAGGAACCCCGAGTCCGGTTTGATCGAAGCGCTCGAGCTGCCGGATCACCCGTGGTTTGTCGGCGTGCAGTTCCATCCGGAATTCCAGTCGCGTCCGAATAGACCGCACCCGCTCTTTGCAGACTTCGTTAAGGCAGCCAATGCATACAAGGATAGCCAACCGGCAGTTGAAACAGATGACGAGGCGGTAGGCTAAGCCCGAGCCAGCTAGGTTCTTGATAGTAGATAAGAAGATTGATGCCCTGCATCCCGATTTGTTACGGGGTACAGGGCATTGTTCACGTCGCTAATTTGTGCTCCGGTTCTTGACTTGATCTAAGCGTGAGTTTGACCCAACAGCATTTGGTGACTCAAATAGGTCGTGTCGATCACCTTACCGTCCAGGAGGAAGCGTCCCTCCTCGTCGGTGGAGATTAAGACTTCCTTACCATCTTCCAAGGTCAGCAGGAACTCATCTGCCAGCGGCTTCGTCACGATATACTCCGGCTTGCCGGGACAGATCGGATAGAGACCCATCATGGTGAAGATGTACCAACCGGCCATGCTTCCGTTATCCTCGTCGCCCGGGTAGCCGTCCGGCTCGGCCGTGAAGAGCTCGGAGGTCGCGCGCTCAAGCCAGTAGATCGCCTTGTCGCGTTCGCCCGCATGTGCGTAGAGATAGGGGATGTGGAAGCTTGGC
This sequence comes from uncultured Oscillospiraceae bacterium, assembly GCA_964558445.1. Lineage (GTDB taxonomy): Bacteria > Bacillota > Clostridia > Saccharofermentanales > Fastidiosipilaceae > CAYXVJ01. Next base: position 78,069 of record CAZLEA010000005.1, on the reverse strand, counting down.
TGATTGGAGATCGCGAATTGACCGAAGTCGATAGCGGCCATCTCTGTCATCTCGTGGATCTCCGCCCAGTAGCTGCCGATGGTGTAGAACGGCGGCGTGGCGAAGAGTTCATCTAGATGCGCCACAAACGCATCTCGTCCACCCATCAAATCGATGAGCCCGTCCACATCGTGGTAGACAGCAAGCGAGTTCTGCCATGCACTGCCCTCGGTATAGTCGCCGCCCCAACTGAAGGGATCGAAGGGCTCCACGAACTTGCCGGCCGAGTCGCGTCCGCGCATGAAGCCGCTGTCCTTGTCATAGAGCAACTTGTACTGCATACCGCGCTCGAAATAAGCCTCGGCTAGATCCTCTCTGCCAAGCGCTCTTGCCGTGAGGCCGATACAGTAGTCGCCGTAGATGTAGTCCAAGCTGCGGTTGACGTTCTCGTGGAACTTGTCCTTGGGTACATAGCCGAGCTCCAGGTATTCGGTCAGTCCGCGGCGACCGATGCGATCGTCATGGGCATCTGTGTTCGCGTGCTTGATCGCGCCCTCGAGTGCGGTCTCCAGCATCTCCCTGGATCCGATTCCCTTCACAGCCGCATCCGCGATGACCGCATCGATCAGGGTACCGGGCATGATGCCCGTCTCTGCAGGCGAGGGCCACTTGGGTAGCCAGCCACTCTCGCGGTAGGCGTTTACATAGCCCTCCAGGATATCGGCGTAGCGCTCGGGGCAGATCAGAGAGTAGAGCGGATAGACGGTGCGGAAGGTGTCCCAGAAGCCGTTGTTCGTATAGGCAGGCCCGCTGTGGATCTGTCCGTCGTAGGCGGACCGGTGGACACGCCTGCCGTTTGCATCGATCTCATCCATTTGGTTTGGGAACAAGAAGAGGCGATACATCGCGGAGTAGAAGGTGTCCGCTACGGCACTGTCATCTGTCTTGATTCGAATCTTCTTGAGGTAGGATTCCCAGATGGCTTCGGTCTCTTCTCGAACTTCGTTGAAGCTTCTCGCACCGAGTTCGCGATCCAGGTTGATCCATGCTTGCTCCACACTGATAAACGAGAAGGCCATGCGAATCTCGATTTGTCGTTGCCCGAAGGCGATGTTAAGCCCCGCACCCTCCCCGGAGCTCTCGAGACCTGATTCGATGATGTTCTTGTTGTTGGTCGCCATCGTGGCGTCCGAATCGACGCTGCCGATGATATCCATGACGAAGTGTAGCTTGAAGCCTTCTGCTACCGGGTGCGTGCTGTGCGTCGTGTAGCCCTCGACGCGAAGCGTCTCGGGATCCAAGCGAAGACTGCTGTCTTGATCCATGGGGCGAATCATCAGGCGCGGGAGCTCTACTGATTCGTGGAAGTCCAGGAGTACAATCGCCGCACGCTCGGTCGGTGTTAGGCGCCACTTGGCTCTGGCGCGAAGGAAGTCCAGCTCTTGATACGCCGGCGTCAAGACTGCTTCGTTTGGTCTATAACCGGACCAGATATTGTCTCTGTGCACATAGGGCTTGCCCGATTGAGGAGAGAAGAGCAAGGCGGCGAAATCGCTGACCCAGGGGCTTGGCTGATGCGTGAGTCGCACGCCGTCCAGCGCGCGGTCTGCCGGATGGAAGAAGTTTGGCGCCCAAGAGGACTGCGGCGCGAAGGCCGACATGCCGAAGGGGCGCTTGCTGAGCGGGAGCGTGTTACCCGCGGAGAAGCGGCTTGTGGACGCCGTACCTTGGCGTATATTGACGTGATCCAGAAGTGTCATAAGTCTAATCGCTTTCTACTACAAGTCAGTGTTGTCGCTTGCATCCGCGCTTGCATCTGCGCTTGCATCCGTGGCATCTCCCGCCTGATAGCGCTGCCTCGAGCCGCCATGCTGCAGATTATATGCCAGCACGTCGATCACCTCGCCGTTGACCATACGAATACTGATCTTGTATTCGGTCAAGATGGCGGTGCCGAGTCCGATAAGAGAGATGAAGGGTGCTAGTATCAGCACAAACGCGCTGACTGTAAGCGACAGGTTGAGGATGGTCTTACCGTCCTTCTCTACGATGAGCGAGCTTGCGTTACCGGTCTGCCAGATCTCCTTGATCGTGTTGACGATATCGTCTAGCTGGGCGTGGTAGTCGGCCTTGCGACCGCTCTTCTTACTCTCTTGGTCTGCTCGGTCTGTTTGGTCCGTTTGGTCCGCATCCTGTTCGGCCTGTTTCGCCTGTTCGGACGCCGTGGCCTGTTCTCCGTCGCCTAAGAGCAGGCGGATCGCCTCTCTGACGTCGCCGTTTGTAGCAAGCAGTGCTTGACGTACCGTCGGGTAATCGCAACCGGTTGCGGCGATGACGGCGTCGATCTTCTCCATGTTGATCATGCTTGTGTTCTCCTTTGCATAACTAATAAGGGGGGGAATGGTTCATCCGAAACGCTTAAGCGTCAACGTCGAAACTTAGTGCGAGTCCGCTGCGACCTGGATTCATCCGGCGAAGCTTGACACCGGCCGCCTCGAACATCCGCCTGGATGCAATCGTGCCGTCCGTGTGTGCGTACTTGTCCGAGAGATAGACGACCTCGCCGATGCCCGATTGGATAATTGCCTTGCAGCACTCGTTGCAGGGGAAGAGGGCGACATAGATCGAACAGCCCTTGAGGCTGATGCCCGGTTGATTCAAGATGGCGTTGAGCTCAGCGTGGCAGACATAGGGGTACTTGGTCTCGAGGAAGTCACCCTCTCTGTCCCAAGGGAAGTCATCATCCGAGATACCGGTTGGCATGCCGTTGTAGCCTGTCGACATGATCTTCTTGTCTTGATTCACGATGCAGGCGCCGACTTGTGTATTCGGATCCTTGCTGCGCATCGCGGCCAAGAGCGCCACACCCATGAAATACTCATCCCAGCTGATATAATCCATTCTCTTCTTCATAGAAACCTCCGCTTCGGGGCGCACCCGATCGTCCTTCATTATACAATGGAATATAGGCTACAATAAGTGCATCAAAAAAGCTATGATACATCCAACAGGGCCGAGGTCTTGTGGAAGGGGAGGTTGTTATGGAGAATCAAGTGGAGCGTGAGCAGGCAGCGCGTCTTCGTCTACAGGAGGCCAAGCGTATCGTCGTGAAGATCGGTACGTCAACCATCACCTACCCGGACGGATCGGCAGATCTGGATAATATCGAGCGCTTGTGTCGGGCAGTGGCCAATCAGATGAATCAGGGCAAAGAGATGATCATCGTCTCCTCCGGCGCCGTCGCCATCGGCATGCGCAAGCTGCGTGAGGAGTCTAGGCCCACGAGCTTACCGGAGAAGCAGGCGATGGCTGCGATCGGTCAGGCAGATATGATGAATCTGTACGGGCGCATCCTCTCGGAGTACGGGCATATCGTCGGTCAGATTCTCCTGACCAAGGACGATGTGGACGATGAGGACAGCCGCTTCAATATCGAGAACACGTTTGAGGCGCTGATCGCCAAGCGCGTGATCCCGATCGTCAACGAGAACGATACGGTCTCAACCAGGGAGCTGCTGCATAACGGCTCGTTTGGCGATAACGACAGCTTGTCGGCCATCGTGGCGCGCATCGTCTCGGCGGACGCTCTGATCTTGTTCTCTGATATCGACGGGCTCTATGATCGAGACCCGAACAGCGCGGACTGCGGCGAGGCGAAACTGATCAGCTACGTCGATCGGATCACGCCGGAGATTCTGGCACTGGGCGGTAAGGCCGGTAGCGACAGAGGCACCGGTGGCATGTATACGAAGCTGCTTGCGGCGAAGCTTGCGGGGCGTGCCGGTATCGATATGCTGATCACACAAGGACATAGGCCCGACCTGCTCGCGGATATACTCTTGGG
>CAZLEA010000005.1:64865-74146 GCA_964558445.1 uncultured Oscillospiraceae bacterium | reverse complement strand
GTCAGCGGATGACCGGCCACGAAGTATTCCGTGATGACGTTGAGCGGATTGTTGCTGCGGCAGGCATCGGTTGCGAGCATACCCGTTCGGACGTCGATCTGGAGGGCGATGATGTTCGCGGGCCTCTCCCAGTCTGCGGCCGCATAGTCGTGATGCAGGTTGTCGAAGACGTCCATCAAGATGCGCTTGGCACCCTCGTTATCGGGGCCGGGAATCGCACGCGGCGTATCGAGGCCGTACCAGACGGCTGCCGTATAGTAGGGCGTATAAGCGACGAACCACTTATCCTTCTGGTCGTCTGTCGTACCGGTCTTACCGGCCGTGGCGATGGTCTCACCGTTATCGTTCTCGATCATACCGTAGAGATAGGCAGAACCCTCATAGTAGAAGGCGTTGTTCGCACCGAGCAGCGTCTCTTCCAAGATCTTGTTCATCATGAAGGCTGTGTCCGGTCGATAGACGACTTGGTAGTCCGGGCCGTTCGTGAGCAGCTCGTTACCGTTGACATCCAGCACCTTGGTATAGGCGTAGGACTCGGTCCACAAGCCGCCACTCGGGAAGACGGAGAAGGCGGAGGCCATCTCAAGCGGCGACATACCCTCGTAGAAGCCGCCGACAGCCATCGAGATCTGCGCCGGGTCGTTGATACGGTCGATGCCGACCTTGGCGAGATAGTAGCGCGAGTTGTCGATGCCGACCTCCAGCATGACCTTGGCCGCCGGTACGTTGTTCGAGATCTTGAGCGCGTTACGCACGGTCATATCACCGCGGTACTCGGGGTAGTAGGCGTTTCTGGGGTAGGGTGTATCGGGATTATCCGGGTCCAGATAGACCATCTCATCCGTGATAATCGTCGCTCCGGTAATCTTGTTCATCTCGATACCGGGCGCATAGACGTTTAGTGGCTTGGACGAGGAACCGGGCTGACGCTGTATATCGGTTGCGCGATTGAGCACGAGGTTCGCACTCTTCTCACCGAAGCCGCCGCCCATGGCGATGACTGCGCCGGTGTCGTTGTCGATGATAGCCATACCGGCTTGCGGCAAGTCGGGCAGACCCTCGTAGCGACTCGGCACGGCTGCGAAGAGCTCCGACTTATTGAAGGTCTTGTCGACATAAGACTGCACATGCGCGTCATACGTTGTATAGATCTCTACACCGCCGTTGAACACGATGTTACGCGCGGCTTCGAGCGTATAGCCCTTCTGCTCTTGGAGGTCTGTTACGACTTGTTCGTAGACATATTCGGCAAAGTAACTGTTAATACTCGTACCGCTGATACTCGGCGCCGACTGACGGAAGACAAGCTCTGTATTCAGCGCACGCTCGTATTCTGTCTCGGTGATCATCATCAGCTCATACATCTTGGACAAGACGATGCGCTGGCGGCGCAGGGCGTTTCGCATGCCCGTCTCGGTCCAGGGATTGTAGATCGACGGCCCCTTCGGGATACCGGCGAGGAAGGCCGCTTCTTCGAGGCTGAGCTCAGAGGCGTTCTTATCGAAGTAGGCCTTGGAGGCGGATTGGATACCTACGTAGGAATTCGCCATCGGGACGAGATTCAAGTAGAGTTCCATGATCTCGTCATCCGTCAGCGCCTGCTTGAGCTGAATCGCGTTGTACCACTCCTGCACCTTACGGGAGGCGGAGATCTCGTCCTTACCGGTGAGCATCTTGACGGTCTGCTGCGTGATGGTCGAGCCGCCGTGAGTCGCCGTACCGCCGTTGGCCAGCGCCGAGACGACCGCGCTCGCGATACGTCTGGGGTCGATACCGATGTTGTCGTAGAAGCGCTCATCCTCGATAGCGATGAAGGCCTCGTCGATATAGGTATGCTTCACTTCGTAGATGGAGACATATTCGCGATCCGTATTACTCGCACCGGTCGAAATCGAGATGATCTCGCCGTCCGCGCCATACATGGTGGAGGTCTGGGAACCGACCGACAAGAGGGTCGGATCGAGCTTACTGGTCGAGGAGAAGTAAGCGAGGAGCATACCGCCGCCGACGCCGCCGACGAAGAAGATGATCGTCGCCAGAAGCAGCGCCGTAATCTTCAGAACGCGGCCCATCAGACGGCCGGCAATCTCGCTTGGCGTCTGTAAGAAGGCGGGTCTGGTCGGCTTGCCGCTCACGCGCTTGCGCAGGTTCTTGCGCAGGCGAAGCAGTTCTCGTTTGTAGCGTCTGCGATCTGCAGGAGAGAGCTGGTGGAGTACTTCGTCCATCAACTTGTCCTCTCGATCGCGTCGCTTGATGGCAGAGCCCGCGACATAAGCCGACATCATCTCGCTGCGCTGTGCGCTACGAGCTGCTTCGGCTCCGTTAGCGGCTTCTGTGCCGATCTGTGTGCCGGCTTGCGCATCGGTCGCACGCTCCGGTCTGCTGGTATGGCGAAGCTGCCTCGAGATCTCCGTATCGCTGCTCGTGACATCGTCGTGCGTGCGAAACACGCGCGGCTCGTCGCCTTGCTTGATCGGTCGGATCGCGGGTTTGTATTCGGACGGGTCTTGGCCCTGTGTATTTGGCTGATCAGTCATGATTGCTTAAATCCTCCGGCTCTCGTTTGTTTCGCGCCCGTGCATCTAGCTGCAAGCTGCGCTACGCGCGTCTCGGCTCGTGGCCTGGCCAAACAAACGCAAAAAGCGTATTGATATTATAACACGCGCCAGAGGTTTGCATCCGCAACGCCGCGAGACTTCAGATAAGCCGTGAGTGCGGTTCGATTGGGTCCGAAGATGGGGCTTGGCAATTGATCGATCGGGAAGAAGGCCAGATCCAAGACTTCGTCTTGATCCAAACGAAGCTCGCCCGAGTAATCCTGGCAGATATAAACGAGGTCGATGTTATGGACCTCGTCGCCGTTCGGATAGATATGATGGAGCTCGGGCCCTGAGAAGACGTCGAAGAGCTCGAGCTTGTTAGCCGTGAGGCCGCACTCTTCGAAGAACTCTCTTGCGGCAGCCTCGCTCACGATCTCGCCAAGCTCGACGGAGCCGCCGCAGTAGCCCCAGTGGCCGTCATCGCTTCGCTTCTGCAAGAGGATCTCGCCTCGTTCGTTTACGGCGATGACGCTCGCTCCGCACTGCAAGAGGGGGCGTTTGCCTACCGATTTGCGCAAATCCAGGATGTAATTACTCATAGGCTTCGGGTCTGTCCTTTCGTCCATGTCCAGAGGAGGCGGTTTATCTCGCTCGGGAAGTTCTCTGCCACCTTACCCTTCTTATAAGTGAAGAGGCGCAGCTCGCGCGAGTCCTTGGTGACGACGCTGAGCGCACTGGCGCGGTAGCGGCCTCGGTGACGGTGGTCGGTGTCTTTGAAATGAGCCAGATCATCGAATACTGCGAAGCGATGGAGCTTGTCCTTCGTTCTAATAGAGACGGTTCTACTCTTATTATCGAGGAGCACGATATGCGTATAGCGTATGAAGAACAGGCCCACGTAGAGCAGAAGACTTGCTACGAGTGCGAGACCGAGACGGAGGAAGAAACCGTTGAAGTAGAGCAGAATCGCAAGATAGAGGCCCAGGCCGAGAGCTAAGAGGGCTGCGCCCATGATCTTGTTCGCCCGCTTCGTTTGTCCCTCGCCGAAGATGAGCTCTTGATCCGAGAAGGAGACCTGGATCGCATACGGACCCATGGCCTCCCGAATCGCTTGCTCGAGCTCGGCTCTGTTGATTAGGATCGGATCGCTCATGCGTCTTGTCCTTCGTTCGCTTCACTTACTTCATCCGCAATCTGTTGTGTCTCACGATAGTCGCTAGCTACCTCATCTGCGCGCTTGCTAAGCTTGGCGAGCGTCTGGCTGGCGAAGTCTCGTCCGCCAAGTCCGAAGGCGAGAGAGAATGCTATGGCTACCCCCAGCATCAAGTAGCGGAAGGCTAGATTAATCGTCTGATCGGCGATACCGAGTTGATCGAATACTACGAAGAGGGCGAGGATCAAGACCGCGATCTTGGCTGCTGTGGCGAGGCCTGCAGAGCGTGTGAATTTCGCCCGAATCAGCCCCTCAAGCCATGTTGCCAGGTAGAGCGCGGCTGCGAGAATCAAGACAGAGATCAAGACATTTGGCAGATAAGAGATGATCGCCGTACCGATCGTCTGTAGGATCTCGAGCTCGATGACGTTCAAACCTTCGACGATGAAGAACAACAAGATGACGATCTGCGTGATGCGACCGACAAGCTTCGCGAGAGAGAAGGCCGTAGCCTTAACATCGCTTGGCAGCAAGTCTTGGAGCCAGCGGTCCGCACCGACACCATCCAAGACGGATGTCAGGAGATTGCCGGTGAAGCGGGCGAGGAAGGCGCCGAGGCTGATCAAGACGATGGCCATCAGTAGTTGCGGTATGAAGCCGAAGATCTGGTTTAGCATCGTGATCGCCGGTAACGAGATTGCATCGATCCGAAGCGTCTGCAGAGCTGCGATGACGATCGGGATCAAGATCAGTATGTAGACGATGTTGGCGACGATGGTCGAGAGCCTGGCTGTGGGTGCTGCATCCTTGGTGTCCGTCTTCGGTGCTTGGAAGCGGTCCAAGCCGATTTGACGAAGAGCGGGGAGTAGCAGATCGCGAATAATCTTAGCCACAAAGAAACCGATAAACAAGATCAAGGCGGCTGCCAGGAGATTCGGCAGGTAGCCGACAATCGTGTTCACCATGTTGCTGATGGGCGCCGCGACGCCCTGGAGGCCAAGATAGCCGAATACAGAAGGCAAGAAGAGGACAAACACGAGTAAGAAGGCCAGGCGGCCGATGTAGCCTGCCGTACCTACATCCTTCTTCTTCTCGTCTGCACTAGTTCGTCCCAGCTTCTGATCGAGCTTGCTTGCCTTGAGTAGCTTCGTCACGACAAGCTTGGCGACTTGTGCCGTGACCAGTGCCAGGAGTAGGACGACGATCGCGGCGAGGAGGCCGGGGATCGATCCGAGAATTGTATTACCCAGGTTTCTTAGATAATCCATATATAGATCCTTTCTGCGGTTGCGTGCTTCGATTCTGTTACGTGTAAGCATAAATAAGATCATCCTCCTATTCAAGTAAGCGATGGTACGAGTGCTCGGTACACAATTCGCCGATGCGCTAAGCTCTTGTCAATTGCGAAGTATATGGCGAGGCGAGTTGGGCAATCTGTCGGATTTCATGGCGAACACTTGCCGTTTACTTAAAATAAAGTAAACTAAATAGAAGTAGAATCTCGCACACGAAGAAGCAGGGGGAGTTCACATGAATCGAAGAAAAAAGGTCACCATGGCCGATATCGCAGCACGTCTGGACGTCAGCGTGGTGACGGTATCGAAGGCACTGACGGGTAAGGATGGGGTCGGTCCGGAGCTGCGGGAGCAGATTATGGAGTGGGCGGATAAGCTCGGTTACGTACATCCGGAGAGTCACAGACTCGTCGCGGCCGAACAAGCCAAGCGCGAGGAGAAGCAGAATCTGAACATCGGTATCCTGGTCGCCAAACACTACTTCCAGAACAGTAATTCGTTCTACTTCGACCTCTATCAGATGCTGGTCAAGGAGCTTGTGGAACGCGGACACTTCGGTATTGTGGAGATCATCTCAAGCGGTGAGGAGAAGCTCTGCAAAGCACCACACTTCCTCCTCCGAGATCATGTCGCCGGCGTGATCGTACTCGGCCAATTCAGCCTCGACTATCTGGAGATGCTAAACGCGCATCAGGTCCCGCTCATCTGCGTGGACTTCAGCTATTCGCTGCCGGATGAGGACGCTATCGTCCAGGACAACATCACAGGCGGCTTCCTCGCAACAGAACTTCTGATCAAGAACGGTCACAAGAAGATCGCCTACGTCGGCTCGATTCATCAGACGACCAGTATCATGGATCGCTACCTCGGCTACCACAAGGCCTTGATTCAATACGGGCTTACGGATCACTACGAGGCCCTGATCGAGGATCGCGATGGAGCAGGCATCTACATTGACATGCAGCTGCCGGAGGATATGCCAACCGCACTGTTCTGCAACAGCGACGAGACGGCTTACATGCTGATGAAGGATCTGCAGGAGAAGGGGATTCGTGTGCCGGAGGATATGTCGATTGTCGGCTTCGACGATTCGATCTATGCCGAGATGACGACGCCTCAGTTGACGACGGTAGCGGTGGATCGCGAGGGTATGTGTGAATTCACGGTTCGCGATATCCTTCGCAAAATCGAGCTCCAAGGCAACGACGACGAGTGGCAGAGTCTGCGCAAGGTCGTCAAGGTCTCGCTGAACGAACGAGACTCGGTCGGACCGCCGCGCGCATAATACTGCGCGTTGTGTGTAGGATCTGTGTTGCGCAAATCTATTGCCTTATTATCTGAGATCATAATTTAAGCGAATTTAACTAGGTGGGCCGGGAGGGAGCTTCCGGCTTTTGCTTGGCCAAAATTAAGAAGATCACGATGTTTGATCTAAGTATCTGTCTAATTTGTGCTGCGTTGTGATGTTCTAAGGAGAGAAATAGATCTATTGACAGGCTTGTTTCGCTTACGTATAATTGCAGTGAGGTTAAATTAAGTAAATTATTAATCTATTTGGATTGATAATTTGCGTCAGAACAGTGGTTGTGCCCCACAGGGGAGAGGTATGACTAGATGTCGAAGGAGAACTATGGCTAAGATTGTGAATGGTATCAGTATTCCGAATATGCCCTGGCAGGATCGTCCGGCAGGGATGGAGCACGAGGCGATGTGGCGCTTCGATCAGAATCCGATTATTCCTCGCGATTTGATTCCGTCATCCAACTCGATCTTCAATAGTGCGGTGGTCGCACATGAGGGGCGCTTCTACGGTGTGTTTCGCTGTGATAACCGGGCGCGTGAGATGAATATCTACAAGGGTGAGAGTGACGATGGCGTCAATTGGGTGATCGAGAACGACCCGATCGAGTTCATCGGTGATGATCCGGAGATTCTCGCGTTCGAGCATCGCTACGATCCGCGTGTCGTCTACATCGATGGCAAGTTCTACATCACTTGGTGTAACGGCTACCACGGTCCGACGATCGGCGTTGGCTATACCGAGGATTTCAAGACCTTCTATCAGCTGGAGAACGCCTTCTTGCCGTTTAATCGTAACGGCGTGCTCTTCCCGCGCAAGATCAACGGTGAATACGTGATGCTCTCGCGTCCGTCAGATAACGGACATACGCCGTTCGGTGATATCTTCCTCAGTCATAGCAAGGATATGGAGTACTGGGGCAAGCACCGTTATGTGATGGGTACGACGGGTGGTTGGCAGGCGACGAAGATCGGTGCGGGTCCGATTCCGATCGAAACGGATGAGGGATGGTTGATGATCTATCACGGCGTATTGACGAGCTGCAACGGCTTCGTCTACTCGATGGGTGCGGTGCTCCTGGATCTTGACGAGCCCTGGAGGGTGATTCGCAGATCCAAGGATTATCTGCTGTCTCCACAGACGGATTACGAGTGCGTGGGCGATGTGCCAAACGTGGCCTTCCCCTGTGCGGCGCTGGCAGATCAGGATACGGGACGTATCGCGGTCTACTATGGCTGCGCGGATACGGTGACGGGCATCGCGTTCGCGACGGTGGATGGGATCTTGGATTGGTTGAAGGAGCATAGTTACGAGGGCTAGTGGGCTCTGACAGAGTGAGTCGAGGTTGACGTGAGTTGGCCTCGATTTTTTGTGCCTAGTGGCTGAGTGTGGAGGGACCGTGATTATTTGGCGGATAGTTATGGGTAATTAAGGGGACTGTGACCGCCGATAGGGTGATTTGGCGTGAGTATGGGTGAGTTTAGGTGGTGCAGAGAGAGGTGAGTCCGATTTATTGGATAGGTCGTTTGCTATACTGGAATTGATAGAAGTAGGGACGATTGGAGGAATACGTATGCAGAACTATGATCCGAACCAGTATCCGGCACCAAATCAGGAACAGAAGCCGCCCAGAACCAAGAAGGGTAGATGGAAGGATATCACGATCGCTATACTCGCGGTAGCGCTCATAGGATCTTTGATGTCAAATGACGGATCTGCTGATCCTCGTAGCTCAGGGGCAGTTAGCGAAGAGTCAAGCAAGAGTACTATGATTGCTCAGGAGAATGCTAAGCCAACTGCATCGACAGCTAAGGCGACTCCGACAACCGCGCCTACAGCAACACCGAAACCAACCTCAACACCTAAGCCAACAGCGACGCCTGTACCAACTGTGACACCGACTCCAACACTATCTGTCTCGGAGAAGGCGGAATTCTATTCTAAGGGTATATATAAGGATTACGCGAGAGATCCGGATGATTATTTTTTGGATCTTGTACAGATCAAAGGCAAAGTGCTCCAAGTAATATCCGGCTCAGACCACAATTCATATCGCATCGCTCAGAACGACAACTATGATGAAGTTTGGTATGTAGAGTATACACCCGCAGCCGGTGAGAGCCGCATACTAGAGGACGATATGGTGACGATCTATGGAATCTATTACGGCATCATGGAGTATGAAACCGTTTTGGGAAGCACGATGGCAATACCGGCAATCTTAGCTGAGAATATCATTATGGATTAAAGGGCAAACAAAAAGCGCTGTAACATTGTTGTTACAGCGCCTAATGGCGGAGAAGCGGGGATTCGAACCCCGGCACGCTTTCACGCCTAACGATTTAGCAAACCGTCCCCTTCGGCCTCTTGGGTACTTCTCCGAATGATTCGCCGAGCGAATACTTAGCTATTATAGCGACGTCGGACAAATAAAGCAAGAGGCGAGAATCAGGTATGAGCGAAAAGATGTAAGTGCAGTGGTTAGCAGCAGAAGTTCTCTGTGGCACAGAAATAGGAGGGACAAGAAATGTCGGTTATTATAGTGGTTTGGGCGTTCTTTTGGGCGATTTTTAAGGTTGCGGCGGATACGGATTAGAAAAGATGAGGGGCGCTCGATAATTCATTTTATGCATACTAGATTACTAAGTATGATATAATTATGTGAGACTGAAATTTGGGATCAAGCATAATATTGTCATCTATATATAGTCCTCGGTCAGAGCCGATAATCTGATATAAAGAGCATAGTAAGATGTATAATCCCCGCAAGCGCGGGGGTGATCCTCCGACTGTGAGTATTACCGAACCTGGTTGCGAATGATCCCCGCAAACGCGGGGGTGATCCGGTTGTGGCGGTTAAGCCTGCAGACGAGAAAAAGTGATCCCCGCAAACGCGGGGGAACCGTGGTCCCCGCAGGTGCGGGGGTGATCCGAGATACGAGACCGATTGATACCGGACGTCCAGGTGGTCCCCGCAGGTGCGGGGGTGATCC
>CAZLEA010000005.1:63585-64765 GCA_964558445.1 uncultured Oscillospiraceae bacterium | reverse complement strand
GGTGCGGGGGTGATCCTAGATAACGAGATAATCTTCGTATGCGTCCACTGTGGTCCCCGCGAGTGCGGGGGTGATCCTTATTGGTGGGCAGAGGCTAAGGCAGAGGAAGGGTGGTCCCCGCGGGTGCGGGGGTGATCCCGATTAGGCCCGATTCCATGGTGGGATCAAGGCGTGGTCCCCGCGGATGCGGGGGTAATCCCGAAGGATGGTGTGATTCGCTCGAAGCAACACGGTGCTCCCCGCATGTGCGGGGGTGATCCCGGTTGATCTCACTCTGAAACTACACGCTTCTCGTGCTCCCCGCAGATGCGGGGGTGATCCGCCTATGGTTCAACCCGTTTAGATATGAGAGTTGTTTTCCCTATATTGCGGGGGATCCCAAATCATGGGGCGTATGACAACCTGAGATTGCGCGCTCCCTGCGTAAGCAGGGGATAATCATACACTGCCGCCCCCCAACCACCTAACCATTCCTCCCCCTCGCCCCCGCATACGTCGTCGGATTCACACCCAGCCTCTTCTTGAACAATCTGGAGAAGTACAGCGGATCGCTATAACCTACCGCAGCAGCCACCTCCGTGATGCTCATATCGAAGTGCTCCATCAGCTCACAGGCCCGCTGCATCCGCTGCTCGATGATGTACTCCGACGGTGAGCTACCCATCGTCTCGCGAAACACCGCCCGATAGCGACTCGGACTCAGATGCTCCATTGCAGCCAGCTCATCGATCTGCATAGGTCCACTCAGGTTTCGATGTATATACTGCAGTGATGTCAGAGGGATTGCACGCCGCCTAATGGCTTGGGGTCTAGTCCTCAGTCGTCTGGCCAAGCCCCACACCAGCCTCATCAGCACACTGTGGCAGGCGAGATTGAACAGATCGTCACGGACGATGAATTGCTTGAATAAATCCATGAACAGAGCCTCGCTGCCCTCGTGCAGACCGGGGCTCTTGATTTTGGTATCTTGATCGAACACAGAGGCCAGAGCATCCGCATGTGAACCGCTGAAGTGCAGCCAGTAGTAGAGGGTATCGTCCGTCAGACTCTCGTAGACATAGGGATGATTGGGCGGGATGAGGACGAGGTCACCCGCCTCCATGATAAGGCGATCCGTACCGTCACTTCGCAGACGCTCTGCCGCATCGTATCCGCCCATATGATCCCCGTAATCCAGGCG
>CAZLEA010000005.1:50874-63485 GCA_964558445.1 uncultured Oscillospiraceae bacterium | reverse complement strand
CATAATCAAAGGCAAGCATAGAAGCAAGCGTTTAGTCCATGTATCTACATCATTCGTGTATGGTACGGCCATGTCGGCTTCGCTAGACTGGAATTAACAAACGAAAAGGAGCGTACCTATGAAGAAGGCACTAAACGCATGGTCTGTACCGAACGATGTTGATTTCACTGATATGTTTCGGGACTTGGCCGCTGCCGGGTTTGATGGCGTCGAGCTGAATCTGGATCGAGTCGGCCACCAAGTACACTCGCTGACGATGGAGACAAGCGACGAAGAATTGCAGGCGATTCGCCTCGCAGCAGAGGAGGCAGGTATCGAGATCTGCGGTATCTCCACCTCCATGGGCGGCGGCACGGGATCGAACGATCCGGCGGTAAGAGATGAGCAGCGTCGTATCCTACTTCGGCAACTGGAACTCGCACAGGCACTCGGAGCCGATGCCGTCTTGACCGTACCCGGTGGGATGAATATCGGCGAACCTGCATGGCCTGGCGATGACACGGTGACAAGCCTCGCCGAAGCACAAGTGAACGCCCTCGCATTCTACCGTGACTTGAAACCCGAGATAGAAGCGTCCGGTATACAAGTAGGCGTGGAGAACGTTTGGAACGGCTTCTTTACCTCACCCTTCCACATGGCAAGTTTCATCGATGCAGTCGATTCGCCCTATGTCGGTGCCTACCTTGATGTGGGGAACATGCTGGCCTTCTCGAGCCCGGAGCCGTGGATCGAGATACTAGCCCATCGAATCAAGAAGATCCATGTCAAGGACTTCAAGCGCAACGCCGGGATCTTCTCCGGTGGTGCCTGGGTCAATCTGCTCGAGGGTAGCGCGAATTGGCCGGCGATTATCGCTTGGCTGCGTGAGGTCGGCTATGACAATTATCTGACGGCAGAGCTTGAGATCACGAAGCATAAGCCTTCTTATCTCTATGAGATCACATCGAAGGCTCTGGATATTATTCTCGGATTCTGATGCGATTATGAATACCAAGACTAAGGAGATACAAGTATGAATTCATCTAAGATCAAGATCGCTCTGATCGGCTGTGGCGGCATCGGCGAATATCACCTGAGCCACCTCGTCGAATTCCCGGACGTTGAACTCGTCGGCTTCTGTGACGTGATTGTCGAACGTGCCGAGGACTTCGTCTCCAGGACCGACAGCGGCCGCGCCTACGATCACTATACGAAGCTTCTGGAACATGAGAGCCCGGACGGCGTCTTCCTCTGTGTTCCGCCCTATGCGCATGGCGAGATCGAATTCGCCCTGATCGAGCGCGGTATCCATATGTTTGTGGAGAAGCCGGTTGCACTCGATATCGAGCTTGCCAAGCAGATCCGTGATGCCGCGGAGGCCAAGAATCTGATTACAGCCGTCGGCTTCCAGTGCCGCTACTCGTCTCTGGTCGATGAGATCCAGCCGTTCTTGACCGAGAACGAAGTCGTACAGGCGACTTGTATTCGTATCGGCGGCATCCCCGAGACACCCTGGTGGCCCGACAAGCAACTGTCCGGCGGACAGATGGTCGAGCAGACGATCCATAACGTCGACTTGATTCGTTATCATCTGGGTGAGCCGGATCAGGTGTTCTCCTTTGCGACCAGAGGCTATATCGATGGTGGCAGTGACTATGCGACCGACGATGCATCGGTGGCGGTGATCAAGTTCAAGAGCGGTGCGATTGCATCGATCATGACGGGTTGTTACGGCGAGAGCGGTGCGGCTGCAGACAATAAGATCACGTTTAGTGCCAAGAGTGCCCGCGCCGATGTCATGATCCTAGACCGTGTCAATGTCTATGGTATGGCCGAAGCAGCGGTGGTCGAGGCTGAGGCAGAAGAGGATGAGGGCGGCTTCCTCATCAAGTCCGATGGCGGTTTCCGCGGTGACGATAGCGCTGCGATCACGTATCGCGAGTCGCTTGATGCCGGTGTAGTCTGCGATCGTACCTTCGTCGATGCCCTGATCAGCGGAGACGGATCCAAGATCCGCTCGACTTACCGCGACGGCCTGCGCTCTGTTGCTCTGACGCTTGCTTGTAATATGTCGATCGACACCGGCGAGATGATTCGCTTCGACGATCTGGACGTATAACCGAACTTTGCCTCCGGAGTCCTCTAGTAATTCCCCTGCGATGTCTCCCGCAAACCTACATGCGGGTACATGGTGGGGGAATTCTCGTATGCTGTAGTATACTTGAGGCAATACGAGGAGGTAGATCATGGATTTCGGAACATTGATTGAGGAGCGTTATTCGCTACGTTATTTCGACACATCGAAGGCGGTCCCGACGGAGCATATCAACAGCATTCTTGAGGCTGCGAGGCTCGCCCCGACGGCGCACAATGCCCAGGCGTTTCATATCTATCAGCTGAGCGGAGAGGGGCTCGTTGATGTGCTGAAACCGGTTACGAACAGTCACTTCCGCGCGCCGCTTGTCTTGGTCCTGACCATGGATGAGAGCCGTGCTTGGAGGAGGCGAGACGGATTTAGTAACGCCGCGATCGATATCGGCATCGTCGGCACACACATGCAGCTGCAAGCACAGAGCCTGGGTCTTGGCAGTTGTTGGGTCGGCTCCTTCGATCCCGAAGCCCTGCGAGATCTGCTCCCCCTGTCCGGCGATGAAGCGCCTGTTGCGATGCTGATGATCGGCTATCCGTCCGATCGGGCCAAACCCGGTCCGCTCCACAGTACGCGCAGGTCCCTGGATGATCTGGTGACGGAGGTCTTGTTCTTCTCTGGTGAGACAGATATGGATATGGCTAGCGACCCCTGTGGTGCCAAAGGAGGACAAGACCAATGAACGTCCAAGCGATACTAGAACACGTAGATCACACAGTCTTGGCACCGACCGCGACTTGGGAAGAGATCCGGCGCTGTCTGGAGGAGGCGGTGCGCTACGGGGCTGCATCCGCTTGCATCCCGCCCTCGTTTGTCGAACAAGCAAATGCGTGGCGAAGAGAGGTGCCTGCCCGTCGTGAGCTTCGGATCACGACCGTGATCGGCTTCCCGAACGGCTACAACACGAGCGCCGCCAAGTTCTCCGAGATGCGTGATGCCATCTCGAAGGGCGCAGATGAACTGGATATGGTTGTGAATCTCGCTTGGGTCAAGGCAGGCGACTGGGATGCGATCCGAAACGAGCTTCAGGCGCTGCGCGAGGTCAGTCGCAAACAAGTGCTCAAGGTTATCATCGAGACCGCTGTCCTGACAGATGAGGAGAAGATCAAGCTCTGTGAGCTCGTGACCGAAGCCGGTGCGGATTATATCAAGACGTCGACGGGCTTCAACGGCGGCGGTGCGACGATTGATGATGTCTTACTCCTTCGCCGACACGTTGGCGAACAGGTCAAGGTCAAGGCGTCGGGTGGTATCGCCTCGTTTGCGGATGCCCAGGCGATGCTGGATGCCGGAGCCGAGCGACTTGGGACCAGTCGCTTGATCAAACTGATGCAAGCCGAGGAGGACTAAGCTATGCGCATGCCGGACTTGATTCTGAAGAAGCGAAACGGGCAGAGCCTCTCGAGTGAGGAGCTGGCGTTTGTGCTGGACGGCTATCTGGCAGGCAGGATTCCGGACTATCAGGTGTCTGCGCTCTTGATGGCCATCTATTTCCGGGGGATGACGCCTGCTGAGACGGCCACGCTCACGGAGCTCATGGCGCAGTCGGGCGATCAACTGGATCTCTCCACGATTTCGGGTATGAAGGTCGACAAGCATTCGACCGGTGGTGTGGGCGACAAGACGACGCTTGTCGTCATGCCGCTTGTCGCCGCTGCAGGCGTCAAGATCGCGAAACTAAGCGGTCGCGGTCTCGGGCACACAGGGGGCACGATCGATAAGATCGAGGCGATCCCCGGTTTCTCGTGTGACTTGACCGAGGAGGCCTTCTTGGAGCAGGGGAGGACGCTTGGTCTCGTACTTGGCGGACAGACGGGGAATATGGTGCCGGCCGATAAGCTGCTCTACGCGCTTCGCGATGTGACGGCGACCGTCGATTCCATCCCGCTGATTGCAGCCTCGGTGATGTCCAAGAAACTTGCTGCCGGAGCCGACGCGATCGTGCTGGATGTGAAGTGTGGCAGCGGTGCGTTTATGAAGACCCTGGATGAGGCTAGGCAACTGGCCGAACAGATGGTCTCGATCGGTGAGGCGCACGGGAGGCCGACCACGGCGCTGATCACGTCGATGGATGCGCCGCTTGGACGCGCAGTTGGGAATGCAATCGAGGTCAACGAAGCACTGGCTGTGCTCCGAGGTCATGGGCCGGAGGAATTGACGACGCTCTGTGTGCTGCTGGCAACGGAGCTCATCTATCTGGCGAGGCCCGGGGCGGCTTCGCGCGTGGCAATCGAACAAGAAGTTCGAGGACTCATAGCAAGCGGCGATGCACTGGCTGTGTTTCGTAAGTGGATTCGCTATCAAGGCGGGGACGGTAGCTTCGCAGACGATTCGTCTGGCGGCTTGGCGCTTGCCTGCGTGAGGAGCGATTATCTCGCAACCAGCGACGGCTATCTTCGCTTCCGTGATACGGAGGCGGTGGGACTCGCTGCCATGCATCTGGGCGCGGGACGAGAAGACTTGGCAGACCATATCGACCCCGGTGCAGGCCTCTACTTGCGGGTGCTGACAGGTGAATACGTCGAGTCGGGGCAGACGATTGCAAGCCTCTATACATCGGATGCTAGCCTAGTCCAATCCGCCATGGAAGCACTGGATCGGGCGATCGTGATCGAGACCAGTCCGACGAATCGGACACCATTGATTCTGGATCGGGTAAGTAACAGATAATCGGTCGTTTATGGTGCCTGTTATGGGTTACTATGGGTTACTATAGGTATTGACATGGTACGCATCGATACAATAATATTTTATAATGGTGTAAAATAGCTGTGCCATCATCCGGCCGTCACGGCAGATGAGGCGTGGCAATTATTTGTGTAGTAAACAAATTCATGGAGTAATAAATGGATACAGAATTAGAGATCTCCCTGTCAGATATACTGGCATTTGTGAAGAAGCGTATTTTGCTTATCGTATTGTGTGGTGTCTACGTGATGGCCGGTGCCTTCCTCGTTTCGAACTACTTGCTCAAGGAGCAGTTCCGTGCGGAGGTGTCGATGTATGTGGCCCCGAACGCAGACGAGATTAACCGGACAGCAAGTCTCAGTGAGCTCAACTATGCGCAGGCGGTCGTAGATACCTATATCGAGATTCTGCAGACCAAGAGCTTCCTCAATGAGGTGGCGGATGCGAGCGGTGTCGACTATACGTCTACGCAGCTGAAGAACATGATTTCCATGTCTGCCTTGAACGGTACGGAGATCTTCCGTATTCGTGTGACCAGCACCGATCCGAGCGAAGCTTTTACGATTGCGAACACGATGGCCGAACTGGCCCCAGGCAAGATCATAGAGATCAAGGATGCCGATGCCGTTCGTGTCGTCGATCCTGCCACACTGCCGATCCAGCCGGTCAGCCCGAACAAGGCGAAGAACACGCTGATGGGTTTCGCCCTCGGCATCTTCCTGGGCTTCGGTATCGCGCTCCTTCTCGAGATGAACGATACGCGCGTGAAGAGCGAAGAAGATCTGACGCGTCGCTACGACTACCCGGTTCTGGGTGTTCTGCCTTACGGCGATTAATTGATCTATATCCGGAGGTAGATGGAAGTGAAATTGTTTAGTAAGAATAAGACAAGTAAGAATAAGAAGAATAAGAAGAGACCCGCCAAGCGGATTATGCCGGTGGAACTGACAAGTGACTTCGCTAAGGCAGAGGCATACCGGCTGCTCAGGACGAATATCATGTTCTCGACGGCCACCGACGATTGCAAGAAGATTGTCATGACGAGCTCTCTGCCCGATGAGGGTAAGTCTACGGTTGTAGCCCACCTCGCACACTCGCTCACACAGATGAAGGAGCGAGTTCTCTTGATTGACTGCGATATGCGCGCTCCGACACTACACCGTATGTTTCGTGCCAAGAGCATGCCCGGCCTGTCCGAGGTGCTCGCGGGTATGACGGAGATTAGCGAGGTCTTGACCCCGGTTGGTAATGCGGGACTCCATATTATCCCCGCAGGTACCATCCCACCGAATCCGGCAGAACTGCTCGCAAGCGATCGCATGTCGCAGATACTAGAGGAGCTCGAAGCGGATTACGATTATATCCTCTTCGATACACCTCCGGTCAATGTGGTCTCTGATGCACTGAACCTCGCGAAGAAGGTGGACGGCTTCATCGTTGTCTCCAGAGAGGGAGAGACGGAACACAGCGATCTGCGCCACTGTTTGGATGCGCTGGAGTTCGCGAACGCGAAGATCTTAGGTTTGGTGCTGAACGGCTCGCAAGTTGCGAAGGATTCGTACAATGCGTACGGTTATTACGGCACATCGAACCAATAGGGTGATGCGATGCAAGACATACACAGCCATGTACTACCGGGCATCGACGATGGGGCCCGGAATCTAGAGGAAGCGAAGGCGCTTCTGTTTCAACTCGCAGATGAGGGGGTCACACGACAAGTGTTGACCCCGCATTTTTATACCGAGAGAGAGTCCCTGGAGAGCTTCCTCCGGAGGCGAGAGGCTGCATGGCAAGCGCTCCTCACGCTACCCGGCATGCAGGGGCATGTGTCAGATAGCGGCAAGCCATGGGCAAGCTATGATACGGATGGGCTCAGACATGCGATGCGAATCGAGCTTGCGGCGGAAGTCGCCTATTCGAGCAAGATGTTTAGTTATCCGAATCTCGACTCGCTCTGCTTCGGAGACGAACCGTATCTACTCCTGGAGATGCCCTTCACCAAGCATTGGGACAGCCACCTGCTCCAACGAATCGAACATCTGGAACTTGGCTACGACTGCCAATTAGTTATCGCACATGTCGAGCGCTATCCTGCTACAGATTATGGGCGTGATACGGATGTCTTGGGAGAGCTTCGTGAGATCGGTTGCCTGCTGCAGATGAATGCGACGTCGCTGTTTGAGAAGCGAACGAAACGAGTTGCGCTGAAGCTCCTGCAAGGCGGATGGATTGACAGATTGGCTTCGGATTGCCATGATTTAGTCAAGAGACCGCCGAGGCTTGCCGAAGCGCGTAGCTATCTTCAGAAGAAACTTCATATGGATATCGAGGAACAGCATCTAGCCGATTTGTAGGAGGACCGTTTCTATGGAATTTGGTATCTGTTTAGGTCTTGACCGGATGGATCAGATCGACGACCTTGGTTTCGACTTCGTGGAAGTCAACGCGAGCGGAGTTGCTGCCCTGGGCGACGAAGCGTTCGCAGAATTAATGCTGGCCTACGCAGGCTACAAGACACCGGTGCGTGCGAGCAACGGCTTCTTCCCGGCGACTATGCGCCTGGTGGGCGAGGAGCGCGATCTAGATGCTTGCCGCGACTATATCGAACACACGATGGATCGCATGAAGATGCTTGGTGTCGAGGTCATGGTACTGGGCAGCGGAACTAGCAGACGTTACGATGAGGGACAGACGTATCAGGAAGCACTAGCCGAGTTTCGCGAAGTGATCGACTTAGTGGCGGATGCTGCACAGCGACACGAGATCGTGGTCGCGCTCGAACCGCTGAATCGATCCGAGACGAATCTGCTGAATTATGTGGCGGAGACCGCGGCCTTGGTAGCCTGTGTGAACCATCCCTACATCGGTGTCCTGGCGGACTACTTCCATATCCAGAAGGATGAGGAGCAGTTAGAGGACCTCTATCGCGTGGCGCCGCTAAGCCATGTGCACATAGCAACACTGGAGCGCTACTTCCCGATCGATCAAGAGGACTTCGCGCCGTTAATCGATGTTCTCAGTCGAAGCGGGTATACCGGCCGCATCAGTATCGAGGCGATTACGGAGAATCTGCAAGATGACGCAGCGAGAGCCATAGAGCTCTACCGAGAATTGCAGGGTGTAACGCAGAACTGAGCCCATAGCTTCGATCCCCCCGCTTCAATCAAGATAGTGAAACGAGACCGATCCATGAGGATTCATACCCTCCGGACCGGTCTCGTTTGTTTCGGTGTCTAATCGAATTGAATTGCATATGCTAGGGAGGCAATCATCGACTCTAATCCAATATACCGGCTAGATCAGCCTTCACCATCGGGCGTTCGCGCTCGAATGCGGTGTCTAGTTCCACGCGAGCTTCTGCTTCGCTGCTGCGACCGAAGGCCGTCATGATATCCATCGTATGTAGGAGAGATTCGGCTGAGGTTCTCGACTTGCGATCGGGCTTGCGAATCGACTTGGCCAGGTCTGCGAGGCCGAGTGCACGACTATTCTCCTTGTAATCGAAGAGCAGCGGCATCTCCACGTAGCGGCCTTCTTCCGGTCTGAGTAGTTTGATCGGACCACCAAACGTATTGGGATCGGGTACGATCAAGGTGCCTTCTGAGCCATAGATCTCGAAACGAGCTTGCGTGTCGTAGTGCACGTCGAAGCTTGTTGTCAGGGTAGCCACGACGCCGCTGTCGAAGTCCAGGATGCCGGTCAGATGAGTCGGTACCTCGACGTCCACAACCGTTCCGAATTTCGGCTGGCTCGTAATCAGGCGGGTGGGGAAGCTAGTCTTCGTACGAGCGGTCACACCACTTACGCGGCCCAGGAGATTGACCAGAGCTGTCACGTAATAGGGACCCATGTCCATCATAGGACCGCCGCCGTGTTGATAGTAGAACGCGGGATCCGGATGCCAGCTCTCGTGGCCGGGACAGAGCATGAAGGCTGCGGCAGCGACCGGTTCACCGATGAAGCCGTCATCGATCAGCTTGCGGCAGGTCTGGATGCCGGCACCGAGGAAGGTGTCGGGTGCGCCGCCGATCAAGAGGCCTTCTGCCTCTGCGAGTCCGACGAGTTCACGGGCCTCCTCCAGAGTTGCGGCTAGCGGCTTCTCCGTATAGACGTGCTTGCCGGCCAGCAGTGCCGCCTTCGTCACTTCGTAGTGCTCGTAGGGACGGGTCAGATTCAGGACTAATTCGACTTCCGGATCGGCATAAGCATCGTGCATCGTCTCGTAGATCTTGATCTCGGGATGCTCGAGCTTGGCCCGCTCGGCCTTCTCGCGCACGAGGTCGCAGACGCCGACGAGTCGAAGTTCGCGAAATAGGCCGCTTATATTCTGTAGATAGATGCCACTGATGTCACCGACACCGATGATGGCGATTCCGACTTGTTTCATAGCGCCTCCTGTACTAGTACATCTTCGCTTCGTTCTCGAAGCGATCGGTCGTAAGCTTGTTCTCGAGCGCATACGCTCTGCCCTCTGCTGCCCAGAGCATGCCCCGCTCCATCAGCACGCCTGCCTCCGGCGACTTGTCGAAGACGTCGTCGTGATGACCGAGTGCGTTGTAGAACACGCGTCCGTTACCCCAGAACTTGGTCCAGATGACCGGCATATCCACGGGCTTGTTGGAGATATGGTAGTAGTTGACGACGGGGAAGCGAGTTGTCGCGAGGACTTCGACCGCCGGGTCTACGTGGAGATAGTAGTGCTCGCTGCAGACAGGGAAGTCGTCTAGACCTTCGATGATGGGGCTACTGCCATGGCAGATCTCGACCATATAATCGATGCCGTCACCGCCCGGATGACTGACCCAGTTGCCGCCGGTCATGAACTGCCACTCCGTATTGTTGCGGAAGGAGTCGCACATACCGCCGTGTGCACCGGCCAAGCCGACGCCTGCACCGACCGCCTTCGCGACATTGACGACGTATTCGTTCTTGATCTCACCCATCGTCCAGCAGAAGACGAGCAGATCGTACTCGAGGAGGTCCTCATAGCTTGCGAGCACATCTAGTGTATCGCTGATTGTGGCCTTGTAGCCGTGCTTCTCCATCATAGAGGCAAAGCGCTTGGACGTCAGTTCCGGCTCATGACCGTCCCAGCCACCTTGGACGACGAGGACTTGTTTCTTGGTAGGCATATTCTTGTTTCTCCTTTCAAATTAGAAGAGATGATTCATCTGCCTTGAATGCTAACCGAACAGCTGTTGAATTACTAGCCAAGTTATGCGCTGGATTACTCAATAGTTGTCTTGGATTCGATATAGTCCATCACCGCATCCCAATCGAAGCGATTGAGGCCGTGCTCGCCCGTTCGCCTATGATAGGCGACGTAACCGTCGTGATAGACCGCATCTGTTTGGACGCTGTCCCACAAATCGCCGTCCACACGAAGCCCCGGTAGCTTGTATACCGTCTCATAAACTCTAGAGGCGAGCTTGGCCGAGCGATACTCGGACAGCGGGTCTGCCCACTCATCATCCTCGGAGCTTGTGATATAGA
The DNA here is from genome assembly GCA_964558445.1 of uncultured Oscillospiraceae bacterium. Classification (GTDB taxonomy): domain Bacteria; phylum Bacillota; class Clostridia; order Saccharofermentanales; family Fastidiosipilaceae; genus CAYXVJ01. The sequence goes on along the minus strand of CAZLEA010000005.1, from coordinate 53,176 downwards.
GTCGGCGTGGGGCAACCATGGCAAGCAAGCTGTCTTGGTCCATCGGCAGGGCGTCTTCATTCTTGCTATAGTCCTTGTATTTGGGCGCAAACCAGTGAGGGAAGGCGCTCGTGATGTGCTCTACTTGTTCGCCAAGCTTCCGCTTGCTAAGCGCTGCTCCGCCATGACCCGAATTTACAGAAACAGTCAGGTAGAAGCGCTCGTCCATCGCACCTGTCAGTAGGGCCACCTTGCCAAGTCTGGAGAGTCCGATGACGCTCACGCGCTCGGAATCGATTCTGGGATCGGAGACGAGGAAGTCCATCGCCCGCATGGCGGTAAACGCCCAGATGCCAAGCGCCCCTAGTCTATCGCTCGCGTCCGGCTCCTGCCCCAGGAGTGCGCGGAGATTGTCGGAACCCAAGAAACCTTTTGCATCATCCGGTACGGCCTCGAAGACGTTGACGTCCAGTAGGGCGAAGCCGCGCTCTAGTATATGTGTTAGGGGGAAGTATTCACTTGTGTCACCGCGCTTGACGTGCATGAGCTGCCAGGCGTCACTGTCGACAAACAAGAAACAGGGATAAGCGCTCGAGCTTGAGCTCTCTTGATCCTGGGCTTGTCGTGGCAAATACAAATTGACATGGATGGAGAACGTAGCTTCACCGACGGGGAAGCTCAGACGGTAGTCGGACCTCGTGTGTCCGCCTCGGATCACTTGTGTCTCCTGCAGCGCTGCACTTGCGCTACCGTAGTCGGTGGGGAACTGTCCATAGACATCGGATTGAAATAGGTCTCTTAGCTCCTTGCGGCGTGTCGTCCAATCGGATGTGAATTCTACTGTGCTCATTTGCTAACCTCCGTATCGTGTGATTATCTTCTAGACTTACTTATATATACCATAGCCAAGCGCTAGGTGGTACAATTGCGGGAGTACGTATTTGGATTTAGAGTGGAGTAGATTAATTAGAATGGTTATGAATGAGGAACGGCGCGGTTTGGGTCGCCGGATTAAGGACTTCTTGGGACCACAGGATATGACGACGGGTGCGCCGATGACGAATCTGGCGAAGTTCGCCGTCCCTCTGTTAATCGGTAATGTTGCGCAGCAATTGTACAGTACGGTCGACTCGATTATCGTCGGGCGCTATGTCGGCGATACGGCACTCGCGGCAATCGGAGCCACGACGCCGATCATCTTCTTCTTGATGTTCATGTTTATCGCGATCTCGACGGGATCCGGTATCCTCGTCTCCCAGTATTTCGGAGCCAAGGACAAGGAGAAACTGAACGCCGCAATCGGCAATTCACTGACGCTAATCCTGGTTGCATCGTTATTGATCATGGCAATTGCTGTTCCGTTTGCCGAATCGATCCTGCGGATGCTACAGACACCAGAAGAGATTATCCACATGTCGACGGCGTATCTGCGCATCACCTTTATCGGTCTGCTGGGTAACTCGTTCTATAACATAATCTCGGGTATTCTGCGCGGTTTGGGTGACTCGGTTATGCCGCTCGCCTTCCTCTTGATCGCGACCGTGATCAATACGGTGCTCGATATATGGTTTATCGCAGGCCTCGGCATGGGGGTTGCGGGTGCTGCGTGGGCGACCATTATCTCGCAGGCGGTCTCGGCAATCTTCTGTATTGTTCATCTTATGCGGATGAGAGACGTGGTGAAGCTTCAGGCGCATCACTTCCGCCCCGACAAGGGCTTGACCGGAAGCTTACTTCGTATCGGACTGCCCTCGGGATTTACGCAGGCTATCTTCTCCTTTGCTATGGTTATGGTGCAAGCGCTCACGAACTCGATGGGTTATCAAGTCATCACAGCCAATACTGCTGTGATGCGTATCGATGGATTCGCGATGATGCCAAACTTCACGTTCGGCCTCGCAATCTCTACGTTTGTCGGTCAGAACATTGGGGCCAGGCGCCTCGATCGGGTCAAGGAAGGCAGTAGAGCGGGGCTCAAACTCGCCGTCGGCACCTCTGTACTCATCGTCATTCTGATCATGATCTTCGGTCCGAAGCTGATCAAGCTGTTTACGCAGACACCGGCTGTGATCAACTTGGCCATGGCGCAGCTGCAGATCCTCGCAATCGGCTATATCGCTGTGGCGTTTACGCAGGTGTATGGCGGTATCATGCGAGGGGCGGGCGATACGATGCCCGGTATGTGGATCTCGCTTGCGACGACGATCGTTGTGCGTGTGCCGCTGGCATACGGCCTGGCCTTCCTCACGAAGTCCGACGCATGGCCCAAGGGGCATCCGTACTCGATCTACTTCTCTTTGTTATCAACATGGGTTATCAATGC
>CAZLEA010000005.1:26303-50774 GCA_964558445.1 uncultured Oscillospiraceae bacterium | reverse complement strand
CTTTGTTATCAACATGGGTTATCAATGCAGTAGTTACATACATCTGGTATCGCCGGGATACATGGAAGACGAAGAACGTGATCATGCCGTCTGGCCCACTGGATTGCGAGACGGATTGCGAGGAGCAGGCGGAACCAGCACGCTGTGACTCAGTCTCTTACTGATATACTGTGGCTGATTTCGCTCTCTGGAGGATGGCACGATTCTATGCTATTCTATTTGGCGAGGTAAACATTCGATTCGGATGTTAAACTGGAGGTAGTAACATGTATATGTTTGATCGTTTCGTCTCGCGCATGATGCCGCATCACTCGGCCGGAGTCGAGTCCATATATAGTCACCGCATGAATATGCACAGGAGTAACGGTGTACTCGATACCTATATTGCGAGGCAGATGCCGATGTTCGGGAGTCCGCTCAGATTCTTGCCGCTTGCTCTGTTGATTACGAGCGTGGCAGCAATCGTGATTGTCTTGGCGGCGAAGAGACGTCAGAGGCGTCAGAACCCCTACTGATCGCACAATAGCGAATAGCGGTATGGTTTAGGTATGCATTCGGTCTGGAGATCGGGTGCATATTTCTATATGATGGATCATACGAATCAATAGACTGATTTCGGGAGGAGATGACATGGGTTCTTATTGTCCGGAGGGCTATCGGCCGACACTGAATCTCTATGAGACGCAGGCTGCAATCGAGTTGATCAAGTATACGTTTAGCGATCGTTTGGGTGATGCGCTGAATCTCAAGCGTGTCAGTGCGCCGCTCGTCGTCTCGCCCGAGCTCGGATTAAACGATAATTTGAGTGGTAGAGAGCGCCCGGTCCGCTTCGATATACCGGCAAGTGAGGGCGTGGGCGAGATCGTACAGTCGCTTGCCAAGTGGAAGCGCTATGCGCTCTGGCGCTATGACTTCTGGGAAGCCAAGGGCCTGTATACGGATATGAATGCGATTCGTCGCGATGAGGACCTCGATAACCTCCACTCGATCTACGTCGATCAGTGGGATTGGGAGAAGGTGATGAGCCCCGGGGATCGCCACGAAGCCTATTTGCGAGATGTTGTGGAGCGAATTGTGCTCGCGATTATCGGCACCCAAGCAGCGGTCAAGGCCCGTTATCCCGGGCTTCCCGAATTGTTTGATCCGCATGTCAGCTTCATCCATGCAGAGGAGCTGGAGGCCTTGTATCCGGACCTCAGCCCAGAAGAGCGAGAGCATGTCTACGTGCGAGAGCATCACACGACGTTTGTGATTGGGATCGGCCATCCTCTGAAGGATGGTAAACCGCACTCGGGCAGAGCACCGGACTATGATGACTGGATGCTAAACGGTGATCTCCTGATCTGGTCCGAGATACTGCAACAGGCGGTGGAGCTCTCTTCGATGGGGATTCGTGTGGATGCCGAGACGATGGATAGACAGTTGACGGCTGCATCGTGTGACGATCGACGAGACCTGCCCTTCCACAAATTGGTGCTAGAAGACAAGTTGCCGCAGACTATCGGCGGAGGCATCGGCCAGTCGAGGCTCTGCTTGCTCCTGCTTGGTAAGGCGCATATCGGTGAGGTCCAATCCTCGATCTGGGATGAGGAGACGATCTCGATCTTCGAAGAGAAGGGGATTACGATACTCTAGTGCTCATGCATATTTCAGTTATATCTAAGCCTTCTGCCCCGTCCGCAGTCGCAGATGTCCGACACCGTAGTAGACCCTCGCCGCTTCGTAGATGCCGCCGTAGAGGACCGCTTGTTGGCCTAGCCTGGAGTTACGGATCTTCGTGCCTGACTTGATCTTGCACTTGATCTGGCGCTCGATGGAGGGGATCACTTCCGGTAGGGCGGCCGTCAAGCGGCTGTGGAGGATGACCGTGCTCGGATCGAGCAGGCGAATCACGTTATTAATCAGGATCGACATGTAGACGGTGAATTGCTGGACGCAATAGATCGCGTCCGTGTCGAGGCGCCTATAGGCTTCCGGCATGTCTCGGAAGCGTGCGGCCGCGTGTCCGCTGCGATTGCGATAGAGCGTGCGCAGGGCGCGGTCCGAGGCGTATTGCTCAATACAGCCGCTGTTGCCGCAGGGGCAGGCTTCGCCGTCCGGTACGACAATCATATGACCGACCTCGCCCGAGAAACCCTCTTGGCCGGGGTCTAGTTGTCCGCCGCGAACGATGCCCGCGCCGATACCGGTGTGGATGCTGATCGAGATGAAGTCCGCTCTGGGCTCCATCAGGCCGAGCTCGCCGAGGGCACAGAGATTAGCCTCGTTATGGAGGTGGACCGGGAAGCCGTAGCGCTCCTCGAGATCTTCTGCGAGGTTCAATCCGACCAGATCGTAGTAGGGTGTGAAGAGGATCTTGTTCTGATAGACGTTGCCGTGGATGGCGATGGTGAGGCCTGCGATGTTCGGCGCCAGATGGCGATCGACCAAGATCTCATGGCAGCGATCCATGAGGAGGTCTACCTCGTTCTCCAATAGCTCGCCGACGTCACGGCGCTTGACATCGATACCGCGGGCTACGGGCTCGAAGAGCAGACTGCCGTCGATCCAGCTTGCGACCGATGTGATGAGGTCGGGTGCCAAATTGATGGAGAAGACGATTGCCTTCTGATGGTTCTGTTCCAGGAGAACGGGTTTGCGGCCGCCGCGCGACTCGCCCGAGCCGCATTCGACGATCCATTCTTCTGCGAGGAGGCCCGAAACGATCTCGGATACGGAGACCTTGTTCAGGTTTGTCAATCTGGACAGATCGGCACGAGAGAGCGGCTGATGCTCCAGAATTGTCTCCATGATCAAGCGCTCATTGTGAGCGCGTACGAGTGTCGGGTTGCTCTTATCCATCACAAATATCCTCTCTTTCCTTCCTAGCAATTGTAATGGAACGGTGAATTATTGGGAAGACCACAGATTTTGGACCAAATAAAGCAATATTTGGCTTGACGCTTGCCGTTGTGCTGTTTAATATATTAGCAAAGTTAGTTAGATGCGCTAACAAAGTAATTTCATGAGCGAGTCATCGCGAAGGAGACAAGTATGGCAGAGTTTTATAAAGATATTCCGAAGATCAAGTATGAGGGTGCGGGATCCGATAATCCCTTCGCGTTCAAGTACTACAACCCCGATGAGGTCATCGCGGGCAAGACCATGCGCGAGCAGCTCAAGTTTGGCATGAGCTACTGGCACACGATGGTGGCCGGCGGTACCGATATGTTCGGTTCCGAGACGATCGACAAGACCTACGGTAGCAGCGATCCGATGACATCGGCAGAGAACAAGGCAGTTGCAGCCTTCGAGTTGATGGACAAGCTGGATATCGACTACTACTGCTTCCACGACAGAGACATCGCACCCGAGGCCGACAATCTCAGAGAGACCAATCAACGCTTGGATCGCATCACCAAGTTGCTCAAGGATCTGATGAAGGACTCCGGTAAGAAGCTGCTCTGGGGCACGGCCAACTGCTTCACGAACCCCCGTTACATGAACGGTGCGGGTACATCGCCGTCGGCAGATGTGTTTGCTTTTGCCGCTGCACAAATCAAGAAGGCGCTCGAGATCACCGTTGAACTCGGTGGTACAGGCTATGTCTTCTGGGGCGGTCGCGAAGGCTATGAGACCCTCCTCAACACCAACGTTGAACTCGAACTCGACAACATGGCCCGTTTGATGACCATGGCCAGAGACTACGGTCGTTCCATCGGTTTCACGGGTGACTTCTATATCGAACCCAAGCCGAAGGAGCCGATGAAGCATCAGTACGATTTCGACGTCGCTACCGCTTGTAACTTCCTGCGTGCCAACGACTTACTCGGCGACTTCAAGATGAACGTCGAAGCGAATCACGCGACACTTGCAGGCCACACCTTCCAGCATGAGCTTCGTATGGCTGCTCAGAACGGCGCCTTCGGTTCCGTCGATGCGAATACGGGTGACCTCCTGCTTGGCTGGGATACAGACCAGTTCCCGACGAACATCTACGACACAGCGCTTGCTATGCTCGAGATCCTGGATGCCGGCGGCTTCACCAACGGCGGTCTGAACTTCGACGCCAAGCCCCGTCGTGCCTCGAACACGAAGGAAGATATCTTCTACTCGTATATTTCGGGTATGGATGCCTTTGCACTCGGACTTCGCCTCGCGGATAAGATCAAGACAGACGGTCGCCTAGATGGCTTCGTCACCGATCGCTATGCCAGTTGGAACACCGGTATCGGCGCTGAGATCAGAGCGGGTAAGAAGAGCCTGGCAGAGCTCGAAGCGTATGTCCTCGAACTGGGCGACGTCAAGGCCTCGACCGGTCGCCAAGAGTATCTCGAGATGCTCTTGAACCAGATCATGTTCGGCTAAGCCCTGACTAATATCGAAACTAAACGCTACAGGACGGCCGGCCGAGAGGTCGGCCGTTTGTACATGAGTGAAGAGTAGAAGAGGAGAGATGAGATGGCATTGTACTTAGGTATCGATATCGGCACGTCCGGTACGAAGACGGTCCTCTATGACGTTACGGGTCAGGCGCTTGCATCCGAATTGATCGAGTATCCGCTGTCGCAACCCAGAAACGGTTGGGCGGAGCAGGATCCGATCGATTGGTGGGAGGCTGTCGTCGGCACGATCGCAGCTGTGTTGAAGAAGACGGGTGTCGCCAAGGAAGATGTACAGGGCATCGGCTTGTCCGGTCAGATGCATGGCCTCGTTATGCTCGATAGCGCAGGCGAAGTGATACGCCCCTCGATTATCTGGGCGGATCAGCGTACGGCAGAAGAGGTGGCAGACCTCAATCGCATCGTCGGACACGAGAGGATGATCGAGATCACGGCGAATCCTGCGATCACGGGTTTCACGGCGAGTAAGATCCTGTGGGTTCGTAAGCATGAGCCGGAGAATTACAAGCGCTGTAAGAAGATCTTACTACCCAAGGACTATATCCGTTATAAGCTGACCGACATATTTGCGACCGAGGTCTCGGATGCCTCGGGCATGCAGCTGCTGGATATCGGTGCCAGAGATTGGTCGGATGAGCTCTTGGAGCTGCTTGATATCGATAAATCGCTGCTTGCGCCGGTCTATGAATCCGTTGAGGTCAGCGGGCATGTATCGGAAGAGGCGGCGGAGCTTACCGGTTTGAATCCCGGCACGGCAGTCGTCGGCGGTGCGGGCGATAACGCGGCGGCTGCGATCGGCACGGGTGTTGTGACCGAGGGTCGTGCGTTTACGACGATTGGGACATCCGGTGTTATCTTCGCGCATACAGATGAGATGCATATCGATCCCGAGGGTCGTGTCCATACCTTCTGCGCGGCTGTGCCCGGTGCGTGGCATGTGATGAGCGTGACGCAGGCTGCGGGCCTATCTCTGAAGTGGTTTCGCGATGAGTTCTGTGGTGACTTGGCGGAGGCTGCCGAGCTGGAGGGCTTGCCGCTCTATGCCTACATGGACAAGATAGCTGCCGAGGTGCCGATCGGTTCGGATCGCCTCCTCTACTTGCCCTACTTGATGGGCGAGCGGACGCCCTGGCTCGATGCGGATGCGCGCGGCGTGTTCTTCGGTCTGTCGGCCATGCACAAGCAGGCACACCTGATTCGCGCGGTTATGGAGGGAGTCTCGTTCTCGCAATTGGACGGCCTTGAGATTATGCGCGGCATGGGCCTGGAGGTTGACGATATGCGTGCGACCGGCGGCGGAGCAAGCCCCTTCTGGCGTCAGATTCTGGCGGACGTCTATGGCGTGCCCGTTGCGGCTCTGACGAATAGCGGTGGCGGTACGCTCGGCGTGGCTCTGCTCGCTATGGTCGGTACCGGTGCTTATGCATCGCTCGAAGAGGCCTGTGCGGCCACGATCGCACTAGGCGAGGGGAGTCGTCCCGATGCGGAGCATAGCGATGCCTATCAGCGTGTCTATGGTGTTTACAAGACACTGTACCCGGCCCTGGAGGATTGCTACAAGGCTCTGGCACAGATCTGATCGATCACGCGAAACCTGTGATTTATTCAATCGGATGAGGAGGGCGCCTGTGTGGGATAACTGCATGGGCGCTTTTGCTATCTGTTTCATAAGGCTGAAGATGGACTGCTGTTGATAGAGGGGAAGTTATTCGTGCGGTTTGTGCACCTCGACGAGCCTTAGCGTTCAGCTTGTCTGAAACCCGTTTCTTAGCTGATATCTCGGCATCTGACGCATATAAATCGCTTCCGAAACATCGAGCTTGACAATCTCACAACAAAAGTTGTCTGTTACAGCTTGACCGATAGTTAAGATTATGAGTACAATGTGCATGTGACAAGAACGACGCAGATAATTTTCCTCAGACCTGATTATTTGTCCTAAACGAGGCAAGAGGGAAATGTCCCGATCCCATTGAGAATTGGTGGTGCATCGGGTTATTTTAAGGGGAAGTGTGAAATCGATTTCAAATCAAGCGGACTTGAGCGGTTTCATACGAATGGAAGGCCGTCATCCGACGGGGACTGAGGTAAGAAGATGAAGAAGAACGGTGAACAGCCCTTGGCGTTGAAGCCCAAATCTAGATTTTGGATTCGTATGCGCAATAATCGAACCTTGTTTCTCATGTGTATGCCGGCAATCTTGTTTTTTGTCGTGTTTAACTACATACCCATGCCGGGCGCGTATATCGCGTTCACGAACTTCAAGTACAACATGGGTATCTTCAAGAGCCCGTTTGTCGGCTTGTCAAACTTCAAGTTCCTCTGGAGCTCCGGTAAGCTCTGGCAATTGACCAGGAATACCGTGCTCTATAACCTGGCCTTCATCGTAGTCGGTAACGTCTTGCAAGTCGCGGTTGCGATTATGCTGAACATGACGACCTCGAAACGCTACAAGAAGATCACGCAGAGCTTCATGTTCCTGCCCTACTTCATCTCGGCGGTACTCGTCGGCTTCCTCGTCTTCAATCTATTGAATTACGATTACGGTTTCATCAACGGCATCTTGACCTCGCTCGGTAGGGAGAAGATCTCCTTCTACGCGAAGCCGAACATCTGGCCGTTCATCATCGTGCTGGCGCATCTGTGGCAGAGCACGGGTTATGGCTCGATCGTTTATTTTGCCACCATTATGGGTATCGATTCCGAGATCCTGGAAGCGGCGAAGATCGACGGTGCCAACATGGTCCAAGAGATCAAATACATCATCTTACCAAGCCTCAAGCCCACCGTGATTATCCTGGTGCTCTTCTCGATCGGCGGTATCATGCGCGGTAACTTCGGCCTCTTCTACAACATCATCGGTACGGCGAATGCGAACCTGCAGCCTATGACCGATATCATCGAGCTCTATACCTACCGTACCATGATCAATCAGTTTAACTTCTCGTATTCTGCTGCAGCCGGTCTGTATCAGTCCGTCATCGGTTTCGTAATCGTGAACGTCGCCAACGGCATCGTTCGCAAGATCGAACCGGAATACGCGTTGTTCTAAGGAGGCTTCAATCAGATGAATAAGATTAAGAGTGACCGCAGCACAATTGCGGTGAAGATATTCTCCTACACCTTCGTATCGATATTTGCACTCCTGTGTTTATTCCCCTTCGTACTGATGGTCTCGTCCTCGTTTAGTACCGAGACGGCGATCATGAGAGATGGTATTGGCCTTTTGCCCAGAGAATTTACTGTGGAGGCTTACGAACTTGCCTTTGCCAGTCCTAAGCTGCTCATCGGTTCTTATATTCTGACGATTACGATGACTGTACTCGGTACGATCTGCGGCTTGTTTCTGATCACGATGACAGGTTATGCGTTGCAACGACCGGACTTCGGTGCACGCAACAAGATCTCGTTCTTCATCTACTTCACCACCTTGTTTAGCGGTGGTCTGGCGCCGACCTACCTGTGGATTACGAAGTATCTCGGCTTGATGGATAGTTACCTCGCGGTCTTCTTACCGCTCTTGATGTCACCCTGGCTGATCTTCTTGATGAAGAACTTCATCAGACAGATTCCGTTTGAGATTACGGAATCCGGCAAGATCGATGGCGCAGGCGACTTCAGAATCTACATCTCTCTGGTTCTCCCCATGCTGAAGCCGGCACTGGCGACAGTTGGTTTGTTCTTGGCACTCGGTTATTGGAACGAATGGTATAACTCCATGCTGTACTTGCAGAACGCAAGCTACTACCCGCTCCAATACTACCTGTATCGCATCGTGAACCTCGCCGCTTATCTGAAGCAATCGATGGCGGGCGCGAACGTCGTGATCGGGTCCATGCCCACGAATACGATCAAGATGTCTACAGCCGTTTTGGCGACGGGGCCGATCATTTTTGTATATCCGTTTATACAGAAATATTTCATAACAGGCATGACAGTCGGTGCTGTCAAAGGATAAGTGTATCAGCCGGATCCCGCTCGCCGTTGTAGCGGACATCCATTACTATTGGAGGAAATAGTATGCTTAAGACGAAGTTAAGAGCAGTATCATTCTTGTTGTCGCTCGCTCTGGTTCTGCCCCTGGCCGCATGTGGCGGCGGTGGTGGCACCGAATCGAACACGACTAAGAAGCCCGACGAGAGCAAGGCACCCGTCGAGAGTCAGACCGAGGATCCGAACGGCGAAGAGCCGGGCGGTGACGATGATATCGATACATCCAAGTTCGTGACGATCAATATGCTGGTCCTCGGCAACAAGCCGACCAACGGTCGTATGGAAGCTGCGGTAGCCGCAGAGAACGAGATCTTCAAGGAGAAGATCAACGCAGAATTGTCGCTGCAGTACATCGAGTGGGCCGACTGGCAGACGAACTACCAGCTGACGCTCGCCAGAGATGACGGCAGTATCGATTTGATTATCACAGCGACAGACTGGCTCTATGCCTGGCAGCTGGTCGAGCGCGGTGCCTTCCTCGGTATGGACGATGCCATGGTCGAGAAGTATGCACCTATGACCTACGCGGCCGTCACCCAAGAGAATTGGGACGAGACCCGCAAGGACGGTAAGATCTGGTTCATTCCCGAAGACCAGTACACCCAGTGGACCAACCACGGTATGTACTATCGCAAGGACTGGGCAGAAGAAGCCGGTATCACAGGAGAGATCACAAACTTCGAGGGCCTCGAGAAGTACTACGATGGCGTCCTCGAGAACCATCCCGGTGTTATTCCGTGGGATATCGGTGCACCGGCCAACCTCGCAGGTTTAGTACCCGGATATATCCAAGACAATAGTGACACCACCTTTATCCTGAGCACAGAAACTGGTGCGTATGGCCTCTTCTTCTACGATAACTCTGATCCTTACACTGTTGTCTCGCCGATCATGGATAGTGACGTCTTCTTGGACGCCGCCGTCACGATGGATCGTTGGGCTGACAAGGGCTTCTGGCGCGAAGACGTTCTGAACTACAGCGGTGAGACCCGCGATCTGATGTATGCCGGCCAGAGTGCATCCGACCAGCATCACACAGAGACCTACGTGAAGACCACTCGTCCGAACATGGATGAGAGGCAGCCCGGTTCCGAACTCCAGATGTTCTTCTGGGGCCAGAACAACGGTAACCTGAACAGAGATCTCGTCACCCATGGTGCGATGGCCGTATCGTCCTCCTCAGCAAACCCCGATCGTGCACTGATGCTCTATGACCTGCTTCGCAACAACGAAGAGATCTACATGCTCCATAATTATGGAATTGAAGGTGAAGATTACATTGTTACCGATGCCGGCACATTGGATAGACCCGAAGGGTATGATCCGAGCACCGATGGTCTGGACACCAACTTCTGGGCAGGCCGTATGGACGAATTCGAACTTGACCAAGACTTCTGGTTTGACGGTCGCTTGGACTTCTTCGCGAAGCTCGAGGCAGTCGCGGACAGCTACAAGCTCTCCAAGTTCTCGTTCGAGCAAGAGCCTGTTGCAGCCGAGATGGCTGCCCTAACCGAGGTTTGTAACCAGTTCTATACGTCTATTGCCTACGGTAAGACGGCAGATCCGACGGCCGCAGTCGAAGACTTCCGCGCCGCTCTGAAGAGCGCCGGTTACGATACCGTCCTGGCTGAGATCCAGTCGCAGCTCGATGCGCTGAAGGCCGGTGGCTAAGAAGCCCTAATGCCTTGGACTCCCAAGCGGATTTCTAGGTGAAGGAGAAGACACTTGTATGCTATCATTGGCGTCGCAAGTGTCTTCTCTGTTTATTCTCAGCAGACAGATCAGAAGATAGAATTGCGATATGAATGTCCAGAAGAGGTCCGGATGGCGAAGAGTGAAGTAACAATTTATAGTATTGCCAAGGAAGCAGGTGTCTCACCGGCGACCGTCTCGCGCGTCTTGACCAAGAGTGCCAAGGTGAGCCCCGAGAAGCAGCGCCAGGTCGAAGCCGTGATCGCCAAGTACGATTATCGTCCGAGTGCGATAGCGAGGAGTCTAATCGATACGAAGACGCATACGATCGGCATTATGGTGGCGGATATCAGGAACCCGTACTATGCCTCGATGGTCGTGGCCTGCGAGCTGGAAGCGCACAAGCGCGGCTACACCGTCCTCTTGAGTAGTCTCGTAGACGACAAGGAAGTCGAACTGCAGAATCTCAGGAAGCTGCATGCACAGCGTGTAGATGCGATTGTCCAGCTCGGCAGCAGCACGGATGACCTCGTCTTGGACGAGGATTTCCAATCGGAGGTACGGCGCATCAGCCGATCGGTCCCGTTTGTCACAACGGGGCACCTGCACGGGATCGACAACTGCTATCAGATTACGATCGATGCCGAGGTCGGCATGTTCCAGGTTCTGGATCACCTGATCCAACTGGGGCATAAGCGAATCGCCCTCGTGGGCGGTCGCCGTGACGTCGCCTCGACGAACATCATGCGCCAGCAATTCCTCTATACTGCGGGGCAACAGGGTTTGGTCTTCTATCCCGAGTATATCGTCGATTCGCCCTACACGGTAGAGGGTGGTTACGCTTGTTTCGCGGAACTGCGCAGCCGCTCGATCGAACAGGCGACGGCTGTCATCTGCATCAACGACTTCGTGGCGATCGGTTTCTCGAAGGCTGCAGAGGAAGCAGGTGTTCGCATCCCCGAAGACCTATCCTTGGTCGGTTTCGATAACACGTATCTGGCAGACTTCATGTCGCCGTCCCTGACCAGTGTGGATTACGACTACGATCGCTATGGTGAGCTGATCATCTCGGTAGCGATCGCAGCCATCCGGGGAGAGGAGCCGCCGCTTCGTCAGTATGTAACACCGCGATTGATCGAGCGAGAGTCCTGTGCCAGGGTCAAGCGAGGCTCTATAGAAGATGATGGGCATGAATCTTGACTTCGCAATATTGCCCTTGAAGAGGCCTTCGGTATATAACTTCCTACAAGAGAGAAGAGCCACCGTGTAATCCCAAGAGAGATTACATCGTGGCTCTTCGCTTGTCGTCAGTAGATTTCGTATGCTTGATCGAGGCTGCGGCCCTCTAAGTCTAGATTACAAACAAACCGAACTTACTTCGCTTGCGTGTAGACGTGATAACCGTACGCTTCGATCTCGTTTGTTTGTCCCTCGAAGTAGGGCTTCCAAGTCGCATCGATCTGATAAGAGGCAGAGTCTCCGCCATGATTCATGCAGAACAGGTAGCGCTTGTCGGCGGTCTCGCGAACGACAAGCTCCACACCCATGTCTGCCGTGCCAAGCGGCGTGACCCGATCCTCTTCGATGAAGCGGTCGACTAGCGCTCCGTAGAGCTTCCGGTCAAGCTCGGTACCGATGTAGATCACCTGACCCTCACCGTACGGATGAAGCGTCGCTGCTGCTGTTCCGGCATAGAAGTCCGAGGCGTATTCGGCCAAGACTTCGACGTTGTCCGCCGTCACGCGGATGAGATCTGCCCAGAGCGTTGCGCTACCCGTATCGTTGCCCCACTTGAGGTCTACGGTCTCGCCTTCTAGTGGATCGTACTCGGGTATCTCGATGCCGGTTAGGTCGGCTAGGACACCCGGCAGCGGGCCATCGATATAGTTGATGTTATTACGATGCTTGGTACCCGCGCGCATGTCGAGTACGAGGGTGCCGCCACCTCTGGCGTAGGCTTCGTACTTCTCCTTGAGCTCTGGCCACATGAGGTATTGGAGCGGGGCGACGAGGACATCGTAGGCCGAGAAGTCCGCATGCCAACCGATGATATCCATGGGTACTTGCTTCTCGTGGAAGGCGTCATAGATCTTCTGGAAGTGCGCCTGATAGTTCAGATGGCGGTTGTTCGGCTGTATAGCCATCGCATGCTTCTGCTCATAGGAGAAGAGGATGGCTGCGCGGTTCTTCGGCATCGCTCCCTGAAGCTCGGTCATGAGTGTACCGGTCTTCCGGATCAGAGCCTGCAGCTCGTAGTAGTTACGGCCCGGGATACCGCTGTGCGGCAGGATGCCGTGCCAGTACTGTTCGGTACCGATCGAGGCCACGCGCCAGCGGAAGTAGACGATAGCGTCCGCTCCGTGAGCGACGGTCTGCATCGACCACATCGAGAGTTGCCCCGGCTTCGGTGCACGCCCCATGATCTGCCAGCCCGTGACACCGGACTGCTGCTCCATGATCCAAAACGGCATGTCCTTCGTCCCGCGGACCATATCCAGTTCGGCCGCGAGGAAGGCGGCGAGGTTCTCTAGCGGCGGACGGAAGAAACCGCCGGGATACTGGTCGTGAGACGCGAAGTCCAGTTGCTCCCCGAGTTCGTGATAGTCGACTGTGTCGGCGAAGCCCATCAGGTTATGCGTGATAAACGCGCCCGGATGCAGCCTGCGGATGACATCGTGTTGCAGGCGGTGGAAGTCCAGAATCAAGTCGGACTTGAAGCGGCGCCAGTCTAGCTCCTGCGACGGGTTATGCCCCGTGAGCAGCCACTTGGGCGTCGTGATCTGCCCGAAATTGTTGTAGTTTTGACTCCAGAAGTTCGTGCCCCAATTCTCGTTTACAGCCTCGATCGTGCCGTAGCGCGCTTCGAGCCACGTGCGGAAGCCCTCGGTACAGCTCTCGCAGTGACAGATGTCATGGTGGCTGTTACCCAGCTCGTTATCGATCTGCCAGCCAATCACGTTCGGATTCTGTGCGTAGTGCGCGGCGAACTTCTCTACATAAGAGACCGATGCATCGCGAAGCGTCTTGTTCGACTGACAGGCGTGATGACGCCCGCCAAACGCGGTTTGCTTGCCCTCGGAATCGATCGGGAGGATACTTGGATCCTTCTCGATCAGCCAGGCGGGCGGTGCGGCAGAGGGTGTACCGAGTACGACCTTGATCCCTGCCACGCCAAGGCGCGAGATGATGTCGTCTAGCCAAGCGAAATCGAAGACGCCTTCTTCTGTCTCGAGTAGACCCCACGAGAACTCGGCGAGACGAACGACGTCCAGCCCCAGCTCTTGCATCAGGCGAATATCGGTGTCCCAGCGCTCCTTTGGCCAGTGCTCCGGGTAGTAATCTGCGCCATAACGAATAGCCATAGTATCCTCCTTATTATGAGATTTGTTCTAAGTTTGGTTCTTGTATTTGTTTAGTTCGTTTGCCCGTAGTAGGCACCGGAACCATGCTTGCGGAAATAGTGTTTGTCCAAGAGGACTTGTGCGATCGGCTCCACATCCGGATTGTTTCGCTCCGTCTCGCTTGCCATCAGGCAGCACTCGTTTAGGACAACGGCGTTGGTCACGGAATTCATCGCGTCCGTCCCGAAGGCAAAGGGCCCATGCCCCGCCACCAGCACCGCCGGTACAGCGGTCGGGTCGATCTCGCGCGTGCGGAAGGTCTCGGCGATCACAACACCCGTGTTCAGCTCATACTCGCCCATGATCTCCTCTGCGCTAAGTTCGCGCGTGCAGGGGACGGGGCCATAGAAGTGATCCGCATGTGTCGTGCCGTAGGCCGGCAAGTCGAGGCCGGCTTGTGCACGGGCGACGGCCCAGCGAGAGTGCGTATGGGTGATGCCGCCAAGCTCAGGGAATTGCTGATAGAGATACAGGTGGGTGTCGGTGTCGCTCGAAGGCCGAAGTGTGCCCTCGACTACGCTGCCATCCGCTAGATCCAAGACGACGATATGCTCGGCCAAGAGATCATCATAGGCCACGCCGCTGGGCTTGATAGCCATGACGCCAAGCTCACGGTCGACCGCACTGACGTTACCCCAAGTGAAGACGACGAGGCCGTACTTCGGTAGGGCTAGATTGGCTTCGAGGACTTGCTCGCGAAGCGCTTGGTATTTGCTGCTCATGTTCTTGCTCCCTTAGTGGCTCTGTTCGAGTTTGATCGCCTTCAGGCGCTTCATCACGTCGTTTGTTCCGCGACCGAAGTAGTCGTGGAGGATCTGATATTCGCGGAAGAGCTTCTCGTAGACGATCTGGGCCTCCGGATCCGGCTTGTAGACCTTGTCCCTGAGCTTGGGCATAACGTCGATCGCATCGAAGATGCTGTCGTAGCCGCCACTCTCACGACCCGCTGCGACGGCGCCGAACATGGCGGAACCGAAGGCAACGGTCTGAGCAGATGCCGAGATGCGAATCTCGCGTCCCGTGACATCGGCATAGATCTGCATCATCATCTCATCCTTGGCAGCGATACCTCCGCAAGCAAACAGATCGTCAACCGGCAATCCCGATTCCACGAAGCTCTCGATGATCTCTCTGGCACCGTAAGCGGTCGCCTCGATCAGGGCGCGGTAGATCTCCTCGGGCTTGGTCTGCAGCGTCATGCCGAGAATCATGCCGGTGAGGTCTGCGTCGACCAGGACCGAACGGTTGCCGTTCCACCAGTCGAGGGCCAGGAGGCCGGATTCGCCGGGCTTCTGAACCTCTGCCTTCTCACGCAGCAGCTGATGGATGTTCAGGCCGCGCTCCTTGGCTTCTTCGTGGTAGGAGGGCGGAACCATGTTGCTGACGAACCAATCGAAGTGGTCGCCGACGCAAGACTGGCCGGCCTCGTAACCCGGGAAACCGGGGAGGATGCCGTCTTCGACGACGCCGCACATGCCGGGCACCATCTTGACTTCTTCGCCGAGCATGACGTCGCAAGTCGAGGTGCCGATGATCATCAGCATCTGCCCCGGCTTCTTGATACCGACAGCCGGCAGGGCGACGTGCGCGTCGACGTTACCGACAGCGACGGGCGTGCCCGCCACGAGGCCCGTGAGCTTCGCCATCTCCTCGGTCAGTTCGCCCGCCTTGGCACCGATCGGCATGATCTTGTCTGCTGTGACGAGCTTATCCTCGACTACGTTCTCGAGTCGAGGATCGAGTGCCTTGAAGAAGTCCTTGGACGGATAGCCGTCTTGCTTGCTCCAGAGAGCCTTGTAACCTGCCGTACAGGCGTTCCTGGTCTCGACGCCGGTCAGCTGCATGACGACCCAGTCGGTCGCCTCCATGAAGCGGTCCATGCGCTCATAGATCTCGGGCTTCTCGTCTAGGATCTGCCAGAGCTTGGGGAAGAGCCATTCGGAGCTGATTTTGCCACCATAACGAGCTAGGAAATCCTCGCCGCGCTCTTCTGCGATCTCGTTGAGGCGATTGGCATACTTCTGTGCCGCATGATGCTTCCACTTCTTGACGTAGGCGTGCTTCTCGTCTCGAAACTCCGGCCACTGCGCCATCGCGCGTCCGTCCTCCATGACGGGTAAGACGGTGCAGGCGGTGAAGTCGATACCGACACCGATGACATCTTCTGCCTTGACGCCGGTCTTGCGGAGCACTTCCGGTATGACGTTCGCCAGAACATCGATATAGTCTTGTGGATCTTGGAGTGTCCAGTCCGGCGGAAGCTTCTCACCGGTAGAGGGCAGTGCCTCCTCGATAAACCCGTGGGGATAGTTGAAGACGGCTTCGCCGAGCTCGACGCCTGTCTTGACGTCTACGAGGAGGGCGCGTCCCGAGAGGGAACCGTAATCCAAACCGATAGAATATTTACTCATGTCTAATCCTTTCGCTTGCTTGCGGCTTACTTGAGCTTGTAGACCAGGTCCGCCAGCTTGAGCTCTGTCTTCAGCTTCACGGGATCCGTGTCCTTGTCGATGTAGACATACTCGATGTCCATCAAATCAGCCCAGTCGATCATCTGCTGTGCGCTGACCTGGTAGCTGATGACGGAGTGATGTGCACCGCCTGCCAGGATCCAGCACTCGCAACCGGTGTAGAGGTCCGGTGCAGGCTTCCACATGACGCGGGCTACCGGGAGGTTTGGCATATCGAGGATCGGCTTCACGACGTCGACATCCTGGATAATCAGGCGGAAGCGACCGCCCATATCGACGATGGAGGCGAGGATGGCCGAACCGGCCTTGCCTTCGAAGACCAAGCGGGCCGGATCTTCGCGGTCGCCGATGCCGAGCGGATGGACCTCGATACGAGGCTTGTCTGCGGAGATACTCGGGCAGACTTCCAGCATGTGAGAGCCTAGCGCGAGCTCGTTTCCGACTTCGAGGTCGTAGGTGTAGTCCTCGATGAAGGAGGTGCCGCCGGCCTTACCATCGCCCATCTGCTTCATGATGTGCGTCAGGGCCGCGATCTTCCAATCGCCTTCGCCGGCGTAGCCGTAGCCGCTTGCCATCAGGTTCTGGGTCGCCAGTCCCGGTAGCTGCTTCATGCCGTGGAGATCCTGGAAGTTGTTGCTGAACGCACCGATTTGCTCACGCGAGAAGAACTTGCGCATGGCCACTTCTTCTCTGGCCTGATAGCGAATCGCATCCACGTTGTCGCTCTTGATGTCATACTTCGCCTTGTAGCTCTCGAACATCAGGTCTTCTTCGTCCTGGGTGACAGCCGCGATCTCGAGAGCCAGATCACCGACGGCCCAGGTGTTGACCTGCCAGCCAAGCTTGATCTGTGCCTCGACCTTGTCGCCTTCCGTGACCGCAACTTCGCGCATGTTGTCGCCGAAGCGCATGACACGCAGATTCTGGCTCACCTTGTAGCCGTAAGCGACTCGCATCCAGTCCCCGAGCTTCTCGCGCAGCGGCTGATCCTTCCAGTAGCCGACTATGACCTTCCTCGCCATGCGGAGGCGGGCAGCGATGAAGCCGTGCTCGCGGTCGGCGTGGGCGGCCTGATTCAGGTTCATGAAGTCCATATCGATTTCTTCGTTCGGGATATTGCGATTGAACTGGGTATGGACGTGGCAGTAGGGCTTCTGCAGGTGTGTCAGGCCGTTGATCCACATCTTGGATGGGGAGAAGGTGTGGCACCAGACGATGACGCCGGCACAAGTCTCATCTCTATTGGCATCGAGCACGAGCTCGGTGAATTCGCTGTTCGTCTTCACGACGCCCTTCATCACGATATTCGAGACGATTACCTCATCCTTGTTCAGCTCGTCTACCATTACGGTTGCGTTGTCGGCGACCTGCGTCAGGGCTTCCTCGCCATAGAGGAATTGAGATCCGGTGATGAACCAGAAATTCTGTTTGGCTAATGTTGACATGGTATGTCCTCCTAAATCATGCGATATGCGGTGGTGATCTATCTATTTATTACTGATTGCTAATAGTAATCAAGTTGATGTTCTTGCGAACCGGTTCAAGATCTTATTCGATTGCGGTTACGGAGCGCCTCTCGGTCAGTTTGGGCTCGAAGATACGCGTCGCGTTGATATTCTGCCCCTGTATCAGGCGAAGCAGATTCTCGGCTGCCATGCGTCCGATCTCGTTAGCGGGGTTACTCACACTGGTGAGGGGTACGCCGCCAATGCTGGCAAAGCGCGAGTCATCTATCGATATAATCGAGATATCATCAGGTACCGTGATGCCGGCATCGCCAAGCATGTTCATCACCCGAAGCGAGATCTGATCGTTGTAACCGAGTACGGCGGTACAGCCGTCCAGTCGATTCAGGATATGATTCGCGTCTCCCTCCAGATCGCCCAGATCTTCGGTTGTATACCAGAAGACGCGCTCGTCCATGAGCTCTGCACCGTGCTCGATGATGGCCTTCTGGAAACCGGCGTAGCGCAGGTGGCCCTGCAGGTCATCGGACTTCAAGACGGCACCGAGCTTCGTGTGCCCCTTCTCGATCAGGTGCTTCGTGGCGATGTAGCCTGCCTTCTCATCATCTAATGCGATGAGGGGCAGATTCAGACCGGGATAAGACGAGTTGATGCAGATGATCGGATACCCTTGGTTCTGCAAGTCGCGGTAGAGATCCAGGTTTGGATTGGGCAGCGCGGACTTCGTCGGCTCCAAGATGATGCCATCGACCTTGCGCTCGATCATAGCTTGCAGCAGCTTGCGCTCTTGACTGACGGAGTTGCCCGTCGAGGCGATATATACGTAGTAGTCGGCTGCGGTAAACACCTTCTCAAGCTCCTTGATGATAACCGGGAAGATGTAGTCGCTCAGATAGGTTACGAGGACGCCGATCGTTCGGCTCTGGTGATTGCGACTGCTCACGGCCTTCTCGGTGACGTACGTACCGCTGCCGCGCTTGCTGACGAGTAAACCCTCTTCTTCCAGCAGAGCGATCGCCTGACGAACCGTCTGGCGGCTCAGTTCGAACTTCTGGCATAATTGGTTCTCGGAGTAGAAGCGTTGACCTGCCTTCCAATTGACGGCCTTCAGATCTTCGCGCAGTTCCTCTGCCAGAATCATGAATTTCTTGTTCTTACGGGTCATAAGAATACCTACTTTGTCATATAGTAAATCTGCTCATATCCAATATACAAGATCTGATATTAACAGACAAGCTAACAAGTCGATAGGCGTACAGCTTATTCTGCAAACAATTGATATTGCAGACAACTGTAGCAATAATTACGGATTTCTATTGTTTGTGAACCGCTTGTGTCGGCAAAGGTGTATTTTGACCACAGTATAATTATCTATCTATAACAATCTAGACAGCTTGGGGCAAAGAGACAGAGCAGATATGAGTAAATTGGGTGAGAAATAGAAATAATCCGCCTAAACTTGTATGAGTACACCTGATGAACTTGTCATATGGAAGCTTTGTCCATTGACATTCGACAGGGGGATTCGTAGGATGCAGATAGGTATGCCGATTTGGCATGTATCATGATTCCCGGGAGGACTAAGATGAAACGAGCAACTGTTAAGATTCACAAGGATTTTGTCATATCAGAGGTAGATAAGCGGATCTATGGATCGTTTATCGAGCACTTGGGCCGTGCTGTTTATACAGGTATTTACGAACCGGGACATCCGACGGCAGACGAGGACGGTTTCCGCCAAGACGTATTGGACCTCGTCAAGGAGATTGACGTACCGGTCATCCGCTACCCCGGCGGTAACTTCGTTTCGGGCTACGATTGGGAAGACGGTGTCGGCCCTGTCGCCGAGCGTCCTCGTCGACTCGAGCTTGCCTGGGGCGTGACCGAGCCCAACGAGATCGGCGTCAACGAATTCGCCAAGTGGCTGAAGAAGGCTAACTCCGAGATGATGATGGCCGTCAACCTCGGTACGCGCGGCGCGGACGAAGCCCGCCAGCTCGTCGAATACTGCAACCATCCGGGCGGATCGAAGTACAGTGATCTTCGCATCAAGCACGGTGTCAAGGACCCGCACAACTTCAAGCTCTGGTGTCTCGGTAACGAGATGGACGGTCCCTGGCAGATCGGCCACAAGACGGCTTACGAGTATGGCCGCCTGGCGACCGAAGCCGCGAAGGTCATGAAGTGGACCGACCCCTCGATCGAGCTCGTCCTCAGCGGTTCGTCCAACATCGCGATGCCGACGTTTGGCGATTGGGAGGCGGAAGCGCTCGAGCACAGCTACGACCACGTCGACTATCTCTCGCTGCACCAGTACTACGGTAACGCGGAGAAGGACACGGCAAGCTTCCTCGGCCGCACACTCGACATGGACGACTTCATCAAGACGATCGTCGCAACCTGTGACTATGTCGGCGGTAAGAAGCATAGCAAGAAGAAGATTATGCTCAGCTTCGACGAATGGAACGTCTGGTTCCACTCGAACGACTACAAGCACGAGCCCTGGTCTGTCGCACCGCCCCAGCTAGAGGATATCTACACCTTCGAAGACGCGCTGCTTGTCGGCTCGATGCTGATCACGCTCCTGAAGAACGCGGATCGCGTCAAGATCGCAAACCTCGCACAGCTCGTCAACGTCATCGCACCGATCATGACGGAGACCGGCGGTCGTGCCTGGAAGCAGACCACCTTCTACCCCTACATGTATACCTCGCGCTACGGCCGCGGTACGGCGCTAAATGCCGTCGTGGATTCGCCGAAGTATGATTCGAAGCTCTACACCGATGTGCCGTATGTCGATACGGTTGTCGTGGATAACCAATCGGTTAGCGATGAGGATGTGCTGACGATCTTCGCTGTCAATCGCGGCGAGGAAGAGGTCTTGACCGAATACGAGCTAAACGCGTACGGCGGCCTCGTGGTCAACGAGCACGTAGAGCTCGTCGGTTATGAGATGCTCCAGACGAACTCGGCGGGTATCGAATCCGTCAAGCCCCGAGCAGGTTCCGGTACCGTCATCGACGGCCACCGCGTCACAGTCAAGCTGCCCGCCAGATCCTGGCAGATGATCCGCCTCGGTAGACAGGCATAAACAGTAGATTCGCCGGCCCATCAGACTCGTTTTGGTGGGCCTTTATGACGAGATGTGAGGTGTGTTATGGGACAATTCAAACGCGTGGGCAATCAATTGCGCTGGACGTATAACGGAGAAATTCTCATCGTCGAACCGTGGAATAATCACAGCTGTCGTGTGCGCTCGAGGCGCCTCGAAGAACCAGAGGATTGGCGTCATGCGCTCCTGGAACCGGAGACCTCCGAGGTCTCAATCGAGATCTACGAGGACGGTGCCAAGCTCGTAAACGGCAACTTGACGGTGATCGCCAAGGAGGAGCCGTGGGCCAAGCGCGCCGAGCTCAGCTTCTACAATGCGGAGGGCGACTTGCTCCTCAAGGAGATCGACAGGCACGGGGCACTCGTCTGGGATGCCAGGAATTTCCGCGCGAAGCAAGGCGGTCACTATATGCTGACGGCCACGTTCGAAGCGAATCCGGGCGAGAAGATCTTCGGTATGGGGCAGTACCAGCAGGGCATCTACGATATGAAGGGCAGCACGCTGGAGCTGGCACATCGAAACTCTCAGGCGAGCGTACCGTTCTATGTATCGAACCGTGGTTATGGCTTCTTCTGGCATAACCCGGCGGTGGGCACCGCGACCTTTGCTAACAATATGACGCAGTGGCAAGCGGAATCGACCAGGCAGTTAGACTATTGGATCACGGCCGCAGCCACGCCTGCCGAGATTATGACGGCTTATGGTAAGGCGACCGGTATGGCCCCCATGATGCCCGAGTACGGACTTGGTTTCTGGCAGTGCAAGCTGCGCTACTGGAACCAAGAGCAGTTGCTCGAGGTCGCGCGTGAGTATAGGCGAAGGGACGTGCCGATCGACCTCATTGTCTGTGACTTCTTCCACTGGCCCTACATGGGCGACTTCCGCTTCGAAGAGGAGTTCTTCCCGGATCCGAAGGCGATGGTAGATGAGCTAAAGGAGCTCGGCATCGAGCTGATGGTCTCGGTCTGGCCGCAAATCGACTATCGAAGCGAGAATTTCGAGGAGATGAAGGCAGACGGTCACCTGATTCAAGTCGAGCGTGGCGTGCCGGTTTCGATGCGCTTCGGCGGCGAGAGCGTCTTCTACGATGCGACGAATCCGGATGCCAGAGCCTATGTTTGGGAGAAGTGCAAACAGAATTACTACGACCTCGGTATCCGCACCTTCTGGCTCGATGAGGCAGAGCCCGAGTTTGGCGTCTATCACTATGACAACTTCCGTTTCCGGAAGGGCACGGTGCTCGAAGTCGGCAACATCTACCCGCAAGACTATGCCAGAGGCTTCTATGAGGGGCTGAAGGATGTAGGTGAGGAGCGCCCGGTAAGCCTCGTGCGCTGTGCCTGGGCGGGCAGTCAGCGCTACGGTGCGCTGGTCTGGTCCGGCGATATCCACTCGAACTATACGGACTTCAAGCGCCAGATCGTGGCGGGCCTCAACATGGCGATGGCGGGCATCCCCTGGTGGACGACCGATATCGGCGGCTTCAGCGGAGGCGATCCGAACGATTCGGACTTCCGCGAACTGATCGTGCGCTGGTTCCAGTACGGCACCTTCTGTCCTGTCATGAGACTGCACGGCGACAGGCTGCCCTACACGCCGCTTAGTTATCCGGACGGTCGCTCCTACCTGCATACGGGCGGCGATAACGAGATCTGGTCTTATGGCGACGAAGCCTATGAGATTATGAAGGCGCATATCGAGCTTCGCGAGCAGATGAGACCCTACACCCGCGACTTGATGGAGGAGGCGCATCTGACAGGCGCACCGCCGATGCGTCCGATGTTCTACTCCTATCCGGACGACGAGATCTGCTGGAATCTGGCGGATCAATATATGTTCGGTGCGGATATCCTGGTCGCTCCGGTGACCGAGCCGGATGCGCGTGAGAGAAGCGTGTATCTGCCTGGGGGCAGCCGCTGGATAGCCCTCGGCGATAACAGCGTGCATGAGGGCGGACAGACAGTTGTGGCCGCGGCGCCTCTGGCTTACTCGCCGATCTTCATCAAGGAGGGTTCTCCCGCAGCCGCGCTGAATCTCAGTTTGTGATACAGAAGTCGGGGCCGATAGTAAGCAGATTCTCGGCCTCGCCATACGATATGAGGAGTGTAATATGTCAGCTTATTTATTCGTGCATTTCCGTGAGAAGACGACGCCCGAGGGCGAGCAAGTCTACTTCGGGCTGAGTCGTGACGGCTTCAGCTGGGAAGAGGTGAACGCGGGTCGTCCGGTCTTATGGGCCTATTATGGTGACCGAGGCGTTCGCGATCACACTATTGTTCGAAGCGTCCACGATGGCCGCTACCACATCATATCGACGGATCTCAGCCTCGCCTACGGCTTCAGAAACCAATATGAGAGCTCATGGGAGAAGATATCCAGAGAGGGTAGCAAGCATCTGGCGATCTGGTCGTCCGATGACCTCGTCCACTGGGATGAACAGCGCCTGATTCGCGTGGCCTCCGATGACATGGGCTGTGCCTGGGCGCCAGACATCATCTACGATCGTCATACGGGTGACTATGTCCTGCACTGGTCCTCTTCGGTGGCTGAAGACGACTACCGGGAGAAGGCCATCTACTATAGCAGAACGCGAGATTTCAAAACATTTAGCGAACCCGCTTGTCTCTATCGGAAGGACGATTGCGGCGTCATCGATTCTGCCATGTACGAGGAGGACGGCAAGTACTACCTGTTTGTGAAGAGCGAGGCGAATCCCACCGGCATGATTCTGCTGAGGTCGGACGGGATCACGGGACCCTGGGAGCGAGTCCGGGCCTTCGACACATCCATGGGTGAGTACGCGAACGGCTTGTATGAAGCGCCGACTGCTCTGCGTACGGCAGATGGCAGAGTCTGCTTATTCTTCGATTTCTATGGTGCCAAAGGAGCGGACCAAGGCTACGTCCCCTTCGTCGCCACAAGTTTCCGAGAAGCCGACTTCAAACGAGCAGATGAGGCGTTCTCCTTCCCCTATGGTTTCAAGCACGGCACGATCCTCGAGATCGACGAAGAGGCCTACGATCGAATCCTGGCGTTCGACTTCGATATCGACGACTACAGCAGCTACTAAGGGTGGTAGCAGATTCGTCTGTGCTATAATAGATCAGTTAAGCGGCTCCGGATCAGGTCCTCGTGAACCTACCGGAGCCTTCTTGGTTCGCCAGACAGGAGAATATAGATACATGGAATTTGAACGCTTGGGTATCGCACCCGAGATTATTAGAGCCTTGAAACAAGAAGGCTATGTTAGCCCGACCCCTATCCAAGAAGAGGCGATCCCGATCGTCCTCGGTGGTAGAGATCTGCTGGGCTCGGCGCAGACGGGAACGGGTAAGACCGCGGCCTTTGCCATCCCTATCATCCAACTACTTGCAGCTGAACATAAGTCGAAGAGACGTAATCGCCCGATCAGGGCACTCGTGGTTACGCCGACGCGAGAGCTTGCGCTGCAGATCTATGAGAGTTTCGGTACCTACGGTGCCAATAGCGATTTGGATTATGCCGTCATCTACGGTGGTGTCTCGCAGAAGCCACAGGAGGCTAGTCTCAGACGGGGCGTTGACGTGCTGGTTGTGACGCCGGGGCGCCTGCTGGATCTGCAGGGACAGGGCATCGTGGATCTCAGTCATCTGGAGATTCTGGTTCTGGACGAGGCCGATCGTATGCTCGATATGGGCTTCATCCACGATGTCAGACGCATAATTACGCTGATACCCGAGGAGCGCCAAACCCTACTGTTCTCGGCTACCATGCCGCCCGATATCGCGAAGCTGGCACAGAGAATTCTGCACAAGCCCGCAAGAGTCGAGGTCACCCCTGTATCCTCCACCGTCGATAGCATCGATCAGTACCTCTACCGTGTGGATAAGGGGAACAAGAAGAACTTGATACTAGATCTGCTCGAGGATAGAGGAATCGAGTCGGCTCTGGTCTTCACGCGTACCAAGCATGGCG
>CAZLEA010000005.1:20845-26203 GCA_964558445.1 uncultured Oscillospiraceae bacterium | reverse complement strand
CAGAATCGGTCGCCGCGAGAGAATCAGAATCGATCGCATAGAGGTCGAAACAAGCCCGCCCCCGCACAGAAGAAATAGGCAGGATCCAAGATCAGGACTCGACTGCACAAATAAACAAGCCGCACCGTACTACCTCGTTGTAGAACAGTGCGGCTTAGTTCGTTTCAGAACAGCTTAGTGCCTTAAGCGCGTCTCACCCATACGCGCATCTCGCCCGGTTCGCGATTGCACCAATAGGCGTAGGGGATGAAGGTCAGATGGGTCTCATCCAACTTGACTTGGCTATGCTCGTCATCGATCGCTTGATAGAGAGACTGTGCATCCCACTCGGGATAGGTCTCGCGGTAACCGGGTAGTTGGAATGCGAGATAATCGCCCAGATCGTCCTTCTTCACTGTCTCTATACCGGCTTCGGTCAGTGCCTGCTTCGTGTCGACCAGAAGTGCGTTGAGGTTCTCCCCGTTGTCTGCTTCCTCGATACAGTAGGCGAGCGGTCCGTAGCTGAGTGCTACCATACCGCGATTGGCGCGCACCTCGGGATGTGAAGCAGATAAGCGAGGCTGTATATCGAGATCGATCTGCAATTCATGTTTGCCGGCGGGGATGTCCACATAGGCATAACCCTTGTCCGTGTCTCGGTCTTCGCCATCGATCTTGAGATAGCTGCTCCAAGCAGGCTTGCGAATGGCGAGGCGGTAGGCACGCGGGCTGTCACTTAGAAGTTCGAGCCTCGAGGACCAGGGGTAGGAGCCGCTAAGCTTCAGTGATACGTCCTCGGTTCCGAGCGTTAGTGTGCTCTCGTTGGCGATGAACTGCTGGAGATAGACAGTATCATCGTTTGTGCCGTAGATGTATTGGCCGAGACTGGCTAGCGTACGGGAGACGTTTGGCGGGCAGCAGGCGCAGCCAAACCAGGCTTGGCGCACAGGTTTCGTCGTACCGCGCGTCGTATGCTCACGGCAGTTGTGAGGCCATACTTCCATCGGGTTCACGTAGAAGAAGCTCTTACCATCCATAGCAATACCGGATAAAACTGTGTTGTAGAGTGCGAGTTCTACCGTGTCGTGATAATGTGCTTCCTTCGTGATCTGACCGAGGCGAAGCGCGTAGAGGGCGAGGCCGATCGAGGCACAGGTCTCGTTATAGTTCGCATCGTTGGGCAGGTCGTAGGTCGTGGAGAAACGCTCGAGTGTATTGGACTGACCGATGCCGCCGGTGATATAGAGCTGCTTCTCTACGATGTTGTCGTAGAGCCTGATCGACGCATCGAGTAATTCTTGGTCGCCTGTTGCTGCCGCGACATCGGCCATACCTGCATAGAGATAGACTGCGCGTACGGCGTGGCCGTCTGCCGTGTGCATCTCGCGCACCGGTTTCTCGGCTTGATGATATTCCAACAGAGGCTTGCTCTTCTTGTTGCCATAGTAGTCATAGTAATCGTCTTGCTCTCGTTCGTGGACGAAATAATTCGGTTCTTGGCCGCGTTGGTCGATGAAGAATTTGGCAAGTGTCAGGTAGCGCTCCTCGCCTGTTATCTCCCAGAGACGAACGAGTGCGAGCTCAATCTCCTGATGACCGGGATAACCGCGTAGTTGACCGTCGTTTGGTCCGAAGACTTGATCGATCAAATCGGCGAACTTACAGACGATGTCGAGCAGAGCGGTCTTCCCCGTACCCTGGTAGTAAGCGACGGCTGCTTCGATGAAGTGCCCGGCTACATAGAGTTCGTGACAATCGGCCAGATTCTTCCACTTGCCCTCCGGCGCCTGGAGCTGGAAGTATGAATTCAGATAACCGTCATCTTCTTGAGCGAGCCCGATGAGCTCGATGAGAGAGTCTGCCTTGGCCTCGAGATCGGGATTGGGTTCGTGTGCCAGGCTATAGCCGACGGCTTCTAGCCACTTGGCAGCATCGGAGTCTTGGAAGACGAAACCGTTGAACTTACCCTCTTCGATACCTGCTGCGATGCGGAAGTTATGCACGCTGTAACTCGGCTCAGCTCCCGGAATCTGGTCGTTTAGCGCGTCCCACTGGTAGGGGAGGACGGCGGACTGGATCAGCTTGGTGTAGCGATCGAAATAGTTGTCTTCGATCTTCACCTTGGCAAGTTCGGCCGGCTTCAATCTGTTGATGCGACTTGTGCTTGATAAACTTGTCATTTATACACTCCTCTTACTTGTACGGTGATTTCCCCTGTGAAATGGCCGAAATTCCGTGTGATAGGCCCTTAACATCTGTATTTATTCTAGTCAGAGAAAGGGGCTTTGTCACCATTGTCTTGTTCGAAACAGGTTAAATACTTGTCTAATAGGTGGACATTTTGTTGTTTGGTAAGTCTCGATGGGCTACACTGGATGGGTAATATAGGTGCTCGCTTCAGAGCAGGAGTAGGTGAATCAAATGAGTAGACAAGAGCAAGTTTCGACAAGCGATTCGTATCGGAAACTGACGCCTGAGAAGGTATTATCCTGCCCACCGATGGGCTGGAATAGCTGGGACTGCTTCGGGGCGAGCGTAACCGAAGAGGAAGTCCGTGCGAACGCGAAATATATCCATGACCATCTCAAGGATTATGGTTGGGAGTATGTCGTCGTCGACATCCAGTGGTACGAGCCTACCGCAGATGGTTGGATGTATCATGACTTCTACCCCCTGGTCCTAGACGAATACGGTCGACCGCAACCGGACCCCGTTCGCTTCCCATCCGCTGCAGACGGTGCGGGTTTCAAACCGCTGGCAGATTATGTGCACAGTCTCGGTTTGAAGTTCGGGCTGCATATCATGAGAGGTGTGCCGCGCCAGGCAGCTCATCAGAATCTGCCGATCTATAACGGAGGCGGTCTGACCTGCCGCGACGCAGCCGCACAAGCCTCGATCGCGAAGTGGAACACAGATATGTACGGCACGGATCCGTCTCGCAAGGCGGCAGAAGCTTGGTATGACGCACAATTCGCTCAATATGCCGAGTGGGACGTCGACTTCGTCAAGGTAGACGATATCGCCTGGAACTTCATCGCAGAGGATCACTATCCCGAGGGCGAAGTCGCCTTGATCTCGAAGGCGATCAAGAAGACGGGTCGCCCGATCGTCCTCAGCCTCTCGCCCGGACCCGCGGTCCTCGAGAAGCAAGAGCACTTGATGCAGCACGCGCATATGTGGCGTATGACGGATGACTTCTGGGATCAGTGGCCGCTACTGGTTCGCGTCATCGAGCGCTGCCACGAGTGGGGCGATGTTGTGAGTCCCGGTAACTGGCCGGATGCGGATATGCTGCCGCTCGGTTACCTGACGAATCGTCTTGGCCAAGGTCATATGACACACTTCACCCGCGAGGAGCAGCGCATGGTGATGGATCTCTGGGCGATCTTCCGCTCACCGCTCATGATGGGCGGCCATCTGCCGATGAACGACGATTGGACGCTAAGCCTCCTGACAAACGAGCGCTTGCTTCGCTTCAATCAAGAGGGCGCTTGGCCGAAGGAGCTCTGCTATGACATCGAGGGCCTCGTAGCCTGGACGCAAGTCGAAGAGGACGGGAAATCAAACGGTTTGGTTCTGCTCAACCTAGCGGATGAACCGCTCTCTGTAGAACTAGACTTGACTGCTGCTCCGTTTGCTGCGCTTGGCGTGACGTCTGTGACCCTGAAGGATATCTGGGCGGAGACCGAGAATCTCGTATGCTCGGCAGATTCGAAGCCTGTTGTTACACTGGCGGCGCATGCATCGGCGTTCTATTATTTTGATAACGTAATCAATTAAATTGGTATTGACCAAGAGAGGAGTAAACATGGCACGTTTAACTGTGAATCTGGACCGTGAAGTCAGTCACATCAAGAAGGAGATCTACGGACATTTCTCCGAGCATCTGGGCCACTGTATCTATGAGGGTATTTATGTGGGCGAGGACAGCCCTATCCCGAACGTGAACGGGATGCGTACGGACGTCGTCGAGGCATTCCGACAGATCCGTGTTCCTGTGCTCCGTTGGCCGGGCGGCTGCTTCGCCGACGAGTACCACTGGAAGGACGGCATCGGACCGAAGGAAGCGCGCAAGCGCATGGTCAACACGCACTGGGGCGGCGTTGTCGAGGACAACAGCTTCGGCACGCATGAATTCTTCGAGCTCTGTAGTCAGGTTGGCTGTGAGCCCTATGTCAACGGCAACATGGGTTCCGGTACGGTCCAGGAGATGTCCGAGTGGGTGGAATATATCACCTTCGACGGCGTATCGCCGATGGCAGAGCTTCGCAAGGAGAACGGCCGGGAGAAGCCCTGGAAGCTGAAGTACTTCGGTGTCGGTAACGAGAACTGGGGCTGTGGCGGTAATATGCGCCCGTCCTACTATGCCGATGAGTATCGCCGTTACCAGACCTATGTGCGTAATTACGGGAATAATCAGGTATACAAGATTGCTTGCGGTCCGAACGTGGATGACTATAACTGGACCGAGACCTTTATGGAGATTGCAGGCGGGTATACGGATGCGATTACGCTCCACCACTATACCTACACGAACAGTTGGACTGATAAGGGAACGGCCACCGGCTTCACGAAGGAAGAGTGGTACAAGGTTCTGAAGAACACGCTTCGTATGGATGATCTGATCAAGGGGCATCTGGCGATTATGGATCGCCACGATCCCAAGGGCCGTGTTGCCCTGATCGTTGACGAGTGGGGTAGCTGGTACAAGGTCGAGCCTGGCACGAATCCTGGCTTCCTCTTCCAGCAGAACACGACGCGCGATGCCGTGATTGCCGCGATCAATCTGAACCTCTTCAACAAGTACAGTAAGCGCGTACACATGGCGAATATCGCTCAGATCGTCAATGTCTTGCAGGCGATCCTCTTGACCGATGGCGAGAAGATGGTGAAGACGCCAACTTATCACGTGTTTGATTTGTTTAAGGAGCATCAAGACGCAACCCTACTCCAATCCTCGATCGATACGGTCGATGTCGGTGTGGATCAGACACAAGTGCCAAACCTAAGCGAATCCGTGTCCCGTCAAGCAGATGGTAAGTTGACCATCACCTTGGCTAATCTCTCGGCCGATGAGGATTACCCTGTCGAAGTCTCGCTTCTGACCGCATTGGAGGAGCAGGGCTACGACTTACTGGAGGCGAAGATCCTGGCAGGTGACAAGGACCGTCTGGACAAGCACAACAGTTTCGATCAGCCGGACGAGGTTGAACCTGAAGACTATGCAGCAGCCGTGAAGTTGAAGCAAGACGGTCACTCGATCGAGACCGAGATCCCGGCCGCAAGCGTACTGCTGATTCGCTTGGCTCCCAAGGCATAAGCGGGCGGCATAGCAGGTGATTGGTAGATAGATGAAGAAGGAGCTGCGAGACGAGTTGT
>CAZLEA010000005.1:0-20745 GCA_964558445.1 uncultured Oscillospiraceae bacterium | reverse complement strand
ATACGCCATACGACTGACACCGTGTGCCGCGGGGCGCTACTTGGCTATGCGCCATACGACTGACACGTGGGTGGAGAGACCTATCTCTTCTGCATGCATCTCCGGTACCGATTCGGCTCGCATCATGACCGCTTGTCTATCCATATTGTAGATCGTGCTTGAGTAGGGGCGGAGGCGATCCGGATCGTAATCGATTCGCACGAGCGGGCCCAGTTCGACGCCGGCAGCTGCTGCCAGGATCTCGGCCTTCTCCCTCGCGTTCATCGTTGCGAGGCGAAGCAGTTCATCTGTCGCTTCCTTCGTGTCTTGTACCGTGAAACGGATGTTGACGTTTGGATTGGCGGTCGATCTACTGAGGGCAGCGAGTACACGGTGTAAACGGCCGTGATCCAGCCCGAAGCGAAGCACGAGTCCTTGCTCACAGGTATAGCCAACGAAGCGTTGGCGGTACTCGTTTCGATCGTCTTGGTAGCCTTCGTATTTCGCCTGGATATTGAAGTGGCTCGTCTTGAGATCGTCGCCGCTGAAGCCTTCTTCTACGATCGCTGCCTTGCACGATTCGAGTGTCTCCACGGCAAGTTGCATGGTCTCATCGTACCCCGGCGCCTCGCTTCGAAGCTGCAAT
This sequence comes from uncultured Oscillospiraceae bacterium, assembly GCA_964558445.1. GTDB lineage: Bacteria > Bacillota > Clostridia > Saccharofermentanales > Fastidiosipilaceae > CAYXVJ01. The sequence continues at coordinate 20,120 of CAZLEA010000005.1, read as the reverse complement.
TCGAGTTCGATGAGGTCGGGCTCGAGCTTGAGATGGGCTTCACCCCTGATCTTGATTAATCGTTTCATCTTGGTACCTCCGTTCGTATATGGGCTAGCTGTTACAACCTATTATATCTCAAACGGATTGTGTTAAACTGAAACAGACTCTAATCGCCTTCGATGCCCGCTGTTGCGGAGCTTACCTGCTTATCTGAGAAATGAGGTTTTGTGTGAAGAAGAAGCTGATTCTGCTCGATATGGACGGTACCCTCTATCGGGGTCAAACCGTGTTTCCTGCCACCTCGCCCTTCCTCGAGTGGCTGCGACAAGATGGTCGCGATTATATCTTCTTGACGAATAATTCTTCGAAGAGTTACCGGGCATATATCGAGAGTTTGGGGCGAATGGGCGTCAGTAGCGAACCTGATGACTTCATGACGTCAGTACAATCTACCGCCCGCTATTTACAAGAACACTACCACGATCGCTTGATCTATGTACTCGGCACTAAGTCGTTTCAGGAGGAGCTTCGGGAGGCTGGATTGAAGGTGACGGACCGGAGATCAGATGATGTGAATTGTCTGGTCATCGGCTTCGATACAGAGCTTCACTTCAAGAAGCTTGAGGACGCCTGCATCCTGTTGAATCGAGATATCCCCTATATTGCGACTAATCCCGATTGGGTCTGTCCGACCGATTACGGCTATGTCCCTGACTGCGGATGCTTGATGCATAACCTGGAGAAGGCGACAGGGAAGCGCCCCGTCGTAATCGGTAAGCCTGAGCCGACGATGGTGCTGCAAGCGATGGAGATGAAGGGCGTTAGGCCAGAAGAGACGCTAGTTGTCGGCGACCGCATCTATACGGATATACTAAGCGGACTTCGTGCCGGTGTGACGACGGCGCTCGTCCTGAGCGGTGAGAGTACGCTACAAACCCTGGAAGAATCTGCGGACAAGCCGCACTATGTATTAGACGATATCGAGGATCTATGGCGACGCCTGGAGAGAGGAGAAATTGATGAGTGAGATGAGTGATCTGGTTGCTAAACGGTTTCGGGTTCGTGAGGCACTGAACCGGCGCTATACCTGTCGCTGCGGACAGGTGCATGAGACAAATCTGCAGGATTATATTCTAGAAGAGGGTGCGATCGGGAAGCTCCCCGGTTTGCTGAAGAAGTATAACGCGAAGCGTATCTTCTTGGTTGCCGATATCCATACGATGAGGGCGGCCGGGCAAGCTATCTTGAGTCTGCTGGAAGAGGCGGCCTCGTTTGACATCGGAACCCATATCTATGAAGACTTGGAACTAGTGCCAGATGACCACGCGGTGGAGGTGCTTCGCCTCGCGGGTGAAGCCTTCGGAGAGGCCGATCTCTGGCTGGCGGTCGGTTCTGGAACACTAAATGATTTGACTCGCTATATCAGTCATGAGCGAGGGGTGCCCTACATCGTATTCGCGACCGCTCCGTCTATGGACGGTTATGCCTCTGGCGTCTCGCCTCTGATCTTGAATCAGATGAAACAGACGTTTAACGCGCAGAGTCCGCTTGCGATCGTGGCGGATCCAGAGATCCTGGCGGATGCACCACAGGAGATGCTACTGGCCGGTGCGGGAGATGTGTTCGGCAAATACAGCTCGCTGCTCGATTGGTCGATTGCGAGAATCGCATTTGACGAGTACTACTGCCCCGAGATCGTCTCGATCGTAGAGCGCAGCCGCGATGCGGTAGCGGCTTCTGTTTCTTCGATTGCGAAGCGGGAGCCAGAAGCGATTCGCCTGCTCTTCGATGCCTTGGTCGAGGTCGGCATCGCGATGGACTACTGTGGGAATTCGAGACCTGCCTCCGGCGCGGAGCATCACCTGGCACATTTCTGGGAGATGCAGTTCTTGTTTGCGGATAAGACGCCGGTACTCCATGGGCTTAAGGTGGGGGCAGCCCTGCCGATCGTCCTCTCGATCTACGAGCAGCTCGCCGACATGCCGGAGACAATCGACTTCGATCGCGCGCGCGATAGGGCGAAGCGCTTCGACCATGAGGTATGGGTAGAGGGAACCAAGGAGGCGTATGGTCCTGCCTCATCCGGTATATTGAAGCTCGAAGCAGAAGAGGGATTACAGGATCCGCCCAAGCGTCTGGCGAGAATCGATAGGTTAGAAGAACAATGGGCCGAACTGATCGAGCTCGCGAAGACTGCACCGTCTGTATCCTCGATCCTTGAACTCTACGAGGTGCTTGGCTTCCCAAGTGATGTTGCGAAGCTTGGTGTTGACGATAACGCCTTGCGATCTGCCCTACACCATGCCAAGGATTTGCGCGCACGGTATACCGTCATGCGCCTGTTCGAGGATCTCTCGATCGATCTCGATATTCTTAGGAGAGGATAAGCTTATGCCCGGATTCTCGCTCCATCGTTACTTCGTGGACCATGCGGTGCTTCAGAGAGATAGACCGCTAGTCCTTCGTGGCTGTGCAGAATTCGGCACGAGAGTCTGTGTCTCCTTGAGCCAAACGGACGAGGCAGGGGCAGAAGCTTATGTCACCGGCGCCTGCGCGCTGGTGCCGGAGGATGGACGCTGGTCCGTGAATCTGGGCAGTCATGCGGCGGGGACCGGTTATCGACTGGAAGTAGTATGCCGAGATGAGCAAATCGTATTGGAGGATATCTGTTTCGGCGACGTCTTCATACTAGCGGGGCAATCGAACATGGAACTTCCGCTAAGCCGCTGCCCCGATCAGATGGGCGAGCGCTTCCGAGATTACCATGATCCTCTGATCCGCGAGATGAAGCCGACACTGGAGGCGGTCTTCGGGCGAGAAGCCGACGACTGGCAGCCGGGCGGCATCTGGAAGCTTGCCCAAGGAGATGCGTTACAAACGTTCGGCGCGCTCGGGCTAAGCTTCGCCAGACGCTACCGTGAGGCGATCGATGTACCGGTCGGTCTCGTCATGCTGGCGATCGGTGGGACGCCGATCGAGGCGTGGCTACCGATTGCGAAGTTCCAAGATGAGCCGGAGTTGTTGGGGTTGGAGAGAGCCTATAGAGACCCGATTTATCTGGAGGCTGTCTTGGCCAAGGAACGTTTGGCGGTACAAGCTTGGCACGAGCAAGCGATGGATGATACGATGCCGACCGAGGCAGCTTGGCGAGAGATCCCCGTGCCCGGTATGTTCGTTGGAACGGACTTGGAGGACTATATCGGATCGCTGTGGATCCGTCGCAGCTTCCACTTGACGGCAGATGAGGTCTTGCTCTATGAAGGCGGTATGCTGCGAGTCGGTAGCCTGGTCGATACGGATGCATGCTACCTAAACGATGTCCTCGTCGGTGAGACCGGCTATCGCTATCCTCCAAGACGCTATCCGCTACCCGCGGGTGTCCTTCTGGAGGGGAGAAACGAGCTTGTTATCAGACTCAAGGTCTATCGTGGATCCGGCGGTATCGTGCCTGGCCCGTTCTATGGCCTCATATCGGGCGAGCATCGCTATGATCTAGCGGGCACATGGCAGCTTGCCGAGGGGAAGCGAATGGAGCGAATACCCGATGAGACGCATCCACACTGCCTTCCTGCCTCTCTCTACCAGGGGCAAGTTACACCGCTTCGCGGCTTCCCGTTTGCCGGCAGTCTCTGGTACCAGGGCGAGAGTAACGATAGCCGGCCGGACGGCTACGAGCATCGTTTCCGCCAGTTGCTGGACGCATGGCGAGACGAGTTTGGAGCGAAGACACCGTTTGTCTACATGCAACTGACCGCCTATGAGGATCCGGCTAGGCGAATCCATCCCGAAGCGTGGGCATTGATTCGTGAGGCACAGCGCAAACTTGCGGCCGAGCCGGGTGTGGCGATGGTCGTGACGGTCGATTGCGGTGAGATAGATGACTTGCATCCGCAAGACAAGTGGACCATCGGTGTGCGGGCAGATCTCGCCATGCGAGACTTGCAAGATCGCTTGCGGCCGGGTGAGAGTGGGAGCGGACCTGTCCTGCGCTCGATTGAGGTCGGAGACGATTCATGGATCGAGGTGCGAATCGATTCGTTCGACGGTGTGCTCGAGATACCGGAGGATCTGATCCTCGGCCTAGAGGTTTACGATCGGGAGCACGCTGTTTGGGCGCGACCCGAGACGCTTCGCTTCCTGGAGGACGGCTTCCTCGTACAGGGTGACGGCGTGCGCTTCAATTACGAGGCTGCACCGCTCGCACTTCAGATAAGAGACGGTAGCGGGAGGCCGCTCTCACCGTTTAGTTGGGAGGCAGAAGGTGATTGAACAATTAAACGGCACGCATGAGATCGTCCGTTTCTCCGACAACGGCAGCATCCGTATCTACCACAACGTGGAGCAAGAGGGTTACCCGCTGCACTGGCACAGCGCTTGCGAGGTGGTGATGCCGCTTCGCGGCGGCTATACCGTCATCTGTCAGAACAGCCGCATCGATATGCAACAAGGCGATATACTCTGGATTGGTGGCGGTGTCCTCCATGAGATCTTGGAACCGGAGGACGGTGGCGAGCGCCTCTTCGTCCAATACGATCCGCGCATCCTAAACGAATTCACGGAGTTCTCGGCCATAGCACCGATGTCTGCGCCGGCGGTCTATGTAACCCGAGAGACGATGGCCGAGATGCATGAGAAGTTACAGGATATCCTACTCGGTGCACTGCGTACCGAGCTTGCCCCCGGTTATTTCAAATACGTTGCGATCTATGCCGATATGATGAAGTTCAACACGATCCTCTTCAACGCACTGCTAAACGATCAGACGACCAAGGCCAAGCTTGTTATCGCTAACGAGGACCAGGGCAAGCACTGGGACGCAAACCATATGAGCATCATCTACGGGAGCTGCAATTATATTCGGACGCATAGTCACGAACCTTTGAACTTAGATATAGTGGCGGAGCGAACCGGCTTCAGCAAGTACTATTTCTCTCGCCTCTTCAAGACCTACACGCAGATGAGCTTCGTCGAGTATCTGAATCGCTGTCGTGTGAGCGAGGCGGAGCGACATCTGGCCGATCCCAACAAGACGGTCACCGAGGTCGCGATGGACTGCGGCTTCAACAGCCTGTCGACCTTCAACCGTGTCTTCAAGCAACAGAATAACTGCACGCCGGCGGAGTATCAGCGTCTGGCGCACCGTGTGAACGCGGGCGGTAAACCCCACGGGATCGAGAAGCATAGCGACTTGATCATCCGCTAGTTTCTTAAACTATTCTTTTAAACGTATAAATCGTCTATTAAGTGCAAAATCTGCCCCACCCACCGCAAGATCTTGAGAGTGCTTCGGGCTCCGCTGAGTTAAGCTTGAGCTATGTGAATACCGAAACCGAAACGAAACAGCTGGGAGGAAGAGTGGACATGCATCAAACCGAACAAGGCTATAACCTGGATACGAGGAAGCGAGAAGAGGCGCTGCGCGAGAAGGCTCGTGCTCTGGTCGCACAAATGACCTTGGAGGAGAAGGTATCGCAGACGCTGAATCATGCGGCGGCGATTCCGCGCCTGGATATCAAGGCGTACGATTGGTGGAACGAGGCGCTCCATGGCGTTGCCAGGGCTGGCGTTGCGACCGTCTTCCCGCAAGCGATCTCGCTGGCTGCGGCCTTCGATACCGATTTGCTAGGCGAGGTCGCCGACGTGATTGCCGAGGAGGGGCGCGCGAAGTTCAACGCTCAGCAAGCCTACGGCGATACGGATATCTACAAGGGCCTGACCTTCTGGTCACCGAATATCAACATCTTCCGCGACCCGCGCTGGGGACGGGGGCATGAGACCTACGGCGAGGACCCCTATCTGACGACGAGGCTTGGTGTGACGTTCATCCGTCATCTGCAGGGTAACGGCAGTCCTGTGTTGAAGGCGCTGGCGTGTGCCAAGCACTTCGCTGTACATAGCGGACCGGAAGCCAAGCGACACAGCTTCGATGCAATCGCGACGAAGAAGGATATGGCAGAGACTTATCTGCCGGCGTTCGAAGCGGCGGTCAAGGAAGCGGGCGTGGAGGCCGTCATGGGCGCATACAATCGCACAAACGGCGAGCCCTGCTGTGGCAGTCACACGCTGCTCCAAGAGATCTTGCGCGACAACTGGGGCTTCGAGGGGCATGTCGTATCGGACTGCTGGGCGATCAAGGACTTCCATGAATACCACCGCGTGACGAACTCGGCGCTCGAGTCGGTCGCGCTCGCCATGAATAACGGCACTGATCTCAATTGCGGTAATCTCTATGCACTGCTTGGTGAAGCGGTCAACAGCGGACTTGTGCCCGAAGCTCGCTTGGACGAGGCGGTCACGCGCTTGATGCTCTCGCGTATGAAGCTTGGCCTGCTAGATGCAGAGGCGGACAAGACCTACGATGACATCCCCTATACGGTAGTGGACTCTCCCGTGCATCAAGAGGTGAACCGCAGGGCAGCTAGAGAGAGCATCGTCTTGTTGAAGAACGATGCGTACGAAGATGCCGAAACAAGCTTCTTGCCGCTCGAGCTTAAACCCGGTATGACGATCGGCGTCGTCGGTCCCAATGCCAATAGCAGGGCCGCCCTGGTCGGTAACTACGAGGGTACGGCGTCCCGTTACTATACGGTGCTGGAAGGCATACAAGATCTCGCCGGTCCGGATGTCCGTGTTCTCACGAGCGAAGGCTGCCATCTCTACAAGAAGGGGATTAGCGGGCTTAGCGAGGGATCGGATCGACTCTCGGAGGCCTATACGGTAGCACGCGAGAGCGACGTCATCGTTGCCGTGATGGGCCTCGATGCCACGATCGAGGGCGAAGAGGGCGATGCATCTAACGAGTTCGGTAGCGGCGACAAGGATAATTTGTCCCTACCGGGTGAGCAGCACCGCGTTCTCGAGATTCTGCGCGAGTCGGGCAAGCCTGTCATCTTGGTGCTCCTGAGCGGTAGCGCCATGGCCGTACCGGAGGATGATGCATCCGATCGGGTGCCCGCAATTCTCTGGGCCGGTTACCCCGGTAGCTACGGCGGTCGTGCCGTGGCCGAGATCCTCTTCGGTGAGGTCTCGCCGTCGGCCAAGCTGCCTGTGACCTTCTATCGTACGAGCGAGGAGCTGCCCGATTTCGAGGATTACAGCATGGCGGGTCGAACCTATCGCTATATGACGACAGAGGCGCTCTATCCGTTCGGCTATGGTCTGAACTACTGCGCATTCGGCTTCGATGCGAGACTGTCCGGGAACAAGGTTCCTAGTGTTGGAGAGACGCTTCGAATTGATGTGCAGATGACTAACCAAGGCGAGATGCGTGGTGCTGAGACCGTCCAAGTCTATGTCGAATCCACCGAAGAGGGTGCGCCGCACCATCAACTCAAGGGCCTCTCGAAGTTGCACCTCGAAGCCGGCGAGTCGGGCACGGCGACAATCGAGCTCGGACGAGATGCCTTCTATCTCTTCGATGACGAGGGCGAGGCCTACGTACCGAGCGGTCCGTTCAAGGTCTATGTGGGCATCAGCCAGCCGGATGCGCGTAGTGCACAGCTGCTGGGTTCGAAACCGATGGAGTTCATATTGACCGCTGACTAGATGCTTCGTACGCTAAGATGCGAGATACAAGATATTGGAAGACGCCGATGGATGGGGAGACCTGTTTGTCGGTGTCTGTTTTTTGTTTTTGCTAAACGTGTGAGACAAATTGAAACAAACAAGGACATCTAACGCAATTAGGTTGATCAATCGCTGTTTTGCTGATCCATCGCTTCGATAATCGATCGTGAATGGTATAATTGTGGTGAATTCTGTCAATATGATTCAGAACAGTTCAACATCCACTATTTAGGAGGCGCATTCATGTCAACAAACAAGAAGCAGTATCCCGTAATCGGTATTCGTCCCACCATCGATGGGCGTCAAGGCGGTGTACGTGAGTCACTGGAAGAGAAGACGATGGCCATGGCTAACGCAGCCAAGGCACTGATCGAGTCCACCCTGCGTTATGCAGACGGTGAGCCGGTTCGTTGTGTCGTAGCCGACCGTACCATCGGCGGCCGCGGTGACTCGGGTCTCGTAGACGACCAGTTCATCCGTGAGAATGTTGTGGCTACGCTTGCCGTCACACCCAGCTGGTGCTACGGTACGGAGACCATCGATCTTGATTCCTCGACCATCAAGGCGGTTTGGGGCTTCAACGGTACGGAGCGTCCCGGCGCAGTCTTCTTGGCTGCTGCCATGTCCGGTTTCGCACAGCGCGGTCTGCCCGCCTTCTCCATCTACGGTCACGAGGTCCAGGATCTGGACGACAACTCGATTCCGGAGGATGTAGCAGAGAAGATCATTCGCTGGGCCAGAGGCGCTTATGCTGTCGGCCAGATGAAGGGCAAGTCCTATGTTGCCCTCGGTTCCTCTTGTATGGGTATCGCAGGCTCGCAGATCGACCCGCTCTTGCTCCAGCAGTACTTCGGTATGGGTACGGAGTTTGTCGACATGACCGAGATCCTGCGTCGTATGACACTTGAGATCTATGACAAGGAAGAAGTGGCCAAGGCACGTGCCTGGATTGCCGAGTACTGCCCCGAGGGCATGGACGTCAACGCCGGTAAGAATCTGCCGGATATCGTCACGCGCTCGAAGGTGATTCCTGCTGACCAAGACTGGGACTTCATCGCCAAGCAGTCGGTTATCATCCGCGATATCCTGTTTGGTAACGAGAAGCTTGCCGAGATCGGCTGGCACGAAGAGGCACGTGGCAGAAACGCGATTGCCGGCGGTTTCCAGGGTCAGCGTCAGTGGACCGACTGGCTCCCGAACTGCGACTTCGAAGAGGCGATCATGGCGTCGACGTTTGACTGGAATGGTGTGAGACCGCCGACGGCCTTTGCTACCGAGAACGATGCTCTGAACGGCTTGTCCATGTTGATCGGTACCCTCTTGACGAACAAGGCGCCTGTCTTCTCCGACGTGCGTACCTACTGGAGCCCCGATGCGGTGAAGCGCGTCACAGGTCACGAGCTCGAGGGCCGTGCCAAGGGTGGCTTGATTCACCTGATTAACTCCGGCGCGAGCTGTCTCGATGCCACCGGTCAGTCGAAGGACGAGAACGGTAACGGCACGATGAAGGAGTTCTGGAACATGACCGACGAAGATGTGAAGGCTTGCTTGGCTGCGACCGACTGGTGTCGCGCCAACTACGAGTACTTCCGTGGCGGCGGATTCTCCTCGCACTTCAAGACGGCAGCAGAGATGCCCCTGACCATGATTCGCCTGAACCTGATCGAGGGTGTCGGCCCGACGCTGCAGATCGTCGAAGGCTATACGCTAGACCTCCCGGAAGAGATCCACTCGGTGCTCGACAAGCGCACGGATCCGACCTGGCCGACCACATGGTTCGCCCCGAACGTCGGCACACCCGGCTGTGAGACGGTATATGATGTCATGAGTCGCTGGGGCGCAAACCACGGTGCGATGGTCCATGGCCACGTCGGTGATGATGTGATCACGCTGGCATCGATGCTCCGCATCCCTGTCGCGCTGCACAACGTACCAAACGAGCGCATCTTCCGTCCGCATGTCTACTCCGCGTTTGGCACCAAGGATCTTGAGTCCGCCGACTACCGTGCGTCCGCCACCTATGGGCCGCTGTACAAGTAAGTGAGCGTTTGACGAAGAAGTTCATCTAAACGACACGTACAACAGCCACAAGGAGGGCTAGTATGCAAGGTATTGCAATAAGAGAAGAGCTGATCTACTACGGAAACAAGTTGATCGCAGACGGCATGACGAAGGGGACGGGGGGTAACCTCAGCTTCTTCGATCGCGCAGCCGGCTTGATGTATATCACGCCGAGCGGTATCGAATTCGATCGGATTCAGCCGGAAGACATCGTCTTGATGGATATCGACGGCAACGTGGTGGAGGGGACTCGTAAGCCATCGAGCGAGTGGGCGATGCATCTCGTCTACTATCAGAAGCGTACGGACATCGATGCGGTGATCCACGCGCATACGACGTACAGCACGGTGTTCGCCTGCCTGAACGAGGACTTGCCGCCCAGCCACTATATGCTGGCTGTAGCAGGTGCCAATGTTCGCTGTGCACCCTACGCGCCGTTCGGCACACCCGAGCTCGCAGCAAACGCGTTCGAAGCGATGCAAGATCGCAAGGCTGTGCTGCTCGCGAATCATGGGATCATCGCCGGTGAGTCGACCCTGAAGCGCACATATAACGTCATCGAGGAAGTCGAGTACTGCGCCCGGATTCATATCCTGGCCAGATCGATCGGTAATCCGGTCATCATCGACGATGCGGAGATGGCGAGCATGGCGAAGCGTTTCCAGACCTATGGCCAGCCGATCGAATACTAGAAACGGTTTGATTTCTTGTAATTTGCTTGCCCTAGGGGTATAATCTTCAGAGTTTAGAAGCGAGGTGTAACAGCCTCGCTTCATACTTCGCTCCGGTGGCCTAATGGATAAGGCAACAGTCTCCGAAGCTGTTGATGCAGGTTCGATTCCTGCCCGGAGCACCACCCGCAAACCCCTGATATCATATGATGTCGGGGGTTTTTCTATTTGTTGTGGGAATGCGTGTGACCCCGCCTTTGCTCCATTATTGTCCCGCTTACTTAATTGCATATTTAATGGTAACGGAATAGGTTGAATCTATCCTAAACTTTGAATATACTTTAACCGCATGAGCCCATAGCATTGTGTTGATTTATAGGAGGAACTTAAATGCAAATTGATGTCAATAATTTAGTGTCCATAACAGAAGCGAATCAGAATTTCTCACGCGTAGCAAAACTTGTTGATCAAAATGGTGCCTTGATAATTCTCAAAAATAATACTCCGAGGTATGTTTTGATTGAATATAGTCAGTTCCAGAGTGATGATTATGCCGATGATGCAACTGTTCAAGAGATAGGTGATGAGTTAATCAAGCAACATGCTGAAGCATTCAGAGAGCTTGCTAAATGAAGAGATTGACTGTTCAGCAAGTTATTCTTATGCATGGAAAACTGATAGAACAATTTGGTGGTATCAGTGGGATTCGTGACTTAAGTTTGCTTGAATCCGCCCTAGCTGCTCCGTTTATTACTTTTGACGGATTTACAAGTTATCCTACTATTCATAGTAAGGCTGCTCGGTTGGCCTATGGATTAATAAAGAACCATCCTTTTTTGGATGGGAATAAGCGAATAGGTGTTTTAGGAATGATGACCTTTTTGCGGATCAACGGTATCGAATTGATGTGCACAAATGCTGAACTTATTAGTATCGGGATTGGTTTAGCAAATGGATCTCTGGATGATCGGAAATTACTGGATTTTATTATTGATCATTGCTAACCACCCCTTGTGAGAAACTTGCGAGACCCATTCGTATCATTAGCATCAGGATCACCGTAAGAGAATCGCTATTGACCAATAAACCGTATTCGATCAAACGATTGACAACTACTCTTCGAACGATCCGACTTGTCCGAGCCACTCGCACCCCGGGTGGCTCTTGGTATATGCGACACATCTACCATCTATGTCATAATAGACGCATGAGTTATCGAGTCTTAATTATGGATCTACATATCTATCTGCCCTACGCGAACTCGCTCAAGGAGAAGCGTCAGATACGCTTGAGCCTTGTGGAGCGCCTGCGTGGCCACTTCAAGCTCTCGATTGCAGAGGTCGGAAGCCAGGACGTCTGGCAGCGCCTGGAACTCGCCCTCGCCTATGTCGCTATCAATCAGACCGCGGCAGAGGAGATGCGAGACAAGATTATCGTGCAGACGGAATCGATCCTGGCAGGCGAAGCAGAATTGCTACAGTGGGAGTCGGATATCGTTTGATGCTACGAGAGAATAGTTTGACCATATCACCGGAGGAGCAAGCACGCTTCCTCGCCGCCTGCGAATCCTTCCAAGCAGAGCTTCGCGAACGAAACGGCATCGGCACGCTCGGCGAGAAGACGGTCCATGCGACCCTGAAGCGCTATCTCGAGCCCGACCCGAGCCGTCACGAGGTGCTGCTGGAGGACTTCGTCGTCGACATCTACAACGAGGATGGTGTGACGGAGATCCAGACCGCAGGCTTCCATCGCATGAGGCGCAAGATCGACCGCTTCCTACCCGAGATCCCGCTTCGCATCGTCTACCCGATCGCGGCCAGGAACCACGTCAGCTGGTTCGACCCCGAGACGGGCGAGGAACTCAGCCGCCGCCTGTCACCCAAGCGCGGCACACGCCGTGATGCCCTCTATGAACTCTACAAGATACGGCAGTGGCTACTCGAGCCCGGCCTTCGCATCGAGCTCTACTATATCGATGTCGAGGAGCATCGCCTCCAAGACGGCTGGGGGAAGAACAACAAGCGACGCGCGACGAAGGTGGATCGCCTACCGACAGCCCTCGACCGCATCGAAGTCCTGGCCTCGCCCGAGGACTATCTCGCCTATGTGCCGGACAATCTCCCCGAGCGCTTCACCGTCAAGCAGTTCGCCAGGATCGGTAAGTACACCGAGCGCCATGGCCAGATCATACTCCGGATCTTGCGCGACTTCGGCCTCGTCCAACATGTGGATACGGAGGGCCGTGCGTTTGTTTACAAGCTTGCCCCTTGTGTCGAAGACATAGAAACATGCTAGAATTGTATCTATAAATCAGGCAAAGGGAGGATACAGGCGCATGACGAATCCAGAGAGAGACAGAAGCGATTCGGTTACACCGACCAGAGACGAATTCAACGAACTGAGCCAGAATACGAGAGCCACACCCGAGGGTGAGTACCGCATAACACCGGGCATGCCCGAACTCCTGCGACAAGCCGCCGCAGAGGGACTGGTCCTCCTGGAGAACGACGGCGTCCTGCCACTCGATACGCACCGCATGGTCAGTGTATTCGGTCGCTGCCAAGTTGATTATTTCTATGTCGGCTACGGCAGCGGCGGTGACGTGATCCCGCCCTACACGACGAACCTGATTGACAGCCTGCGTGAGAGCGGGCTTGTTCGTCTGGACGAGACCACCGCCAAGCTCTACAGAGACTGGTGCGAACAAGACGAGAATCGCCCGGACGAGGGCTACTGGGGCAATTGGCCGATGCACTATGAGGAGATGCCACTTAGTGAGGACTTGGTGTCTCGCGCAGCAGCGGAATCGGATGTCGCAATCGTCGTCATCGGACGCGCGGCAGGCGAGGATCGCGAGAGCTTGCTCGAGAAGGGCAGCTACTACCTCACGGATGACGAGACCACGATGCTAGATCTGGTCACGGCCGCGTTCGACCAAGTCGTTGTCATCCTGGACTGCGGGAATATCATGGATCTGGCCTGGACCGAAACCTACGGCGAGAAGATCTCTGCACTCATCTATGCTTGGCAGGGCGGCATGGAGTCCGGACGTGCACTCGTCGATGCACTGACCGGCATCGTGAACTTCAGCGGTCACCTCAGCGACAGCATCGCGAGACACTATGCGGATTATGCGTCGAGCAGGTCCTTTGGCAACGAGATCTATAACAATTACGTGGAAGACATCTATGTGGGCTATCGCTACTTCGAGACCTTCGCACCGGATCAGGTCCTCTACCCCTTCGGTTACGGCCTCTCCTACACGAGTTTCACCTACGATCTGCTGAGTTTCGAGCGGCGGACGGATCGGGTTTCGGTTCGTGTGCGGGTCAAGAATACGGGTAGGCGTGCGGGTCACGGCGTCGCGCAACTCTACATGGGTGCACCTCAGGGCAAGCTCGGCAAGCCACACAAGGCGCTTGTGGCGTTTCGGAAGACGGTGCTGCTCGAGGCAGGCGAGAGTGAAGAACTGAACTTCGAGATACAGGATATGGAGATGGCGTCCTACGATGACGCTGGCAAAGCCGGTCACCCATCCTCCTACATCCTCGAATCGGGTCTCTACCGTTTCTATCTCGGGGCGGATGTGCGCAGTGCGGAACCGGTCGCCTCGTTCAATCAAGCTGAGACGATCGAGCTTGCGACACACGATCCGGTGATGGCGATCGCAGAGGGCTTCGGGCGTATGGTGCCGGGGGAGCTTGCCGATCTGCACTATGAGCTGAACTGGGAGGCGATCCCGGTTGTCGGGGTGGATTTGAAGCGCCGAATTCTGGAGCGTTTGCCTGTAGAGATTGAACCCGAAGCGCTTCGGAAGGCGATCTCGTTTGCCCGAGTGATCGAGGATCCAAGCTTGCTGGATACCTTCATCTCGCAGTTGACTGATGAGGAGCTAGAGGCGCTGACAAGAGGCGAGGGCGGTATGAACAGTGCACTCGGCACGGAGGGTAACGCCGGTGCGTTCGGCGGTATTATCCCGTCGCTTCGCGAGCGTGGTGTAGCACCCATCATCACGACGGACGGACCTGCAGGGATACGCCTGCGCCGCTACTGCTCGCTTCTGCCCTGCGGTACGGCCCTCGCCTCCTCCTGGAATCTGGACCTCGTCGAACGTATCCACGACCTGCTCGGTGAGGAGATGGTCTACTACGGCACGGATGTCCTCCTCGGCCCCGGTATGAACATCCACCGAAATCCGCTCTGTGGCCGTAACTTCGAGTACTTCTCGGAGGATCCGCTCCTGACGGGCAAGATGGCAGCCGCGGTCGTCCGCGGGATACAGAGGAGCGGGGTGGCCGCTTGTCCCAAGCATTTCGCACTCAATAATCAGGAGAGCAATCGTAATTACAACGATTCTCGCGCCTCCGAGCGTGCGATCCGCGAGATCTACCTCAAGGGTTTCGAGATTGTGGTCAAGGAAGCTGCACCGGAGCTGATGATGACGTCTTACAACAAGATCAACGGGGTGTGGGCGCACTACAACTATGACCTCGCGACGACCGTGCTTCGCGGTGAGTGGGGCTTCGACGGGATGCTGGTCACCGATTGGTGGATGCGCCGTGCGGTGAGCCCTGAGTTCCCGAAGCTTCGGGACAATGCGTATCGCGTTCGAGCCGGTGTCGACGTGTTCATGCCCGGCGGGCGAAGCTTCGACGAGACGGACTATGTCTCGGACGGCACGCTACTGGAGAGTTTGGGCGACTCGGACGGCATAACGAGGGCGGAACTGCAGCAGACGGCGAGGCGTGTGCTCCGGCATGTGATCAGGCGAGAATCTAAACGCTGAGTATAGACGAGATCCAAACGTTTTTGTGACCGTATACTGACATTAGGACCTTAGCGTTTCGCTAGGGTCTTTTTATCTGCTCTGTATAGAGTATGCATGATTTGGCCAATATGCTGTATAACACCATGCGAACTTAGTCGGGCACAAGATTGCTTGTTGATAATAATTACTAGCTGCTAAGCTGGACAAATAGAATAGCTAGATCCTAATATCTTCTCGTGAAATAATCATAAGCTATTTCCTTATCTATACCACATGCCATTAAATCGTAACTATTGCGATATATTGCTAAATTGTGTTGTATGCAGCGAAATCACCTTGTCCCCTAATTGATTCGCTAAATGTTGAATATATCAACTGTCATATGCGTAGAGCACAATAGAATGTGAGATATACATAAACAGACTGTTTAATATAACAGGCAAATAACTGTAACATAGAGCATATTTTAACGTTTGAAAGTTATGTACTATGTAGTCAGTAGATGAAGACAACGATAAGTTGACTCTTCATCGACGAATTAATCATTGAAGCAACGGGCTAAATTATCGGGGGATTCATTTAGCCGAAGCGGATCTCGGGGGAGATTTCTCGTGGACAAGTTACTTGGTGATTACTTTGGGGGATGGGGTTATGAAGTTATTCTGGCGTATTTTTACATCTTTTTTGACGACTTGCATGCTTCTGCTTGCAGTGCTACTTCTAGGTGTTCGTCTACTCGGTTTGACTCCTTATACAGTTTTGTCTTCCTCCATGGAACCGGCGTACCCAGTGGGTGCGCTTATTTATATCCGTCAAATCCCCACAGAAGAAATCGAGCTTGGTGATGCCATCAGTTTCGTCCTTAACGACGATTTGGTTGTCGCCACGCACCGTGTCGTGGGAGTGGACCCGGAAGCCATGCACTTCATTACGAAGGGTGACGCGAACAGTAGCGTCGATGGTGCCCCCGTTCACTTCAACAACGTACTGGGGAAGGTCGTCTTCTCCGTACCGTATCTGGGCTATCTGGCGAACTTCATTACGTCATCGCAGGGCCGTTATCTGGCCATAGCCCTCGTATTGCTTCTGTTACTCCTCTTGATACTGCCGGATCTGTTTGCCGCGGATAAACAGACCGAACAGGCAGCGTCGGACGAACAGAACACGGATCCCGAGGATACGAAACAAGCGAAGAGAGCTCCTTCACTTGTGGGACAGGGATTCAATCACCGCACAGACAAACGCTAGTTTGCCGTGTGCTCTATCAGCCGGTGTACGCTACTGCGACATACATGGCGTATACCTAAGCGTACAAGTATAAAGGAGAATCTCTATGAAAAAGAGGATGATTACAGCCGTGACAGCCGGTGTTCTCGCACTTGGATTATTCGTCGCAGGCACAGTTGCTTATCTGACCCGTGTTACCGATCCGGTAACCAATACATTTACCGTCGGCAATATCGAGATTGAACTTGATGAGCCGGAATATGAAGAACCCGATGGCGGAACGAAGCTATATCCCGGTGTAGAGGTCTCGAAGGACCCGACCGTAACAATTAAGGCGAACAGTGAGAAGAGCTATATCTACTTACTGTTGGATAACCAGTTAAACTTCCAAGTCGGCGGAGTCGATGTCATCACACTTGATATCCACGCGGATTGGACTGCGATTGCAACGTCGGGAACGAAGACTCTGTATCGCTACCACCTGCAACCGGATACCTCAGCAACAGATCAGATTCTGACACCGCTCTTCACCACCTTGACGGTAGACGATGAGCTTGTCACATCGGATAACATCGGGAATTTCGAAGGCAAGACCATCCAGGTCACCGCTTATGCACATCAGTTTGCGGAAGTTACGCAGGCTATGGCCGATGCAGCCGCCAAGGCACAGTTCGGTATGCCGTAAGCGACCGTCTACACATCAACGAGATAATGTCTAGCTCGTACCGGCTGATCGGTCGGTACGAGCAGAAGACATCAGAGAGATCATGAGATAGGGGGACTACTTATGAGACAAAAGAAAATCCTGCTCAGTGTTGCATCACTCGCCTTGATCTTCGCGATCGTGGCCGTTACCTTGGCCTATTTCACAGATAACGACAATGCAACCAACGTCTTCACACTCGGTAACATCGCCGTAGAGCTCCATGAGGATAACGGCTTGGATCCCAATGACGAAGGTTACCTGGCCAACGACGATTACCGTGACTGGCTGGCAGAACAAGCCCTCTTACCGGGCTTGGGAAACAAGTTACCCAAGCGAGCCACGATTATCAATACGGGAGCGAATCGCAGCTTCGTTCGCGCCAGAATCTTGATTCCGGCCTCGATCATGCTGCCGACCGCGAAACTCGAACTTGAGATGACCGCTGCCGGATGGGATCGCTCGGCTGCAGACCAAACCGTCTTGATTGGCGGTAAGTCTTATCTACAGAAGACTGTTGTCTTCTTGGCTGCCCTCGATCCGGGTGACGAAACAAATGAGATTATGAGCGCCTTCAGCCTTGATGCAGATTTGGATCAAGACGACTTGGCAGAGATTGACGCCGCCGACTGGCAGATTCGCATCGAAGTCGATGCCATCCAAGCAGATGGATTCGCGGATGCAGCTGCTGCCTTCGCCGCTTTTGAGGCTCAGATGAGTCCATAAGCTTAGAGATAGAAATGAGGTAGAACGATGAAACGTAAATTATCGATTCTAGCTTCCTTGATTCTGGTATTCTCAATTATTGGTCTCGGAAGCTTAGCCTTCTTCACAGATTCCGAAGAGGCTAGAAACGTCATAACAGCAGGCAATATAGACATCACGCTCCACGACGAAGATGGTGCGGGAGAAGACTTCCCAATTGAGGGTGTCCATGGCGTGATGCCAGGAACCGAAGTGGGCAAGCGAGTCTACATCACCAACAGCGGCGATAACCCGGCTTATGTCCGTGTTCGCCTAGACAAGATTATAAGCGCAGCCGAGGGCGTTGAAGCGACGCTTAACTTCGATCATATTCTACTGGATCTCAATCTAGCGAATTGGACGCAGGTTGGCGATTGGTTCTATTACAACGATCCCTTACCCGTCGGGGAAGCCACTGCGACGCTCTTCACGAAGGTGATGTTCGGAGCAGAGCTTGGTAACGATTATCAGAACGCACATGTCGTCATCGATGTATTCGCAGAAGCGGTACAGAGCGAGAACAATGGTCTGGATCCCACAGCTGCAGCCGGCTGGCCCACAAGTCCTTAAGCCCAGTGCTTAAGAGAAATTGAAAGGAGGTGTCAGGATGAAGAAACGTAGAAACAAATTTCTGGGCATACTGCTCGTAGTGTCATTGATGCTGCAAGGCATGATGTTCCCTGTATACGCTGAATCGACGGATAACCCCGATGACTTGGAAACGGCCAGTACTGACACCGGCGAAATAAGTCCGAGTCTTGTGGCAGCACAGCTTGATGAAGCAAACGAAACAGAGGGACAAATAGATGAGACCGGCGAGCCGCAGCCTGCTGAGACATCTGCGAATCTCCCTGATACAAGCGAGGAGCCTCCGGCAACAGAGCCGGCCTCCACAGAATCAGAAGTGAGTCCTCCGACTGAGCCTACGCCCGTAGAGAGCGAAGCACCTGCACCGAAGCCTACCGAGGCTCCGGCCGCTGCACCGCCTGCGAGCGAACCTGCGGAGACAGAAGCACCGAAACCCACGGAAGAGCCGAAACCCACGGAAGAGCCGAGTGCAGGCCTCGAGGCTGGCGGATTGTCGGAGTCAAACCCGCTGATCGGTCCGATGTTCATCGGTCTGAATCTACTGATGCCGAACAGTATGTTTGCTAGAACAGGTAGCGACAGCGGTATGGAACTGCTGAAGACGGCGACTTATAATCCGGCGACGAACAGTGTGGATTTCCAATTCGATATCTTCTCGACAGGAGAGCTCGTCACGACAGTATCCGATAAGCCGGTAGACATCATCTTGGTGCTGGATCAATCCGGTAGTATGACATCGAACTTCAAGACCGGGACGAAGCATACTCTGCTGAATTTGAGTAACACCAATTCGACTGCTCATTCAACGTTGTATTCGAACCGAAACAGCCTCTATACGATGATTAACTGGAAGTTCTACAAGGTAAATGTTGCGATAAGCGGTGCTAATTATACCTATACTGTGCCAGCTATACCGGGTATGACGGCAACGATTAATCAGAGTAACCCAGTTCCGAGCTGGGGATTCTATACCCAGCAAACAGGCAGTATGAATCGCCGCGAAGGCCTCGTGGAAGCAGTACGTGTCTTCATGGCTGCAATCACAGAGAAGGCTATGGCAAGTGGTGTAGATCACAGAGTGTCTATGGTTGGCTTCGCCACCGCCGGCCCTAACTACACCAATACGAACATCTTGTCCGTTCGAGGCGGTAACTCGATTACTTATAACTCTACGAATTACACGGCTGAGAAACAAAGAGAGAGTTTAATGACTCTTACAAATCCTACGCATCAAGGTTACTTGGTCACTGCTGTAAGCAGGATTGCTGCAAGTGGCATTACCAGTACGGACATCGCTATGCAGATGGCAGAAGATATTCTGAATGCTAGCTCATCCGATGCAGGGGGACGCGATCGTATGGTTGTTCTGTTCACTGACGGTGAGCCGACTTCGGTGAGTACGTTTGATGTAAATGTTGCCAACCGAGCGATTGTGAATAGCGGAGACATCAAGGGTGATGGGCATAAGGTTTTTACCGTTGGTATCTTCCCGAATGCCTCAGTGACAAGCACGCTTCCGGCCAATAACAGCGGCGCAGAGCGGCTGAATCGCTTCATGCACCTCGTGTCATCCAACTATCCGAATGCAACTTCTATGACCAGTACAGGAACAGGCGGTAGTGCCGGAAATGGTTACTATCTAGCTGCAGACGATCCGGCTGGACTGATTAGTTCATTCCAGACGATATCCGACACAGTTGGAAGTACGAATGCGGATCTGACGGCAGATACTCTGATGAAGGACATCCTTATCCCACAGCTTCTGCTGCCGACTGTACCCAGTATCACATTCCGTACCGCTGCCTTCACC
>CAZLEA010000004.1:96487-100331 GCA_964558445.1 uncultured Oscillospiraceae bacterium | reverse complement strand
TCCTCCTCTCACATACTTCTGCTATTATACAGCATTTACCGAGTCAACTATGTATACTTACTTGTTACGGATATTAGCCAATTGCGGCTGCGATGCGCTCCAGGGCCTCTTGTACCGTCGCTCTCGGGCAAGCGACGTTCATGCGCATGAAGCCGGCACCCGATTCGCCGAAGCTCGATCCCTCGTTCATCCATACGCCCGCTTCGTTTATGAGCAGAGCATTCAACTCATCAGGCTTCAAGCCGAGCTCACGGAAGTCCAGCCAGAGCAGATAGGTACCGTCCGGCTCGACAAGCTTCACTTCCGGTAATCTAGCGGCGAGGAAACCGCGTACGGTCGCAACGTTCTGTGCCAGATAAACGCGCAGCTGATCGAGCCACGCTTCGCCCTCGGTATAGGCTGCCTCTGTCGCGAACATACCCATCGCATTCGCACCGCCGATATGCACGGCGTCTTGCTTGGCTTGGAAGCGCTCGCGAAGCTCCGGGTTTGCGATGAAGATGTTGGAGCAGCACAGGCCCGCGAGATTGAAGCTCTTGCTGGCGGCGGTGCAGATGATCGCCTGGTCGGCGAAGGCTTCACCGAGCTGAGCATAGATCAGGTGCTGCTTGCCGGGGCAGACGAAGTCCGCATGAATCTCGTCACTTACGACCAACACATCATGCTTCTGGCAGATCTCACCCATGCGGCGCAGCTCCGTTTCGGTCCATACGCGACCGACGGGGTTGTGTGGGCTACAGAGCACAAACAGCTTCACATCGTTGTCCACGATCTTCTGCTCCATGTCCTCGAAATCGATCTCATAGCGGCCGTTTACGAGACGAAGCGGATTGACAATCGTTTCTCGCTTATTGTCCTCAATCGTAATACGGAAGGGGTGATACACCGGCTCTTGAATCAAGACGGCATCGCCGACTTCCGTGTAGGCCTGAAGCGACATCGCAATCGCAAACACCACACCCGGCGTCTGCAGCATATGCTCCGGATTCGCATCCCACGAGAAGCGACGCTTGAACCAATTCGTTACCGCGGATTTGTAGCGTTGGGAAGCAAAGGTATACCCATACAAGTTAAACTCAGCCACTTCTGTCAATCGCTCTCGTACGGCAGGCGGCGCTTGGAAGTCCATATCCGCGACCCACATCGCCAGCGTCCCCTCAGGGACTCCGTACTTCTCCATCATGTCGTACTTCACACAGTCTGTGTTCCTACGCTCTATCGGGGTATCGAAATTGTATTGCATGTTTGTCTCCATCCATTCATTTGAGGTCCACCGTGTATATTAACATCTGCTATGATAATATACACCCTTTTGGAATATGGAGGCCACATGACAAGAGAGATGAAGCAAGCCAAGGACCAGCTATCACCGAAGCGCCGGATCGCCGTCATCAGCGGCGCATCCTCGGGTGCCGGCAGCGAATTCGCAAGACAGATCGCGAGGTACCCCGACATCGATGAGCTCTGGCTCCTGGCCAGGAGAATGGATCGTATGGCGAAACTCGGGGCAACACTTAGTAAGCCGTGCCGCCTCTTCTCCGCCGATATTACGAAGGAAGCAGAGCTCGAGACTTTCTTCCTAGCCCTCGAGAACGAGAACATCTCCGTGTCTATATTGGTGAACAACGCGGGTTATGGGAAGAGCGGGAAGTTCATGGACATCGACGAAGCGGACAATCTAGGCGTCATCGAGCTGAACAACAGCGCGCTTGTCAGGCTCTGTCAGCGCTCTATCCCATATATGGAGCGTGGGAGTCGCATCATCAACGTGGCATCGGTTGCGGCCTTCCTCCCTCAGCCCGGTTTCGCGATCTATGCCGCCTCCAAGGCGTTTGTGCTGAGTTTCTCCAGAGCCCTGCACCAGGAATTGAGGCCTGCCGGTATCACGGTCCTCGCTGCCTGCCCGAATCCCATGGCTACCGAATTCAGTAATAGATCTCAAGCCGAGAAGCCGTCAAACGGCAAACACTCCATCAAGGACTTCGGGATAGAACCGGTCGATCGCATGGTGAGACTTGCGCTTCAACGATCAAGAAGAGGCAAAGACACGTCACTAAGTTGCTGGCAAGCTCGTGCCCTGCTCCTCATGTCCCGTGTCTTCCCACATCGTTTGATTCTATTCTTCATGAGCCGCATGGGGCTCGGTTCCTAGCTCTGCTGTTCGAGGTATCGCTCGATCGGTCCCGACAACTGCTTGTCGATGCCGAAACTCAGCTCCATCCACTCATCGCCGTAATGCTCATCTAGCCCTCTGGCATGTTTCTGTATATAGGCGAGCAGCGTGCTCTCGGTGTACGGGAGCTTCAAATCGTAGCGTTTCTGCCCTCTGGCCACCATCTGACTGAGCGCCTGCTTTAAATCGCCTAACCCCATACCCTGCTTGGCGGAGACGCCGATCACTTGGTAATCTTCGCCATCTTGTCTGCTGTTTAAGAGGCGCTCGGGGACGGGTCCGTCCAGCAAATCCACCTTGTTCAGCACATGGATGCGTGGCTGATGCGTCGCTTCGAGCTTCCGGAGCTGCTCCTCAACGACTGCAATCTGATCGTCTGCCTCGGGGTCCGAGACATCCGTCACCTGGATGATGAGGTCTGCATCCCTCGCCTCTTCGAGCGTCGACCGGAAGGCCTCGACCAGATGATGCGGCAGCTTGCGGATGAAACCGACCGTATCTACGAGGACCAGTACCGAGCCGTCGTCCAGCTCCAAACGTCTGGCGGAAGGATCCAGGGTCGCGAAGACCTGATCCATCGTGAACAGATCTGAGTCGCAGAGTTGGTTGATGAGGGTGCTTTTGCCTGCGTTGGTGTAACCGACGATCGCTGCAACCATGATGCCGTCTGCCATACGGCTGTGACGGACGCGCTGTCTGCGCTCACCGACCTCCACCAGTTCTCGCTTCAGATGCGTGATACGCTCGCGGATGTGACGGCGATCGCTCTCAAGCTTCGTCTCACCGGGTCCTCTCGTACCGATACCGCCGCCAAGACGGCTCAGCGCCTTACCGAGTCCGACCAAGCGAGTCGCACGATAGGCGTACTGGGCGAGTTCTACCTGGAGCTTACCCTCGCGAGTCGTTGCTCTGCTTGCAAAGATATCCAAGATCACCAGCGTACGATCTAAGACCTTGATCCCGGTGTGCTCCTCGATGTTTCGCATCTGACTGCCGCTAAGTTCCTCGTCGAATACGAGGAGGCTTGCCTCGTGGCGCTCTGCCAGCTCCTTGATCTCATCTAGCTTGCCCGAACCGACATAGAGTGCGGGATCCGGCCGGCTCTTGTTCTGCAAGACCGTGAAGAGTACTTCTGCCCCGCAGGTCTCGACTAATTCCTCGAGTTCATCCAGGGAGCGCAGGGCGGCGTCTTCTGCCGCAGCGCCGGACTCTCTGTTCAAGGCGACGAGTATAGCCCGCTCTACCAGGCCGTCCGTGGCGGCATAGGTCTTGGGCTTCCCGCTCTTCTTGACGGCTTCTATCTGTAAGTCATCTGTCTCGGAGAAGAAATCTTCTCGCTCGTTTCGTTCTTCTGTAGTACTCATATCTGCTTGCCTCCGTAGATCTCTTGTTCTGGATCGGCCTCTACCATTATGCCATGCTTCCGCTATGTCTGCGGGGCAAGCGAATTGTGAAGCAACTTCCTTGGCCCTCTACAGAGACGGCTTCCACGCAGCCGCCATGGAGATCCACGATTCGTTTGACGATGGATAGGCCGAGCCCTGTACCGTGTTGTCTCTGACCGGAGTGGCGATCCACCTTGTAATAGCGTTCCCAGATGAGCGGCAAATCCTCGGCCGAGATACCCTCGCCTCGATCCATGACGGTCAAGAGGATGAAGTCGCCTTCCGA
>CAZLEA010000004.1:65672-96387 GCA_964558445.1 uncultured Oscillospiraceae bacterium | reverse complement strand
ATTCGTCGTCGCATACGAGTAGCTTAGCCATGATGTCCTCCCTCTTGTCGAATTACGCCGGGTCCGCTTGCCCCTGATCTAGCAGGAGGTCGACATCCCTCATGTAATCGACACCCTCGATACCGAAGCCAAAGAGCGCGTGGAATTCCGCCCAGTAAGAATCGAGATCCGTATGTGCGGCGAGCGTATCTGTCGAGATCGTCTCCCAGATCTTGTCAACTTCGGCTTGGATCTCGGGAGCCATCTCCCAATCGTCGACGCGAATCAAGCGATTCTCATCCACCGTGACACCGGACGGTCCATAGAACTTCTGTGAGAAGAGGCGCTGCATCTGCTCGATATAGCCCTCGTGTGTGCCCGCTTCCTTCATGATCTTGTAGAGGATACTGATGTAGAGGGGCACGGATGGGATCGCGGCGCTCGCCTGCGTCACAACCGCCTTGTTGATCGCGACATAAGCCTCCAGACCGTTCTTCTCATGGTACAACTCCGTTAGGCTGTCTGCTGTGCGGTAGAGATCTTGCTTCGCTTGGCCGATGCTGCCGTCTCTATAGATAGGGAAGGTGAGGCTCGGGCCGATGTAAGAGTATGCGACCGTCTTGGCGCCCTCTGCCAGCACACCTGCCTCGTCCAGGAAGTGAATCCAGTTCGCCCAGTCCTCGCCGCCCATGACCTTGACGGTCGATAGGATCTCGTCTTCGGTCGCTGCGCCGAGCGCGATAGTCTCGACCTCGTTAGTTGCAAGATTCAGCGTCTTGGTCTCATAGTCTTGGCCATACGGCTTGATGACAGAAGACCAGACGGTACCGTCTTCGCCCTGACGGCGGGGCGCCGCCAAGCTGTAGACAAGCAGGTCGATCTGACCCAGGTCCTCACGGATTGTAGCCAACACGGCTTCCTTCATCTCGCGAGAATACGCGTCGCCGTTCAGGCTTCTGGCATAGAGACCGCGTGCTTCGGCCATGCTCTCAAAGGCCTTGGTATTGTAGTAACCGGCAGAAGCCGTGCGCTTCTCGGTCGGCTCCTTCTCGAACATCACGCCAAGCGTCTTCGTGCCGGCACCAAACGCCAGAGAGATGCGAGACGCGAGGCCGTAGCCGGTCGAAGAACCGATCACGAGGGCGCGCTTGGGACCGTCGAACGATCCTCTGTTCTCTACGGTTTGAATCATATGGCGGACATGCTCGCGACAGCCATCCGGGTGCGCGGTCGTACAGATAAATCCGCGAATCTTGGGTTCAATAATCATATGCATGTAGTCCTTCCTTCGAGCGGACTCGAATCAATACATGCATTATAACATATAGTTTGATAGTCAAACATTTCGATACATGACGTTTTGGCTCGCTGTTTCATCCAGAAGCTCTTGATAGAGTTCGGCGATCCGTTGCCCGAAGTTCTCGGCTGTATAGCGCTCGGCGGAAGCAATCGCTCTGGCACAGAGCCCTGTGTAGGCGTCGTCTCTGACTGTCAAAACATCCAGGATTGCCTCCAGGTCCGACTCGTTCTCCCAGGTCCAACCGTTCACACCGGTCTCGATCACGCCCTCGAGGCAGAGATCGTCCTTGGCTATAACGGGCAGGCCGCTTGCGAGCGCTTCGATGTAGGTCAGACCCTGCGTCTCGCTCTGGGACGCGGTTACGAAGTAGTCGGCCACGTGATAGTAATCAGCGATCGTGTCCCAGGACTTCTGGCCGAGGAAACGTATCTTGTCCTCAAGACCGAGGCTGTGGCTCAGTGTCTCCAGATCCTTCCTCGCCGAACCGTCACCGACGACCAGCATCTTGGTCTTGGGCTCGGTTCGCAGCACGTTCGCCAGAGCGCGAATCAAGACATCGATATCCTTCTCCTCCGAGACTCTGCCCAGGTAGAGGAGGATGCGATCGTCTGCCTCGTAGCCAAGCTCTTCGCGAAGCTTCGCCCTTCGCTTCGGCGTATCCTCACCGCGCAGGAAGCGCGCCGTCTTGATGCCGGTCGGAATCACGGAGATCGGGCGATAGACGCCGTAGGTGCGTAGGAGGCGCTGCACCTTCTTCGTTGGGACGATCACGCGTGTCGCCTGATTGCAGACGCTGGCCGAGGCGTTACGTACCGCGCGCTTGGCGAAGTTGTCCAGGAGCTGTCCTCTTATCACGAAGTGGGTGTAGTACTCGTAGATTGTGTGATACGTGTGGACGATCGGTATATCGAAGTACCAGGCGATGCTTCGACCAAGGAGGCCAAGCGAGAACTCCGTGTGCGTGTGGATGATATCGATCTTGAGGTGGGTGATAATCTGAATCAGGCGCGGAGACGGGAACAAGCCGAGGCGGCGCTCACTCATCACGGGGATGCTACGCAGACGGAAGACTTGCTGCAGCAGATCTGCCTTGCGATCTGCATCGGGATCCGTCGTGGTAAACACATAGACCGTATGGCCGATGGCCTCCAATTCACGCTTCAGCATGTGAACGCTTGTCGCCACCCCGTTGATCTGCGGGTAATACGAGTCGGTAAACAATGCGATGTTCATGTCTGTCTCTCCCTCATCCTCTTACTCTAGTAGCTCTAGTTATAACCTATGTGGGCGGATACTTCCTTTGCTAAACATTAAGAATCGCTCCCACTAACCCAAAACAGCTTGTTTCCACAAGAGAATCGCAAAACAGATCCCAAAGCCTGTAACACATATTTCTAGCCCTTTTGATCCAAAAATACTATACTGTAGGTTGATAGAATTCAAATCACTCGAACGAGTCGATTTCAGATGAATGTATACGAGGTGTTAAATGAACAAACCAGTAGTTTTAGTTGTCATGGACGGTGTTGGTATTAGCAACAAGGAGTTCGGTGATGCCGTCAAGGCCGCCGATACGCCCACGCTGGACTACATCCGTTCGGCATACCCGAATATCGCGATCAAGGCGCACGGTACAGCCGTCGGTCTGCCGAGCGACGACGATATGGGTAACAGCGAAGTCGGTCATAACGCGATGGGCTCCGGTCAGATCTACGCTCAGGGCGCCAAGCTCGTCAACGAATCGATCGCCACCGGCTCGATCTTCCAGAGCGCAACTTGGCGCGAGCTGGTGAACAACGCAGTCAGCAACAAGAGCAAGCTGCACCTGATCGGTCTGCTCTCGGACGGTAATGTTCACTCACACATCCATCAGCTGAAGTCTCTGATCACGGAAGCGAAGAAGGACGGCGTCTCTGAAGTCCGCGTCCATGCGCTGCTAGACGGTCGTGACGTACCGCCTACCTCCGCCCTGATCTACATCGAGGATATGGAAGCCTTCTTCAACTCGCTAAACGACGAGACCTTCCATGCAGCCTTCGCCTCCGGCGGCGGCCGTATGTTCATCACCATGGATCGCTACAAGGCGGACTGGGATATGGTCCAGCGCGGTTGGGAGACGCATGTGCTCGCCCAGGGACGTCAGTTCGCCAGCGCAGCCGATGCCATCCGTGCCTATCGCGAAGAGAAGCCCGGCGTGATCGATCAGGATCTGCCCGCGTTTGTCATCGCAGACGAGGACGGCCCACTCGGCCCCATCGTCGACGGCGACTCCGTCATCTTCTTTAACTTCCGCGGTGACCGTGCCATCGAGTTGACCCAGGCCTTCGAAGACGATGAATTCCCCTACTTCGATCGCGTCCGTCGTCCGGATGTCGTGTATGCCGGCATGCTGCAGTATGACGGTGACCTCTTGATTCCGAAGAAGTATCTGGTCGATCCGCCCCAGATCGAGAACACCATGACCGAATTCCTGATCTCGAAGAACGTGCGCGAGTTCGCCGTGTCCGAGACACAGAAGTACGGACACGTGACCTATTTCTGGAACGGCAACAAGACCGGTAAGTTCAGCGAAGAGCTCGAAGACTACATGGAGATCCCCTCGGATCGCGTCTCGTTCGATGAGCGCCCCTGGATGAAGTCCGCCGAGATTACTGATGCGGTGATCAACGCGATGGCTACACAGCAGTACGGTTTCATCCGCTGCAACTACCCCAACGGCGACATGGTCGGTCACACGGGTAACTTCCAGGCGGTTCGCATCAGTGTCGAGGCTGTAGATCTCGGTCTGGATCGCCTCATCAAGGCCGCCAAGCAGTACGGTTACACCCTCATCGCGACGGCCGACCACGGTAATGCAGACGATATGTATCAGAAGCAGAAGAGCGCGGATGATATCCCGGAAGCCAAGACCTCGCACAGCCTGAACCCGGTTCCGTTCATCATCATCGATGATGAGATTCGCCCGACCTTCAAGGACGGCGAGTTCGGTATCGCGAACACGGCAGCGACCGTCTGCACCCTCCTTGGCTTCGAGCCACCGGAGATCTGGGAAGAGAGCATGATCGAGCCCCTCAGCTAAGCCTGGCTTGAATCCTGCCTAACCTGCCTATCTGGCCTATCCCGGCGAATAAGAAACGATAACTTAGGGGTTGATATGATGATATCGGCCCCTAAGTTCTATTAAGACGTATGAGGGAACTAGGAAACGTGAACAACAACATTCATCACTTCATGAACGATTACAGCGAGATTGCAGCGCCAGAGATTCTGGAGCGCCTCCTCGCGGAGAGCGGGGCAAGCCATAGCGGCTACGGCCTCGACTTGCACTGCAGGGCTGCGGCCGATCGCATCCGACAAGAGATCGAGGCGGAGCATGCGGCCGTCCACTTCCTCGTCGGCGGCACACAGACCAACATGATCCTCATCTCCTCCGTGCTCCGCTCCTATGAGGCGGTGATCTCCGCTTCGACCGGTCATATCAACGTCCACGAGACCGGCGCGATCGAGGGTCAGGGACACAAGATCTTGCTTGCAGAAACTGCGGACGGCAAGCTTCGCCCCGACGACATCCGCCGTATACTGGCCGAGCATACCGACGAGCACATGGTGCGTCCGAGACTGGTCTACTTGTCGCAGACGACGGAGCTCGGTACGATCTACAGCCGCACGGAACTGGAAGCGATTCGCAGCCTCTGCCTCGCAGAGGATCTCTATCTCTATATCGATGGGGCCAGACTCGGTTCTGCTCTCACGGCAGACAGCAACGACCTCGATCTACCGACACTGGCCTCGCTCTGCGATGCGTTTACGATCGGCGGGACGAAGAACGGCTTGATGTTCGGCGAGGCACTCGTCTTGATGAAGCCTGACTGGCAGGAGCACTTCCGCTACGAGGTGAAGCATCTGGGTGGCATGCTCGCCAAGGGCTTCGTGGCGGGCATACAGTTCGATCAGCTCTTCACAAATCGGCTCTTCTATCGTTTAGCGGAGCATGCAAACAAGCAGGCGACGAAACTTGCCGACGCCCTTCGGAGGCATGCCGTCCCCTTCCATGTGCCGGCGGCCTCAAACCAACTCTTCGTCATCTTCACACCTGAGCTCAAGGCATACTTGGCAGACGGATTCACCTTCTCCGTGATCGAGCCCCTGGCAGATGGCAGAACAGTCGTTCGCCTCGTCACATCCTGGGCGACGAGCGATGAGGCGGTCGCCGCGATGGAGGCGGCGCTTGAGGCGTATCACGGAGCAGAGTCCGAACATGGATGAGCAGCGTCTTCGCGATCGTATCAGGCAGATGACCGGCGAGGAGGACAGACGGCTTGATCTCGCTCGCTTGGTCGATCACTATGCCGAGAGTACGAGAAGCCAGAGCTACATCGCCTCCTTGATACTCGGTGAGAGCAATCAAGCGCTCGCTTCCGGTCTCTTCGGACAACTTCGCGATCCGAAACTTGAATTCTGGGGCGGCTACGAGGGGGCCGTGCGGCGCATGGCCTGCTTCCTACCGGATTATCTGGAGGGGCTCTCGCTTGCGGATCTCTGTAGAGAGGACCTCGCAATCTTGCGCTGTCGCTATGCGAAGCAGGCGACGCTCGGGCACCGAGACTTCCTCGGCAGCCTCATGGGGCTTGGTATCACGCGCGAGAGCGTCGGCGATATACTGATCCACCCGGATCTGCCGCAAACAGATATCGTCCTCAGTCGCCAGATCCTGCCGCTGGTCCTACTCGAGTATCGCTCGGCCGGACGGACCGAACTCGAGGTCGAAGAGATTGCACCCGAAGAACTCTACGTGCCGGAACAAGTATACGAAGAGCGCACGATCAACGTCCAATCGCTTCGTCTCGACGCCGTCTTGGCGGCAGCATACAACAAATCCAGAAGCGACGCCCAAGCTTGGATTCAGAGCGGACGCGTCATGGTACGGGGCCACTTCGTGACGAAGCCGGACCGTATGCTCACACCGGGCGATACGGTCGTCTGTCGCGGTCTTGGCAAATTCGTCTTGGCAGAGCTTGGCGGACAGAGCCGCAAGGGGCGCACACACGCCCTCATACGACACTTCAAGTAGGACTGATTTCGCTATATCTGCTACTTGGTCCAATCACAGATTTGATGTACACAATTTAGCCCAATAGGCTGAAGAGTAAGAATAATTCGGCGCACACACTTGCGACCAGCGAGCAGACCGTGATCTGTGTATTGATCGACGGACCCGCGGTATCCTTGAACGGATCGCCGACCGTGTCGCCGATGACGCCGGATTTGTGTGCGTCGCTGTTTTTGCCACCATAATGGCCCGCTTCGATATACTTCTTCCCGTTGTCCCACAAGCCGCCCGCGTTCGACATGAAGATGGCCAAGAGCATACCGCTGACGATGTTGCCCGCGAGGTAGCCGCCGATTGCCGCCACTCCGCCGATGAAGCCGACGGCGAGGGTGATCACTATGACGGTTGCACCGATGGGCATCAGCTCACGAAGCGCACCGTCGGTTGCGATCGCAATACAGCGGTTGGAATCGGGCTCGACGCCCTCCCTACCCTCCTTCAAACCGGGGATCTCCCGGAATTGGCGATGGATCTCGTCGACCATACGATCCGCATTGCGATTGACGCCGATCATGAGCTGGGCGGAGAAGATGGCGGGAATTGCCGCGCCGACAAGCAGCCCGAAGAAGACCAGCGGATCCATGATATCGAATCCTGCCAGATAGGCCTCCCCCTCTACCCGCAGTCCCTGTTCGATCGCCACCATATTCACTTCCGTCATGAAGGCGCCGAGCAACGCGATGACCGTGAGGCCTGCCGCGCCGATCGAGAAGCCCTTCGTGATCGCCTTCACCGTATTACCTGCTGAATCCAGGGCATCTGCCCGTTCGAGGGCATCGTCGCCCAGATCTGCCATCTCGACCAAGCCCCTCGCGTTATCCACGATGGGTCCGTAGGCGTCGTTTGAGATGATCGTGCCGACGATCGAGAGCATGCCGAGGGCTGCCATAGAGATCCCGTAGAGGGCATAGCCGTCACCGAGTGGATCCGTCACCAGATAGGCCAAGAGGGCGGCGAGGGCCACACCGGCGAGGGCGGGCAGGACACTTAGCAGGCCGTAAGCTATGCCCGAGATGATGGTAAACGCCGGTCCCTGCTTGCTAAGCTCGGCAACTCGTTTCACAGGCGGCCTAGTATCACTCGTGAAGTAATCACTTGTTATGCCGATGATAATTCCCGCGACGAGGCCGATCATGGCGGCAAGCCACAGGCGAATCTCGAAGTCGAAGAGCAGTGTTGCCCCAAGCGTCGTCAGTACATAGATTGTCATCGTGATGTAATTGGCCATGTTCAGTGCACGAGATGGATCCTCATGCTTGCCCATACGAGCCAGGGCTACGCCGATGATCGATGCCAGTAAGCCGAGGCCTGCAAGGACGAAGACCATCAAGACGGGCTTCCCCTCGGGACCGCCGATGCTGAGGGCGAGCACGAGAGCTGCGACCATCGCCGCGACGTTCGAATCGAAGAGGTCGGCGCCCATACCGGCCACATCGCCGACGTTGTCGCCGACGTTATCCGCTATGACTGCGGGGTTTCTCGGGTCGTCCTCGTTGAGATCGTATTCCACCTTACCGACCAAGTCGGCACTGATGTCTGCCGTCTTGGTGAAGATACCGCCACCTGCCTTGGCAAACAGAGCTAGCGTACTCGCCCCGAAGCTGAAGCCAAGGAGCGTCGAACTGTCGCCCAGTAACCAGAAGATCAGCGCCACTCCGAAGAGGCTACCGCCGACGACGGCCATCCCCATCACGGCGCCGCCGCGGAAACCGGCCAGGAAGGACCGGCCGATACTAGACTCTGCCGCTTCCGCCGCACGCGCGTTGGCTTGGGTGGCGACTATGATGCCGACTTTGCCTGCCAGAGCGGACAAAACGGTACCAAGAACATAGGCCACAGCCACGGAGATATTGTCCATAGCGTGGCCCTGCCAAATCGGTTTCGGTAAGAAGATTACGATAAGTACTGAGATTGCTCCCACGAAATAGGCCAAGAGGCGGTATTCGCGAGCGAGGAAGGTGGATGCACCGTCTGCGATCTGTTCTTGTATCCTCCGGACAACGGGGCTTGCGATCGGGATGCGGATCACCCAGCGATAGAGATATAGGGCTAGAGCGAATGCAGCGAAGGCTATCACAAGGGAGACGGCCAGAACAAGAGAAACATCGAGCGGCATACAAACCTCCTTCGGTCCGTTAAACGGACAATTAAATAGGTGCATTTGTATATATTGTCATCCACTCGACACGGTTTGGCAAGCCAATTCTTGCGATAGCTTGATGCTTAGTCCTTGATAATTCGTGCCCGGCGCAGTGCGAGGACGATCGGCGGGATAATCACAAGGTGCAAGATGATGCCCGGCAAGCCACCTATCGTCAGCGCCTTGAAGACCGTCGGCAGGCTAAACGGCATGCCCATGGCATTCAAGATGAAGAAGTTTGCTATCGCGTAGACGATTCGTCCGCCCACCATGGCGATGAGCATGGTCAAGAGAATACCGGCCCAGTTCTTCGCATGTTTCGGGGCGATGAGGGCGACCAAGAGTGCGTAGGTTAGAAGTTCGAACGCCATCGTCAGGGCCATCGGCAGCATCGGCGGTATGGTGAAGATCAGGCTGCGCAGGAGCGGCATCACGAAGGCAACACCAGCGGCCCAGGGGAATGGTAGCAGGAAGCCGGCCAATATAGCCGGTATATGCATCGGTGAGAGCATGGAACCGATCTGGGGAACTTGCCCCGTCAAGAACGGTAGGACGAAGGCCAGAGCAAGCAGCAGTGCACTTATCGTCAGATGGCGTGTAATCGTTTGTTGTCGATCGCGGTGAATCATTAAGTTCCTCCATGAGTATGTATTGGTCTGACCGCGAGAAGCGGATTCTCGCTATACAGGATGCCTAAACTCAAGCCTAATGATACAATAATTTCAAGAGACTACCAAACGAATGTAGGAGAATCACATGAAACGGACGAGTCACAAGAATTTACAAGATGAGCTGACCTGCCTGGGCATGGGTAACATGCGTCTGCCGCAGAAGGATGACAAGATCGACTACGAACAAGCCGAAGCCATGATCGACTACCTGTATGCCGAGGGCGTCAATTACTATGACACGGCTTACTTCTACCACGGGGGCGAATCGGAAGTATTCTTGAACAAGGCGCTGGTCTCGCGGTACCCCAGACACAGCTACTATCTGGCGGATAAGCTGCCCGTCGGTATGATCGAAGAAGAAGAGCAGATTCAAACGATTTTTGATACACAGATGGAGAGACTCGGCGTCGATGTGGTCGACTACCATCTCCTCCATGCACTGAACAAGAACAATTGGGAGAAGGCGAAGCGACTCGGTATAGATCGCTTCCAGCGTGATCTCAAGGAGAAGGGTATCGTGCGCCACATCGGCTTCTCCTTCCACGACACACCCGAGGTCTTGGAGCAGATCCTAAACGAGGGTGAGTGGGACTTCGTCCAGCTGCAGATCAACTATCTGGACTGGTACAAGTACGATGCCAAGAAGCTCTACGAGAGCTGCGAGAAGCGCGATCTGCCGATCATCGTCATGGAGCCGATTCGCGGCGGCAGCCTCGCGACCCTCCACAATGATCTGGAAGCCATCTTCAATGAGGCTAGACCGGATGCGAGCCTCGCCTCATGGGCGCTTCGCTGGGTGAACGACTTGCCGCTGGTCAAGGTCATCTTGAGCGGTATGTCCGAGATGGCTCACTGTACGGACAACGTAGCCACCTTCCGCGCGAACGAAGCTCTGACCGAAGCCGATCAGGCCGTGATCGAGAGGGTCATGGAGACCCTAGAGCAACTGCCGACCGTCCCCTGCACAGACTGCAAGTACTGCAACGAGTGCCCGATGTCCATCGACATCCCCGGTCTCTTCACCAAGTACAACAACTACTTGACCTTCGGCCAAGAGTGGCAGCTTACAGGCGCCTATCTCGGGAAGACGGATCCCGCGGTCCAAGCCAACGTCTGCATCGCCTGCGGCGTCTGCGAAGCCGCTTGCCCGCAGCGCATCCCGATCATCCAAGAGATCGCGAGGATTCACGAATTGGCTACGGGTCTCTGATCCACTAGCAACAACAGCAGATAAGCATAGCCGCGGTATAGGCTAGTAAACAGAACAGACCGGTCTACCCATAATATACGGGAGATCGGTCTGTTTTGGTTTGTCTTGATCGAGTAGCCGATTAGCCAACCGAGCCACTCATGTCGAGCTTCATCAGCTGGTTCAGTTCGATGGCGTACTCCATCGGCAGTTCCTTGGTAAAGGGCTCCAGGAAGCCCATGATGATCATCTCCGTCGCCTGCTCCTCGGGTATACCGCGGCTCGTCAGGTAGAAGAGTTGCTCATCCGATATCTTGGAGACCGTGGCTTCATGCCAGAGCTCCGTCGATCCGTTGCGGATACGATTCGTCGGCAGCGTGTCAGACATACTGAGCTCATCTAGAATCAGCGTGTCGCACTCGATATGAGACTTCGCGCGCAGGGCTCTGGGTCCGTGATCGATCGTACCGCGATAGGTCGCGTTACCGCCGTTTCTCGAGATCGACTTCGAGATGACCGTCGACGAGGTATCCGGACCGATATGAATCATACGGCTACCCGCATCTTGCGTCTGGTTCTTACCCGCAACCGCGATCGAGATCGTCGTGCCGCGGCTTCTGGCACCGCGCAGGTAGATGGCGGGGTACTTCATCGTCAGCTTCGAGCCGAGGTTACCGTCGACCCACTCAACTTGAGCGTCTTCGCCCGCAATCGCGCGCTTCGTGACGAGGTTGTAGACGTTATCCGACCAGTTCTGAATCGTGGTGTAGCGACAGCGCCCGCCCTTCTCGACGAAAATCTCGACGATCGCCGCATGAAGCGAGTTCGTTGTGTAGTTCGGTGCGGTACAGCCCTCGACATAGTGCAGGTCCGCGCCCTCATCGACAATAATCAGGGTGCGCTCAAACTGGCCCATCTTCTCGCTGTTGATGCGGAAGTAAGATTGCAGGATCTGCGGCACCTTCACGCCCTTGGGCACATAGATGAAGGATCCGCCGGACCACACCGCGCTGTTTAGCGCTGCAAACTTGTTATCGGTTGCGGGTACGAGCTTGCTGAAGTACTTCTTGAAGAGTTCGGGGTGCTCCCGCAGCGCCGTATCCGTATCCGTGAAGATGACGCCGAGGTCCACAAGCTCTTGTTGCACCTTGTGGTAGACCACTTCCGACTCATACTGCGTCGTGACACCGGAGAGATACTCACGCTCTGCTTGGGGGATACCAAGTTTCTCAAAGGTGTTCTTGATCTCCTCCGGAACATCGTCCCAGCTGTTCTCTGTCTGATCGCTTGCCTTGACATAGTAGTGCATGTCCTGGAAGTCGATTGTCCCGATATGGCCGAAGTCCGGCATCGGCAGCGACTCGAATACCCGGTAGGACTTCATCCGAAACTCGGTCATCCACTCCGGCTCGCCCTTGATCTCGGATATCTCGCGCACGATGTCTGCGTTTAGCCCCTTCGGGAGCTTCTTCACACTCTCGACCTCGTCTCTGAATCCGTACTTATAGCCCTCATCCAGACGCTGCGTGATCTCCTCGGGACTGACAAGATCCGGATCGCCCTTATGATCTGTATTTATATTGTTGAGATTCTTCTCATGTTCGTTACTCATCCGTAATACCCCATATTCATCACTTAGATGACAATTGTCTCATCATCTGTGCCCTCTCCGTCCAGAAGTTGCTTCAGGCCGGCTTCTGCGGCATTCCATGCGAGGGTCGCACAATTAATTCTCGGCGGGACCTTGATCACACCTTGCAAACTGATACACTCTTCGAGCTTATCCGCATCGTAGGGCTCACCCGAGACCATCTGCTTGAATTCATGGATCAAGAGGAGCGCTTCTTCGCCCGTCTTCTCCTTGAGCAGTTCGGTCATCATGGAACCACTGGAACAGCAGATCGCGCAACCGCTACCCATGAAGCGGCAGTCCGCTACTTCTTGTTCCTCGCCGAGCTTCAGCTGTACCGAGATATCATCGCCGCAAGACGGATTCTTCAGATGGACCGTCTTATAAGCCGGATCACCGACCAGACCCTTGTTTCGCGGATTCTGATAGTGATCCATGATCATCTCGCGATAGAATTGACTATCATCAGAAGAAGACATCAAGGAAATCACCTGCCTTCTTCGTTGCTTCGATGAAGCGCTTCATCTCGTCTTCCGTATTATAGAAGGCGATACTGGCACGAAGCGTCGCGTTCTGCTTCAACCAACGCATGGTTGGCTGCGAGCAGTGGTGTCCCGCACGAAGCGAGATACCCTCGCGGTCATAGACGCTTGCCGCATCGTGAGGATGCACGCCCTGGATATTGAAACTGACAATACCCGAGGTGTAATTGTTCGGATTATAGACCTTGACGTTCTCAAGTTCCAGGAGGCCATCGACCGCCTGCTTCGTCAGGCGCATAATCTGCTTCTGCGCACAACAGTAACCAAGCTTGTTCACATACTCGATGGCCGCACCCAAACCGATCACTTCGGCAACCGGCGGTGTACCTCCCTCGAAACGATAGGGTGGCTCGCGAAACGATGAATTATCCAAATCGACGAAATCGATCATCTCACCACCGAAGATAACAGGCTGCATGGCTTCGAGTAGCTCATAGCGTCCGTAGAGGACGCCGATGCCCGTTGGGCCGTAGAGTTTATGTCCGCTAAACGCATAGAAGTCGATACCCCAGAGATCCACCTGTGGTCGCTCGTGTACAATTCCCTGAGCACCGTCTACGACGAAAACCGCATCGTGGCGATGCACGATCTTGGCTAGTGCCTCCAGATCATTCTCCGCACCCATAACATTCGTGATATGAGAGAGGCAGACCATGCGCGTTCGCTCACCGATTACGGCTTCGAGCGCTTCCGGCTGTACCACGCCATCCTCGTCCAGATCGACCAGGACAAGCTTCGCGCCCTTGCGACGGACGAGCTGCTGCCAGCTCACGAAATTCGCGTGATGCTCCGTAGGACTTAGGATGATCTCGTCACCCGCCCCTACATGCTCTTCGCCATAGCTCATCGCTACGATGTTCAGCGCCATCGTCGTGCCGGTCGTGAAGACGATCTCTTCGGGTTTCGCCGCACCGACGAACTCCGCTACCTTGTGGCGTACGGCTTCGAAGGCGGTCGTGGCCTTATGCGCCACCGTATCTACGCCGCGAAACACGCTGCTTCCATACTCTTCGTAGTACTGGTCCATCGCTTCCAGTACAGGGTATGGCTTGAGGGTGGTCGCTGCGTTATTCAAGTAAGCATAATCTCGACCGTGGCTCTTCAATTTCGTCATCGGGAAGTCATCACGAACTGCCGGGTCCACGCCCGGGCAGCTTCGCATCTGTTCCAGAAATTCCTTCCTCATTGAATCACCTTCTCCAGTAAGACGTTACGCAGATACTCGGCAGCCGATGCCACAGGCGAATCCGCCTTGGGCAACATGCGATCGATCACGGGTTGCAAGTAGCCTGCCGTGACGAGCTGCTCCGCTTGCGTACGCGGGATACCGCGGCTCTGCATGTAGTAGAGCGCTTCCTCATCCAGTTGAGCGATGCCTGCCGCATGACCAGCCTTCAGCTCATTCTCTTCGATCAAGAGGACAGGATAGACGTCACCCTTCGCGTAGGGATCCAGCATCAAGAAGCGGCTCTCTTGGTCGCCGTAGCTACCCGTAGCCCCCTTCTCGATGAAGCTTCGTCCCGCAAACATACCGTAGCCGTCCGCACGTACAACACCGTGGTTGAAGATGAACGAATTGCTATTCTTGGCGCGATGCTCGATCGTGGTATCGATGCGAATCTCATCCCATGATTCCACGAAGATGGCAGCGTTCGTATAGGCACTCGCCCCTTCGCCCGCCAGCACAATCTGTCCGACATGGTAAGCCGAGCTCTCGAGATTCACCGATTGGACGTTCAAGGTCGCATTGGCTTCCAGCTTCGCGCGATAAGAGAGCATCTGCCAGCTCTGATAGCCGGGATGCTTGATAATCGTGAAGTGTAGGTTCGCGTTCTCGCCCTGGACGATATCGAGGTAGATCGGCGCTTCCGTCTCCGCGGTCACCAAGAAGAGATGCACGTCCGCATTCGCCTCCACCTTAATCTTGATATAGCTGCCGTCTTCGCGGTCGCCTGCGATCAAGAAGGGCAAAAAGATCTGCCTCTTCTCCGCCGGAATCACGAGCTGATAGCCATCGAAGTCGCCCCTTGTCGGCAGCGGTCGCTTGGGATCTCTCTGCTTGGTCTCGGCCTCCTTGGGTTTGAAGCGGGCCAGCATCTTCGGAGACGGACGATTGATTGTCTCCAGTGTCAGGCTCGGATCGTGAGTCTCGATCGCGTTCTCGGGATGCAGCGCATCCACCACGCTGAAGCCCTGAGCGTTGATTCTCAGCCAGCGATAATTCTCCAGACCCATCTTGGTCCGTAATAAGTCGATTTTACGCACGTTAGATTCTCCTTTCTCGCCTGCTTAGAAGGGCAGACCGCCAGGAAGATCCGATGCGACGCCATGAGCCGCGCTCTCCTCATCCGATAAGATCTCTAGTCCATATTCTTCGCGAAGCCACTCATAGCCCTCGCGCTCGAGCTTCTCGGCCAAGGTATAATCACCCGTCTGAATGATGCGACCGCCCATCAGAATATGAACGAAGTCCGGCTTCACATATTCCAAGATGCGCTGATAGTGCGTAATCAGGAGAACACCCATCTCTTCGCCACGCTCCTTGGCGAGTTCGGTCACGTTGTTACCGACCACGCGAAGTGCGTCGATATCGAGGCCGGAGTCAATCTCGTCTAGCATCGCGATCGCAGGCTTCAAGAGCATCATCTGCAGAATCTCGTTACGCTTCTTCTCACCGCCGCTGAAGCCTTCGTTTAGATAACGATTCGGGAGGTCCGCTCGCATCTCGAGCTTATCCGCAGCATCCTTGAGTGCCTTGCGGAAGGGGAACAAACCAATCTGCTTATCTGCCGGACGAGTAGCATTCATCGCCGTGCGTAGGAAGTCCGAGTTCGTGACACCCGGGATCTCGCTCGGGTATTGCATAGCCAAGAAGAAGCCGGCGCGTGCGCGCTCATCGACAGACATCTCGAGTACGTCTTCGCCGTTCAAGTTGACAGAGCCGCCGGTCACATCGTAGCGGGGGTGGCCCATCAGTGTCGAAGCAAGTGTCGACTTACCGGTGCCGTTTGGTCCCATGATGACGTGAATCTCTCCACCCTTGATCGTAAGGTCCAGATCCTTCAGAATCTGTTTATCCTCGACCTTACAGCCTAATCCTTTAATCTCCAATACAGGTCTTGCCATGTAGCAGTCCTTTCTGATTCATGGGTAATTGCCCTTACCCAAATTCATTAAACAGAGCATATACGTAAGAAATCTCGTACGTTTTCGTCTTCAAAAACAGAGGAATTCACACACATATACATAGATTACATTATAGGGAAACCGTGGTCTCCAGAGCCAGCTGATATGTTACCACATGCCCAAGGAATCAAAGGAACATATCTGACATGTATTTATCAATATAATAGGATCTATAATTTGACAAGAATTCACCTCGCAAAAGCAGCGCTTCACTGTGATAAAATAAAGCGTAATTTCCCATCGCGATATGAGCCGAAGGCCGAAGAACAAATAAGCCTTGGCATAAGGTGATTCGGGAGAACGGAGGTCTTATGCAAGCCATTAGAATTATTCCCTGTTTGGATATCAAGGACGGACGCATCGTCAAGGGTACGAACTTCGTTCATCTCAGAGACGTCGGCGACCCCGTCGAAGCAGCCAGAGCCTATGAGGCTGCCGGCGCGTCCGAGCTGGTCATCTTGGATATCTCCGCAACAATCGAAGGGCGAGAGACGATGCAAGATGTGACGCACAAGATCGCAAGCGCGATCCGGATTCCGCTCACGGTAGGTGGCGGTATTCGCAGCACAGAGGACATCAGCCGCCTCTTCGCAGCAGGTGCCAAGAGGGTCTCGCTAAACTCTGTTGCCGTCCGAAACCCGCTTATCCTGGACGAGGCAGTCCGCCTCTTCGGGAGTGATCGAATCATCTTGGCGATCGATGCCTTGTGGAACCCCGCGAGCGATCACTACGACGTCTACACACACGGCGGCCAAGTAAACACGGGTCTGGACGCTGTCTCTTGGGCGGTCGATGCCGCGAAGCGAGGCGTCGGTGCCCTCCTACCCACCTCGATGGATCGAGACGGTACGAAGGCAGGCTACGACAATCGCCTCAACAAGCTACTCTCCTCGGCGGTCGATATCCCTGTGATTGCCTCCGGCGGTGCCGGCAAGCTCCAAGATTTCTCCGATGCAGTGACGGAAGGCGGCGTATCGGCAGTCCTAGCTGCAAGCCTCTTTCATTTTGGCGAAGTACGCATACCGGAGCTCAGGCAATTCCTGGAGGAACAGGGTATACCCACGGTCTGACAGACAATCGGACGACTATCCGTGAAACGAGACAGGCCATTCTCTTCGGTTACTACCGTGGGAGGATGGCCTGTCTAATTTGACCAATTAGGTCTGATTAATATGCTTATTCGAGTTCAACCGTACCCATGTTCAGGTCGTAGTAACGGCCTCTGGCTTCGATCAAATCCTCGTGGTTGCCGCGCTCGATGATCTCGCCCTCTTCGAGCACCATGATGGCGTTCGAGTGACGAACCGTCGACAAACGGTGAGCGATGGCGAAGACCGTACGACCCTCCATCAGCGTATCCATACCCTTCTCGATCAAGCGCTCCGTACGCGTATCGATGGAGCTGGTCGCCTCATCCATGATCAGAATCAGAGGGTCTGCAACCGCCGCGCGGGCGATCGACAGGAGCTGGCGCTGACCCTGCGACAAGTTGCCGCCGTCACTGGAGAGCTCGGTGTTGTAGCCTTCCGGCAAGTACTTGATGAAGCTGTCCGCATTGGCGATCTCGGCCGCACGCATGACGTCCTCGTCCGTCGCATCCAAGCGCCCGTAGCGGATATTGTCCGCAATTGTGCCCTCGAACAGATGAACATCCTGGAGCACCATACCGAGCAACTTGCGCAGCGGCTCCTTCTTGATTCTAGAGATATCGATACCGTCGAACAGGATCTGACCGCTCTGTATATCGTAGAAACGATTGATGAGGTTTGTGATCGTCGTCTTACCGGCACCGGTCGAACCGACGAAGGCAATCTTCTGCCCGGGCTTCGCATAGAGCGAGATATCCTTGAGCACCAAGCGCTCGGGATTATAGCCGAAGTAGACATCCTTGAAGCGAATATCACCGTGGACCGGGACGAAGCTTACGCTGCTACCTTCTCCGGGCACACGCCATACGAGACCGCGCTCGCTCGCCTCTATCGTCTGACCGGCTGCCTCTGCAGGGAGGATCTCATCCTTGTGCAGGAGCGTGACATCACCATCATCTAGCTCAGGCTCGGCATCCATGATCTTGAACACGCGCTCGGCACCCGCAAGTGCGGCAATCAATACGTTGATCTGGTTTGAGA
Source organism: uncultured Oscillospiraceae bacterium (assembly GCA_964558445.1). Classification (GTDB taxonomy): domain Bacteria; phylum Bacillota; class Clostridia; order Saccharofermentanales; family Fastidiosipilaceae; genus CAYXVJ01. The sequence goes on along the minus strand of CAZLEA010000004.1, from coordinate 78,511 downwards.
TCATCGTGATCGGACGGGAGAACTCGCGACTGTACTGCAAGAAGGAGGCGACCGTACCGACATCCATGAAGCCGTTAATCGTCAGGATCGCGCCACCCATCGCGGTGATCGCATATTGGATGAACGAGATACCGCCCATGATCGGGAACAAGACGACCGAGTAGGTCTGAGCCGCCGTCGCCACGACGCGCAGGTCCTCGTTCTTCTGCTTGAACTCTTCCTTGACCACGGCTTCATGATTGAAGACCTTGACGACCTTCTGTCCTTCCATCATCTCTTCGACGTAGCCGTTTAGAGCCGCGAGGTTCGCCTGCTGTAAACGGAAGTTCTTACCGCTTCTTGATGTGACGAAGCGCACGATGAAGAGCATGATGACGACCATCACGATGACAAACAGGGTCAGGATCGGGCTCAGCACCAGCATCATCACGAAGGTACCGACGAAGGTAATCGAGTTTGTAAACAGCTGAACCAGCGACTGATCGAGCGCCTGATTGATGTTGTCTACGTCGTTTGTGTAGGCGCTCATCAATTCACCGTGGCTATGTGTGTCAAAAAACTTGATAGGCAGCGTCTGCATATGATTGAACAAGTCGCCGCGAATCCGGTTTGTCGTCGTCTGCGAGAGCAAGACCATAAAGCGGTTACCTAGATACTGGAACAGGGCTCCGAGCAGATAGATGCCCGCCAAGGCCAGCAAGTAGGGTACGATCGCAGTAATACCACGCTCCGGTTCATAGACCAAGATGTTGATGATCGGGCGCAAGAACGCGTTGCCGACGACACCGCCAAGCGAGGCTAAGGAGACCATCAACAGCCCCAGAATAACGTAAAATTTCTTATAGCGCAGGTAGCTCCACAGGCGTTTGATGGTGCCCATCAAGTCATCTGGCTTGGCAAACCCGCCACGGCCACCGCCACCGCCAGGCCCTCTCTTCGCTGCATCTGCCGATTGCTTGTTGTCTAGATTCTTGTCTTGTTTACTCATCCTGCAATCACTCCTCTCTGCTGCGATTCATAGACTTCTCTATAAATTCGGCTTGTCTCCATTAGCTCGTCTGCCGTGCCGATACCATCGATTCGTCCGTCATCCAAGACGATGATGCGATCCGCATCCTCTACGGAGGCGATACGCTGAGCGATGATAATCGTCGTGACATCCTGGAGATTCTCACGGAACGCCTTGCGAAGTTTCGCATCCGTGCCCATGTCGACGGCCGACGTGGAGTCATCCAGGATCAAGATCTTGGGATGACGCAGCAAGGCTCTGGCGATCGCCAGGCGCTGCTTCTGACCACCGGAGAAGTTGTTACCGCCCTGCTCCACCCTGGCATCGAGACCATCGGGATTCGCACTTACAAACTCCCAAGCCTGGGAGATCTTCAGCGCATGGATGATCTCCTCATCCGTTGCTTCGGCATCGCCCCAGAGCATGTTCGAGCGAATCGTACCGGAGAAGAGCGTGTTCTTCTGCAGCACGACGGCGACCTGGTCACGCAGGGTTTCTAAGTCGTAATCTTGGACATTTATCCCACCAACTTCAAGCTCGCCGCCCGTAATGTCGTAGAGGCGGGGAATCAGCTGAATCAGCGAAGTCTTGGCCGAACCGGTCGAGCCGATCACGCCGATGGTCTGCCCGGATTCGATCTTGACGCTGATCTGTTCGAGCGTATCGCCCTGATTACCGGGGTAACGGAAGTCGACGTTCTTGAATTCGATCGAACCGTTCGGCACTTCCTTAGCACCCTTGGCGGGCGAATCGATATCGGTCTTCGTATCGATGACTTCAAGCAGACGCTCAGCCGAAGCCTTCGTGCTGGTGAGGTTGATGAAGAACATCGAGAGCATCATGAGGCTCATCAGGATCTGCATGACATAGGTGATGAAGCTCATCAGCTTACCGGCTTCCATCGTACCGAGCAGAATGCGGTTACCGCCAAACCACAAGATCGCGATGATACAGCTATAGACGATGACCATCATAATCGGCATGGACATGATAACCAGCGACACGGCCTTCAGTCCGCTCTCCATCAAGTCGTCGTTTCGCTCCTTGAAGCGCTTGGATTCGTACTCGTCACGTACATAGGACTTCACCACGCGAATCGAGGTCAGGTTCTCCTGGACGACGTTGTTGATTCGGTCGACCTTCTTCTGCATGATGCTAAACAGAGGGAACGCCTTCTTCATAATCAAGCCGATCAAGACTGCGAGAATCGGAATAGCAAGTAAGAAGATGACAGCCAATTCGCGATCGATTCGCATCGCCATGAAGACACCGAAGATCAGCATCGACGGGGCGCGAAAGCCCATACGAAGCGTCATCATCGCCGTGTTCGAGAGGCGCTGGGTGTCGTTTGTCAAACGGGTAATCAAGCTTGAGACCGAGAACTTGTCCAGGTTCTTGAAGCTAAATGTTTGTATGTTTGAGAAGGCCGCCTCACGCACGTTCGAGCCGAAGCCGAAGCCTGCGGTCGCACCGACCTTGGCGGACCAGATACCGGCACCGAGGCCGATCAATGCGGCAAGAATCATCATCATCCCCCGCTGCATAACGAAATTCACATCTCCCGTCTGTATGCCGACGTCCACGATATCCGCCATCAAATAGGGGATATAGACGTCCATCGACACCTCCAAGATCATCAGTAGCGGACATAAAATCGCATAGAACGTATAGGGCTTCACATATTTAAGCAAGCGTTTAATCATCTGTTGTCTCCGTTTCTACTGCTGTTTCCTCTTGTTTCATCTGCTTCGGTCGATGGAGCTTAACTTCATCCGGTGCCCGCGTATAGAGCGGATGTACCAGCGCATTCTCCATCATGCGCTCCAAATAAGCTTGAAGCGTTTCCTTCTCTTCTTCCGAGAAACCTGCAAGCAATTGCTGATGCAATTCCATGATGACCGTCTTACAGGTTAACGAGACCGCTTCGCCGGCTTCGGTCAGATGTAGCTCATTGCGCCTCAAGTCGTTATCCGGTGTAACACGCTCGACAAGCTTCTGCTTCTCCATGCGCTTGATCGACATAGAGAGCGAGGATGGCGATACACGCATCCGCTTGGCGATCTGATTCTGTGTCGATCCCGGGTTCATCCGAATCAGATGCATCAGGCGCGGTTGCCCCGCATATAGGCCGAATTCGCTGAGATTCTCTCCCAGTATGACTTGCGAGGCACTATCGACATCCTTGATGAGCCAGGCGATCTTCGTCTCTATACGGTGCTTGTGTTCTGTATCACCCGTATGTTTATGACTCAATCCTTGTCACCTCTTCCTCTTCAATTAATAATAGTTAATCGGTTGACTATCAACCAGTCAAGTACCTATCTTATACCTTAATTATTTACCTGACAAGTGGCAAAGTCACCAAAGCACAAAACAAAAACAGGCAGCCATCGATCTCTCGTAACTGCCTGCAAATATCGGTATTGTGTCTTCTAGCTATAGCGCTCCACGATCGCTACGAGCTCGTCCCACTGTTCTTCCATCTCTTGAACAAGCTTGAACTGTGTACGCGCGCGGTCCAAGTTGTGGTTCTCTCTTGCGGTCTTGAAGTAGATATCCCCTTCCAAGTGATCCGTCAAGAAACGCATGCCGATCTCCATCGTGATGATCTTCGCACCCCAGATGAGCGTCTCCTTCTCCTTGGCGGTGAGTGCGGAGCCGGCCACTTCAAGATAGCCCTTCGTATACGCTTCGAACAGCTCTTGCGACAAATGTACCTTGTCCAGATCCGGCTCATCCTCCAGTGCCGTAGAGGCACCGAAGCGAATCGAATCGCCGTAATCGTAAGCTGCGAGGCCCGGCATCACGGTATCCAGGTCAACGACGCAGATACCCTCGCCTGTCTCCTGATCCATCAAGACATTGTTCAGCTTCGTATCGTTATGTGTCACGCGAAGCGGCAAGTCACCGCTTGCTTCCAAGTCGACCAGGATGTGGCAATCCGCCTCTCTGGCCTTGAGGAATTCGATCTCCGCCTCGGAGCCTGCAACACGTCCGGCAACATCCGCCTCGACCGCACGAAGGAAGTTCTTGTAGCGACTTGGCGTATGGTGGAAATTCTCGATCGTCTCGTGCAGCGTATCGGCCGGATAGTTCGCGAGCAATTGCTGGAAACGGCCGAAGGCACGGGCGGAATTATAGAAGTCGTGCGGCGTACGCGCTTGCTGCAGCGTCACGGTATCCTCGATGAAGTCATAAGCACGCCAGTAGTTGCCGTCAGCATCCAAGTAATAGAGCTTACCATCCTTGGTCGGTATGACGTTCAGCGTCTCACGGGCGGGATCTCCACCGGCAAGTACGATCTGCTCGCGCAGGTGCTCTGTCACACGTGCGATGTTCTCCATGACCTCTGCTGGCTTCGGGAACACGTACTGATTGATCTGCTGGATGATGTAGCGACGCTGTCTGCCGGAATCGTCTTCCGTGCTGACCGCAATCGTGTCATTGATGTGTCCCTCACCATATGGGGAGATGATCTCTATGACGCCGCCTTCGAAGGCGAATTCAGAAACCAAAGCCGTATTTACTTCCAATACATTACTAGCCATGCCGCTACTGTCTCCTTGTGATCCGATATAACAAGACATATTCTATCATATTCGGACACAAGTTATGACAAGAGCGATTCCCGGCTTATACCCGCGAGCAAGACTTCTCCGTCGCCGTTCGTCGCTACCCCGTTCAAGATATTCATGAATTCGCTTCCGGTGATCGTCTCCTTGTCCAGCAGATAACGAGATATCTCGTGCAGCTTCTCCAGGTTCGTACGCAGAATCTCGGCCGCATCCGCATGACAACGCTTCACGATGTCCACGATCTTCTTGTCGACCTTCGATTGGGTCTCGGACGAACCCGTCATCTGATCCTGACCGCCGAGGTACTGATTCGACGTACTGGTGAAGGTCACCATATCGAAGTCCTCCGTCATACCATACTTCGTCACCATAGAACGAGCGATTTGAGTGGCCTTCTCGATATCGTTTGAGGCACCGGTCGTCACTACATTGAACACCAACTCCTCTGCGGCCCTCCCGCCGGTGAGCGTCGTGATATGGTTTTCCAGATCCTTCTTCGTGTAGAGATACTTGTCTCCGACTTCGGCTTGCATCGTGAAACCCAGAGCACCAGATGAGCGCGGGACGATCGTGATCTTCTGTACCGGCGGTGAGTCCGAGAGCTTGGCCGCAACCAGCGCGTGCCCTACCTCATGATAGGCGATCAATTCCTTCTCTCTGGGATTGATCACGGCAGAAGTTCTCGCTTCGCCGGCCAATACAACATCGACGCTCTCTTCGAGGTCACTCTGCAGCACTTCGCTGCGACCGGCACGAACGGCACGCATCGCGGCTTCGTTGATCATATTGGCAAGTTCCGCACCCGAGGTACCGGCCGTTTGTCTGGCCAGACCCGCGAAGTCCACGTCAGAGGACATACGAACCTTCTTCGCATGCACCTTGAGGATCGCTTCACGTCCGGCCAGATCCGGCAATTCCGCCGTCACGCGGCGATCGAAGCGCCCGGGGCGAAGCAGCGCCGGGTCCAGCGAATCCGGTCGGTTCGTGGCGGCGAGTATCACGACACCCTTGTTCGACTCGAATCCGTCCATCTCGGTCAATAGCTGATTGAGTGTCTGCTCGCGCTCGTCGTTGCCGCCGAAGCCCACGCCGTCACGCTTCTTACCGATCGTATCGATCTCATCGATGAAGACGATGCAAGGAGCCTTCTCGGAGGCTTGTTTGAAGAGATCTCGGACCTTGTTGGCACCCATACCGACAAACATCTGCACGAACTCGGAACCTGCGATCGAGAAGAACGGTACGTTCGCCTCGCCCGCAACCGCCTTGGCCAGCAGTGTCTTACCGGTTCCGGGAGGGCCGACCAGAAGTACGCCCTTGGGACAGGACGCGCCGATCGCATCGTAGCGACGGGGGTCGTGGAGGAAGTCTACGATCTCGGCCAGCGATTCCTTGGCCTCTTCTTGACCCGCTACATCTGCAAAGGTCTTCTTCTCACCGGCTTCCGGCACATAGACCTTGGCCCCGCTCTTACCGAATTGCATCGCGTTGCCGGCACCGCCGCGCTTGGCCATGCTGTTCATCATGAAGCGCCCGAGCAGCGAGAAGAGCAGCAGCGGAACGGCGAAGCTCAGGATCAGAGTCCAGAACGTACTGGGCTGCTCCGGATATACCTCGCGGAAGTCCACGTCTGCCTCGCGCAGCATAGAGATCAGATCGCTATCGTCTTGAATCCGCCCGGTCTCATAGATCGGGAAGTTGTTGTTCAGGCTCCAATTCAGCTGATCCTCGGAGCTGACATCTTGTTTGAGTGTGTAGACGATCGACTCTTGTTGCAACTCGACATACGAGACATCGCCCGCATCGACTTGGTCCAAGAACGTATTATAGGTCACACTCTTCACATCCGGTGTGAACAGGGCGGGCATCACGAGAGTGTTCATGATGAACATCACGCCGAGGGCGATCGCGATGTAGATGATTAGCGGTTTTCTGTTCTGATCCTTGATGGTCATACTGACGTGCACGCTCCTTATACTTAACTAAGCGTAATTGTAGCTACCAAACATGGCGAAGCTTCAGCCTTCTTGTAAGCATTCCTTAAACATTTATGCCGAAACCTCGATCAATAGCGATCGAACTCTCGCCCGAACGCGAGGCTCTTCTCCGCCAAGCGATCACACCAGAGATCGAATTCGGGATCTTCCGTTTGTAATTCGGGATGCTTCGCAATATGATCCAGTGCCAAACGCACACCGTGATCGAAGCGTGTCTCACAGCGGAAGCCGGGGACCAAGCGCTTGATCTTGCTGTTGTCGAAGACGACCGATACACCCTTATCACCGAGCAGCGGACCGCGAAGGTCAGGGCGCAAGTCGATTAAGCGATCGCTTGCCACATGGATGAACTTCACCTCGCGACCGACGGCTTCGCCAATGATGCGATAGGCGGTATTCCAACTAAGCGTCTCATCCGAAGTGATGTGAACCGCTTGTCCGTATGCTTGGTGATGACCGAACAAACCTACGAATCCGATGGCAAAGTCTTCGTTAAACGTAAACGTCCACAGACTCTCGCCGTCACCGTGCATGATGACAGGTCTCCCCTCCATAATCCGGCGCACAACACTGTAACTGCCGTTGTGACCGTAGACACCTACAGGGATCCGCTCGATCCCGTAGGTATGGCTCGGCCGCACGATCGTATAGGCAAGTCCGTAGCTTGCCGCTTGTGCCTGCAAGAGTTCCTCGCCACGCTGCTTGTTCTGCGAATAATCCCAGTAGATATTATCAAGCGGCGTATCCTCCGTGATCTTGTAGTAGCTAAGCGGCTTCTGATAAGCAGAAGCAGAGCTGATATAGATATACTGTGTCGCCTTACCGCTAAACAAGCGCAAGTCTCGCTCCACATGATCTGCCGTGAAGCCGACGAACTGCGCAACCACGTCGAAATGCTCGCCCCGTAGGAGAGCCTCCATCGCCTGAGGCTTGTTAATATCGCCGTGGAGAACCCGAACGCCGTCCGGTATCGTACGCTTCTTCTGCCCGCGATTGAGTACCGTAACCGCGTGTCCTTGCTTGATCGCCTCGCGGACAACCGCCGAGCTGATCGTGCCGGTTCCGCCAATGATCAGAATCTTCATAAGTAACGCCTCCGTTTCGCCTAAGCTAATGCCAAACTTCTGCTAAAATTTTAACATGAACCGAACCAAGACCGCTCTGGCTTCCGTGACGGACAGGCAGGACAGCAGCGATGGAGGAGAGATAGATGAACGAGAACGGATACAGACGTGAGCCGCTCACAAGACAGAGCCTGGGGCGAATCGGCCGAACCTTCCTCCGGCGAAGCGTCGGCGGCGTGCTCTCATGGCTCAAGGCGCAACTCACGTTATTCTTCGTCGGTATCGGCATCATGATGCTCGGCTTCTACCTGTTGGATATCTCCTGGTGGGCTATGAAGGCCGTTTTGATCGCCATCATCGACGTACTGCCCTTGATCGGCAGCGGCCTGATCATGATACCCTGGGCCATCTTGCGCCTGCTTGGCGGCGACGGCAGCACAGCCCTGTGGCTGATCGTGATCTACCTCGCGCTCATCATCACGAGACAGATACTAGAGCCGATCATCGTCGGTCGCAGCATCGGCTTGAAGCCCTTCTGGTCCTTCCTCGCAACCTTGATCGGTATCATCGCCTTCGGCCCGATCGGTGCGATCATCGGTGCATTCTGTGCCATCCTCATCCGCGTCGTGCTGACGATACGAGAGGATTATCGAAACGGCTATTTCGATCCGGAGCCGATCGTCTACCCAAGCGAGGAGCCGCTGTTTCGCCAGGGCATGAAGGACGCCGGACACGATTCGGACATCCCGGACTAGCTAAGTTGCCAAGCCTCCATGAAGGCCTTGTGAGCATGATGAATCTGCTCGACCGTATCGATCGCTTGGATATCTCGAAGCAGCTGCTTGGCCTCATGCATCGTTCGAATCCGCGCATGCTGTGCCGGGTCTTCTCCCTCATAAGCTGCGGGCAGCTCGATGCCTGCCTCTTCGAGCTTATGCTCCACACCTAGCACATGGCGCCGAAGCGCAACATAAGCTTGCGTAATCACGTGCTCTCTGCGCAATTCGGCAAACAAATCTATCAGAGGCCAAGTCTGATTGTTCGCTGTAGCGACCGACTTCAAGACGCCACGACCGACCCCGGCTTCCTTCCAGGCGTCGAGCAGGTCGCTGAAGGCTTCTCTTGTAAACGCACAGAACACACAATAAGCTCCTTCCCGAACCGCTTGCGAAACGGATACGGCCTCAGCCGATTCTTGTGCACCGGGTCCTATGGTATAGAGCTGCTTGATGTTATCTTGGAGGTCTTGATCCCGAAGCAAGACGATCTCGCAATCTCGCTCCTCGGCAAGGTCACAAAACAGCTTCCCCTCCTCACTGCTAGGGTCCAGATTATAGAGTAGGATCTTCTTCTGTGCTTCGTTCATGTTTGATTTCATGTCAGGCTCCTCGTTTATCTGATATTTCTTCTATTATTCCATATTTTGCAACCATTAAGGGTTGAACTTGGTATGATAGGTGTAGAGGGACGGCGATGCAACACGCATATGCGTCCGAACCCTGCACACAGCAAACGAGATACCACTATTGAAGAAAGCGAGAAACCACTATGAAACACAATAAGCGTTCATTGGGAAGAACATGTACCGCTCTCCTCCTCGTTGCCCTGCTCAGCCTATCTGCCGCCGCTTGCAGCACTCAGTCGGCCAAGGACGGTGGAACACTGACGGGTTCAAGACCGGGATCAATGGCACCGGATTACGACTATGGCAGTAATTCCGGAGAATTGAGTGAAGAGGCAGGCGGCGCCAGCGACGATCAGACGATCGATTTGAATCGCAAGATCATCACGACAACCAAGCTTCGTATGGAGACCGTCGATGTAAGAGAGACCATGGCCAAGCTCGTTTCGAAGGTAGCGGATCTCGGCGGCTACATCCAATCGCAGTACGAGACGGAATCTGCCGGTAGTTACTACGGGGAGATCACGGTTCGCGTACCGGCCGGTAACGTCAGCACCTTCGTCGACACGGCGGCAGCAGCCGGTACGATCAAGGAGAACAACGTATCCATCTCCGACGTCACGGCAGATTACACCGACACTGCCTCTCGCCTGAAGAACGCGAAGGTCCAAGAAGAGCGACTACTCTTGATGTTCAAGGAAGCAGAGACGATCGACGAACTGCTCTATATCCAGTCCGAACTCGATCGCCTACAAGAGCGTATCGAGGTCTACGAGGGGCAGATTCGCCTCTGGGATAACCTGGTCGATCTGGCTACCGTCACCGTCTATGTCTACGAAGAGGCCTCGCTGGTCGATGAAGACAGCACCGTACCGCGTTATATCCCCGCAAGCACCGTCTGGGATCGCTTCACACACGGGCTGCAGACGTCTCTCGTCAGCTTCGTCAACGGCATCTCCCGTTTCGTGATCTGGGTCGGCTACTCGTTTATCCAGTTGATCATCTTGATCCTGCTGGCCGTGCTCGCCTACATCCTGATCCGTCGTCAACGTAGACGTCACAAGGCCAAACTAATGGCGCAGGCACAAACCGAAGCACTCTACTACGGACAGACAACATATAGTCCCGACGCGCCAAACGGAGTGCCGTACGGTCAAGCGCCGGGAGCGCCCATGGCTCCCCATGCCGCGGCGACACCTGAGACTCAAGAACCGCAGCAGCCCGAGCCGCCGCAAGCCTAACACCCGGCCCGGAGCAGGCACATTTGAATATCAGATTCATGTAGGATGATAAGCGAAGCGAGATGCTTCGCTTATTCGTTTATCAGCGAGAACAAACGCTCGCTTCGGTGGTTTGCTTCGCCGAAGAGCGCCTCTTGATCAATCCCCAACAGATTACCGTCACGAACCCGCTCCTCCCCGCCGATATAGACGGAGTGGATATCTTCTGCCGTGGCGTTGAAGACGAGCGAGGAGCTGATATTCTCATATCTGCCTAGGCGCTGCGGTACGAACTTCGCGCGATTCAGGTTCACGACCATGAGATCCGCCCGCATCCCCTCGGCGAGGCTTCCCATGTCATCTTGGCCAAACGCCTTGGCACCACCGAGCGTCGCCATCGTGAGCGCGGCCTTCGGACTAAGACTCCTTGGCCCCTTCCGGAGTGAATTGGCGAGTACGATCCCCTTCATCTCGCGGAAGAGGTCTATGCTGTTGTTCCATAGTGCACCGTCGGTACCGAGCCCCACCGTTATACCCAGATCCAGCATCTCGGGTATGGCTGCCAGTCCATCTGCAATCTTGTACTCACAGAGCGGCGTGTTAATCACCTTCGTCTCGCTCTCCAGAAGCAGAAGTCGGTCCGTTTCCGACGTGTATACAACGTGAGATGCCACGAGATCCGGACCCAAGAAGTCTGCCTGGGCCAGAAGCTCAACGGGACTCATCCCATATCGGTCACGAATCAACTCCATGCGCCAGGAAGTCTCGGCGAGATGACAGGTGATCAGCATATCGGCCTCTTCGGCCAACATACGAACCGTCGCCAGCGTCTCATGAGAGAAATCCTCTTCCGAGACGGAACCCAAGACAGGCAGTATCCCCGCCTCTCTACAAGCAGTGGCGAATCGTCTCAGGTGAGCCGACTCGTGACTCCGATCTGCCTTGCGGAAGTCAGGGCGGTAGTCCTCGGCGAGACCTGCCCGAATCCCGCTCGCCAAGACAGCATCGATTGCTCTATCACCTAGCGACCAGTACATGTTCTCCAAGATGAAGGTGCAGCCGCCAAGTAGCGCCTCCGCATACGTCAAGCGTCGAGACAAGAAGCGATCATCCTCACTGAGGTAGGCTTCGAACCAGTTATGTGACGTAAACGCAGCGTTCTGTTCTGCAAGTGTCATACCGTCGCCCATGCCGCGAAGCAGGGTCATATCTCCATGACAGTGCCCGTTTACGAAGCCGGGGAGCGCGACGTGTCCGCCAAGTTGCCGAAGCTCTCGGCAATCCCCAGCGCTAAGCGATCTTGGTCCGACATAGCGTATGCGTCCGTCTTCGATACCGATGGAACCGACTTGTGGCTCCCAATTCATGTGCGGACTCATAATCACAAGTCCCGTTAAGCCTAGATCAAACATAGGTCACTCCTCCCCTCAGAGGTCTAGCTCTAGTCTTGACCTGCAGATAGCGGGAAGCGGATATGGAAGACCGATCCCTTATCCACTACGCTCGCAAGATCGATTCGTCCGCCATAGAGATTGACGATGTGTTTGACGATCGATAAGCCCAGCCCCGTCCCGCCAAGTTCTCTGGAGCGGTCCTTCGAGAGGCGGTAGAAGCGCTCGAAGATACGCTCTTGATCCTCTTCGGGTATGCCAAGCCCGTTGTCCATCACCCAGATCGAGAGCATGTCGCGCTCGATACCGGCACGAACCCGAACCTCGCCGCCCGGCCGATTGTAGATCACGGCATTCGTAACCAAGTTGCTCAGCAGCTGCTTCATCCGGCGATGGTCGGCCGCAAACTCGAGCGTCTCGGGCATCTCGATATGCAGGCTGACCTCTCGGGTAGCCGCAAGCGGCTCGACCTGATCTCGAACTTCTCTAGCCAATTCATAGAGCGAACAACTAGGCTTGCTTGCCGAAGCTTCATCCGGCCCTGCCACTCTATTCTCGATCTCCGCGAGGTCCAGCAGATCACCGATCAGGTTCATGAGGCGTTCTGTCTCGATCTCGATGATCTCGTAGAACGAGGCTCTGGTCTCGGAGTCACGCTCGGCACTCTGAAGCAGCTGCACGTACCCTCGAATCGATGTGAGCGGTGTCTTGAGCTCGTGCGTGACGTTGGCCACGAACTCCGTACGCATGCGCTCGAGCTTGCTCACTCTCGTATTATCGTGTAGCACGATGACCACATTCGGCTCGTTTTGATCCCCGTAGCGACTGGCATAGACAGTCAGGATGCTCGCTTCCGTATTGGCCGGCTCGATCCGTGTCAAGACAGGCTCTCCGCTGAGCAGCGCCTCCTTGGCGATCGTCTCAAGTTTCGCATAGTTCTGACCATAGCTTGCCAGTGAGCCATAGCGCTTACTGTAATCACCCAGCATCCCGACCACCTGATCGGTCAGGAGGAAGGGCTCCAGGTTCTCGCCGCGAAGCGCGATGATCCCGTCTTGGATACCGCCCAGGATGCTGTACAGCTCATCGTTTTGGGCCTGCAAGCGACTTGCCATCCGATCGAGTTGCTCTGCCATCTCGTTAAACGACTTGCCCAGTTCGCCAAGCTCGGCCGGATAGTC
>CAZLEA010000004.1:56732-65572 GCA_964558445.1 uncultured Oscillospiraceae bacterium | reverse complement strand
GCCGCATACAGATAGCTTGTCGGGCTCGTATCGCTCTTCCTCAGATCGAAGCCCCAACCGCCCTCCAGCGCCTCTATTACTTCCGGCCGATCGAGACGACTATCCCCTGCCCCACCCGCAAACGAGTGACTCTCGGCCACAATCGTCCCCTCGGGGTCGATAATGGTGAAGCGAAGCCCCTGGCGCTCCTTGGCCATAGCAAGTCGCATCTGCTCGAGGTTCTCGCTTAGATCCTCACCGGACTCAGTCGCGATCTCGACTTGTGCCGAGAAGAGAATCAGGGTAGATTTCAGCCTCTCTTGCAGCGATTGTTGATAGAGCAGATAGATCATCATGACAGCAAGCAAGAGGGCCACGCCGATGCCGGCCAATGCCGCAAGGACGGTCCCTCTCACAATACTACGCTTCATCGATTTGCTCCGCGAAACAATATCCGACACCCCGCACCGTCAAGATGAAACGAGGGTTATTCGGCTCATCTTCAAGCTTGAGCCGCAGGTAGCGGACATGGACATCGACGGTCCTCGTGTCCCCATAGAAGTTTGTCTTCCACACACGATCGAGCAGCACATCACGGGTGAAGACCTGGCCGCGATGCTCCATCAGCATCTGCAGCAAGTCGAATTCCCGCTGCGTCAGATCGATCGTCTCACCGCGCTTGGTCACCTTGCGCCGCAACGTATCGAGCTCAATCGGTCCCGCCGTGATCTCTTCTGGTTCCTCTTGCTCACTTAGCATGCGACGCCGAATCTGGGCACGCACGCGAGCCGCGAGTTCCCTTACACCGAAGGGCTTACTGACATAGTCGTCTGCACCCAGTTCCAATCCGAGCACGCGATCCATCTCCTCACCCTTGGCCGTCAACATAATCACAGGCAGGGCCTTGGTCTTCGGATCTTCTCTCAAACGCCGCAGAATCTCGAGGCCATCGGGCGCCGGCATCATCCAATCCAGGATCACGACATCGGGCATACGGTGGCGAAGCGCTTGCAAGAAGTCGTTCCCATTTGCAAAGGTCTCGGTCTCCATCCCATAATCTTGAATCGCAACCGCGGCTAAACGCCTGATATTGGCTTCATCATCTACGATATATACGAGTGCCATCTTACCATCCTTCTACATCAGGGGCCGCTTGTTCCCCAATAACTTATCCGACATATTCTTGTGCTCTCCTGTAGCCGCATAGACAGCCCACTCGGTGATGTTCACTGCATGATCGCCCATACGCTCGATGTACTTGGCGACGAACATGTAATCGGTCGCTTGCGAGACCTTCTTATGATCGCTTTGCATCCAATTGCTCAGTTCGAGAATCATGCGCGAGAAGAGGCGGTCCACCTCATCATCTCTGTCCTTGGTTGCTTCGGCAAGCGCCACATCCTTGCGGATAAACGAATCGATGGCGGCTGCGAACATCTCCTTGGCAATCGTGAACATCTCCAGTATACCCGCCGGGGTCTCCGTTTGGATGAACTCCGGATAAGTCGCCATGATCTCACAGATATCCGCACACTGATCCGCCGTGCGCTCGATATCCGTCACCATCTTCAGCGTCGCGGTAATTCCGCGAAGGTCGCCTGCGATCGGCTGCTGCAAGGCGATCAGGTTCACACAGAACTGTTCGATGTTGTTCTGCGCGGCGTTAATCTCCGGATCGCTCTCGTAGATCGCCCGAGCGAGAGCCAAATCGCGGGTTCGAAGCGCACGGATCGTGTCCTCCATGATCTGTAGAACCCTCGTGCCAAGCTCGCTGATATTCTTGGACAAATATTCCAGTTCGCGGTCAAAAGCTTCTCTAGCCATATCTATTTCCTTCTCCTATCCATCGCCAAGGCGGCGACTATCTCTATCATAAGCGAATCACACGGGTTTCGCCGTATAAATCGCCGACTTCTAGCCGAAGCGACCCGTAATATAGTCTTCTGTTCGCTTGTCTCTTGGCGCGTTAAACATCAGTGCCGTGTCTTCGTACTCGATCACCTCGCCGAGGAGGAAGAAGGCTGTCCGGTCGCTGATTCTGGCCGCCTGTTGCATCGAGTGTGTCACGATCACGATCGTGTAATCCTCTTTGAGATCGACCATCAAATCTTCGATCTTGGCCGTTGCGATCGGATCCAGGGCGGATGTCGGCTCATCCATCAAGATGACGCCGGGTTGAAGCGCAATCGCTCTGGCGATACACAGTCTCTGCTGCTGACCGCCCGAGAGCTTCAGGGCGTTACGCCCGAGCTTATCCTTGACCTCTTCCCAGAGTGCGGCACGCCGTAGCGACGTCTCCACGACTTCATCCAGGTAAGCCTTGTTGCGGACACCCTGGCAGCGAAGGCCGTAAGCGATATTGTCGTAGATACTCATCGGGAACGGGTTTGGCGACTGGAAGACCATACCGACTTCTGTTCGAAGCTTGACCACGTCCACGTTTGGCCCATAGATATCCTCACCGTGCATCCGAATCTCGCCGCTGATTCGTACGTCGTCGACCAGATCGTTCATCCGATTGAAGCAGCGCAGGAAGCTAGACTTACCGCAACCCGACGGCCCGATGAAGGCGGTGACCTGCTTCTCGGGTATGTCCATCGTTATGCCTTTGAGAGCCTCGAACGAGCCATAGCTAAGTCTCACATCTTGGCAATCGAAGACGGTTTCTACTGTTTGTTTGATCATCTGTTAGTCCTCATTCTTCTTATTGATGCGATGCGTCACGAACTTCACCGTGAGGTTTAGGACCAAGACTATCGCTAGGATAATCAGCGAGATCGCAGACGCCAGCTCGAAATTCGGATTATCCTGTGACATGATCGACCAGATCTGGACGGCCAGACTCGTGGCCCCCTCCAAGAGCTTGGGGCGATCCGAGATCACGGTACTCATGGTGAAGATCAGGGCGGCCGATTCGCCTATGATGCGCGAGACCGAGAGCAAGACCGCAGATAGTATGCCCGGCAGAGCGTTTGGCAAGACCACTCGGACAATCGTCTGTGTCTCGTTTGCACCAAGCGCAAGCGAACCCATCCGTAGGCCTTGCGGCACGACAAGCAGCGCCTCCTCCGTCTGCCTGATGACGACCGGCAGGAGTACGACGGACATCGTTAGCGCACCGAGCAGAATACTCTGACCACCGGCACCGAACAGCCTCGTGATCGGGAACAGCATCGTAAGCCCCATCAAGCCGAAGATAATCGACGGCACACCCGACAACATCTCGATTGAGGCGCGGATCATGGCTGTCAAGCGGTTCTTCTTCGCGATCTCATGTAGATAGATCGCAGCTGTTATGCCGATAGGTAAGACGATCAATAGCGTCATTCCGATCAATTGAAGCGTTGCAAACAGGGAACCGCGTATCCCGCCGCCTGCCGTCTGGTAGAACATCATCTCCAAGCTCACGGCTTCTCCATCCAGAGTGGCGATGAACTCTTCTGCGTTTTGTCGTCTCATTAGGCCGGCAGTCTTCTTCTCACCGGCCTCGTTTCTATACTCTACCTTCCGAATCGAGGCATCAGGGCTGATGGTATGCGCATGGCCATACGAAGCACCTGCTGTGCTGATGACCAGATCCGAGAAATTCGATCCGGGCGCTAGATATATGACCTCCATCAGATCCTCACCGCGAACGCTCTTGGCATCTTGTACCGCTATACCGTAGCGGGTGGAGAAATACGCATCGTCTGCCAGATCCTCGGGCGGTGTGAATTCTGCCGGATACGGATTATCGAAATGAACGTTGATATTCTCCGACCAGTAATTGCCGCGAATCAGATCCAAGCTGATGGTCTTGCTACCCTTTTGGAACACAAAACTGGAGACAAGCCCCAACACCAACACCGCAACGCCGGCCGCACACCAAGTCAATCCGTTTAATAAACCGTCAACTAGACGTCGCCTTCTACTCATGATTCACGCCTCCGATCCGCCTACGCACCAAATGTATCAGCGCATTGGTGCCCAAGATCACCAGCATCAGAACAATACCCGCGCTATAGCGTATGTCATAGTCGAGGCCGGTCGTCTCGTGCATACCGGCAAGCATCGTCGAAGTCAGCGTTCTGGTCGTATCAAACAGATTCCAAGTCGGCCCCGTCATGGCGTTACCCGCCACCATCGAGACAGCCGTCGCTTCACCGAACGCGCGGCCAAGACCGAGCACGAGACCTGCGAAGATACCTGACTTGGCCGCCGTCAAGACCACCTTGAAGTTCGTTTGTGTCCGCGATGCACCAAGCGCCAGAGATCCCTGCTCCAACTTCGGGTCAACCGCCGAGATCGCCGTAATCGAGAGCACGCAGATGGTGGGGAAGATCATGATCGCGAGTAGAAGCACGACAGACAGTGCCGAGATACCGCCTCTCGTTTGATAGCCGAAGAGCGCGGCAAGCTTCATAACCAGGTCTGTAATCGCGCCGGCCGCGAACACGCCATAGACAACGGACGGGATCGCAGCGAGTAGTTCGACGGTCGTCACGAAGAACGCACGGAGGCGTTTGGGCACAACCTTGACGATAAATAACGCCGTCAGAACCGCAATCGGGAAGGCAAGCAGCGCTGCAAGCAGAGCCGTCACCAGCGTATTGATTACGATGAAGGCAAGTCCGTACACCCCTTGATCTTGACGCCAGACCATGCCTGTGAGGAACGTGGCGATATCCACTTGCCCGTTGGCATAATCCGGTAAGAAGACTTGGATGCCTCTTCCAATCACAAAAACAAATATAAACAGAATCATCAGCGCTGCTAGCGCAGCGCTGATTCTCGATAGACCGAGGAAGGTCAAATTCACAACTTGCCTTCGACGTTTACCCTTGGCTTCAGGTATTCTACTCATGACAGATCCGACCAGGTTTCAATCTCACCCTTGAAGATCGAAGCCAACTGCTCCATGCTCAGCGCATCGGTGGGGTTATCGTTACTGACTACGACAACAACCGCATCCATGCAGTAGGTGCCTGCAAACATAGCATCCGCCACTTCTTCGGTTCCGTCCGTCTTGAACGATCTGGATGCGAAGCCGAGCTCCGCGCCCGCCGTACCGTCCTTCTCCGCGCCCAGTGTCGATGCATAACCGGCACCCGATCCCGTATGGTTCATCGCGAAATTAACGCCGCCCGCAAGTGGCGAGAAGGCCTCAAGAGCAGCCTGCAGCGTGCTAAGGACAGAGGTTGAGCCTGCCGTACGAATCGTCAAATGACTGTTGTCTTGCGAGGCGATCGGATGATCGGCAGCCAGCTCGTCCCAGGAAGTTCCGGCATCCGGGTCGACGATGCCGCCGGCTGCGAAGACAGCCTCCAATCCCTCGGTCGACTCTGTCAAGAAGGCGAGGAAGGCAGCGGTGATCTGTTCTAGTTCATCAGAAGCGTAGTCACCGCTCTGGCGGCTGACGACGTTGAACGGGCGGCTAAGCTTGTACGCACCGGAGAGCGTATTCTCTTCTGTTGCCTCCACACCGTCTACTACAATTTTCTTCAGGTTATTGCTTGCGAAATCTGTTGTCAGCGAGACATAACCGATACCGTAGCGATCCTGACCGACCTTGGCCGCCATATCGCCGTTACCGGACGTCTCCGCCGCATCCACAGTCAACTCGCCTGCGAAACCCACGATCTCTTCGAACGCGCCGCGTGTACCGGAAGCTGCGTCTCTGGACCAAACGTTGATCTTGGACGAATCGGGGGTTTCGCCTGTTGTATCGCTTGTGCCCACCGTCGATTCGCTCGAAGCAGTCGACTGTTGCCCCGTTGTATTACCCGGTTCGCCCGAAGCTGTACATGACGCCAATAGGCCCACGCCCATGACCGCCAGCAGGGCCAAACTAATTCTGGTTCTCATCTTAATACTCATGATTTCCTCCACATGATTGATGTTCTGTCATTATTTGAATGCTTCATCATTCTAGGAGGAGATTGTTAAGAGCAAATTAAACGGAGCTAAAAAAACGATTAGACAGCATCGATGCCGACGAACTCGCAGTCAATTCATCTCACGGACTACACCCTTGTCGATATGGAGGATTCGCTGTTGACCTCGACGGTTCTTCTCTATATCATGTGTCACAAAAATCAGAATCTTCTCATCATCCAAATAATTGTAGATGATATCCAGCACGCTCTCTCGATGCTTACTATCCAGAGAGCCTGTCGGCTCGTCTGCCAAGATGATCGTAGGTCGGTTCACGAGAGCTCTCGCGATAGCAACCCGCTGCCTCTCCCCACCGGACAAGTGCAAGACTTCGATATCGGGCTTAGTAGCCAGGCCTACTTGCATGAGTGCCTCATGGATACGCTGCTTATACTGCGCCCTGGGCACATCCGAATACAAGAGCGGTACCAAGACATTGTCATGGACTGTTTCGTTCTCCAATAAGGCATAATCTTGGAATATATAAGCGAAACAACGATTCCTCAGATGCGCCTGCTCTCTACCCGAGTACGCCTTCAGCTCACGTCCGTCGATATGGTACGTGCCCTCATACGCCTGATCGAGCAGACCCAGAATATTCAGTAGCGTTGACTTCCCGGAGCCTGATTCTCCCACGATCATAATCTGATCCCCTGGTCGAATCGAGAGATTCACATCAACGAGGGCATCCACCTCATAACGCTTGTGGCGATAGGTCTTGCTAACCGACTGTATATCAAGTCTCATACGGATACTCCTCTCAAGTTACGACTTAGGTTTGAACGATTCAGTGCAAGTAAGATATAGACGATAAACAGTACAAGGATTATGAAGTGAGACAAGACGATAATCTTAGCCACGAAGGGATAGAAGAGAAGACCTAGAGCCCACACGGTAAACAGGGACAGTATCACAGTTGATCCATAGTAGACAACGAAGCGGAGAAGCAAGGTATCCATCCCTGCCCCGCTAAGCAGGTGGACGGTTAAGTCCTTCTTCTGTATATCCAAGCGTCCATGGAAACTAAGTACAAAGGACAAGATACCGAAGAGCAGCAGTATCAGTAGGAACGGTAACAGATAGAAGCAGACGAAATCGAAGTCGGAGGCAGCGGCGTGGGCTTGGATCTGCCCTTTGGTATATACACCATCAACATCATTGTCTATATAGTTGTAGAACGAATCGATTCGTTCCTCGTCAGAAGACAAGATTACCGTCTGCATGATCAGATCGTAGAATACATCTGGGCGCTCCGCGGACATCGACGAAACGACATCAATCATGCTACTGCCTTGATAGCTAACAAAGATACTCTCGGGATCGAAGTTATCGTTTGACCTCGGCAGATGAATCAAGGGATAGGTCTCCCCCAAATAATTGATGTCGGGCTGTGACTCGTTATCATAAGCATAGGCATGTACACCGTCCTCATTGATCATATTCGAATCGAATAAGGATGCATCCCCGAATATCAGATAGACCGGTCGCTGCGTTATGTCGGACAGGGAATATGACTTGCGGTAGCTGTATGCATTCGTGGCATAGATCTTACGTAGCCCCTCGAGCTCATTTGGCCGGAAGACATACGTGTACGAGGTGTTGACCACGGTCGGGCTTATTGTGTAGATGTTATCTTGATACGAGCCTACGTCTATCGTCATAGAGAACATAAACAAGATGATATGGAAGAAGAGCAGCATATAGATAGAGGCCAGGAAATGAAGCTTACTCTTACCAATATCTCGGATCCCCAAACGCAGGTTAACGAACATACCGCTCCTCCTTCTTGCTCTTCTTAACTTGTTGATAAACAAGCCAAGAAGATATGATATAGAGAAGAGATGTCGTTATGAAGTGGATTAAGAACAGATACATAAACGAACGAATCGACATCACACTAAATGCAATCCGGTGCTGAAATAAGAAGAAGATCGATCCGGGAATCAAACCCAACAAATTATAGTAGAAGAAATGATGATATGGTTTGGTGATTAGACGGGTGAAACTCGCTCCATAGAAATAGTGAATAAACAAATCCCGTCGATGATTGAACAGCGACCAGTAACACGAGACAGCAAACAAGAGATATAAACCAAGCCCACCAAGCATGAGCATCGATGCAGGCGTATACACTGCCATACGAATTGAATCCAGAACGCCTCTGAATTGCTGTTGATCTACAATCTCATAGTGATTGGCTTCGAGGCGAGCGATCAACGGTTCCGCATCCTGTCGGTCAGAATAATCCAGATAGAGATAGGCGCCGAGATAAGGCAGAGAGCTAAGATTCACAATCTCCCGGATCCCACCGTCTAAGTTGATGCGCGACCGATCACTGGCGAAGTACAGTAGGTCCTCGATATTCTCGCTTCGATAATCATCCTTCTCGAAGCTGAGGATATTGGCTTCATCTATCAGGGCGATACCACTCTTCGTACCGTTCGTATAATCATCTATGGAGAAATATCTGCTGAAACCATAGCCGAAGGCTCCGTCCTCATAAGCCATCACCATCATCGGATCGTATATACCGACAAGCGAACTTCTCCACTCATGACTCAGCAACAATACACTGCGATCCTCCTGCAAATCGATTACATCATCAAACATAACCTGTCGACGAGTCGGATTATGAAGCACAAGATAATTGCCGCTAAGCCCGAACGGTTTAGCCTGTTTGGTGGTCCCGTTTATCTGTACGTAAGATAAGGATAGAAATACGGTGACGAATAGCAGAGCACTTGAAATAGATAAGAGTATTTGATGACCGGTAGATTTCATAATCCATTCTCCCTCCGGAGCAATTATTGATACTTACCCGGCAACTCATCCAAATACTCTTCAAGAGTCAATGTGTTGTTGGGGCCGAAGACTGCAGCTACCGATTTACCAACATATCGATAGTGCCATGGTTCAAAAACATAACCGGTTATATGTGTTTTATCCCG
>CAZLEA010000004.1:31154-56632 GCA_964558445.1 uncultured Oscillospiraceae bacterium | reverse complement strand
CATATCGATAGTGCCATGGTTCAAAAACATAACCGGTTATATGTGTTTTATCCCGTGGATAACGGAGAATCCAACCATATTTATATGCGTTAGCCCACAACCATCTACCTTCTGCCGTATCGGCAAATGCTTCTGTAAGACCGGTTTTTCCTATCCCATTATCCATATCTAAAGCGAGCCCTGTTTGGTGCTCACTCTGGCCTCCTTTAGCAGAATAGGTATTCGCTCCTACAGGGTCCTTGGCATAATAACTATTAAACAATTCGACTTGATATGCATAAGTTCGATATCCACTTACAAATCGAAGTGTTAAACCATTGGCTAACGCTGCTGCCTCCATTTCTTTCCATGCATTCCACGCTTCACCTTGTAGACCCCATTTGTTACTCGCAGCAGGCACCGGCGCATAATCAGCATTTACCCAGTGTTGCTTATTTACTAGTACTATGCCGTTCTTAGTGTATGGCGTGCTTAGTTGCCCTCCGTTACGACCATCAGGTGAAGCTCCTGTAATAGGTAGAGGCACAGGTGTGGGTGTCGCAGGAATGGGCGTTGGTGTCGCTGGAATCGGAGTCGGTGTCGCCGGGATGGGTGTAGGCGTCGCTGGAATCGGAGTCGGTGTCGCCGGGATGGGTGTAGGCGTCGCAGCGATCGGAGTCGGTGTCGCCGGGATGGGTGTAGGCGTCGCAGCGATCGGAGTTGGTGTAACGGGAACAGGGGTAAGCGTCACCGAAACGGAAGCAGGGGGCAATGCTATGGATGAGCTTGGATGAAAATCATTGGTTTGTGAATCTGCGGGGTCTTGACTTGATTCACTATCAACTATGGAAGCATCTATTGGATTGGTACTACTAATTTTATTGTGTGTCTCAAAAATTTGAGTACGTTGGCACGAAGAAAAAAACACTATACACATAAAGTTTAGTAAACAAAAACAGATTGTCTTCTTTTTCATACTCTCAATCTCCTTGTATATTTTGTGTGTTTTCACCAACTGAATCTAATGTCATATTTGCACAATTTCGACAATAAGTCAATATGTTCATAAAATATATAATCCTACTAATCTTTTATGATGAATGGCTAATCAGAATATGATCTATGCAATCTTCTCTCTGGTTAGGGCTGCTGAATAAATAGCGAATCTTCACACTGTCAGAAATAGCCATTGAGTTTGTGCCTCGTAGCAGTAAACAACACACTGATATATTGGACAAAAAATCTCGCAGATTCTTTCCGAGATTCATCACCGCAATTACAAGCTGGATATGGAACTTGCTTGTTCTTCGTAGACGGGTCATAGTGCGTTTCAGGCTCAAACAGCGAGACTCACGATTGACATATGGCATTTGATAAAGAAATCATCCATTGTCACTTCTATCCAACGAGGGAGCAAGCCCGACAAGTGGTCCTTGAGTACATAGAAGCATTCTACAATTCACAGAGAGCTCAAAAAGATCGGGAAATCTTCGTACGGTTCAATATCTCAAATGATGGCAGTAGAGTCGGTACAAACAATCGCCCAGTAAATTGGCTGGAAAAATGTTGATGTTCTCAGTAAACTGGTTCTCATACTCGATCTTCCTCAATACATCACGAGACAATATTGCCATTCATACATAAGGTAACGACTGTAATTTAGCTCAAACTATCAATATCCAAGATGATATTCGCTAGGTTTATATCGTTCACGCTTCTGCCAAATTCAAACATGATGCGTATGTTAGAATAATCTCAATTACTCGATCGATCTAGGAGTGTCGTATGCTGCTATCTGTTATTATTCCCTTCTATAATGAAGAAGAACAAGCCGGTGAGACGATTGCCGTCACGAAACAGGTTCTCGAGAGCATTCCGAATCTGGATTATGAGCTCCTCTTGATCGATGATGGCTCATCGGATGCCACCTGGCAGCAACTGGAGTTAGCCGCGATAAACGATACACATCTGCGTATCCTGGCGCTCTCACGCAACTTCGGTAAGGAGGCTGCGATCTGTGCCGGTCTCGATTATGCCAAGGGCGACGCTGTCGTCTTGATGGATGGTGATCTGCAGCATCCGCCGCGCTACATCCCTGAGATGGTTAGGCTCTGGCGAGAAGAAGGTTATGAAGTCGTCGACGGCGTCAAGATGGAACGACAGAAGGAATCCGGACTCAGTCGCTGGGCGGCCAACACGTTCTACTCCTTCTTCCGTAAGCTGACGAAGTTCGACCTCAAGGATGCCTCCGACTTCAAGCTATTGGATCGTAAGGTTGTCGAAGCCTGGAAGAGTCTGGGCGATTACAACACCTTCTTCCGTGGATTGTCCGCATGGCTCGGGTATAATCGCGTCACACTTGAATTCGAGGTGGATGAGCGCAAGCACGGCACGAGCAAGTGGAGCTTCATGTCCTTGATGCGGCTCTCGGCCAATGCTCTGACGGCCTTCAGTTCAGCCCCGCTTCAGATTATTGTCGTCATGGGCGTAATCTTCTGGATCGTCGCCCTCGTTCTCGGTATCCAGACGCTGGTCAATTATGCTCTCGGCACATCTGTAGCCGGTTTCACGACCGTCATCTTACTCTTGTTGATCACGGGAGGTGCGATCATGATCGCGCTCGGCCTGATCGGTAAGTATATCGGTAGCATCTACGATGAGGTCAAGCATCGTCCGCGCTACCTCATCGCTCGCGATAATAAGGAAGAGAAGTAGAGCCGGAGCCATGGATACGAAACTATTTGCCATTACCTATCTGTTCTTGGCCACGCTCGGCGGGCGTGTGCTTCGCAAGCGCTACCTAAGCGGTCAACGACTGTTGGATGAGGCGCCCTTCTTCGTGAACTGGGTCGCAGACTTCTATCTGGGAGTCGTGCCTCTAACGACGATCAATTACTTCTTGGCCTTGATACTAAACGCCTGGCTACCCAAATCCGTGTACCCGTTACTGGTATCGAATGCGATCTGTTTCGTACTCGTACTGATCTTGCTTATCTTGTCCTTCGTTTCGAAGCGAAGATCTAACAGTACTGCTACCGAATCCTCTCCATCGCTTACCGAGCGATACCGAGACGGTATGAAGCAAGTACAAACGAATTACCGTCAGATAGGCTTCTATCTCCTCTCAGTTGGAATTTTTACGCTATGGGCCTGCTTCCTGACCGCCTTCGTACTGAAGAGTCAGGGCGGCATGCTCGGTGCAGGCTACTCGGTCTTCTCTGACTACGCGCCACATACGGCTGTTGTATCCTCCTTTGCCAAGGGACGTAACTTCCCGACGGAATATCCGCACTTCGCGGGTGATGGGGTACAGTATCATTTCTTCTTCTTTTTCTTAGCTGGTAATCTGGAGTATCTCGGTATGGATCTCGCGAGTGCTCTGAACCTCCCATCGGCGCTCGGCCTCATCGCCTTCTGTATCCTGCTCGGCTACATCGCCGTACGCTGGACGAAGCGCGATGCTGCCTTCCTCCTCGCCCCTATGCTGGTGTTCTTCCGCAGTTCGAACGCGGTATGGCACTGGCTGGCCGATGTGCCCTCGCTGGCGAAGGCCGCAGGTGTATCCATCTGGCGCTATATGGCCAATAACGAGATCTTCATCGGCCGCCTCCCAAACGACGATTGGGGTTTGTGGAACCTAAATGTGTTCGCGAACCAGCGCCACTTCCTCTTCGTCCTCGGGCTTGCTCTCTTGATCTTGATCCTCTTCTATCCCACGATTAAGAAGCCATCGCTTACAACTTGGACGGATCCCAAGGCTTGGTTGCCGGAGGATTGGCGAGGCTATCTACCGATCTTCATGCTCATGGTCTGCCTACCCTACTGGCACGGCTCGGTGACGGTGGCTCTCCTCTTGATGCTCGCCTGGTTTGCGCTATTCGGCCGCGATAAACTAGCTTATCTGGCTACGGCTCTGATCGCCATAAGCTTCGCACTGATCTACGGTAAGCTCTTCTCGGGAGAGACGGCGGCGAATGTCTCGCCGAGCTTCAAATGGGGCTTCATCGCAGAGGACAAGAGCCTACTCGGTGTCCTCTCCTATCTCTGGGAGCTGCTTGGCCTCGCCCTCCCCGCAATTCTCATCTTACCCTTCTTACAAGCAAGCAAACGCAAGCGAGTCCTCGCCGTGAGCATTTTGTTCCCACTGCTTTTTAGTCTAACGATATCGCTCACACCGGACGTCACGGTGAACCACAAGTACATCATGATCAGTCAGATGTTCGCGACCGTCTTGACCGCGGATCTGATCTTGCGCTTCCTGCGCCTTAGCCTCCCCGAGAAGCGCCGCTACGTCGGCCCGATCGTGGCTGCAGCCCTCACCTTGGTTCTTGGTGCCAGTGGCATCGTCGACCTGATCACTTACAAGAACAAGAATATGCATGTCTACGCCATCCCCGAGCACTCGGCCTTCCAAACGTGGATCGAGGCGGAGACGGAGTCGGAGGACATCTTCCTCACGGGCCCCTGGCACTACCATCCCTTCTTCCTCACGGGTCGCAAGGTCTGGTACGGCCATGCCTACTATGCCTGGTCGGCAGGCCACGATACGGCTAAGAGAGAAGATGAAGTCCGCCAGTTATTTGCCGGCACGGAGGACCCCAAGCTCTTCGTCGACTACTGTCTCCAGAACGGGATACGCTATGCGATCTTGACCGATGATCTTCGCCTGCACCCGGACTATAATCTAAACGAGGCCTTCTTCCAAGCGAATTTCGAGCTCGTCGCCGAATTCTCGGAACAGAACAACGCGGCTATCTACCGGATTTACCGCTAGTTAACCGCGCTTCGATTCAGATCAATTGGTCGTGACTATGTCCCTCGTTTAGGGTACCGGATGTCCTGCCGCCTTCAGCAAGCCGTACCAATCGCTGCGACTCATCATGAAGTCGGAGGCCTTGCAGATTGCTCGGATGCGCTCGGGCGTCATGGTGCCGATAATCGGTTGGACTCTCGCCGGATGACGAAGCAACCAGGCGATCGCGACGGCACCCACGGATAGATCCTCTCGCTGGGCGATCTCGCCTAGCTTCTCCGCAAGCTCTTGGTAGGCCGGGTTCTCCAGGAAGTTCCCTTCGATCTGGCCGTATTGCATCGGCGACCACGCCTGTACCGTAATCTCCTCCAAGCGACAGTACTCGAGCACTGCGCTGCTCTTGGACGAACCATCTTCGTTCGTGACGTTCACGTTCGTCCCTTCGGTGATCAGGTCGGGGTGTGCGAGGCTAAGCTGCAATTGATTCGCCTGTATCTTGAATTCACTGTGGCTAAACGCAAGCTTCATCTGATTCTGATTGAAGTTACTGACACCAAACCACCGTACCTTACCTGCACTATGTAGCTCATCAAAGGCCCTAGAGACCTCCTCCGGCTCCATCAGCGCATCCGGTCTATGCAGTAGCAAGACGTCTAGATAATCGGTGTTCAAGCGATGCAAGATACCATCGACGCTCTTCATGATGTGCTCGTATGAGAAGTCGTAGTAACCTTGGCGGATACCAACCTTGCTCTGTAGGATAATCTGCTCTCGTACCGAGGTATTCATACCGATCGCCTTACTGAAGACGCGTTCGGAGTCGCCTCCGCCGTAGATGTCGGCATGGTCGAAGAAGTTGATGCCTTGTTCCCGTGCGGTCTCGATGACCCTGGACGCATCGGCTACGCTGAGACCCGCCATACGCATACAGCCGAGCCCGATCTGTGAAACGGCCAGATCGCTCTGACCCAATCTTATGTTCCTCATGTGTCTTGACTCCTCTCTATTCCTCTATCCTGCCCCTTGGGTCAGTTGAGGAAGTGCTTATACTTCTCTTGTGCAATCTTGTTGATCGCGGCCGCATAGGTCAGATGCACGTCGCTGCCCGATGTTCGCAGAAGTCCAAGCTCCTTGGCCATCGTTGCGATCTGTTCCATCTGCTCGTCCGTCGCCTGGCCATGCACGGTCTCAACACCTTCGAGTCCCATCCCGCGCAGCTCTTCTAAGCAGTAGAGAGGATCCTTCGCCTCATCTTGAAACCAGAAGTACTTGAACGGATGCGCCAGTACCGGAACAGCTCCCGCTCTTCTGAGCACAAGAAGTACATTCTCTGCCTGATCGAGCTCTCTGGGGACGAACGCCGGCTTGCCGTAATCCAGCAATTCCGCATAGCAAATCTGCGGATTGGAATAGTAGCCCTCTTGGACCAGTACCAGCGCCATATGCTCGCGGCCGACCAGATTCCCGGTGCTGGCCGTCAGCATCTTGTACGTGATCGGGTAGCCCAGTTGGATGAGCTTCTCGCACATCGCGCGGTTACGCGCCTCTCTACGCTCTTGTTGGTTCACGAGGAAGGATTCCAGGCGGTATTCGCCGCCGAACGGGAAATAGGCCAAGAGATGAATCTCTTGACCTAAGTATTCCGCACTAACCTCCACTGCCGGCACGAAGATCGGGCGTCGAAACGCCAATAAGTCGAGCTTATGGAGCACGTGATGCACATCCATAATCGCCTTCGTCGTATCGTGGTCGGCTACAGAGAAGGCACGGAGCCCATGCAAGATCGCCCGTTGGACGACCATCGCGGGGTTCACATACCCGTCAGAGTGCGTCGTATGGATATGCAGATCGCACGGCCCGAGAGCCATGATCTCCTCCATCCGCACAAGCGCTTGTTTGACTGCAGCGCTATGATCCCCTGTATCATGGATAGACATCGATCGCCTACGCTTCTTCTCTCGCCTTGGTATCGGCAATTACCTTGTCGGCAACCGGTTGAGGCGCCGGCTCATAGCGGGCGAACTCGACTTGATACCAACCGCGGCCCTGCGTCATCGAACGCAGATCCGTGGCGTAAGTAGACATCTCGGAGGTCGGAATCTCCGCGTCTACCATCTGTATACCCTCGCTCTTGGCCTCAATACCCATGATACGGCCGCGCTTCTGATTGATATCGGACATGATATCGCCCAGTTGTGCTTCCGGCACATAGATCTTGACCGCAGAGATCGGTTCGAGCAGAATCGGACTCGCCTGCGGGATACCGCTTCGATAAGCAAGCGATGCCGCAATCTTGAACGCCATCTCGGACGAGTCGACATCGTGGTAAGAACCGTCGACCAGAGTCGCCTTGAGGTTCACCATCGGATAACCGGCAAGTACGCCCTTCTCGATGGCTTCCAGCAGCCCCTTCTCAACGGCAGGGTTATAGGCCTTGGGCACCGAGCCGCCGACCGTCTTGACTTCGAAGGTCAAGCCCTCGTCCTCGCCCGGCTCGAACTCGATCCAGACATCACCGTATTGACCGTGACCGCCGGATTGCTTCTTGTGACGGCCTTGGACCTTCACCTTCTTACGAATCGTCTCGCGATAGGGCACACGCGGTTCCTCTAGAATCGATTCGACCTTCTGCCTTGCAAGCAGCTTGGAACGTAGGACATCGAGCTGCATTGCGCCCTGTCCGGCCAGCACCATCTGTTTGGTCTCGGGATCGTTTCGAACCATGAAGGTCGGATCTTCTTCTCTAAGTTTCTGAAGACCGCTCATGATCTTCTCCTCATCACCGTTCGTGACGGGTAAGATCGCCATAGCAAAGGACGGCACAGGAAACTCAATTCCCTCCAGACGAAGACGTTTATCCTTGCGGGTCAGCGTATCACCGGTTGCCGTAATCAGAAGCTTCGTCGTGGAGCCGATATCACCGGCGCCGAGGACGTCCAGCGGAACAGGCTTCTTACCAACCATGGTCTGCAAGCTGCTGATGCGCTCGTCGCGCTCCTGCTGCTCGTTATATAGCGTATCGCCCTGCTTCACCGTACCGGATACCACCTTGAAGAAGGTGATGCGGCCGACGAAGGGGTCGGAATTCGTCTTGAATACAATCGCGGCAAGCGGTCCGTCCGGATCGCAGGCCAGCGTCACGGCATCGCCGTTGGCATCGATCGCAACTTCCTGCTTACCCTCTAGAGGTGACGGCATATACTCGACCATGCGGTCCATCGTCTGAGCCACGGCCAGATTCTCGGTACAAGAGCCCAAGAACACAGGATGCAGATCACCGCTCTGGATCGTCTGTCGGATGCCCTGTTGCATCTCCTCGTCCGTGAACTCCTCATCCGAGAAGTACTTCTCCATGAGTTCTTCGGACGACTCGGCGACAACTTCGCGTAGTGCCTGATAAGCCTCTTCTACCTGCTCTTCGTACTCTGCGGGCGTCTCGCAGGCTTCCGTCTGACCCTTGGCACCGACTCGATAGCACTTGCGATCGAGCAAGTCGACGAAGGCAACGAACTTGCCGTCATCGTGGATGGGGATCATGAACGGAACAACACCCGAACCCACGTAGTCCTGAATCTCTGTCAGAGCCTTGGCGAAGTCCGCGTGTGCGTCATCCATCTTATTCACAAAAAAAGCAAAAGGAATATTCTGTTTACGGGAGTAACGAACGGATTTCTCAGCGCCTACGGATACTCCGCTTCTGGCCGAAATCATAATGAGACTGGAATCTGTGACCCGTAATGCTTGCATGACTTCACCCATGAAGTCAAAATCACCCGGCGTGTCGAGAAGGTTGATCTTCGTTCCCTTCCAGTCCAGCGCTGCCATAGCGGTCGTGATGCTAATGTGGCGTCGGGTTTCTTCAGGATCGAAATCCATTACGGTGTTACCGTCGTTGGTTCGACCCAGGCGGTCCGTGACCTTCGCGCTGTAGAGTACAGCCTCAGCGAAAGACGTCTTACCTGATCCGCTATGGCCTAGTACAGCCACATTACGGATCTGCGATGCGGGATATTGTTTCATATCCTATTCCCCCAATCCTAATTCGTTGACACGATCAAATTATCTATTCTCTCGCGTCTCGTTCGTTTATTATACTATGCACATTGAACAATGACCACCCTTGAATTGTAAAAGGATCGTGAAGTTCTTTGTGCAGCTTATCTCGCGAGCTCTGGTCATATCACCCAAAACAACTGGGATCAATTTGTAAGTAATGCCAAAAAGGACCCCGGCCGGTCACGGCCAAGGTCCTTCGATCGTTGATTTCGCTTGTTAATTCACCTAAGGATTTGATGAATCGGTGTCGACTTACTTATAGGTCGGCAGCCACTGTGCATGTGCTTCTAGCATCTCGTCTACCATCGCCACGATCTTGTCGAGCGGCAGTTCAGCGGCCGTATGCGGATCCAAGAAGGCAGCATGATAGATGTGCTCGCGCTTCAGGGTCGCTGCGGCTTCGATCGTCAACAGCTGCGTGTTGATGTTGGTCATGTTCATCGCGGCCAGCTGTGGCGGCAAGGCACCGACACGGGTCGGGTTGACGCCCATGCGATCGACCATGCAGGGGACTTCGACGCAGGCCTCGTGCGGCAAGTTGCTGATCAAGCCGCCGGTGTTCAAGACGTTACCGCCGATCTTGAAGGGATTGCCGGTCACCATCGCTTCCATGATATAAGAACCGTACTCGTGGCTACGCTCATGAGCGATACGCGTCTCACCGATCAGATTCTGATACTCATCCTTCCAGCCGGCGATCTGTGCGATGCAGCGGCGGGGGTACTCATCTAGCGGGATGTTGAAGCGGTCGATGAGCTCGGGGTACTGGCTCTTGATGTAATAGGGGTTATACTCCGCATTGTGCTCGCTCGACTCGGTGCAGTAGTAACCGAACTTGTCGATGTAGTCGTAGCGAACCATATCGTGGTGCTTCTCGTTTGCGTTCTTCTCCTTGGCGCGGCGCTTGATCTCGGGATAAAGGTCGTTACCGTACTTATCCTGGATCTCGAGCAGCCACCCCATGTGATTGATACCGGCGATCAGCTCTCTGCGACCATCGATCTTGTCGGCCATATCCAGGCTTCTGAGCAGATCACGGCTGCAGACCTGAACGCTGTGACAGAGACCCACGGTCTTCACGTCCGTGTGACGCAGCATGTAGCCGGTCAAGACGGCCATCGGATTCGTGTAGTTCAAGAGCCATGCATCGGGACAGACTTCCTCGATGTCGCGTGCGAATTCGGCCATCACCGGGATCGTACGCAGGTTTCTCATGATACCGCCGATACCGAGCGTGTCCGCAATCGTCTGACGCAGACCGTACTTCTTCGGGATCTCGAAGTCCACGATCGTGGCCGGATCGTAACCGCCGACCTGGATAGCATTGACGACGAAGTCCGCACCGCGAAGTGCATCCTTGCGATTCTCCACACCGTGATAAACTTCGATCTTGGCCGGGCTATCAAGCGCCGCGGCAATTGCGGTCAGAATCGCCTCACTCTGCTTCAAGCGCTCTGCATCGATGTCATACAAGGCCAATACGGAATCGGTCAGCGCCTTCGTAGCCATGACGTCTCCCAATACGTTACGCGCGAATACCGTACTGCCGGCACCCATAAATGTTATCTTAGCCATATTAACTCCTTACACGCTGTACGAAACCGTACCGCATCATTGATGCTGCCATCTTAGCATTAGAGCTCCTCCCTTCAAATGGCAAAGCGTGAGAAGTTTTTGGCATAATGTGGTATTTTGATATACAGAAGCCAAGCATCGAGACAGCATGTATCGCATGCAGATTGGACGAGCAGGAGGAAGAGATCCGTGATCGTTGAACAAATGATCGAAAACTTACAGTTAAAAGACATCAATCCCTTGATATGTGGCTATCAAGCCTGTCCGCCCTCACACGCCTATGGCCCGGAGATAAGAAGCTACTACCTCATGCATTATGTGCACGAGGGGTCGGGTGTCCTCTACAACGAAGCCGGTGCGCATCCGGTATCAGAGGGCCAAATCTTCTTGATTCGACCCGGAGAAGTGACGACTTATATCGCAGATGCTACAACGCCTTGGTTCTACTCCTGGATCGGCTTCGATACCAACGACTTGATCGCCTCCGCCCTCACCGGCACGGTCTACGATGCACCGGCCTGTGACAGACTATTTCGCGAGATGCAGCAGGCAGCAGAGGCCACGATCCATGAATTCTATCTCTGCGCCAAGCTCTACGAAGTCTTGGCCACCATGGAGCTTGCCGAAGTGGCGCCAAGAGACGAACGGGGCTCGCGCTACGTACGCATCGCCAGGAACTACATCGAGTCCAATTACCATCGCGACGTTCGCATCGCTCGAATCGCCGAGAACATGGGGCTTGATCGAAGCTACCTCACTCATTTGTTTACCGAGGAGATGCAGCGATCGCCTCAGCAGTATCTGCTCAATCTTCGCATGAACAAGGCCGAGGCGCTGCTTCGCCACAGCGATCAATCGATCGGCGAGATTGCAAGCCAGGTAGGATACCCGGATATCTCTGCCTTCTCACGTATGTTCAAGCGGCATACTGGACGCTCGCCCAGCACGGTTCGCGACAAGACGAACTAGCGATTTATCTAGAAGCTACTTATGTTAATATAAGGGCCAAACAGACCCCAAACACCAACCCATCAATTGAATAAGAGGAGTAAGACTATGTTTATCAGCGATTTGCAAACCGCACATCTCACGAATCCCGTCGGCTATCAATTGAAGCCGCTTAGCTTCTCATGGGTCAGTCAGCAGAAGGCGAGAGGCTACCGAGTGCTCTTGGCTTCCGACCCGAATCTGGAGCACGTCCTCTACGATTCCGGTATGCGAGCAGATATCATGCCGCACGCATTTAGTCCCGAATGGACACCGGAACCCAAGACGCGCTACTACTGGCAAGTCCTGACTGAAGACCTGCAGAATACGGTACACCGAAGCGAAACAGCTTATTTCGAGACCGGGCTCATGGGTCTGCCGTTCCAAGGGCAGTGGATCACTGCGCCGTTTAGCCAGAAGAGACATCCTTACTTCCACAAGAATTTCACGGTCGATCGCGAGATCGAAGATGCCAGGCTCTACGTCACGGGTCTCGGACTCTACGAGGTCGAGATCAACGGAGAGAAGGTCGGCGACGAATACCTCAGCCCCTACTTCAACGATTACAACGAATGGATCCAAGTATCCACTTATGATGTTACCGAGTACTTGCAGGAGGGCGAGAACGCCATCGGCAGTCTACTGGGCAACGGCTGGTACAAGGGGCGCTTCAGCTTCGTCGCCGACAAGGACGAATTGATGGGCGATCACTTCTCCCTCCTGCTGGATCTGGAGATCCGCTATACGGACGGCAGCCAAGAGACGATCAAGACGGACGAGTCCTGGCTTGCTCTGCCCTCTCTCGTTCTGGAGAGCAGCATCTATGACGGCGAGCATGTCGATGCAAACCTGGATATCAAGGGGCGCAGTACGACAGCGGCGGACCTCTCGGATGCAAGCCTCGCGGTCTCCTACGACTATTCCTACGACCATTTGGAGGACCGCCTGAGTCCCCCGCTCATCGTGATGGAGGAGATTAGAGAGCCCAAACTGATTCGTACACCTGCCGGCGAAGACGTGCTCGACTTCGGCCAGGTTCTGACCGGCTGGCTACGCTTCTGTGTCCGCGAGCCGCAAGGCAGCAGAGTCTACCTCCAATTCGGCGAGTTGCTGCAAGAAGGTAATTTCTACCGCGATAACCTACGCTCTGCCAAGGCGGAATACAGCTATATCTCGGATGGCGAGGAACGAGTCGTAAGGCCCTACTTCACCTTCTACGGTTTCCGCTATGTGAAGGTGACCGGTGTCAGCGAGATAAGGCCGGAAGACTTCGTCGCGGAAGTCGTCTACTCCGAACTTAGGCAAACCGGTTCGATCGAGACCGGACATGAGAAGGTCAACAAGCTCTTCTCGAACGCGCTCTGGGGCCAGAAGGGCAACTTCTTGGATGTTCCGACCGATTGTCCGCAGCGAGACGAGCGGATGGGCTGGACGGGCGACGCACAAGTCTTCGCTCGCACGGCTTCGTTCAATATGGATACGGCAGCCTTCTTCAACAAGTATCTCCACGATATGTTGAAGGAGCAGCGTGTCAGAGGCGGCGCCGTACCGCACGTCGTACCGGACTTCATCCGCGTCGCCGCACCCGAGGGAATCGCCTTCGGTGACAGTTCTGCCTCTGCCGCATGGGCGGATGCAGCGACCGTCATCCCCTGGGTGCTCTATACCCAATACGGTGACAAGGAACTGCTTCGCGGCCACTACGAGAACATGAGGCTCTGGGTGGATTATATCAAGGGTGTAGATGATCAAGAGTGCAGTGGGAAGAGGCTCTGGCAGCACGGCTTCCACTTCGGCGACTGGCTCGCACTCGATAACCCGGACAACCTCCGCGATCCGGAGCACAACAGCTCGTTTGGCGGGACCGATCCGCACTATATCTCGTCTGCCTACTACTTCTACTCTACAATGCTGACGGCCAAGGCCGCCAAGGTCTTGGGTTATACCGAGGATGCCGCAGCCTACGAAACGCTTGCACAAGAGATAAGAGCAGCGTTTGTCCGAGAATACTTCGAGACGGACGGCCGCTGCAAGATACAGACACAGACCGCCCAGATCCTAGCGCTCCACTTCGGTATACTCGCACCGGAAGAGAAGGCACCGGTCATCGCCGATTTGAAGCGCTTGCTAGACGAGAACAACGGTCATCTGGCTACCGGATTTGTCGGCACCGCTTATCTCTGCCCAACCTTGTCCGATCACGGGCTACACGACTATGCCGTGAACCTGCTGCTGAACGAAGCCTATCCGGGCTGGCTCTATGCAATCAATATGGGAGCGACCACCGTTTGGGAGCGCTGGAACTCGGTACGAGAAGACGGCCTCGTGAGCGATACCGGCATGAACAGCATGAACCACTATGCGTACGGCGTCATCGTCGAGTGGATGTACCGCTACCTTGGCGGTATCAATCCTCTGGAGGATCAACCGGGCTTCCGTGCCGCACGGATCGCGCCGATGCCGGATAAGCGACTCAGCCACTTCACCATGAGCTATCGCTCTGCGTACGGACTCTACAAGAGTGCCTGGCGTTATGAGGAGGATGGGATTCTCTACATCATCACGATTCCTGCCATGGCAGAGGCAAGTGTCCAGATAGCAAATGAAGGCAGCTACACACTAAACGGTGTGTTGCACGAAGGTGCTATCAATTTGGACCTCGCTGCCGGTACTTATGAGATCAAGACCGGTATCTAAGCGGACGTGCGTATCAAATCGTGAGAAGTAATTCGAGGAGAGGGTTTCGCCAGGAAGCCCTCTCTTCTTCTGTTCGTTTGCAATGCGCCAAGGGGAATTAGTTATATTCACAACATTGTTTTGCAAAAAAGTTTACACCTTAGTTCATAAATGCTAAAATATGATTGAAACTATCCTAGGTTTAATTCATCGATGCAACGAGCCCAAGTTCCGATATGGAGGTGTCCGTCATGTTCGAATCACAAGAAGATTCTAAACAATCGAGAATAGTCGCTCTGGCCCTGGCAGCAGCCCTCATGTTAGGCTCGTGTAACGCCGTCACGGATCCGACAAGCAGTACGTCAAACTCAGAACCTACGCCCGGCCTCACAGAGACTAAGCTTCAGAGCAGTGCTACGACAGAATCCGCAACAGAAACTACATCGGATGAGACGACGGTAGAGATGCCAGATGAGACTAGCGAGCCCTCATCGTCGGTCGATCTCTCAGGCGAGAATGAACTGCCTGCGACCTTGCTTCGAAGCATCATCGACGATTCCGATTCCAAGCTCTTCTACTCTGGCGAATTCATCACCGACGAATCAATTGGAGCGGCTATACAAGATTATGCGATCGGCTTACAAGAGGAGGCGATCGGCGAGCGGATCTACGAGAACTTCTTCACCCTACAGACTTGGCATCCCGAAACGGAGGCATCGATCGAGAGTGGAGGATTCGTTATAGGAACGGCGAATCGCTTCTTCTTCGTACCGCCGGATTCCGAATTCGTCTATTGTTATAACGAGGGCATAAGCCAGTACTATCGTATTGAGAATCACATGTTTGCACAGAGTCCGGGTAGTGATGCGAATCCGCACAGCGACAGCTTATTGTTCGACTATTCTGCTTCGTGCATATCAATCGGTAGCCAAGGCTATCGGTTCGATTCACAGGATCCAGATGTGCTTGGGGCAGGAATCATCGAGCAGTATCTTGATAACTATATCCATCAAGATCCGATCAACTGCTTCAAGATCTCGGAATACAAGATCATCAATCAGACCGTCTTGGCCAACGATGAGGACAATCCCACGAAGCTCATAATCAATCTAGATGTCATCGTCTTGCCGGAATCAGAAGAGAACATAAGCTACTGGTTCATGGGCAGCGGCGCTGAGCTATGGGAAGAAGACGATATCTTCATCGACCAGCCATACATCCATAGATATATGTTATGGGCCAAGGACGGCGAGAATTGGATCCGAGAGGAGACGTACGCTGCCCCTGTTACAGACTTCGATTGAGCTTATGCGGATTCGAAGCACGAAGCTGATTGTATAGAGACAGAGGAGCCATGTGCTGACTCCTCTGTCTCTATTCTTATCTAATCTCATTTATAGACCAAGCATAAACTTAAACGTGCTATCGTCGAAACCGGGCAAGAACTCGTGGCCGAAGTCCGGATAGATATGCAAGTCCTTCTTACTTGTGATCTTGTTATACGCGGCGAATTGCGTCGAGGGTGGGCAGATCGTATCCATCAGACCCGTGGCCATCAAGACCTCTCCCTTGATTCGAGGCGCCAGATGCTGCACATCGATATAACCGAGTCGCGTGAAGATGTCCTCTTCTCGCTTATGCTGCGGGTCGAAGTTCCTGAAGTACTGACGAAGCTCCTCGTAGGCATCCACCGCCAGATCCATCTCCCAGACACGGCGGTAATCGGAGAGGAAGGGATAGTACGGAGCGAGGCGCTTGACCCGCGGTTCCAGTGCCGCGCAGGCGAGCGTCAATCCGCCACCTTGGCTTCCGCCAAGCGCACCGACTCTACTCTCATCGACCGCATCCATCGCCATCGCGACGCGAGCCAGTTGAGCCGTATCCAGATAGATATCTCGGAACAAGAGCTTGTGCGGATCCTCACTCTCCAGACCGCGGATGATATGACCGTGTAGTGTGTTACCGATCGCACCGCCAATGTCTTGTGACTTGCCGCCTTGGCCGCGCACATCCATCGCGAACACACAGTAGCCTTCTGCCACATAAGAGAGCTTGTCTCTCCAGTCCCCGCTGTGCCCCGAGTAGCCGTGGAAGATCAGTACGGCAGGGGCCGGTTTCGCAAGCTTCCTCGGACGCAAGAACTTGGCATAGATGGCTGCGCCACCAACGCCGGTGAAGTAGAGGTCATAACAGATGGCAGACGGTACTTGGAACGCGGCCTCCGTCATGCGCACAGCGGGGTCTGTCCGATCCAGTTCTGCCAGCGCCCGATCCCAATACGAATCGAAGTCGCAGGGTTTCGGGTTTCGCCCCCGGTACTGCCTCAGTTCGTCTAACGGCAGATCAATTTGCGGCATCTCGTGCACCTCCCATCAGTCGATCGAGTTCTTCTATCTCGAGGGAAGCCTCGGGTAAGAAGGCATCGGATGCGACATAGGCCCGCACGGAATCCAGCAGGCTTGTGGCCGGGAGACTATCGACTAGCTCGGGCAGAGCTGCGGTCACGACGAAGAGACGCCCGTCTCCTACCTTGGCCTCCCAGATCGTGCCAAGTTTGTGGTTGCGCTCGAAGTTATCGATGGTCGACACGATCGGCGAGATGGCGAGGCCATCGAGGATCTGACTGCGGCTGTTGGACGCGATGTCGTACCACTGCGGCGTCGAATAGTGACTTGTTGCAAATTTACTGAAGAGCGGGTGTTCTTCCTCGATCAGGAAGCCGTGCGTACCGATCGGTAGCGGACGCTCCATGCTCTCGGAGATGCGGCGGAACATCGGATAGCACCAGAAGTCGGTGCAGTAAGTGCCCTCGACGGAGTTGTGTTCGTCCAGATCGGTTTTGAAATAAACGACCGAACGGCCATCCATCAGTGCTCGGCGAACCTCAGCATAGTCTGCAGTCTCCAAACAAACGGCATCGCGCGCCTCTTGCTTCGGGTACACATAGAGCGTGTAGCGATTGGATACCTCAGAACCGGTAAGCGAGAGATGTAGCTCCAAGACCGTCGGCTCCGTCACCTCGGGAAGTATCAGGCTCGATCGACCCAGGTCGAAGACACCGCCATGGCAAGTACTAAGCGAGCGCACGCGCACGCTCTGCAAGATCTGCGTACCCTCACGAAGCTCGATATGGATGGACGGTTCGATCAGGGCGCGCCGGTCATAGTGTGCAAGCTTCAGGTTCAAATCGAACATACTGCCGGACTCACGGACGAAGTCATCGATCTCGGCCATCAAGACGATGCGATCGGAGAAGCTGCGCCAATCCTGTGGCTCGATCAGGCCCTTGGACTCCATAAACGCATCCAAGACGCCGACCAGAGCGGTACCCTGTCCGGAGAAATCTTGGAGGTCTAGTATCTGATAGCCTGCCAAGTGTTCGCTTCGGATCGCCGCTTCAAGTTCTGCCTTGTAGAGATTCACCGCATGTCTGCCCGACGCTTGGAAGAAGGCATCGGCCAGGTGCAGCATGCCCTTGGCTTCCAGACGTTCGCGGAAGATCAAGAGATTGTAGGCCTTCAATACGCCCGTGTACTTCTCAATCTCGCGGAAGTTCGGATACATCGCATACTGTCCGATCTCGTGAGAGATAACCGGAATCTCGGGAACCAATTCCGCATGCTCTTCTGCCGTCACGGCCTTCATCTCGGTACCGTGCTGAATCAAGATCTCTTGTTCCCGGTCGTTTGTCTGATTGCTATGTACGTGTGCGGGCACGATCATCTGATCGTAGTTGTGTGACGAATTAGGCTTCTCGGTCTGAATATGACCCTGCGGTGCATCGCACATGGCGTAGGAGCCACGGAACAGACGATTCTTCGAGAAGCGCACACCGACGAAGAAGTCCTCGTTTGACAAGATGGTGGGTACAAACTGGAAGTTGTTCGACCCCTGAGTATAGAGGGGGCGCGAATCGTAGTGACGATAGGTACCGAGAATCTCGTTGATTCGCTCCTGGCTGCCCCAGAGTTCGTTACCGAGCGACATCATAACAAAGGACGGATGATTCCCAAATTCATCCAGCATGCGGAAGCCCTCGGAAATCAGGTAAGCCTGGGCGGAGACATCATGCTCCTCATCTGCCTCCGTCGTGACCGTGCCCCAGAACGGCAGTTCCGGCTCCATATAGATGCCGAGCATATCCGCAGCCGTGAACGCCGCGTCCGGCGGGCAGGCCGTGTGGAAGCGGTAGTGGTTGATGCCATAGTCCTTGGCCGTCTGCATGATCCGAAGCCAGGTATCCACATCGGTCGGCGCATAGCCCGTCTCGGGGAAGATCAGGCCGTCGTGCTTGCCGCGTAGGAAGGTGCGAATGCCGTTGATCTCGAAGTGCCTGCCCACGGCCTTGAAGTCTCTGACGCCGAAGCTATAACGAGTCTCCTCGCCGTCCAGATCCAGCACCAGCGTATAGAGCTTGGGTGTGAACTCGCTCCAGCCCACGATGTTTCTGGGCAGATCGATCGAGTTGCGGTTGCTGCCGCCAACGAGCGCCAAGTCGGTGCTTAGGACCGTCTCATCACCGTCCAAGACCGTAGCCCTGACGGTCTTCTCCCTCGCGCCATGCAGGATGCACTCCAGATCCAGGCGACGCTCCTCATAGGACGCGTCGATTCGTATGTTTAGCAGATGCACCGGCAGCCTGGCTTCCAGGTAGATCGCACCTGTGATACCGTTCCAGTTCGTCTGCGTATCCTTGGAGGTCATGTGACCGCCCGGTATCGGATAACTGCTGTTGTCGACACAGATGGTGATCCTGTGTTTCTTCTTCGTGACATATGGCGAGAGGTCGAACTCCTGTGACGAGATGAGGCTGTCTCGGCTGTCAACGTAGGTGTTGTCCAGCCAGACGTGCGCGAAACGGGTGCGCTCCAGTACTAGCCTATACTCGTGTGTTTCGAAGAGGTCGAAGTTCAAGTAGCGGGCGAACCACGCATAACCCTCATAAGCATAGGGATCCGTCAGATGACCCTCGGCACGTTCCTCCTTGGGTTCACCGATGCGATTGGACGCGATCGTCCCCGGCAGCATGATCTCTTCTAGCAGGGGCAGTTGGAAGAAACCCTGATCGATACCCAGCTTCTCCGGATCAATATCAAAGGACCAACGCCCGCTCAAATCAACTCTCATATGACACCTCTTAATTCTCAATGTATGCATTTGTCAGTGCTGTGTTTAACACAGTGTTAGGCACATAAACGCAAAAAACACCTGCAGATCCATATCTTCAGTATACCGAAGTTTGGTCTTGAGGTGTTCTCTACTGTTTCGATTCGCCAGGGCTACTTGTGTTAGGAATCGAGCGCCGGATCGCTTAGGCCCCTTGAGGACCGTCGCCGCGCTTACCGCTGAATTTCTGCTTCATGTCTTCCACGAATTCGTCGATATTGAGTCCGCTCAGTTTGCGCCAATCGATGCCGTTCTCCTTGATCAGCTTCTCGTTGGCCTCGATCTCGGCCGGTCTCTTCACCTTGAGTGTCGTGGTACGAATCATGTCGGTGAAGCTGTAGAAGTGAGTCTGGATGCGCTTGAAGCTCGGCATGCGATTGTTCACCTCGGCAATCAGCTGGTCCAATCTATCCTTGACTGATAACGTGTCGCCGTTTTGTGCCAGTTGCTCCAGTGCTTCCTTGTCCAACACCAGTTTCGCCGTGATGACGGTATCGCCGCGCTCGTCTTGTTGGCTGAAGACGAGAGCATCCTTGACGAAGCTGCCCGAACGCTCGGTAATGAGCTGTTCGATCTCTTCGGGGAAGACTTTTTTGCCGCTATCGAGTACGATCATAGACTTCAGACGACCCTTGATGGAGAGCGTCTTCGTCTTCGGATCGACCTGGCCTAGGTCGCCCGTATGGAACCAGCCGTCCGCATCGATGACCTCCGCCGTCGCCTCCGGATCACGGTAGTAACCGCTCATCAGAAGATCGCCGCGAACGAGAATCTCACCGATCTCACCGCTTACCTGGTTATCGATTGCCACTTCAACGCCGGGCAGCGGTACGCCGACCGAGCCGTGGACGAGTAACTGCGTGTTGCAGCCTGCCACGACGGGCGAGGTCTCCGTGAGGCCGTAGCCCTCCATGATGCGTACGCCGATGTCGTCGAAGAATTGCGCAACCTCCGCGTTCATCGAAGCGGCACCTACGATGGCATAAGCCAAGTGTCCGCCGAGCCCTGCATGGATCTCAGCGAAGATCTTGCGTCTCTTATCGATACCGATCTTGCGCAGAAGACGGCTTAGCTTAATACCGATCTTGAGCTTCTTCTCGCTGCCGCCGCGCTTGACGGTCAGCATAATCTTCTTGTAGAAGGCATCGAAGATATTCGGCACACCGATAATCATCTGGGTTTGATACTCTTGCATGTTCTGCTGTACATAGCGCAGACCGTCGCAGATGTAGACCTCCGCACCGATATGAGCGGTGAAGAGCATGCCGCAAGTGTTCTCAAAGGCATGATTCAGCGGCAGCACCGACAGCATCCGCACCCGCTCGGGGAAACGGACCATGCCCTCCAAGCTACGCAGATTCGCACAGATCGACCGATGCGTCAGGAGGACACCCTTGGCAGTCGATGTCGTGCCGGAGGTGAAGATCAAGATCAGAGGCTCTTCCGGGTTGGGAAGCGAGAAGGTTTGGGATTCTCCCTGCCGGATTCGCTCTTCGCCCACAGCGAGCAAGTCGGTGAAATCGCT
The DNA here is from genome assembly GCA_964558445.1 of uncultured Oscillospiraceae bacterium. GTDB lineage: Bacteria > Bacillota > Clostridia > Saccharofermentanales > Fastidiosipilaceae > CAYXVJ01. The sequence goes on along the minus strand of CAZLEA010000004.1, from coordinate 35,915 downwards.
TAGGTCTATCGCCGTGCCTGTGAGCAGATCGCCCGCTTCATACTTGCGGCGTTCGGGCTTCGTGAGGCGTTCCGGGAGCATGACCACGATATGTTTCAGGAAGGGCAGATTATTCAGTGTCTCCGATTCTGCCAAGCGCACATAGATGCCGGCATCGCAAACGAGTGTGTCCGCCTCCGAACGCATAAGCAGTTGATAGAGTTCGCCGCTCTGCAGCAAGCGATCGATCGGGATCACGGTACCGAGCGCCGTCACCGCGGCATAGTAGCCAAGCATCCAGTGGTAGCTGTTCTCGCCCGTGACCGCGATGCGTCTGGATCCTGCAGCGGCATCCGGTGCCAAGCTCGCCAAGCCCTGCACGGCGCGCTCTACATCCTCGCCGAGGCGGCGATAGCTCACACGCCGGGGTTCATCACCCGGCTTGATGCGGTGGACAACCGCCGTCTGATCGGCATGCTTCGAAACCGTATCTTGCAACATTTCGTTGATGGTCGTAAACGACGACATGGGGAAATATTCTATGGCTTCGATTCTCTGCATGGTATGGGCCCTCCGCTGGTTTAAGTAATCATTTTGGGTTCTTGCTTGAACCTTCGATCCATTATAACACTTTGATCATCAAACTAATAGGCGGATATGAGACCAAAACGTATCCATCCCATTAACAAGTAGATACTAAACCATGCGGTGGAAGGTGCGGTTGATCACGTCCATCTGCTGTGCCTTGCTGAGTTTGTTGAAGCGCACGGCATAACCGGAGACGCGAATCGTCAGATTCGGGTACTTGTCCGGGTTCTCGCTCGCATCGATCAGCATCTCGCGATTCAGCACGTTGACGTTCAGATGGAAGCCTCGCTGACCGAAATAGCCGTCCAGGATACGGACCAGATTCACGAGGCGCTCCTCATCTTCTCGACCGATCGCTTCCGGTACGATCGTAAACGTGTTCGAGATACCGTCTTCTGCGACGCCCTCGTACTTCAGTTTGGCCACCGAATTCAGGGAGGCGAGCGCCCCGTTCTTGTCGCGTCCGTGCATCGGGTTCGCGCCGGGGGCAAACGGCGTGCCCTTCTCGCGGCCGTCGGGGGTTGAGCCCGTTTTTTTGCCATATACAACGTTCGATGTGATGGTCAGAACCGACAGCGTATGCTTGGCGCCTCTATAGGTCCGATGCTTACGCAGCTCATCCATGAAGAACTCGAGCACCTCATTACCGAAGGAATCGATCTCATCGATATCGTTGCCGTAGGCAGGATAGTCGCCTGCGAGCAAGAAGTCCACGGCGATGCCGTTCTCGCGCAGCACCCTGACCTCCGTATGACGCATCGCGCTAAACGAGTCGATCACGATCGACAGGCCCGCGACACCGAACGCCATGTAGCGGCCGACAACACTGTCATGGAAGGCCATCTGTCCCGCCTCATACGCGTACTTGTCGTGCATATAGTGGATGATATTCATCGTATTCACATAGAGCTCCGCGAGTCGCTCGAGCACACGCTTGAAGTTCTCGTAAACGGCATCGTGGTCTAGTACGTCCGCCGTGATCGGATCGATTCCGTCGATAACCTGCTTGCCGCTAATCTCATCCACTCCGCCGTTGATCGCATAGAGGAGTGCCTTGGCGAGGTTACAGCGAGCGCCGAAGAATTGCATCTCCTTACCGAGGACCATGGCCGAGATGCAGCAGGCGATACCGTAATCGTCGCCGTGCATCGGACGCATCAGATCGTCGTTCTCATATTGGATGGAGGAGGTCTCGATCGAGAGCTTGGCACAGTAGCGCTTGAAGTTTAGCGGCAGCGCTTCGGCCCAGAGCACCGTCATGTTCGGTTCCGGTGCCGCCGACAGATTCGTCAGTGTATGGAGGAAGCGATATGTCGTCTTGGTCACAAGCGTCCGACCGTCGGTACCCATGCCGCCGAGCGATTCGGTCACCCAGTTGGGGTCACCGGCGAAGAGTTCGTCGTATTCGGGCGTGCGAAGATGGCGAACGATGCGAAGCTTGATGACGAATTGGTCGATCAGCTCCTGAGCCTCAAGTTCGCTTAGCTTGCCGTCTGCCAGATCCCGCTCGATATAGATATCGAGGAAACCGGAGACGCGCCCGAGGGACATGGCGGCGCCGTTGTTCTCTTTGACACCCGCTAAATAAGCGAAGTACAAGAACTGAACCGCCTCTCTCGCATTCGTCGCCGGAGCGCTGAGGTCGAAGCCGTAGGACTCACCGAGTCGCTTGATCTGGGCCAGTGCCCGTATCTGAGAAGCCGTCTCCTCGCGAATTCGAATCTCTTCATCACCAAACGGGAAGGGCATCGCTTCGAGGAAGGCTTGTTTGTCCTCCACTAGGCGATCGATGCCGTAGAGGGGCAGTCTGCGGTAATCGCCGATGATGCGGCCGCGTCCGTAAGCATCCGGCAAGCCGGTGATGAGGCCTGCCGAGCGCGCTCTGCGAATCGCATCGTTGTAGGCGTCGAAGACACCGTCATTGTGCGTCTTGCGAAGCTTCGGGAAGGGGGCGAGCAAGTGCTCGTCGACATCCAGTTCATAAGCCTTGATGGAGGTCTGCACCATGCGAATACCGCCAAACGGGTTCAAGATGCGCTTGAGCGGCGAATCGGTTTGTAAGCCGACGATGACCTCGTTCTCGCGGTCGATATAACCGGGACCGAAGGCATCGATGCCCGCTACCGCCGTATTGTCGATAGCGAGGACGCCAAGCTTATTCTCCAGGGCGAGCAGTTCTTCTACCTTGGCGAAGACTCGCTTCGTGCGAGTCGAGGCCTCGGCCAAGAAGGATTCGTCTCCCTCATACGGTGTGTAGTTACGTTGGATGAAATCACGGACATCGATCACGTCTGTCCATAGGCCCGGTCGAAATGTAGTCTTCTCCTGCAACATAAGAACCTCCTGAATCCTGATGGATAAACACCATGGGATATCCTAAATCAAACCCGCTATCTACTTGTGAATATACTCGACTTGTTTACAATCGTCAACGAAACGACGCACAGAATAACGTGTATTTATGCATACGGCGGATACCCCGACTTCTCGGTTTTCTTGTTATCATAGGGCAATACAAATCGGGAGGTGTTGTATGGCAGAGCTTATTTATACCGTCATCCGCATGATCTTATCCCTGTTTCCCGTCATCTTGGCCGGCGTCACGGTCATGCTCTTCGTGTTGCTACCCATCCTCGATTGCCTGAAGCGACCCATGGATCACGGCTTGGTCCTCCAAGATAACAGACCGCTCTTCGGTGAGCATAAGACGTGGAAGGGCTTCCTCGCCTACCCCCTCTTCACCGCCCTATGGACCGTGCTCGCAGGTCTCCTGGCAGCAAACTTCCCGAAACTCGAAGCCATGAACTACCTCTACGAACGACACGAGAACAACTTGCGATACAATCTCCTGATCGGGCTCGCGCTCGGCCTGGCCTATGCCCTCTTCGAATTACCCAACAGCTTCATCAAGCGCAGGCTCGGCATCGAAGAAGGTCAGATGGCAGAGGGTAGGCTTCGCCTGCTCTTCGTCTTCGTCGACCAAGCAGACTCCGTCATCGGCTGCGTTCTCGTCTTGGCTCTCGTCTACCCGATGTCACCCGGCTTCATCGTCTCATACATCCTGCTCGGTGCAGGCCTCCATATCCTCTTGAATTACCTCTTGGCCCTGGCCGGTCTTCGCCAAGCGCGTCGCTAAGCACTAGGGTTGAACAGAAAGGCGGCTGTCCCATGATTCACCATCTGAACCAAGACAATATACAAACTGCCCTAAAACACGAGGACTTGCTGGGTAAGAAGGCAAGTTCGCTCTACCGTCTGCTCTCCGCAGGTTTGGATGTCCCCACGGGCCTCGTCTTGGATAGCGAACTCTTCCTCGCGGAGCTCGATGCGAGCGGGCTTGGCGCGGCGATAGACGATTTGCTTTGCGAAGCGGACGAATCATCTGTCGAAGCGGTCGCAGACGCAATCGATGGACTCTGGTCCGACTATCGCCTCTCCTCCGACATCGCGGTCGAGCTGTCCTTGTTGCTCGACCCTAGCCGAAGCTATGCCGTTCGCAGCAGTGCTTATCTCGAGGATCTGGAGGAGTCAAGCTTCGCCGGTCAATACGACAGTGTCCTCGGCCTCTCGGGTATCACGGCCATCTGTGAGGGGATCAAGCAGTGCTATCGCTCCCTCTACAGCGCACGGAGCCTGTCCTACCTCATGGCGAGACAAGGAGAGGTTCGGGCCTCCGATCTGTTGATGGCGGTCATCATCCAAGAGATGGTGGATGCCAAGGCAAGCGGCGTCCTCTTCACCGCCCACCCGCTGCTCGGCGAGGATCGCCTGATGGCAGCAGAGCTTGCCGCGGGCACAGGCGAAGCGCTCGTCGGCGGACAGGTGAAGCCCGTTTCCGTCACGCTCCCCTGGTTTGACGAACTGCCGGCAGAGGCGGTCGGCGCCGTTCGTGAACTGGATCTGACGCCGGATACGCTCATAAACCTCCGTACCCAATCCCTCGAAGCGGCGAGGCTGTTCGGCTTCCCCCTCGATATCGAGTTCGCGATCGACCGAGGAGGGCGTGTTCGCCTCCTCCAAGCCAGAGCGATCACCGGGATGCGCTACGACGGTATCCGGGGCCTCTGGACGACGGCCGACTTCAAGGATGGCGGTGTCAGCGCCGAGGTCTGTCGACGCTACATGTGGAGTCTATATGAGCTCGCCTGGGAGCACAGCCTGAAGCAATTCCTCCGAGACGGCAGACTGCTCTCT
>CAZLEA010000004.1:20967-31054 GCA_964558445.1 uncultured Oscillospiraceae bacterium | reverse complement strand
CGAAACGAGGGCAGCTACTTCCACCAGATCTTCCTCAACACGATCCATCAGACACTGATCCGAGACTCACTCCTGAAGCAGATGAGCGAGGCCGATTATCTGGCGCTCCTGGGCGGCTTGGACGAGGTCTCTCACCTCCTGCCCTTCTATGAGCTCTGGCAGCTGAGCCGCAAGATTCGAGAGGACAATGACTTGCTGGCTGCCTGGCAGACGGCATCCACCTCGGATTTGACGGAGCTGCTCAGGATAGAAGCCAAGCCAAACGAGCTTGCAGGCGAACTTCAAGCCTGGTTCCTGGCCTATGGTTACCACTCGGCCAAGGAGCTTGATATCAGCGAGCCAAACTATAGCGAGGCGCCGGAGCAGATACTGGAGCAATTGCAGGCGATGCTAGACTGGGACGACAGCCATAGCCCCGAGGGGGATCGAGAAGCGGCAGGACTCGCTTACGATGCGGCGTACGGGCGGCTTACGGAGAAGCTCGGTGCGAGGAAGGCGGGGCGCTTGGAACAGAAGATCGGGCGCATGCGAAGCCTCCTCTGGTGGCGAGAGGAATTCCGCGACGTCTCCACACGCTACTACGATCTGATACGCCGAAGCGCAAGACTCTTGGCAAGAGAACTTCTCAACGCCGGATTGCTCGAGGACGAGGCCGAGATCTGGCAGCTCAAGATAGACGAGATTAGAGCCATACTCCAAGGGGAGTTAGTCGGCGATTTGCTTCGCGAAACAATCTACCGTGCAGACTGCTACTACGATGCGTACAGACTGTTCATGAGTGCAAACGAGATCCCGACACAAGCGGCTCCGACGACGACCAAGATCCAGCAAGAACACGACCAATCCGTCATCCAAGGGCTACCGGCAGGAGGCGGCATCGCGCGAGGGCCGGCGCGCGTGGTTCGCTCGCTTGGCGAGATCGATCGCATCCGAAGCGGCGACATCCTGATCACCCGCTTCACGGATACAGGCTGGACGGTCAAGTTTGCCGTCTTGGCCGGCATCGTGACCGAATACGGCGGCGTACTCAGTCACGCGGCGATCGTCTCGCGTGAATACAACATCCCGTGCATCGTCTCGGCGACCGATGCGATGGAACGGGTAACGGACGGGGAAACCATCGTCTTGGATGCCGTCAGCGGACGCGTCTGGCGGGCAGAAGACTATGATTCATTGCAGCGAGAAGGAGGCGACCTATGATACTCGGATATTACAACAAGTCCGTTTGGCTGACGCTCCTGGGCACGCTCCTCGCCGTCGGCGGCATCCTCGCCGCCTCTGACGGGCGAATCAAGTGGGCGATCTCGGCTCTGATACTGGTCGGCCTGATCGATCTCTTCGACGGTGCGGTCGCAAGGCTGGTTAAGCGAACAGAAGAGGAGCAAGCGTTTGGCGTACAGCTCGATTCTCTAGCCGATATACCGGCCTTCGTAGCTCTCCCGATCGCGCTCGGTATCAGCCTCGGCATAAGCGGACTATGGGCATGGCCGATCTACGGGTTCTACGCGATTGCGGCGATACAGCGCCTGGGTTTCTTCAACATTGCTACGAATCCCGAACAGCGCGGTAGTCAGTATCGCGGACTGCCCGTCACCTATGCCGCCTTGATCCTGACATGGTCCTGGCTCTTCTTAAGCTATATCCTGCCACTGCATACCTCGGTCGGTATGGCTGCGGCCTACCTACTGTGCGCCGTAGCCTTCCTCTTGGATGTACCGGTCCCGAAGCCCCGAGGCATCGCTTATGGAATCTTCCTCGTGCTGGCGCTCTTGACCGGCATACTGGTGTATTTCGTATGAGACGGACGATCGACCGCCGAAGCGGACAGCTGCAAGAGGAGCAAGTCTACAAGGACCGGAAGCTTCGCCTCCTCTACGACACGGCATGGGGCAGGCTACTCGGCAAGCTCTATGTGACGAAGCCTGGCTTCAGCAAGCGCTACGGCAAGCGCATGAGACGCCCTGCTTCTGCCCGCCTGATCGAAGACTTCATCCGGGAGAATCGAATCAATCGAGACGATTATGAGGAGCGGGTCTGGGAATCGTTTGCCGACTTCTTCGTGCGCGAACCGCTCCCGGAGAGGCGGCCCTGGCCGACATCTCCCCGGCGCCTCGGCAGCCCGGCAGATGCGAGGCTTACGGTGCACGAGATTACACAAGATAGCAAGCTTCTGGTCAAGGGCTTCACCTATACAATCGAGAGCCTCCTCGGGGACAAGGCGGATCGCTATGCTGGTGGGCTTGCGCTTGTGTTTCGCCTGACGGTAGCAGACATCCATCGCTTCTACTATCCGGACGGCTGCCGCATCCCGAAGCCCCCGAAACAGATCCCAGGGCGCCTGCATACAGTCGGCCCCTACAGCGACAAGCGCGTACCCGTCTTCAGGGAGAACAGCCGGGTCGTCACATACCTGGAGACCGAGCACTTCGGCACCCTCGCCATGGTCGAGGTTGGTGCACTGACCATCGGCAGCATCGTCAATCACCAGAGGACTGCTGCCTCTCGCGGCAGTGAGAAAGGCTGGTTCGAACCCGGCGGCTCGACGATTGTCCTCCTCACAGAAGCAGGGGCTATCGACATCGACGAAGATATACTCACATATAATCGCCAAGGCTACGAAGTATTGGTACGGATCGGCGAGGGCATCGCCACAAGAACGGAGACAGCAGATGTTTAAACGAATTCGCCTCTACATGACCGAGATGTATCCACCGATCTCACGGCTCTTCGTCTCGCTCCTGATCTTCTTGCAAGTTTATTTCCTGCTCTTGTTAAACTATGGCGTAACAAGCTTCCAACTTGGCTATGAGGAGCTCATCGGCGTGGTCACGATCTTCGTCTTCTTGCTTCTCCTTCGAATCGCAGACGATTTCAAGGACTTCAAGACGGATCAGATTAACTTCCCGAAGCGAAGCCTACCGAGCGGCAGGGTCTACAAGAGGGACCTCGTCGTCGTCATCGCCATCTCGATCGGCATCGTGTTCGCCCTAAACCTCCTCTACATGCAGAACATCATCTGGTTCTTACTCCTCTTCACCTACGGGGCTATGATGTCCGTCTGGTTCTTCCAGCGCCATCGTATACAGCCAAACCTGATACTCGCACTCGTCACGCATAATCCGGTCCAGTTCATCTTGAACTTCTACGTCATCTCGTTCGTAGTGGACAAATACGACCTGCCGCTCCTCAGCTGGCAGAGCATACTCGTCTCGTTTACGATGTACTTCCCGGTCCTCTTCTGGGAGGTCTCGCGCAAGATTCGGGCACCGGAAGCAGAAACCCAGTACAACACTTATTCCAAGGTTATGGGCGTAAGCCCTTCCGTTCGTCTCGTGGTCATCGCGGTAGTACTCGACTTCATTACGAACGTGGTGCTGTTGTGGCGGATTAACTTGCCCTTTGCCCTATTACTACTCGTCAACACGACCTACCAAGTGATACGCAGCGTTCGGTTTGTGGCCCGGCCCCACAGCTTCGATTACGGCCGCATGATGGAAGGCTATATCTATCGCACCGAGGTCACCGTGGTGCTCGGGATCGCGACGCATCTGCTCTATCTGAGGTTACAGGCATGGTGAAACAAGGAAGCAACAAGGCGTGTAATCTAGGGCAACTTCGCGATGCAGGCTTCAACGTGCCGCCCTTCTTCGTCGTCAGATCTAGCGATTTGCTCTCGGCAGCAGCTCGGGGTCCGGAGGGCTTCGAACAGCTCGCCACCGACCTGCGTCATGAGCACGAAGCATTCTTCCACGCGCATCCGAAGGTCGCGGTACGCTCGTCTGCCTCGGACGAGGATCAAGAGGGCGGCGCGATGGCCGGTCTCTATCGCAGCAAGCTAAACGTCTCACAGGATTCGCTCGCCGTGAGCCTCGCCTACTGTCTGGACGCCCGAAACAGCGATTCTCTTACCGCCTACCGAGCCTATCAGAGAGAAGAACACTCAGGCAGCGCTTCATCGGACTCCGAAGCGAGAGTGGAACTCGATCTCATCGTCCAAGCGATGGTGGTGGAACAAACACACGCGGCCATCCTCTTCACCGCGAATCCGGACGGCTTGCTAAACGAGCGAGTACTCGCGGTCGCCGAGGGTTTGGGCGACAAACTGGTGAGCGATCAGGTCCCCTCGATGACCTACTACCGTCATGCGACAGAAGCCAAGGGCTATCTGGAGAATCCCGCATCACTGGATCCGCTGCCTACCGTTGTAACGGATCGTATCTGGTCGCTAGCCAAGGAGATAGAAGCCGCCTTCGGACCCGCCCTCGATCTGGAGCTTGCGATTGACGTCAAACAAGAGATTCACTTGCTGCAGATGAGGCCGCTGGGGCACCTGTCTCAGCTTGATGCTTCCCGGCCACAGACGATACTCGATAACAGCAATATCATCGAGAGCTACCCCGGACTCACGCTCCCCCTCTCGACCGACTTCTACAAGCGGGCTTACGAGGCCGTCTTCGGCGGCCTGATCCGCCGTCTCTACCCCAAGCCCGGCGCCGAGCTTGCCGCAGAATTGGACGAGATTACGAGGAATATGGTCGCGTCTTGGAACGGCAGAGCCTACTATCAATTACAGAACTGGCTGAATCTGCTTCGTCAACTGCCGCTTAGCAATCGCCTGATCCCCGTCTGGCGGGAGATGCTGGGCATCGAAGCAATCCGGATGCCGGAGCACAAGCCGCTCATCTCGCGATTGGCCAAGCCAGCCATGCTCCTGCGCCTCGCCGCCTCGATCCTGAGGACGGAGCGCTACTATCAGGCGCTGACGGATGCGGTGGACACGGTCGAGGCCGAGTTCTCGCGCCTGGAATCCCAAGCCTTCGTGCCGGAGCTCTATGAGATCTTCTTCACGCGCCTCGGCGACACAGTGCTTTTGCACTGGGACATCACGCTCCTAAACGACTTGGAGGCTATGGTACGGAGCAAGCAGCTGCAGAAACAAGCAAGCCGAGCAGGCAGCGAGGACCCAAACGAGCTGCTTGCCGGTATCAGCGCCATCGCGAGCATGAAGCCCGTCCGGAGCATCCGTGCAATCCGAAATCTACTGCGAGACGAGGATATGGCAGCGGTCTCGCGAGCGGCAGAAGACGAAGCATTCGCGAGGCAGATTCTGCGAGGAGGGCTGCCGGGTTTCGGCGGCGAGTCGGCCGCAACACTCCTCTCCATGATGGACACGCATATCCGCCTCTACGGCGACCGCGGTATCGAAGAGCTGAAGCTCGAGCGCCACACGCAGCGAAGCGATCCCCGCCTCTTCTTCTTGGCTCTCCTCGGGCTGGAGCGAACGGCCGAGGAGCCTGCTACCGAATCCTCGGATCCCGCAGCTGCGATACCAAACGCTCTACCGGCACAATTCGGCGAGCCGAAGTCCAAGGCACTGCGTGCGATCATGAGGCGAGAGGAATCTCGCCTCCTTCGGACCAGAGTCTATGGTATGGCGCGCTGTCTCTTCCTACGTCTCGGTCTCGCGCTACACGAGCGCGGCAGACTAGACGGCACCGAAGATGTCTTCTACCTCCTGATCGACGAGGTGTTCTCAGCCTTCCATGACGAGACCGACCTGCGTGTTCTTGTGGAAGAGCGCAAGCGCTCGTACCGAGCCTACCGCGATCTACCTGCCTACAGTCGACTCTTCTTCCGAGCAGAGCCCTTCTCCAAGCACAGCGCAGACTACACGCCGCTGGAATCAAATGAAGAGCTGCGAGATCACTGGCAGGGTACGCCCTGCTCGGCCGGCATCGTCCAAGCAGAAGTCCTGGTAGTCGAGGATGCAGCAAGCGTGACAGACGTCTCGGGTCGTATACTCGTGACCAAACAGACGGATCCAGGCTGGGTCTATCTTCTGATTCAAGCAGGCGGCGTGATCGCCGAACGGGGCTCCATCCTCTCGCATACGGCGATCATCTCGCGAGAACTCGGTATACCCTCGATTGTGGGCGTCACGGGCATCGCCTCCGAGCTTAGGACCGGTGACCGTATCTTGATGGACGGCAGTACGGGCCGGATCAATCGCTTGGAGAGGGTAGAACAATGAGAGATTCGCTTAGTGTACGAGAAGTCCGAGGCGACGCCTTGATCCGTCTCTTCACGGCACTGCCCGAAGTGATCAGAAGAGAGACCGGCCACGATCTCCTGAACACCGATCCCGAGACCGAGATGGCCCTCCTACGCGGTCAACACGTGCTCTCCAAGACGCTGCAGATCCAAGCCTACCTGCTACTGGATACCGAGGAAACAAACGACAGCTTACTCACACAGGAGAACTGTCTGGCGCGTATCGCACTCATCCGGACAGATGGACAAGATGAGATGTGTTTCGGGTACTTCGCGAAGAGAGATTGCTTACTAGACATAAGCCCCCTCCTCGAAGCCGTCGAGAGAGCGGCCAAGGAGCTGGGTGCGACTTGCCTCATCGGCCCCGTCAACGGCAGCTTCTGGCTCTCCTATCGCTTCAAGATCGACTCGTTTGACCTCAAGCCCTACTTCGGTGAACCGCGAAACCCTGCGGACTATCCGGCCTTGTTCGAGGCAGCCGGCTACCGGCAGGCAAACATCTATCGTTCCAATTACTATCCTCCAGGCGCTCTCGTGACGAAGCGTATGCAAGATCGTCTGGGCCGCTTCCAAGCTCTGGGTTATACGATTCATACCCCGCGCCCCAGAGAGCAAGAAGAGCTCATCACAGACCTCCATGGTCTGATCTCTGAGCTCTATCAGGATTTCCCCCTCTATCACGAGGTCGATTTATCAAGTTTCCGAACGCTCTTCGGTACGCTTCCCACAGTCGCGGACTTCCGCCTGCTTCGCATCGCCTACAAGGACGGACAGCCGGTAGGTTTCCTCATCGCACTCCCTGATTACCAAGATCGCTTGGATACGAGGCAGAGAGTATGGAAGAAACTGCTCGCAATCCTAGGCAAACGCCGCATCAAACAAACAGTCCTCCTCTATCTGGGCGCGAAGCCCGATTCGCTCGGCCTCGGCTCTGCCCTCGTCGCGGATTTCGCCCGTACGGTCCGGGAGCGCAAGCTCTCCGTCATCGCCGCCCTCATCGAAGGCGACAAGGTCACGGGCAGCTATGCGCACGATCGGATCAGTCAGACGCGTCGCTATGCGCTCTATCGGAAGGACTTGACACAGTCTCCTTCGAAGCAATTGACACAGTCTCCTTCGAAGCGCTGAAGCCTGAGACTTGCTCCATCTCGATCACGGGGCCGGCATCTGTTATGCGAATTACCCAGCGCTCGTGGGTCGGCGTAGCCGTGAAGGCCATGTCGACGACGAGATAGTGCTCGCCCGCAGCCGTCTGGCGCGCATGCACCTGATAGGCCACCTCCTCGGGCAGATCATCACCCGGGCTCCTCTGGCGTCTGTAGCCAAGCTTCGCCCCATCTAGATCCAGCGTCGGATCTCCGACGATAGACAGGCGCCCGACGGTCCAGCAGCTCGCGTCCAGCGACAAGCGGCTCCAATCAGCTCCCTCCGCCATGAACTCCAAGTAATCTCTCGTAATCTTGAGGGCATGGACTAAGCGCTTGTTCTCGCTAAGCTCATAGACAGTCTCTACCGGAATCGACTCCAGGAAGTCAACAATCGTACTTGCCTGATCTTCGTAATCCGGCATCCATAGCGTCAGGGCGGCCAGCGCTTGCTCAAGTTCGGCCTCGGCCGCATCTAACTCGACACTTGACTCGAGCGGACCGTCGCCAACATAGGGGAGCAGCTCCTCCCATAAGCCCTTGAGTATGTGGCTTGTTTGATAGGTGCCGGCGGTAATCGCCAGCGCCATATCCTGATCGGGCAGTATCACAGCGAACTGACCCAGAGCGCCGTCGCCTCTATACACGTTCTTCACCGTACAGCGCCAGAACTGATACGCATAGCCCTGCTTCCAATCGTCTTCGGGGTCGTATTCTCCGCGCGAGCTATCGGACCAGGGGTGAGACGCTTCATCGAACCAGGCTTCCGGTAGGATTTGGGTGTTGTTCCAGAGGCCCCTTTGCAAACAGAATTGGGCGAACAAACCGATGTCCCGGACCGACAAATTGAGGCCGAATCCGCCTGAACTGAAGCCCTCAGGCGAGATCTCCCACCAGGGGTCGGAGTCGAAACCGAGCGGCTCGTAGAGTCTTGGTCTCAGGTACTCGTGACAGCTAAGACCGGTCACCTTCGAGATAACGGCAGACAGCATATAGGTCGCCGCCGTATTGTAGAGGAAATGTGTGCCGGGTTCATACGTCAGATCCGTCTCCAGGAAGTAGGCGGACCAATTCGGCTTGAAGCCGAAGATGGCAGGTTCCGTCTCGTGACCCGTGTTCATCGTCAGCAAGTGGCGAAGCGTCAACTTATCCATGCCGCGTCCGAGCCTCTCGCTATATTCCGGGAAGTAATCGATCACACGATCCTCTACCGTGAGCAAGCCCTCTTGAACGGCTAAACCGATCGCCGTCGCCGTGAAGCTCTTACTCAGCGAGAAGAGCACATGGCGTCCATCCAGGCGATAGGGCTCGTATGCCCCTTCTGCGAACACCTGACCGTGACGCCGGAACTGGAACGCATGGATCGCCACGCCCTGTGCTTCCATCCGTCGTAACCAATTATGAATCCCGCGAGGGTCGATGCCGAGCTTGGCGGGTAGTGCATACCGAACTGTCTGTCTTGCAATAGCCATGATGCCACCTCCATACTCTATTTATTATGAGCGAACAGACCACAGATGCAAGTAGCAATTCGTTTCGGAGGATAGATCGTTTGTCAGGGCTTGGAATCTGTCGATTTGCGACGGAGCGAGACGATAACCAAGACGAGACAGCACAGATAGAGGGCAGTGTTCAGAACAAACGGTGTGCGACGATTCCAATCCGATAAGCTGCCCGCAATCCAGCCAAACGGCGTGGAGACTGCGATCATGATGATATAGATGAGCGAGATCAGGCGTGAACGCTCCTCAGGCTCTACGAAGGTAGCGGTCAGCGCATCCTTCTGCGGCACGAACAGTGCGGCGGCGAAGGCATCGAGCATAATATACACCATCAAATACAAGGGCATATCCTTGGGTGAGACAATCAAGAGGATCTGGCTGATGCCGTAGAGGATCAGGCCGAGGGTCAGCGGGACCTTGAAATTCATGCGATTCACGACATGTTGTATCGTGAAGATGAAGACTAGCATAATCGCGGCACGGACCATCGGATAGTAGGCGAGCCACGATTCTGTGATACCGAGGTCTTGCGTCGCCAGGAGCGAGAAGAAGTTGCTGCTGATCGTCGATGTGATGTTGTGGATCGTGAGAATCGAGAGTAGTAGGAGCATGCGCTTGTTGGCAAGCAAGAGGCCGAGGACCTCGCGATAGCCTCGCATCAATTTGCGAATCGACACGCCCTTCGTCTCGGCCATGCGCTTCGTGCCCTGCTTCGTCTCGGTCGTCGTGAAGTAGAGAATCACGAACTTGGCGGTCATCATCAAGAAGGTGATGAACAAGAGCTTGCGCATCGTCGGAATCAGGCCATGCGACGAGACCATGAAGGCCGTCAGGGGAGCCAAGAAAACGGAGAGTAAGCCCGTCACCGTGACCCACGTATAGATATTGACAAGATCTTGTTCCACGGCATCTTCGACCAGAAGACAGTTCCACGAGTTAGCGGTGATCTGCCAGAGACCGTTGAAGATGGCAGCGGCAACGAAGAGCGTATAACTGCCGGCGAGGCTCCACAAGAAGACCGGAACGCTCCAAGATAAGATGTCGAAGATCAAGGTAGTCTTGCGGCGTCCAAGCTTATCGTTTAATACGCCGCCGATCAGAATCGTCATGGCTTGCATCACCATGCCGATACTGATGAGGAGGCCGATCTGTTTATCGTCGATCCCGAGCGCATACATATAGACGGTGAAGAAGGGGGCATAGAGCGAATGCGGGATATTCCAGAGCGGCTCGGTCAGCACACAAGCCTTGGGATTCCCACGAAGGTCAAACAGGGTACGAAACAAGGGATGTTGTCTGAGACGATTCCGAAGAGATATAAACATAGCGGTACCAACCTTCACATAATCTATGACCGATTATAGCGAAGATAAGTCGGCTTGTGTTACT
>CAZLEA010000004.1:10875-20867 GCA_964558445.1 uncultured Oscillospiraceae bacterium | reverse complement strand
CCGAGGACACCGGAGAGCATCAAGATCAAGAGGAGGGCAGCAAGCCCGATACGATACCAGGCGAAGACACGTAGCGGCTTCTTGCGCAGGAAGTTCAAGAACGCCTGTACGACCAAGAGCGCGACGGCAAACGACACGATGAAGCCCAAGATCAGAGCCCAAATCTGTTCGGCACTAATGCCGGCAAAGGAGAAGCGAAACAACTTCAAGCCCGACGCCCCGAACATGACAGGGATTGCCAAGAAGAAGGAATAATCGGCTGCAAGCGGTGTCGTGAAGCCGGCCATCCAGCCACCCATAATCGTCGAAGCGGAGCGAGAGAAGCCCGGCCACAGCGACATGCACTGGGCGAAACCGACGATGAGCGCTTGCTTCCAGGTCATATCGTCCATGGTCTCGGTCATCCGGACTTGCCCTTGTTGCTGCTCATAGCGGCGCTCGAGGAAGATCATCAAGAGGGCGCCGACGAGGAGGGCCGCGGCGACAACCGGCACACGGAAGAGCAAGACGTCCAGATCGAGCAACTCATACGCGAGACCCAGCACAACTGCGGGCACGCAACCGAGAACCCAGACCAAGAAGAAGTGACGACCCTCCTTCTCGCCGCGCAAGAAGGACGAGAGCTTGGTCCAGATGCGCGGCCAGAACAGCAGCAGCACGGCCAAGATGGCGGCAAGTTGGATGACGACGGAATACATATTGTTGAACTCGTCGGCCGGCAGACCGAGCGCGGATTGCGTGATAATCAGGTGACCCGTCGATGATACGGGTAAGAACTCCGTGATGCCCTCGACGATCGCCATAATAATATTCTTAAATATAAACAGTAGATCCATAAGCGGTATGACCCTCAAACATTCTCATGATTAATGTTCCCATTCTAACATAGGAAGATTCCATTTACTTTTGAGTTAATGGATACTTAATGTACATATCCACCTATTTTCGTACTCTATTTTCAGTAAATTTATTTTGGACGAGAGAAGGCGATCTATGGTATCATCTATTTGACCTTTATAGAACGATTAATGTCCGCTTTGCGGCTCATTAATGAATTAAAGGGAATCATGGGAGAATGTAAAGGAGATCCATTATGTTTTTGATTTTATCGAAACGCAAGCTAAATGATCTTGTCACGATGATGGAAATTGAAGCGCCTCTCATCGCCAAGAAGGCGAAGGCCGGCCAATTTATCATCTTTCGCGTAGACGAGCATGGCGAACGTGTTCCGCTGACCATCGCAGATACCGATGTCGAATCCGGTTCCGTTACCATCATTTTTCAAGCGGTTGGTAAAGCAACCTTGCTACTCGCTCAGAAGGAGCCCGGTGAGTCAATTCTAGACTTCGTCGGTCCGCTGGGTAAGCCCTCCGACCTGACCGGCTACAAACGTGCCTGTGTCATCGGCGGCGGCGTCGGCTGTGCCATCGCCTATCCTTCCGCCAAGGCCCTCTTCAACGAAGGCACCAAGGTCGATATCATCGCCGGCTTCAGAAACAAGGACATTGTGATCCTCGAAGACGAGATGAACAAGGTCGCCGACAACGTTTATATCACCACGGATGACGGTTCTTATGGCTATAAGGGCTTCGTTACCACCAAACTAAAGGAATTGATCAACGAAGGAAACAAGTATGACCTCGTGATCGCCATCGGCCCGGTTCCGATGATGAAGTTCGTGTCCGAACTCACGAAGGAATACGGCATCGAGACCAAGGTCAGCCTCAACCCCATCATGATCGACGGTACGGGCATGTGCGGCGGCTGTCGCGTCAAGGTTGGCGGCGAAACCCTCTTTGCTTGCGTAGACGGTCCCGAGTTTGACGGACATGACGTAGACTTCGACGAGCTGATGCTTCGCAACGCTTCCTATAGAACAGAAGAAGCAGAGGATTACGAAGAAGCTTGTCGCATCGGTCGCCCGACCAGAACAGCGAGGTAATTATGGCTAAGATTAATACGAGTTTAGTGAAGGTCCCTATGCCGGAACAAGATCCGCTTGTGCGCAACAAGAACTTCGAAGAAGTTACAACCGGCTATACCGAAGAGATGGCGATCGAAGAGGCGCTGCGCTGCCTACAGTGCAAGCATAAGCCCTGTGTGACCGCCTGCCCCGTCAACGTTTATATCCCCGAATTCATCAAGCTTGTCACCGAGCGCAAGTTCGAGGAAGCCTTCCACAAGATCCAAGAGACCAACAGCTTGCCTGCCGTCTGCGGACGCGTCTGCCCGCAGGAGATCCAGTGCGAGTCGCTCTGTGTCCGCGGTAAGAAGGGCGAGCCCGTCGCCATCGGACGCCTCGAGCGTTTCGTCGCCGACTGGTACAGACACAACGTAAGCGAACGTCCCGAGAAGATCGAGAACAACGGCCGCAAGGTCGCTATCATCGGCTCCGGTCCCGCAGGTCTCAGCTGTGCGGCCGACTTGGCCAAGCTCGGCTACGATGTCACGATTTTCGAAGCCTTCCACACCGGTGGCGGTGTTCTGGTCTACGGTATCCCGGAGTTTCGTCTCCCCAAGGAGATTGTCAGACATGAGATCGACAACCTGCGTGCACTCGGCGTGAAGCTGCAGACCAACATGGTTATCGGTCGCATCTTGTCCATCGACGAATTGATCGACGACATGGGCTTCGAGTCCGTCTTCATCGGTTCGGGTGCAGGTCTCCCCTCCTTCCTCGGTATCGAGGGTGAGGATCTCATCGGCGTCTTCTCGGCAAACGAGTATCTCACTCGCGCGAACTTGATGAAGGCCTACGATAACGATTACGATACCCCGATTCGCAAGTCCAAGTCCGTTGCCGTCGTCGGTGGCGGTAACGTCGCGATGGATGCTGCCCGTACGGCCAAGCGCCTCGGTGCGGAGAACGTCTACATCGTCTACCGTCGTTCGTTCGACGAGATGCCGGCACGTCAAGAAGAGATCCATCACGCAGGTGAGGAGCAGATCATCTTCAAGAATCTCCACAATCCGACCAAGATTGTCGGTGACGAGAAGGGCCAGGTTACCGGTATCGAACTCATCGAGATGGAACTCGGCGAGCCCGATGCATCCGGCCGTCGTCGTCCAGTCGCCAAGAGCGGCACGAATGCCATACTCCCGGTCGACACCGTGATCATCTCAGTCGGTACTTCTCCGAACCCGCTCCTGAAGCAGACCACGGACAACCTCGAGACCAATAAGTGGGGTTGTATCGTTGCCAAGGACAACGGCCAGACAAGCCGCGATGGCGTATTCGCCGGCGGTGACGCCGTTACCGGTGCCGCAACCGTTATCCTCGCTATGGGTGCAGGTAAGACTGCAGCTGCAGCGATGGACGAATACATCAAGGGCAAGTACAACGAGTAATTTACTTATTTTGAGTTATAAGAATTGGAGAATGATCTATGTTTGATTTAACAAATCGCGTAGTCGTGGTCACCGGTGCATCCAGTGGCCTCGGACTACAGATGTCCGAAGGATTTGCCAAGCAGGGCGCAACCGTCGTCCTCCTCGCTCGCCGCGAGGAGCTTGTGGTTCAGAATGCTGCCACTCTGGCCGAGAAGTACAATATCAAGACTCTGGGTCTGAAATGTGATATTACGGATCTGGACTCCGTACAGGCTGCCGTCAAGGCAACCGTCGATACCTATGGACGTGTTGACGTTCTCGTCAACAACGCGGGTTCCGCTCAGACAAGCAACGCCGAGGACACCTCGGACGAAGAGTTTGACTTCAACATCGACGTCGACTTGACCGGTGTCTTCCGCTGTGCGCGCGAATTCGGCAAGGTCATGATCGAGCAGAACTACGGTCGCATCATCAACATCTCGTCGATGTACGGCCTAGTCGGCAACAACGCCTCCCCTGCAGTCGGTTACCATGCCGCCAAGGGCGGTGTCGTGAACCTCTCTCGTGCACTCGCTGCCGAGTGGGCTCGTTTCAACATTACGGTCAACACGATCTGTCCCGGTTTCTTCGAGACGGAGTTGACGGTAGATACACTGAACACCGACGCCTTCACCGAGTATGCCAAGCGTACCGTGCCCCTGGGCCGTTACGGTCATGCCGGCGAGCTGAACGCAGCCGCAATCTTCCTTGCTTCCGATGAAGCAAGCTATGTGACCGGTGTCGCGTTGCCTGTCGATGGCGGCTATACAGCCGTCTAAACAATTTCGTTAGTTCGAATTGCTACGGTAATTCTTACTATATAGTAAGTCTCGGGGCGTGACCCTGGAATCATCTGAACGTCCCCGAGATTTACGCCAAGATCAATTGCCTCTTGTAAGGCGATTGACCCTCCCATGGGTGCCCTCAAAGCTAGCTCGATACCGCTTTGAGGGTATTTTATTTGTCCGAAATAAGCTTCTCCGCAAGCTCCGACAACGCGTCGCGCGAGTTTCTAACCTCTCCTTCGATCACCCGGTCCAAGAGCGTCTCCAAGATGATGCCGATCTGCTTCCCCGGGCGGAGGCCTCGTGCCAACAGATCCGATCCGTCGATCTTAAGCTCCGTGACCGAAGTAGCCAAGCCTGCTACCCGAATCGCCCTCGTCTCACGAAGCAGGGCTTCGATTCGTCCACGGTCAAGCGGTGAGTATACGAAACGATCCTCCGGCTCTATCAGCGACAAGAAGGCCAATAGCTCATCCCAGTAATCCGGCCAGCGCCGAAGACCGTATGCGGCTTGGACACGCTCGGATGTGTAGGTTTGGTGGAAGAAGTCGCTTCGACTCCCAAGATAAACAGCCGTAATCGCCTTCTGCGTCGCACCATCGAGTCTAAGGCCCGCACAGACTTCTCGCAGCTTGGTCTCCGTACTCTTCTGCAGCGCTCGCAGGAGATACATGAAGCAAACGGCTTCCGGCGCGGTCTCGTCATAGCCCACAAACATCGCCTCCACATGTTCCACAAGGCTTGCCCCCATGCGAAGTTCGGGCACACAGACATCCGAGAAGACGATCTCTACAAGCTCCGGCCAGGCAGACCACACGGATGCAAAGGCCATATGCCCCATGCAGCGCCGAAGCTCCGTTAAGATTCGTTCCCTGGCGACTTGCCGCAAACCCGAAGCCTCTGCTCGCATAGCCAGGGCCGTCTCCTCTTCGATCCGAAACCCAAGCGTCGATGCGAAGCGCAGGGCTCGGAGGATACGAAGCGCATCCTCTCGGAAGCGGCGCGTGGGCTCGCCCACGGCTCGAATCAGACCCGCTGCCAGATCCTCCCTGCCGTTATACGGATCGCTAAGCCCCTCATCCGGGTGCCAAGCCATCGCATTGATCGTGAAGTCTCTGCGCAACAAGTCCTCTGCCAAGTCCGTCAAGAACAGCAGATGGTCCGGATGGCGTTTGTCGCTATACGGCCCCTCGGCCCGAAGCGTTGTGATCTCAACTTGCAGTCCCTCCGTCCAGACCGTGACCGTGCCGTGTTCGATGCCGGTCGGTATACACCTGAGATCGGCCAGGCCTGCCATCACCTCATCGGGGTAGAGCGTCGTGCAGATATCGTAATCGTAGAGAGGAAGCCCCAAATAGAGATCACGAAGCGAGCCGCCGACCAGCCAAGCGGATGCTTGTCCTCTAGCGGCGAGGCGATCGAGGCGATCGATCAATCTGAGGATTCGTTTGTCGATGAGGCTTGCGATATCCATACGTGTATCCATCCGAAATAGGCTAGTGGCCAAGGTTTAGCAAATAAGAAGAGCCTCCTACAATCAAGGCAGGAAGCTCTCATCTATCTACTCATCTGAAGCTTATGCTTCTTGGATCATGGCGACGATTTCGTCCTTGGGACGGGCACCGACTGCCTTCTTGACGACTTCGCCACCCTTGATCACGGCCAAGGTGGGGATGCTCATCACGCCGAACTGGGCGGCGAGCTCGGGCTGTTCATCGACGTTGACCTTACCAACCTTGGCGGTGCCAACCATCTCCTCTGCGATCTGATCTACCAGAGGGGATACCATGCGGCAGGGGCCGCACCATGATGCCCAGAAGTCCAAGAGGACCGGCTGATCGGAGTCCATGACCTCGGACTGGAAGTTATCCTTCGTAATTGTTAGTGTGCTCATACTATTCATCTCCTGACTCATAAACTGCGCAGCAGTTCCTAGCCGCGCAAGGTACTTATTAGTATAGTCAATCCGATGACACATTTCAGTAACAAAATTCAGTCTAAGCTAATATATTGATAGGATGCAAAACCGGTCGGTTCATGCTCCTGTGCCGGGTCGAAGATCAGGAGGAAGCCGTTTGTCGCAGGGCCGACAGCGAGCACCGGACTATACTCGGCGATGAAGCCGATTTCGTTTGCATCAAGCGATGAATTGTCTCGTATACGAAGTCTGAGACCGTCCGTGTTCACGATCTGACCTCTCTGAATCGTGATCGAATCCAATGTGGGCAGGCTACGGATATAATCCTCACTGCCTGCATCCAATTCCTTCTTCAAGACTGTGAAGCCACCGGAGCCATCGTCTTCCAGCACATAGCGATAACGATCCAAGCGTCCTTGATCCCCGCTAAGCGCATAACGCAGGCGAAGGCCCGTTTGGCCGGTCGAGACATCGAATTGATCGTGATCGAAGTAGCCGATATAGCGATCCCCGGAACTCACAATACCGAAGTTTCTCGTCCCATCCGTATAATCGATTGGCTTGTACGTGTACTCGTAGGCTAGAAGCTCAAGCTGCTTACCGGTCTTCACCGCTTCCACGATATCCAGATCATTCGTGGCGGTCCAGCCCTCAATACCTGCCGGTTGCGGCATCAGCGTGCGATTCTCGGGATCCCACGAGATCAGAGCGATCTGCCCGTAGTCCGCCGTCGGGTCCAGACGAATCTCCGGATTGACACGCGTCTGTACCATCTCTTCTAGCGTATCCAGCGAAATCGGCTCACCCATCTGCAAGCGGATCGCTTCGAACAAGAAGCGTCTGGCAAGCCAGATCGAATCGGCAGTAGCGGGATCACTGAATACCGGCAGCAAGCCGTCATCCGTGAACCAGATGTAGTTGTTCAAATCGAGCAGGTAGCGCTTCGCGGTCGCGATCTCATCCTCGGTTGCCGGTCTCGCGGCTACCGCTGACTCGCTTACCTCCGTGATCTTCTCTGTTTCGGTGCCAGTCTCCGAAGACGAAGCCGATCCCTCGCCGCTTACCGTAGCGGATCCGCTCTCGACGGGCAGAAGTTCTACACCCTCATAGTAGTTTAGATCCAGATTCGCCTGGATCACAGAAGAGGGCTCCAAGTATCCGAAGCCAAGCATCTGATTGACATCGGCGAAGCTACCGTCACCGGACGGCCCCAAATAAACGTTGTAGGCAGACGATGAGATCTTGCGATTCCCGAAGTGACGAATCTCAAGCTGGAACTGCGGCCGATAACCTGTTTGGCCCTCACCCGTGCTCAGTTTCCCAAGCTCGGCCCCCAAATCCGTGATATCGGAACCGACTCTCACCTGTACATGATCGATATGTTTGTATACGGAGTAGATGGTGCTCGCCGTCTGCTCGTTCAGCGTATAAGATGCTTCCTCGGAGAAGCTGTGTAGGCTCGTCTCTTCGTCCGTGAAGAGCCGGTCTGCGGAAATAAGCTCCGTCTCGCGACCGACATCAATCGCGTTCGGCAAGCCACGAGCCGTCGTATTGACATGGCTGCCCTCGGATCCGGGTAACAAGAATTTACCGCTGTGCTCGATCACGATATACTTACCGCGCCAAGTCGCTTGGCTATCCATGTAATCGACCTTGACAACCTTACCCATCGCAATCGGATAGATGGAGGCTGTCTGCCGGTTCTTGGTCACGTAGAGCTCGGCTGGCCAATAGCCCTCATCTGCGCCTGCCCTGGCGGCAAACGGTCTGGCCAGAGACCAAGTCTCGAGCGTCGGTCCGAAGGGGTCGCGAAGTGCGGTATAGCCATCAGCCGTCAACGGTACGTCCACCGTGGGCTTCTGCAGCAGCGAACAAGCGCTGAGCGTATGGGCCAAGATTATAAGTGCAGCGATACCGACTATGTATCGTTTCGTTCTCTGTTTCATATGAACCTCCTGACTTGCAAGCAGATCTTACCAGGCCAGTGTTTACTACTATTTTACCAGAGTCACATTGCGCGCTTATTAAGTGTTTCTTTTATTCGTTGTAGCATCCGTGCCGATAACAAATCCGTTCATACGACGTATTCGAATCACTAAGATGTGCCGATGCTCCGCCCTCAAGTCTTCGAACACAGCCAAGAAGCGGCGCCCGATCGCCGGATCCAGTCCCAAGACAAGCCTCAAGTCTTCGATCCAATAGAGAATCAAGCACCCGGGATTCGTACTCAGCACATCATAGAGCGCGTCCAGATTCCGTCCGTAGTAAGACGGAAACCGCAATTTTTCTGCGATATAACGGTGGAGTGCCTCCGCATCGGGGTAGAGGCTCGTGTTGATCGTTAGGCGCCTTGGCGTAGCATTATGTGTCAATCGCTCTGCCCCCCTGCCGTCTGATAGAGCTCGAAGCTCTCGTAGTGATCTTGTGTGTAGTAGATATAGCCGTCATCGCTGTAGACGAGGCGTTCGCCGCCGCGATAGCCGCCCTCATAGTTGACATCCGCTTCGTACCAGCGCCGATTCGTATCGTCCGGGAGCAATCCCTCACGATTGCCGAAGCGATCCCCACCGATTGCAGACCCATAGGCCACATCCCAGAGATTCCCCTCACTTGGCTCCCAGCCCAGATCGTAAGCCTCTTGCTTGCTCAAGTAATTCGGCGGCAACTCCTCAAACAAGACGAGGTAATCCAAGACTTCCTCCATATCCAGGTAGTCCGCGCCGTAGACGACATCGGCCGCGACATCCATATGCTCGCTGCCCTGTGTCGTTTGAATTTGTCCGGGATAAATTTGTAGCTCTACGCCGCAAGCAGCTAGGCCTATGCTTAGACTTAGCGTAATTATAAGGGCAAAAAGAAACCGGAAACTACCCCCTAGCAACTGTGCTATCTTCGGTCGTCCCCGGTCACCTGTATGTCTGTACTTGAAACTGATTTGATGCATGGCGATCTCGTATTCTAGTCGTCTGCCGCGGGCGCTTCCTCACCTTGTTTGAAGATGACCTCGTTTGGCCAGACCATCCCGAGCACCTCTCTTGCGATGCGCTTCACGTAATCGTCGGAATCGATCGAATTGATCTCGGCCTCAACCGCAACGTTGTCGCTTCTAAGTTGATTGTACTCGTCTTGCAGCGCTTCTTGTTTCCGAAGCAGTCTAGCGTACTCGCTCTGTTGCTTCATATGGATGGCAAAACCGCTGATCAGGGCCACGATGACGATGAGCACAGCCACAATCGCAGGGACAAACGAAGACTTCCCCGCCTTCTTGTACTTCTTCTGATCGCTTACTTGCTTGCTACTCATGTCTCTTAATCATCTCCATCATCGGCAATCACGTGTTATGCCCAGTTTACGCCATAATCCGCTTGGATGACAACCGCGGTCGATTTGTCGATTCGATTTGTCATCTGATTGTAATATAAGCCGGTTAATCAGTCCTGTAGCGCCAGCGGATCGGTCTCGACTACCTCGTAGAGGGATGCGGCATCGTCTTTGCGAACATTGTCCTTGATCTCGAGGACTCGGATGCGAGAGGTCCCGCTACCGAACTGAATCTCGATCAGGTCACCGACCTTGACCTCGGTTCCTGGCTTGGCCGTCCTGCCGTTGATCTGTACGCGTCCCTTGGACACCACTTCGTTGGCCACTGTGCGACGCTTGATGACGCGCGCGACCTTCAAGAATTTATCGATTCTCATCTATTTGCTCCTATCTTGTTTGCTTCTATCTGCTTCGGTCTGTTGGTCTTGTTTCACCCGATCCCAGTAGGCATCCAGTGCATCGAGATCGAGCTTGTGCATCTGCTGCCGATCCGCTCGTACCGCGGCTTCCACCCGGCTGAAGCGTGTCAGGAACTTGTGATTCGCCCGATCGAGCGCGATCTCCGGATCGACACCCGCATGGCGGGCCCAGTTCACGAC
>CAZLEA010000004.1:0-10775 GCA_964558445.1 uncultured Oscillospiraceae bacterium | reverse complement strand
GCGGCCTTCGCCTCGGCAAGCTCCTCACGGACCTTCGCTTCCGGGCCCTCGATCGTCGGCCAATCGAATCCAGCCTTGGCGGCCTTCGCCTGCAGCTTCGTCGCACGGGTGAGCGCCGGCAGTGCTCTGGCCACGCCGTTTAGCGCATCCGTATGGCTCAGCTGCTCCTTCTCCCGTCGTTTGTTTGCTTCCCAGACGTCCAGGACCTCTGTTGTATTCTCCACCCGGTCGCTGCCGAACACATGGGTGTGGCGGCTGATCATCTTATGGGCGATGCCATCGATAACCTCTTGGAGAGTAAACGATTCAGCCAGATTCGCTTGGAAGACAATCTGCAAGAGCAGATCGCCAAGCTCTTCTCTAAGTCCCGTCTCGTCACCAGATTCGATCGCATCGTAGGCCTCATACGCTTCCTCTAGAAGATGCTTCTGCAGGGTCTTCGCCGTCTGGACATGGTCCCAGGGGCAGCCGTTCGGGGAGGCGAGGAAGGCGATAATGCTTCGGAACTCCTCCAGCGTGTAGTGCTCTTGGGCGAGGAAGTCCGGATCTTCCTTCAAATTGGGTATATCTCTATCGATCATCTGTTCACCTAATCTTGGATCCAACGAATACGGAAACGGTCGAAATGCACCGCCTCGCCAAACGACTCATTGAAGAAGAGCGTCTGGTGGAAACGGGCAAACTCCTTGGTATTCTTCTGTAGCCAGAGCGGGATCGGAATCTGGAGCTCCTTGCAGAGCCGGAGTAGGCAGACTTCCACCTGCTTCGAGAAGCGAAGATCGGGTCGCTCTTCATCTACCGTAAGTTGAGCCACCATCACGTTGGCCACATAAACACTGCCTTCAAGTTTCATTTCGGATCCTCCGAGCACCATTATACCGCTATTGCCAAGAGATTTCTTATACATGGCGGACAGATGGGGTCGCCAAACACGGTCTCTTAACATGAATGTCACGTTTGCCTTTTGTCTTTCCAGAATATTCACAAACGCTACACGCGGTCGAAACATCTGCTTCGTATACTGTAAGTGTCTTCAAAAGAGACACCCCTTACTTCATAACCCCTCCTTGAAACAGCACCGATCCCCCTCGGTGCTGTTTCTCTGTGCCTATATAAGGAATCGACCGCCGAAGCGATCGATCCGTCTGTACTCGTCTTGTATTCTTAATTAAGCTTCGCCGCTGCCCTAGAGATTTGTCAACGCAGCAATCGCGGCACCGACCAGGTTTGCGTCCTTGGCGGTGATGAATTCATGGTAGTGACCGCGCTTCTCGTGTGCATAGACACGCATCCAATGGTCAATCTTGGGCTTCAGCAACTTCGCCTTGTAGAAGGTGGTGCCCTCCGCCGTGATGGCGACGGGGCGTACCGGGTTCTTACCCGCACCCAGATGCACCATGATGGCCGTCAGGTTCACAACCGCCAGGCGAGCCGCGCGCTCGAAGAGGTTATCGATCAGATAGTAGAGGTTCGTCTGGTCATCATCTGTACGACAGAGCTTCGCGAGGATATTCTCACCCTCGGGCTCATAGAGGAACTGATCGAGGTTGTAGCTGTCGATCTCCGAGACCTTCTCCAAGTCCTTCTTGAATCCTTCGCTAAACAAGCCTTCCTTGACCGCAACCTGTAGCGTGTGCCAGAGCTGTGCGCCCTGATAGCGCCCAGAGATCATCTTCTCGAAGAGGTAGCTGCCCGGCGCGTTGGTTGTCTTATCGATTGCGACATCGACCGACGAGCGATCCTTGATCGGATAGGTACCGGACTCCATGTTGATAATCATGCGCCCGTGTCCGCGATCCGCACCCAGCTTACCGATGCGTGAGATATCCTCCGTATAGGCGGTGTTCGTGCCGGTGCCCAGGATGAAGCCGAGCCAAGCATCATAGGTTCTGCCCGTGCTCTGGTTCATACCGCCAAGCAAGGCGGCCACGGTATCGTTTAGGATGACGACGTCCACATCGCTATCCTGTCCCGCGCGCTCGAGCGCCTCACGGATGCTATCGCCGAGCACCGTGCCGACGACCTCGGGCAATTCCACTTCCTTACTGAAGTTGAGTACCCTACCGTCCTTGTTCGGGAACATCAGGCTCGGATAAGAGAAGCAGAAACCGATCTTCTTACTCATCGGCAGAAGCGGGCGGATGTGCTCCACGATCGCGTCATAGAAGTCGTTCTTCGAGATCTCGCCATCCGTACCGGGCATACGATGGGTCACGAAACCCTCGATGACCGTACCCATATTCTCCGTGAAGGTCAGTGCCGCCACGCGGAAATTCGTCCCGCCGGCATCCAGAACAATCACGGTCTCGCCTGCCGGAATCTCGTTACCGACCTCGATATAGGTCGGGATCATCTTCATTTGATCCTGCTCTGTTGCAAGTCCGCTCTCCATGTTTGCGATGAAGAGATCGACCTCTTG
Organism: uncultured Oscillospiraceae bacterium; assembly: GCA_964558445.1. Lineage (GTDB taxonomy): Bacteria > Bacillota > Clostridia > Saccharofermentanales > Fastidiosipilaceae > CAYXVJ01. The sequence goes on along the minus strand of CAZLEA010000004.1, from coordinate 8,356 downwards.
ATCCATATCGATGAAGTCGGCGTGAAGCCCCTGTTCCTTCAGGAACCCGTTTACCTGTTCTCTACTCATGTTAAACCTCCGGCACTGTTTCTGCTATTTCTGTTATTATAGCAAAGCAAAAGCAAATTTGGGATCACACCCCCAGAGATTCGGAGATCTGTCGTATGAAGAACAAGGTATATACCCTGGCTATCGTCGGCTGCGGTAAGGTCGCAGCCAAGCACGCGCGCGCCGTCCGAGAGAGTGGCTCGAGGCTTCGCCTCCAGGCACTTGTCGATAGCAGTGTGGAGCGTGCAGAGGCCTTTGCCGACAAGAACCGAATCAAGGGAGATACGAAACCGAATCTGTATGACAGTCTCGATGCCCTGCTGGCCGCAGAACCGATCGATATCATCGCGATCACGACACCGAGCGGCAGCCACTATACGCTCGGTCGCCAAGCCCTCCTCGCGGGTTCACATATCCTGATGGAGAAGCCGATGACACTGAATCTGGCCGAATCAAGGGAGCTTGCCTCCCTAGCCGAGAAGCATAATCGCCTCATCGTGATGGGGCATATCTACCGCTACTTCCCGCTGGTCAGAGACCTCGAGGCGGATCTGGCAAGCGGCGTCTACGGGCGCATCCTAAGCGGCGTGGTCACGGTTCGTTGGGGCCACGATCAGGCCTACTACGACAGTGGCGCATGGCGCGGGACTTGGGCCGCGGACGGCGGCGTACTCATGAATCAAACGATTCACGCGCTAGACCTCATGTGCTGGCTGATGCAAGCGCCGATCAGCGAGGCTTCGGGTCAGATCAGGCGCCTCCTCCACGATATGGAGGCAGAAGATTACGCAAACGCGCTCTGCAGGCTAGAGAACGGTGCCATGCTGCAGATCGAGGGGACGACCATCACGCCCGAAGACAATCAGATGGCCTCATTCTACATCCGCACCGATCAGGCGGAGATCGAGGCGGGCCTGCGCCACGGCAAGCCCTATCTGAAGCTTCGCCACGAACAGAAGAAGCGCACGGCGGGCTATTACATCCGTCGTGCGCTGGGAGACGCGATCAGGGGCGGTCGAAACGGTATACTTCGCCTCGCCCACCCCCACAGTGCTATATACAGGGATTTCGTCTTGTGCCTCGATGAGCCGGGTCGCCGGCCGATCGCAGGAGTCGATTCCGGCCTGAGCTCCGTCGAGCATATCCTCGCCATCTACCAGAGTGCCAAGCAGTCCGGCCGCATCACGACGCTCCCGCTGGGCGACTTCAGCCTGGAGGAGATGCGAGGTCTGCCGGAGGACTAGGCTCTATAGGCCGAGGAACGCGCGGAATCTCGCACAAGTCTCCTTGGCATCCGCCTCGTTTGACATCTCACAGAAGATACGAAGCAGCGGCTCCGTGCCGGAGAAGCGGGCGATGATCCAGCCACCGTTCTTGAAGTAGACCTTGCAACCATCCATATAGGACACGCGCTCGATCTCGTAAGCGAACTCGGGTAGCTGCTTGTCGATCATCAAGAGCTTGTGGATCTCTTCCTTCTGCTCATCCGGGAAGCGGAAGTCTGTCTCCTCCATGTAGTGCGGTGGGAACAGCGAGGTGATCTCCTCGTAGATCTCGGACAGACGCTTGCCGACGACCGCGATCATCTCGACCAAGAGAGAGGCGGCATAGATACCGTCCTTACCCGCTATATGACCGCGCACGGTCATACCGCCGGAGGATTCGCCGCCGATGACGGCATCCGTCTCCAGCATCTTCGAGCTGATGTGTTTGAAGCCGACCGGTACCTCATAGCAGGTTTCGCCTAGGTGGTCCGCCAGGCGGTCGAGCAGATGGGTCGTCGCGACGTTGCGGACAACAGGGCCGCTCCATCCCTTGAACTTCACCAGATAATAGTAGAGTAAGACGAGAATATCGTTTGGATGCAGGAATTGGCCCTGGTCGTCGATGATACCTAAGCGGTCCGCATCACCGTCTGTTGCGATACCGATATCACAATTATTCTCAAGAACAAAGGACTGCAGCGGAACCATCGTCTTGTTATTCGGTGCGGGCAGGCGTCCGCCAAACAGCGTATCGCGGCGCTCGTGAATCGTATCCACCTCGCAGCGGGCAGTCATCAAGAGCGTCTGCAGCGACGTCTTGGAGACACCAAACATCGGATCCAGGGCGATATGCAGACCCGATCGGCGGATCGCCGCCATGTCGACTTGCTCCATGATGCTGTCGATATAATCGTTGAAGGGATTGATGACTGTGACCAAACCCTCTGCCAGTGCTTCATCGTAGTCCATCGCCGGTAGGACGCTGTCCTCTTCGATGATCGTCTTCATGTAGCGCTCGAGTTCATCCGTCACCGTCTCATCGGCATCTCTGCCGCCGGACATGAAGACCTTGATGCCGTTGTAGAGCGCGGGGTTGTGACTTGCCGTCACACAGAGGCCATAGGGCAGATCCTGCTCCTTGACCGTGTACATGACGAGCGGGGTCGGCGCTTCGCGCTTCACGATGAAGCTCGGTACGCCCTCTGCAGCCAGCGTCTGGCAGCTCCACTTCGCGGCTTCTTCGCTCAGGAAACGGCGGTCATAACCGATCGCGATGCCGCGCTTCGCCTGTCCCTCGTCCTTCACCTTGCGGGCGACGGCGGTGACCAAGATCTCGAGGTTTGACCTCGTGAATTCATCGCCGATGATGGCACGCCAGCCACCGGTACCAAATCGAATCACTGTGCACCTCCGGCTAATTCCTTCTCCTCACGAAGTAGGCCCGATACCTGATCGAGATCCTCTTGTGTATTGACGCCGATGCCCTCATACTCACCGCTGGTCTGGGCCACGGCGATGTAGCCGCCGTCCGCCTGGATCAAGGCCGGGACATCGGTCAGATAGTACTCGTTCTGCTTGTTATCGTTACCGAGACGGGAGAGCGCCGAGACGAGGCTCTGCGCACTGAAGACATAGACGCCTGCGTTCAGCTCGCGAATCAGGAGCTGTTCGGGCGTGCAATCGACTTCCTCCACGACCTCCTGGAACTTGCCGGTTTCGTCGCGCAGGATCCTGCCGAACGGCAGGTCGAGCTCCGTCACATAGGCCAGTATGACGCCATCGCAATCACCTTCGGCATAGCGCCGGAAGAGGCCGCGGTAGGTCGATTCCCGAATCAAGGGCATATCGCCGTAGCAGATCAAGACGGGGCCGTCATAGTCTTCGATCTCGTGGGCCGCCATCTGAACCGCATGACCGGTTCCAAGCTGTTCTCTCTGCCACGCATAGCGATACGACGGACCTGCGGTCTCTTCTACTTGCTCGCCCTTGTAGCCGATGACGATCGTGATATCGTCATGCTTCAAAAAGGGCAGCTTCTCCAGCACATAGCCCAAGAGGGGCTTGCCATCGGCTTCGCGCAAGACCTTGGGCAAGTCATGCAGTTCGGATTGCAAGCGCTTCCCCTTACCTGCCGCAAGTACAATCGCCTTACCGTCCATATAGGCCTGATCGGTCATTCTTCCTACCTCCAAGTTGATTCTGGATCCTCCGCTGTAATCGGTCATCTGCCGACCCGCGGTACACGTCTGTAATTGCCCCTATTATAGCGTAGTAGCCATCTCACTGCATACAAAAATCCGCCGAAGCAAACACCCGGCGGATTCATGATTCAAGACGATATAGGATCTAGCGGAACACGCCGGCGGCACAGCCACCGCAGGTACCGCAGTCCACGGGTTCGCAACCGCTACCGGCGGTTACGGCCATGACCTCTTCTTCGCTCAAGGGGATCAAGCGATCCTGCAGATCGGAGAGCCCTGCATACTCAGCCCACTCCTCCAGCGTCGGATAGCGGCCGACAAGCGTCACCTCATCATCCACGATCAGGAGCGGGAAGCCCTCCGAACCCTGGGTCTGAAGCGTGGTGGAGACGGTGGCGTTCGTAATAAATACGCGCGGCTGATTGATCATATCGTAATAGTTAACAAAATAGCCCTCGTGTTCCAAGGTATTTAGCACACTACGTGTCAAGATCAATTCACGATCAATTGAGTCTATATCTGTATTCGGCAAAGAATACATACCGAGATCAAACAATTCTATGTTCTTCATCGGACTCACCTCCATTCATGTCCCCACATTATAACATGCCGTTCGTGTTATGATGTACCGTGGACAACGGTTTGGGGCCCGACACACGAATCACGGGCGCAAATACAAGGAGTATAGAATAATGAGTGATGAAGGCAGTCATGTGGCGAAGGCGAAGTCTAGCGGACCCTGGGAACTAAGTTATTTCCGGCAGATGCTCGGATTTGGCGGTATGAAGGACTTCCTCCTTCTCACACTGGGAGCAGCACTTGTCTCCATCGGTATCTACTTCTTCAAGTTCCCAAACCACTTCTCCATCGGCGGCGTCAGCGGCCTATCGGTCATCTTCGGCGCTTATATCAAGTGGATCTCGCCGGCCAATCTGGTCCTCATCCTAAACGTCTTGCTGCTCGTCATCGGATATGCCGTCTTCGGCAAGCAATTCGGACTGAAGACAGCCTACTGTTCGCTCCTCTCGAGCGGCTTGGTACAGCTCCTCGAATACGTCTACCCCATGGAGGGGGCGCTCACCACACAACCCACACTCGAGCTGATGTTCGCCGTTCTCCTACCGGGTATCGGCGCGGCCATGCTCTTCTATATCGGTGCTTCAACCGGCGGTACGGACATCGTCGCGATGATTCTGCGCAAGTATACCTCGCTTGATATCGGGCGCGCCCTCTTGATCTCCGACGTCGTCATCACCCTCCTGGCGTTTAGCTTCGGCGCCGAGACCGGACTCTTCTCCCTCATGGGTTTGCTCCTCAAGACGACCATCATCGACCTCATCATCGAGGGACTTCGTACGCACAAGTCCTTTACGATCGTGACAACGAAGCCCGTTGAGATCTGCGCGTTTATCATGCAAACACTCCACCGCGGCGCGACCATCTCGACCGCGAGAGGTGCGTATACGAACGAAGAACGCTACCTCATCCTCACTATCATGAGCCGACGCGAAGCGGTCTTACTACAGAAATATGTGAAGGAGGAAGATCCGCAGGCGTTTATCACCATAACGAATACTTCCTCCATAATCGGCAAGGGGTTCAGGGGAGAGAACTAAGCCTCTCCTCACAAACTCTATTAATTATTTCGACAGTTTGCGTATAACCATCATAATCTCGTCAACCTTCTCCGCGGCATCACCTACGGTGAGGGCCTCTGTCATGCAGTGCTGCAGGTGCTCGTCCAGAATCTGCGCGTTCACCTTCTTCAGGATCGCCATGGTCGCCATCAATTGATTCGAGATATCGATGCAGTAACGGTCGTCTTCGACCATCTGGAGCAAGCCGTCCAGCTGCCCTCGGGCGGTCTTCAGCAAGCGTGTTACGGCAACGGGATCAGCCATCAATTCAGCCACCTACCTTCACGACATCGTAACCGGCATCGGTCACGGCGGCAGCGAGCGTATCGTCTGCTACATCCAAATCGAGCTCTACCGTAGCGGTCTTAGCCTCGAGATCAACCACAGCCGACTTCACACCATCTACGGCACCAAGCGCCTTCTCCACCGCACCCTTGCAGTGCATGCAGCTCATACCGTCTACCCAAATTGTCTTCTTCATCTCTTCTGTCTCCTCTCTCAGAGCATCTGTGCCCACAACGCGATCATAGTTTATCTCATGAACCACGGCACTTACTGTTTCGTTTCGTTTCGCCCCTGTGTCCTCATAACGTGATCGGAAGCTGCGCAAACGAAGCGCATTCGTCACGACGAAGACCGAGCTCAGGCTCATCGCTGCTGCCGCAAACATCGGATTAAGCAACCAGCCGTTCAGATAGTAGAATACACCTGCTGCGAGCGGGATGCCCAGCACATTGTAGAAGAACGCCCAGAAGAGGTTCTGCTTGATGTTACCCAGCGTCTTGTGACTCAGATCGATGGCGGTCACAACGTCTCGCAGGTCCGACTTGATCAAGACGATATCGGCAGACTCGAGCGCAATATCCGTACCCGCACCGATCGCTATACCCACGTCCGCACGCATCAGGGCCGGCGCATCGTTGATGCCGTCTCCGACCATGGCGACTTGCTTACCCGCCTCCTGTAGGCGACGAACCTCAGCCTCCTTGTCCTCGGGAAGCACCTCCGCGACGAAGCGATCGACTCCGACCTCTTCTGCGATAGCGCGTGCACTCTCGGTCTTGTCACCCGTTAGCATGACGACTTCGATGCCTTCCTTACGCAGAGCCGAGATAGCCTCTACACTGGTCGACTTGATGACGTCCGCGATACCGATGACACCGACTAGCACCCCTTCTCTTGCGAAGTACGTGACCGTCTTACCATCCGCCTGCAGCGCCGAAATCTTCTCTTCTAGCGCCAGGTCGACCGCGCTGTGTATACCCTCTTCTTCCAAGAAGCGAAGGTTACCGCCATACCACGCCTCGCCCTCGATTCGGGCCGAGATGCCGCGTCCGGTATGTGCCAGGAAGCCTTCTGCCTCCGGCAGCATGACGCCGGAATCGACCGCATCCCATATGGCTCTGGCCAGCGGATGTTCGGAGGATTGCTCGAGACTTGCAGCCTTCAGGAGTAGTTCGTGGCTGTCCATATCGATGCTGATGACATCGGTGACATGGGGCTCACCCGCGGTGATGGTCCCCGTCTTATCGAGGATGACCGTATCGAGTGCCGAAGCTGCTTCCAGCGCTTCACCGGTCTTGATCAAGACACCGTTACCTGCACCGCGACCCGTACCCACCATCAAGGCGACCGGTGTCGCAAGCCCAAGCGCACAGGGGCAGCTGATAACCAGGACCGAGATACCGATGGAGAGCGCGAATTCGAAATCGTGTCCGGTCAGAAGCCAGACGATTGTGGCGATCAGGGCGATGGCCATCACGACCGGCACGAAGATCGCAGAGATCTTGTCGGCCAAGAGGGCAATCGGTGCCTTGGAGCCGCTGGCTTCCTCGACAAGCTCAATAATCTTGGCCAGTGTCGTATCCGCACCGATCTTCTGTACTTCGACGCGAATCGAACCGTTCGTATTCATCGTCGCACCGACGACCTTGTCGCCGACCGTCTTGTCGACAGGCAGGCCCTCACCCGTGATGGCAGATTCATCGATGGCGGTCTCGCCGCTGACGATGACGCCGTCTACCGGTACGCGACTGCCCGGACGAACATGCACGATGTCGCCGACCAGAAGATCGCTAAGCGAGAGCTCCACAAGCTCTCCGCCCCGCTCGGTCAGAGCGGTCTCCGGAGCCAGATCCATCAGCTTCTCGAGCGCCGAACCGGTCTTGCTCTTCGAGCGAGCCTCGAGGAACTTACCCAGTGTGATGAGGGTGAGGATCATACCGGCGGACTCGAAGTAGAGCGAGTGACTGTAATGATGGACGAGCGCCATATCGCCTTGACCGAGGCCGTAGCTCATCCGGAACATAGCAAACACGCCGTAGACCATCGCCGCACCCGCACCGACTGCGATCAGGGAATCCATGTTGGGCGAGCGAAGGTAGAGGGCCCTGAAACCGCTGGTGAAGAACTTGCGGTTGATAAACAGGATCGGCACCGTCAATAGGAGCTGGAGGAGGGCGTACGACAGTACGTTCTCCGCGCCGCCGAGCCATGCCGGCAGCGGCATGCCCATCATCGGGCCCATCGCGATGACGAAGAGCGGAAGCATGAAGATCAGAGACTGCCATAGCCTCTTCTTCATCTGCTCGGCCTCGATCAACATCGGGTTCTGCTTCTTCACATGTTTCGTGCCCGTGGCTACGCTCTTCTGTTCTTCTATACTGGCAGCTGCGCCATAGCCTGCACGCTCCACGGCCGAGACGATCGCTTCATCGTTCAGTGCATCGTGGTCGTATGCTACGTGCATGCTGTTGGTGAGCAAATTGACTTGGACGCTCTTGACGCCCTCGAGTTGTCCGACCACCTTCTCGACGCGAGTCGAGCAAGCCGCACAGGTCATGCCCGATACATCAAACTTCTCAAGTGGCAAGAGATCTTGTTTGGTACTGTTACTCATGCTTGCACTTCCTTTCTGATACGCTCATGATACACCCACCCCAGAGAGGGTGTCAAGGGTATTCAAAATCGACTTTTAAACCTTTATTTATTGTGAGCGGAACCACTAAATATATAATAAACATATACATATAAATAATTATTTTAACAAGTGAATTTATTTGCACATTCATTATCAATTTAATCCATACCGAAGAATTCGTTGTTCATAATATCCATTTGTACGGATTGCTATTTTCTCTTGTTCATATCGTGCTATTATGTATGCGTATTCACATGTCGTGATAATTATTTATCACAGTGGATT
>CAZLEA010000003.1:83962-106559 GCA_964558445.1 uncultured Oscillospiraceae bacterium | reverse complement strand
TTTGCACTATTTGTCTCTGTTCAATTTTCAAGGTCCGGCCTCTCTCGTGAGGCGCATCAATGATGATACCATCGATCATCTGATTCTGTCAAGGCGGTTTCTGAAGCACTCTCTTGGTTTCAGCAACCCGTCCGGGTGTTTCGCACCGTCTTGCCACCGCGAATCGCTTCACGATCTCACTCGTTTCGATTCCTTCGATGGACTTATTATTATGACCATCACAAGCTTATGGCGCCGTCACATTTGTTACACTGATCTTTTGCCCCTCATATAAGTAGATGTATCATCCGAGGAAGCACGAAGCCGAGTCAGGATCGCTTACTCTCCTAACCCGGCTTAGACATATGTACTATAGATGGTTTGGGTAATTAGCCCTTCGCCTCGACTGCGGCTTGTGCGGCTGCGAGTCTAGCAATCGGTACGCGGAATGGCGAACAAGATACATAATCCAGTCCGAGCTTCGCGCAGAACTTCACGGACGACGGCTCGCCTCCATGCTCTCCGCAGATACCAAGCTTCATCTTGGGCTTCAATGCTCTTGTCTCATCGACCGCGATCTTCATCAATCGGCCTACACCCTTCTGATCTAACAGGGCAGTCGGGTCTGTCTCGAAGATGGCGGCGTTGTAATAGTCCTCCAATATACGGCCGGCATCATCACGCGATAAGCCATAAGCCAGCTGCGTCATATCGTTGGTACCGAAGCTGAAGAACTCAGCGTGCAGGGAGAGCTCTGCTGCCAGGAGTGCCGCGCGCGGCGTCTCGATCATCGCACCGACAGAGTATGCGAGCTCAATCTCTTGTTCCGAGATGATACGTTCTGCCGTGCGACGCACGATCTGCTCGACGTAGCGCAGTTCGCCAGGATCCGATGCCAACGGGATCATGATTTCCGGCACAACAGGATTCCCTGCCCTACCCTGACTGATCGCCGCGCGCATAATCGCTTCGGTCTGCATCTCGGCAATCTCGGGATACGAGACCGCCAGGCGAAGCCCGCGGTGACCCATCATCGGATTGAGCTCATGCAGCGCATGGATCTTGTCGCGAAGGACATCAATTTCGAGTCCGAGTTCTGTCGCCAGGGCTGCGATCTCCGTATCTGCCGTTGGCAAGAATTCGTGCAGAGGCGGGTCGAGGAGCCTGATCGTAACCGGCAATCCGGCCATGGCTTCGAAGATACCCTCGAAATCCGTTTGCTGAATCGGGAGGAGCTTGGCCAAGGCCGTGCGTCTCGCTTCTTCGTTCTCGGCCACGATCATCTGACGGAAGAGGAAGATACGATCCTGGTCGAAGAACATGTGCTCCGTACGCGTGAGGCCGATACCGTTCGCACCGAGCTCGCGAGCAACTGTCGCATCCTTCGGCGAATCGGCGTTCGCGCGAACCTGCATGGTGCGCACTTCGTCTGCCCACTTCATAATGGTAGCAAATTCACCTGTCATCTCCGCGTCGACCGTCTCTATCGCTCCGGCATACACCATACCGGTACTGCCGTCGAGCGAAATCTGATCGTCTTCGTTGTAACGATCACCATTGCGATCGACCAGATAGCCCTCTCGCTCGTTGATCGTGATATCGGATGCACCGGACACACAGCACTTGCCCATGCCGCGCGCGACAACAGCCGCATGCGAGGTCATGCCACCACGACCGGTCAGAATGCCCTGTGACTTATCCATACCGGCGATATCTTCGGGACTCGTCTCAAGTCGAACCAAGATGGCGGGTATGCCTGCTTCTGCCAGTTCCACAACACGGGCCGCCGAGAAGGTCACGCGACCGGAGGCGGCGCCGGGGGATGCGGGGAGGCCTTTGGCAATATTACTCGCACGCTTCAACGCTGCCGGATCGAAACCGGGGTGTAGCAGTGTGTCGAGGGAGCCTGCATCGATCTTCATCAGTGCTTCTTCCTTCGTCAGCAAACCTTCGTTTACCATGTCGACTGCAATCTTGAGTGCTGCGGCTGCGGTACGCTTACCGTTTCTGGTCTGGAGGATGTAGAGCTTGCCGCGTTCTATCGTGAACTCAAGGTCTTGCATATCCTTATAGTGCGTCTCGAGTTTCTTCGCGATGTGGCCAAATTGGTCGTAGATATCGGGCATGATGTCGTTTAGGTGATCAAGCGGCTCCGGTGTGCGAACACCCGCAACAACATCTTCGCCCTGCGCGTTGATCAAATACTCACCGAAGATATGGTTGCTTCCGTCTGCCGGATTCCGGCTGAAGGCAACGCCCGTCCCCGAGCTCTCGCCCATATTGCCGTAGACCATGATCTGTACGTTGACCGCGGTGCCCCAAGAGGACGGGATATTGTTCTGACGGCGGTAGTAGACGGCGCGCTCGTTGTGCCAGCTCTTGAAGACAGCTTCAATCGCCCAGAGCAGTTGCTTCTTCGGATCCTGCGGGAAATCTTCGCCCTTATACTTCTTATATACGGCGAGGAAGCGATCCAACACCTCTTGCATATCATCGGCATCAAGATCCGTGTCGAGCTCTACCCCACGATCTTCCTTGACCGCATCTAGCTCGGCTTCGAAATAATCCTTGTCGATACCCATGACGACATCGGCAAACATCATAATCAGGCGACGGTAGCTATCCATGGCAAAACGCGGATTGCCCGTCAACGCACCGAGCCCCTTGACTGTTTCGGCGTTCAAGCCAAGATTCAAGACCGTATCCATCATGCCGGGCATCGATGCTCTGGCACCGGAACGGACCGAGACGAGAAGCGGATCCTCGGGGTCACCGAGCTTCTTACCCTCTTTGCCCTCGACGGCGACGATAGCCGCTTCGATTTCTTCAACGATTTCGGGTGCAATAACCTGTCCATCTTCATAATAACGAAGACAAGCTTCCGTACTGATTACGAAGCCAAACGGGACGGGTAAACCAAGATAGGTCATCTCTGACAGGTTAGCTCCCTTGCCGCCTAGGAGATTACGCATGTCTGCACGACCCTCTGAAAAAAGATAAACGTACTTAGGCATATAGATCCTCCTTATAAAAATTAATAGCCGGCACATTTGTGCCGGCTATTAGCCTCAAAAGTCAAACTTCCCCATGAAATGCTGCTCCAGCGAATCAATTGGGATTCTTACTTGTTCCATGGTATCCCTCTCGCGCACGGTGACGCAGTTATCTTCCAAGGAATCAAAGTCGAATGTGACGCAATATGGTGTGCCGATCTCGTCTTGGCGGCGGTAACGCTTACCGATGCTCTGACGATCGTCGAGCTCTATGTTCCAGTGCTTCCGGAGCCTTGCAGCCAGCGGCTTGCATGCATCACTGAGCTTGGCAGAGAGCGGCAAGACCGCAATCTTGATCGGTGCCAGCGCCGGTTTGAACCGGAGCACAACTCTGGTCTCTCCATTCTCCAGTGTCTCTTCGTCATACGCCGCACAGAGGAAGGCCAAGGTGACGCGGTCTGCACCGAGCGACGGCTCGATGACATGCGGGATGTACTTCTCGTTCGTTTGCGGATCGAAGTAGGTCAGATCCTGGCGCGAATGTTCCATGTGTTGCTTCAGATCGTAGTCCGTACGGGATGCAATGCCCCAGAGCTCACCCCAGCCGAAGGGGAATAAGTACTCGAGGTCCGTGGTCGCTTCCGAGTAGAAGGACAGTTCATCTGCACTGTGGTCACGGCTGCGAAGCGATTCCTCCGGTAAGCCGAGATCTCTGAGCCACTGCTCACTGAAATCCTTCCAGTAAGTGAACCACTCCATACCGGTACCCGGCTTGCAGAAAAACTCCAGTTCCATCTGCTCGAACTCGCGGGTGCGGAAGGTGAAGTTACCGGGCGTGATCTCGTTTCTAAACGACTTACCGATCTGTGCGACGCCAAACGGGATCTTCTTACGCATCGAGCGCTGTACGTTGCGATAGTTGACGAAGATACCCTGGGCCGTCTCCGGGCGCAAGTAGAGCTCGGACTGACTGTCTTCGGTAACGCCTTGGAAGGTCTTGAACATCATATTGAACTGACGAACATCCGTAAATTCCTTCTTCCCGCAGCTCGGGCAGGGGATCTCGTGTTCGCGAATATAATGAATCAGCTTATCGTTCTCCCAGCCGTCAACCGACAATTCGATGCCCTGTTCGGCATTCCAATCTTCTATCAGGTTATCGGCACGGAAGCGCGAACGACAGTTCTTGCAATCCGTCAGAGGATCGGTGAACGAAGCCAAGTGGCCGGATGCCTCCCAAGTTCTGGGATTCATCAGGATCGCTGCATCGAGGCCTACGTTATACTCGCTCTCGCGAACAAACTTCTGCCACCATGCCTGCTTCACGTTGTTCTTCAACTCGACACCCAAGGGACCGTAGTCCCAGGAGTTGGCTAGGCCGCCATAGATTTCGGATCCGGGGAAGATGAAGCCGCGGTTCTTCGCCAGTGCAACAATCTTCTCCATGGTCTTCCACTCAGGCATACTTAAGCCTCCTCTTCTGTATCGTCTTCTTCGGTATTATCTTCGGTATCGTCTTCGACTTCGATCTCTTCCTCATCGAACAAGTCATCGTCGTCCTCGGCATCCTCCGCCTTGGCTTCAACCGGTTCCTTCGGTGTTCCGTCTTCGTTTAGTTCGTCTTGTTCGTAGATCTCGCCGTCTTCACCGAGGATCTTGATCATGGAAGCGCGCGGTGCGGGCTCCTCCTCTTCGACGACAGGCTGCACGACTTGCACCTGCTGCAGCAGGTCGAATGTCATATCGTTATCCGCATCGCGTTCGGCTGCGAGGCGAGCCGCCTCGATCTCCGGACGAATCGGCACAACCGGATTGTGATCGCCCGGTACACCGACAACGGTGGACTCGGCGACTTCCTCGCTGGCCAAGGTGACCAGGTTGGGGGAATCCGAATCGATCAGGGGCTGAGCACCGTCTACGAGCTGACGTGCGCGCTTAGCAACAAGAACCGCCAAGGTATAGCGATTCTCTGTCTTGGGTAATAATTCATCTAAAGGTGGTTTGTTGAGCATTTCAGCCTCCTGTTTACTTGGGGCGTGCGGAGAACCAAGCGGTTTCTCCACACAGAATATTTCTAATTCTACCTGTTAATAATCATTTGTTCAATTCCTTTTAAGTTGGCGGCCAAATGCTGCTCGGCCTCCAAGATCGAAAGGATCAAACGTGCGGTCTCTTGGACATCGTAATTCACGAGAATATACTTGAACTTACCGGCTTGGCCGATCTCATGTACGGCCTTCTCCATGCGCATCTCGATGGTCAACGAATCTTCTGTCCCGCGACCGACCAAGCGTCTGCGCAGTTCGGTGAAGCTTGGCGGCAACAAGAAGATACCGATCGCTTCAGGGAAGTTCTGTATTGTCTGAAGTGAACCCGGTACCGTGACATCCATAATCACGTTGATCCCCTCCGCCATCTTCTCGAGGATGGGCTCGCGGGGCGTACCGTAGTAGTTCTCGCAATATTCGTCATACTCTAGGATCTGGCCCGAACGAAGCAATTCCTCGAACTCTTCGCGCGTACGGAAGTAATACGAGATCCCTTCCCTCTCCTTCGGTCTGGGTGCTCTTGTTGTAACCGATACCGAGTGTACAAGCTTATCGGTCAAGCCCATGACGGCGTCGATCACCGTGCCCTTACCTACTCCGGAAGGGCCACTCAGGCAGATAACCACACCTTCCGGTTGAATCTCAAACTGTTTACTCTCACTCAATGTCTTACTCGTCTCCCGCCCAAGAAGGTCATTTCTGTAACGCTGCATCCAACGTCTAATCGTCCGAACCGCAAATAAGTGGTTTGTTATTCTCCCACATCATCCTCGGCTTGTCGCTCCCCCGCGTTACTCATACGTGTCTCCAGGTCCTCGGTCGATAAGGCGGACAAGATCAGCTGATCGCTGTCCATCACGAGCACGGCTCGTGTCTTCTTACCGGATGAAGCATCGATCAAGGCACCTCTGTCGCGCGCATCCTGGATCATGCGCCGAACCGGCGCCGAATCCGGATTGACAATCGCGATGATTCGCGCCGCATTCACCATATTACTATAGCCTATCTGAATAAATCCATGATTCAATTGCTCGTCTTCCCATTCTAACTATTCGATATTCTGAACCTGCTCACGGATCTTCTCCAGGACAGCCTTCATCTCGACAACCAAATTCGTCACGTCCAGATCATTCGCCTTCGAACCGATTGTATTAATCTCTCGGTTCATCTCCTGGATCAAGAAGTCTAGCTTCTTCCCCTGGCTGTCATCTGCATCCATGATCGCTCTAAATCCGTTTAGGTGACTGTCCAAACGGACCAATTCTTCGTCCACGTTCGCCTTGTCTGCAAACACCAACACCTCTGCCGCCAAACGGTTCTCTGCAAAGATCTCGTTTACCCTCTCGCCAAGCAGCTGATCCAGCTTCTCGCGAAGTCGATCCTCATACGCTCGAATCACTTCGGGTGAGCGCTCCAATACCTGCAGGCGAAGCGCGCTGAGTTCATCGAGCTTCTCTGCCATATCGTCTCTAAGCCAGCTTCCTTCGCTTGTTCGCATGGCGATCAGGCAAAGGATTGCCTCTTCGGCTGCTTCCGAGAGCAAGCCGGACCAATAATCTTGATCGAGTTCCTTCGAGCTGGTCGTCAGAACATGCGGGAGGCTTGCGATCTGGAGAGGGTCTGGCGAATAAGCATAATGTGCGCCGATCTCGCCGGCAATCGAAGTGATCGCATCGGCATAAGACTTCGCAAGCGAGAGGTCTGCCGTGATCTCGGTCGTAGCCAAATCGCTTCGACTCCAATTCACAGTGATATCGAGCTTGCCACGGGCAATCTTCTTCTGGCAGAGTTGTCGAAGCTGCAATTCCAGGCTCGATAATTCTCGAGGCATACGAATCTGTGCATCGAAGAAACGGTTATTGACCGATTTGATATCTACAGTCAACTTGGTCCCCTCTCGCTCTGCAATGCCTCGGCCGAACCCTGTCATACTTCTAAGCATGCGTACCCCCAAAGGATGTTAATAGGCGGTTAAGTAGATCTATTATAGCCTTCCGGCGCGAAGTAGGGCAAGCCAAGCAAAGGATGGGTCTGGCCATACAGCAGCAGGGGTCTGAAACCAAGGAAATCGCAAGCTGTATTCTTGTAAGAAATGCCGTTTAGCGTCCCGTTAAACGAGTAGCGGGGCGATTGGCCGTGGACATGTCCGTAGATACACGCATCGACTCCGTAAGACTCCAACATCTCTGTAAGCTCATTGGCAATTCCTCTCGGCCCGACAGGCGGATAATGGAAGGTTGCTAGTAGCGTTTGCTCCCCAGATCTAAGCTTCTCGGCCGCATCCAAGGAGAGCTTCAGGCGAATCAATTCTCGCCTGTAGATCTTCGCATCTTGTTCGCCGAATTCGCGGTCATCCGGCAGGATCCAGCCTCTTGTATTCGTTATGATCACGCCCTCGACCTCGACTGCGTTATGTCGCATGAAGCGAAGCGTCGATAAACCCTCTGCCGCACAGAACGCGTCCATCTTGGCCAGAGAATCCCACCAATAATCGTGGTTGCCGCGACCGATCAACTTGTGACCTGGTAACGAATCAATGAAGCGAAGATCAGGGAGCACCTCGTGGAAGTTCATCGCCCAGGAGATGTCGCCCGGCATCAATACCGTGTCCTCCGGTCTCACGCGTTCGATCCAGTGTTGACGAATCATCTCCGGGTGGTTCGCCCACTGCTCTCCGAAGACATCCATCGGTTTATCGCTACCAAAAGACAGGTGCGGATCAGACAATGCCCATATACTCATACGCCTTGACCTCCTTCCTCAGTCACTTGCTCTTCTGCCTCCGGGTGGAAATGCAAGAAGACGGCACGGGCTTGCTTCTGGCCGAGCTCCGGTACTTGCTCCAAGAGCTCGGCTTCACTCGCTTCGCTGATCCGCTTGATCGAACCCATAGCCAACAAGAGCGCCTTGCGCCTCGCCGGTCCAATACCCGGTATTGTCTCGAGTTTGAACTTCGTTTGTCTCTTGTTCGCAAGCTTCTGCTGATAGCGTCCGGCGAAGCGATGTGCTTCGTTCTGAATCGCTGCAAGCAGGCGAAGGATACGCATCACCTGCTCGCGATCCAGTGCGGAGATATCGACTTCCAGACGCGCGACACTCTCATCATAGCTGTCCGCATGTTGACCCGGAATACCGGTCTCGCTACCGGCCTGCAATCTAGGAATGTCGTTTCGCCGATCGGATGGCGGCCCGCTGTCTGCAATCCCTGCCGCGCGCCCAAGCTCCACGATCTCGCCCGAGGCAAGCGCAAGTCCGCGCGTGCGATGGCGCCCGTCCTTGACCATACCCGCAAGCGGAATCTGAAGACCTCGCTCGCCAAGGAGACGGCCGATCACCGCTACGTGCTGGAGGCCGCCATCGACGAGGATGAGGTCCGGTCTCCTACCGAATTTCTCATCGCCCAAACGATCTAAGCGCCTACCGATAGCCTCAGTCAGCGAGGCATAGTCATCTTGACCTTCGACTTGCTTGATCTTGAACTGACGGTAATCGCGCTTACTTGCCTTACCATGCGTGAACACGATCATCGAGCACGCCTTGTCGTCCGCTCCCAGGTTCGAGATATCGTACGCTTCGATCCGTGCCGGTGCCTCCTTACAGCCTGTAAGCTCACCAATCAGTCGTAGACCCTCATCGATTGCCTCTTGTGAGCTGCCGACCAGCAAACGCCTGCGCTTCAAGGTCTCTTCTGCATTTTTCATCGCCAGGTCCAGTACCTGTTTCTTATCACCGCGCTCGGGTAGATGAATCGAGACCCTGCGTCCGGCAAGCTCGCCGAGCGTACGCTCCAGAGTCTCTTGACTCTCCGCTTCGAGACCGGTACCAAGCAGAATCTGGCGCGGAATCATCGCAGCTTGCGGGTAGTACTGACTCATGAATGCGGTCAGAATCTCTGCATCGTCATCTGTACCGGTATCGAAGAAGAAGGTGGATGTGCCGCTGATTTTGCCATCGCGAACCTCGAGCTTCAAGATACAGATCTCGACCGGACTTCTCGCGATGCCGAGCGCATCTGCATCATAGCGTTGTGCGGATACGGCCGTCTGCTGACGACTTAGCACTTCCAGCGATTGGATGCGATCTCTGATCCGTGCCGCCTTCTCAAATTCGAGTGCCTCGGATGCTGCTTGCATCTGTGTCTTCAACTCGCCGATGATGCCGGTATAGCGACCGGCGAGGAAGTCGACAACCTCCTGCATGACAACTCGATAATCCTCGGCAGACACATCGCCGAGGCAGGGCCCGATACAGCGATGAATATAGTAATTCAAACAAGGCCTCTCCTTACCGACATCTCGGGGGAATTCTCGCCTGCAAGTCTTCATCGGGAACAGTTCGTGGAGCGTTTGGATCGCGCGATTGACGTCCCCGTTCAGATACGGTCCGAAATAGAGCGCGCCCTCCTTCTGGTCCGGGCCGATTCGATAGGCCTTCAAAACCCTGGGGTAGAGCTCATTCATCGTGACCTTGATGTAGGGATAGTCGTGATCATCCTTTAATAAGATATTGTAGAAGGGCTGGTACTGTTTGATCAGATTCGATTCCAAGACGAGTGCTTCGAGCTCATTTCTACAAACGAGGAAGTCGAAGTCCCGTATCTTCTCGATCATCATCATGACCTTCAGTGTGCCCTTGGGATTCGGGGTGAAGTAGCTCGTCAAGCGGCTACGCAGATTGATCGCCTTACCGACATAAATAACAGAGCCCTCGGTATCCTTCATCAGATATACCCCAGGGCTCGTCGGAACTAAATCCAATCTGGCATCGAATGGCTCATGCCGTTCGTCTCTAGTCAATTGGTCCTCCTATAAGGAATAAACAGGTCGCTTATTCGCTATGGAATGGCTTATAGCTGCGGGTCGAGCAGGTAGCTTGCTACGCCCTCGATGGCTTCGTCTTCGTCGCTTCCCTCGGCGGAAATCTCAATCTCCATGCCGTTCTCAATTCCCAAAGACATAACACCGAGCAAGCTCTTGGCGTTCGCACGACGCTCTCCGCGTGTGAGCCAGATGCTAGAATTGTAAACGGAAGTCTTCTGAATCAGGACCGCGATGGCCTTCATGTGCATCGAATCCTCACAGTTGAATACTACGGTACGTTTGATCATCCTTCATTCCTCCAAACCGGTT
The DNA here is from genome assembly GCA_964558445.1 of uncultured Oscillospiraceae bacterium. Lineage (GTDB taxonomy): Bacteria > Bacillota > Clostridia > Saccharofermentanales > Fastidiosipilaceae > CAYXVJ01. The sequence continues at coordinate 96,410 of CAZLEA010000003.1, read as the reverse complement.
TGACCGGTGAGATCTCGAGTTCGAGTCAAGCAGTTCGTCTTACACGAGGTATCTCGATAATGCCGGCTCGCCATGTATCAGTGGCTACGAGCTTGTGGCCAGTTAATTCAAGTATATCGAAGCGTTTTGGGCTTGTCAATATTAACAAGCTGAAGCGCCTAACCTTGTGCTATTTGTATATAAAATATATAAACAGAGAATTAATCGCCCCCGTTTTGTTAAATTTGCCGTTCGTCTATCGCCAAGACCATGAGCCACGCATCATCATCTTCTTCGGGATAATAATCCTTGATTTCGCCTCTGACGGCGAAGCCTGCTAGCAAATAGAGCGCCTTGGCACCTGTCTTCTTCTTGGCCACTTCCAGTGTCACCTTCTCAACACCGCGCTCGGCCATATACGACAGTGCTGCCGACAAGAGCGCACGCCCGATGCCCTGCCTCTGAACCGACGGATCAACGGCAACGTTTAGTATATCCGCCTCATCCAGCACTTGCCTCCAGGAGATCGAGCCAAGCAGCGGTGCATCCTCTGCAGACGATAGGGCAGCGATCAGATAGTACGATCGCTCCGGTTCCGAGATCTCGCTTGCGATCTGTGCCCTCGTCCAGGGCACGGCAAATGTCTTCTGTTCCAAGTCGACCAATCGATCCAAGTCTATGGCCGAGGCTCTGCGAATATGGTAATCCATTCTAGTTACACCTAAACTTCAATGCCGAGCTGTTTCTCCGCCGAGGTCAAGCTGAGGTAAGAGGGTTCGAGCCTCGCCGGGTCGATGGCCGCATTCGGATCTTGATCCAGTATGCGCCAAGCCAAACGGACTGCATCTGCAGCCATGGGCGCCTTCAAACCCGATTGATATAACTCGATACCGGCAGCCCGAAGTTTATCACCAAGTACATCGAGACGAATCGCTTCATCCGCAGCATCACCGCTAAGCAAGATACGCTCGGGGCGTGGCGCCATCACCAGGATCCTATCGGCCCATTCGCCAAGGCTCACAAGATCCTCTGCCAAGAGGCACCCCTCCCCGCTATACAAACCGCCAAACGCCCTCTGATGCCTCGCATCGATGAGTGGCATTGAGGCCATCCCCATTTGGTGTGCGGCTTCGGCCATCACAGCAAGCGAAGAGAGCGGCACAACAGGCAATCCGGCTGCAACAGCGATCCCCTGCACCGTCGCGATGCCGATACGAATCCCGGTAAACGAACCGGGACCGACCGTTACGGCCAGCATATCCAGATCCATGAGCTTAAGACCTGCCATCTCTAAGATGGCATCAATGGCCGGTAGAACCTGCGTTGAGTGCGTACGTCCGCGATCAAGCGCGATCGTCGCTTCTACTTGTCCGTCAACGCCCACTGCAACGGAGCAAATCGGACCCGATGTATCTACAGCCAATATCTTCATCTTCTAATCCCTCTAGTTCTTCTCATCTTCATACGCTTCGCGAATTCCATCGATCGTGCTCTCTCGCAGCATCTCAAGAAGCGTCTCCCCAAACCGCGTACCGACCTTCGTCTCCGGCAAACAGATTCGGATCAAGCGCTTCACATGATCCTCCGGCAGAATAATCTGCTGTACACCGTCTTCATCTGCGACAACCGGCGTCTGCACTTCATCTCCTGCACTCAGATCGTCCAAGCGCGTGATCCGGATACGGATACAATCCTCGGGCAGCGCATCCTCAACCAGCTCCGCCCACTCAATTACGCAGACGCCCCCAAGGCTGAAGTACTCGTCCAAGCCCGCAGCCAAGAAGGCATCGGCATCCGGCAGTCGATAGGCATCCATATGGTAGAGAGCGAATCTGGCACCCCCCTCATCGTATTCACTCACGAGGGCAAAGGTCGGACTGCTAACCGCTCCCCCATGCCCGAGCCCCTGGGCGAGTCCTGTTACGAAGTGGGTCTTACCGACACCGAGATCGCCGTCCAGGGTTAGAACGGCCGCGTCGATAGACGAGCCGATCAAATGACCGAGGGCGACAGTAGCTGCTTCAGTTGAAGAGAGTAAATCTATATGCATATATTATCCAAACAATAATTGCCACAAGGGCGGACCCAAGATCAAGAGACCGATCACAATCGAAACTACGGAAGCGAAGAGGACGGCACCCGCCGCTATATCCTTGGCGGCCTTGGCAAGCGGATGATAGTGCTCATGACTGGCCAAATCCACGTTCTTCTCCAGAGCGGTGTTGATGAGTTCCAAGCTGATGACCAGTGCAATGCTGAGAATAATGATTGCAAATCGTAGCGCATCCAAGCGAAGTATTCCTGCTAGAATCAATGCGAGTGCACCTGCAGATAATTGGATCTTGAAATTACGATCATAAACCGCTTGGCGAAAACCCCAAGCGGCAATCCGAAGCGATTGACCGAAGCTGCGATTGCCATGCAAGACGCAATCCTCATCCGGTTCGCAATCCAGGAAATGTCTCTTCGTCTTCGCCTCTCCCGGCTTCACTCTTGTCCGTTTCATCGTTACCTCGCATCGGCCCCTCGGGCACATCTATGCCTATTGTAACACGTATCGCGAATCGTTCTGCCAATTCGCAACAAGGCAAAAGGCGAAAAGCATAAGCCTCTCGCCTCCGATAGATCGATATAGAAATGTGCCTCGTCCGAACGAATTAACGCTTGGAGAACTGCGAAGCCTTACGAGCCTTCTTGAGACCGTACTTCTTACGCTCCTTCATACGCGAGTCGCGTGTGAGGTAACCGGCCTTCTTCAGGTCGGCGCGATAGGTATCGGTATCGGCTTCGTTCAGTGCGCGGGCAATACCGTGACGGATTGCACCGGCCTGGCCGCTGAGGCCGCCGCCTTCGACCTTAACCAGAACATCGAACTTGTCGAGTGTGTTGGTCAGAACGAGGGGCTGACGGATGATGAGCTTCAAGGTCTCAAGACCGAAGTACTCTTCAATGTCCTTACCGTTAACGGTGATCTGGCCGTTACCGGGCAGGAGACGAACACGGGCGACGGCGTTCTTACGACGGCCTGTGCCCCAGAAATAAACTTTTGCGCTCTTAGCAGACATTTAGATTCCTCCCCTTACGCCTTGATATCCAGCACGACAGGCTGCTGTGCTTCATGCGGATGCTCGCTACCGGCATAGACCTTGAGCTTCTTGATCATCTGACGACCAAGCGAATTCTTCGGCAGCATGCCCTTGACGGCAAGCTCGATGACGCGCTCCGGACGCTTCTGAATCATGGTGTTGAAGTTGGTCTCCTTCAGGCCACCCGGATAACCGGTGTGATAAGCATAGATCTTATCTTGGGCCTTGTTGCCTGTAACCTTAACCTTCTCCGCGTTGACGACGATCACGAAGTCACCGGTGTCGAGGAAAGGGGTGTAAGTGGGCTTCTTCTTACCCATCAGGATCATTGCGATCTCTGTTGTGAGACGGCCGAGCGTCTTGTCGGCTGCATCTACCACATACCAGGCGCGCTCAATATCTGAACCCTTCGCCACATATGTACTCATGTTCTATACCTCCAATAACTGTCTGCCATTTCTTCTTACACAAGCAGACAAATGACATACGTTCATAAAATGCTTGTTCATTCTAGCACCTTTGGGAGGGCTGTCAAGGGCATTTTTCGATTTACGTGAATATTCCTCTGTTTTTCGCCGATTTACGACGATATTCGCCATTTTTGGCCAAAAAGCAAGAGATTATGCTTCCTTCGTCGTATCGGCCTCGGCCTCCTCGGGCTCTGCCGCTTGGCTCTCTTCCCTGGCCAACGCTTGCTCTCGCTCATGATAAGCGATCATCTCTGCAGCAGCCTCCTTGGCACTCTGAGCCTGAACTACACTCTCCTCAAGGCTCTCCGGTTTCTCAGGCAGCGGCGTCGTACGTATGCCACTCGGTTCCGAACGGCGTTTACGTGTCGGCATCGACTCCGGCACATCACCTGCCCGAGCCCTCATCTCCAGCAATTGGCGCTGCTCGAGTGCGAGCACAATCTGCTTGTCTCTGGTGAATCGTTTGCCTGCCCGACTACGCCAAATCAGAAGCCATAGGAGCAAGACCACTAGTGCCAGAAGCGAAATCAGCACGCCGATCCAGAAGGCGGGCGGCGTATAGGTCAGCGTCACGTTATGTGTTCCTGCCGTAAGCGGAACGCCACTCAAGCCATCGGCCACGCGGACAAGCGAAACAGCCTCACCGTCCACATCTGCCTGCCAGTACTCATCATACGGGATCGATAAGAAGAGTATGCCATCGTCCGAGGCTTCCACCTGCCCGCTTAGCATACGAGAATTATAATTTGTTATAACGAGATTACCGGTCTCCAGTTCCGTCATCGCGTTGATGTAGGCATCTTGGTTCAGTGAAGCGGCTGCTATCTTGAAGCGTCCGCCCTTGTCCTCATCGATATTGACACGAATACGGACGGTCTCCCCTGCTTCGACGAAACCCATATCGAAGAGCTCAGGCTTATTGATGCTTCTCGTCTCCTCGAAGACGGTGCTGTTCACATCCGGATCCGTACTCCCGCTATCCACCACCGCGTTGACGCTCATACTGAATACGGTATCGACATGGAAGAACAGATGTCTGCTCTCTTCGTTTCTGATCACAAGCGTGATCTCCGAGCTCTCCTCATTCTTCACGGGGAGATAGGCGAAGCCGTTCTTGGCTGTCCCGTTGTCATCGTTCATGTTGATCGCCGACTCGGTCTCTATCTCCATGCCTTCGAAGAGGCTGTCATGCCCGCTTGCCTTAGCAACGAAATCGTTTTGGATCTGGAAGGGGGTCCCGCTCGTCACATTCCAATTCAGAATATCGCTTGATACCATGAAGCCTGGCGACAAGGCGTAGGGGTTGCGGTAGCTATACAAGCTGCTATCCGTCCCCAAATCCTCGAGGAGGGGATCGCGGATCGCAGCATCCTTATTTATCAGATATTCGATACCGAAGATCGAATTGAGAAGCGGGGTCGACGACGTGTATTTATAAGAGTTGATGTTATTGCCGTGGTAGCCGAGCCTCCGCATAAGCTTGGCCGTGTCCTCGTAGCTCGTCGACGAGAAGATCGTGAAACCCTTGTACCCATAGAGCGCAGGGCTATTCGTCGTCTTCTGCTGAATCAGCTCCGTTCGATAGAAGCTGTTCTTCCCCTCCAGCTCCTCGATTATGGCCAATTCCGCCCGGACCTCGTCGAAGTCACCGTTGAAGGTGCTGCGACGCGTATAACTCTCGTTGATGTGGATCGTCGTAATCGTCACGATACTGTTGACCATGATCTCAAGTATCATCACTACCGTAAGTGCTTGCATCATGAAGCGGAAGCTTCGCTCCTTGTTTCGTACAAGCGAGATCGCAGCCGTCAGGAGAATCAAGAAGAGCACGGAGACCATAGCCGTCTCGTGATCGACCTCCTCCGGTATCAACCGTTCTGCCATCACGATATAGAGAATACCCACGATGGGACCGATTGCCAGTTGAACAGCCGACATGTCTCTGAGCCCCGAGAACGCCCTGTACATCATAATAATCAAGACAAAGGAGTAAACGAAGGCAAAGCGATGTGGGAGCTGATTCGGATAGTGCATACCGTGCCAGATGAAATTGAGCATATTCGAGTTGAAACTGACATATAAGAAGGCGAGGATAGCCAGATGGGCAAGCTTCTCGCTCAGGCGGATATGCTTCGTCATCAGATAGACCGGCACCAAGATGAAGACCGCCAAACCCACGTAGATATTCGGCAGACCGCTCCTTATCTTGGGTTCCATATCGATCAGATGCCTCGCGATAAACTCGAAGAAATCGAAACCGAGGCGCCATGTGGTCGGGAACGCATCGTCCGTCGCAGAGGTAATCTGCAGCGCCAGATAGGTCGGAACCGAGAGGAAGGCAGAGAGAAGTCCACCCAGAATCGAGGCGAAGGTGAAGCGAGATAAGCGGGCCAAGAAGAAGGCCGGCTTATTCAAGCGGAAGCGATCGACATCCGGCGAAACCGTGACGAAGAGGACGAAGAAGTAGAGCCCCGTAAACAAACAGACAAAAATCGCAATATAGTAGTTGAAGACGATGGCGAGCGCCAAGCTTACGACATAGAGAACGAAGCGCCCATCTTTGATCAAGCGGTAAAGCCCCGTGACAATCAGTGGAAGCATCACGATCGAGTCCAGCCACATAATGTCCCATGAATACGCCAGCATGAAGCCGGATAGGGCAAACGCCGTACTCATCAGAATCTGCGCCCAATCCGTACCCGTCTCGGATCCGTAAGTCACCTGCTTCGGCTCCTTGGCTGCGACGGTTCTGCTCCCGTACGGTGAGAAGGCTTCGCGAAGCATATAAGACGATGTCAGGCCAATCAGACCGATCTTGAGCAGCGTCAGCACCGTGACTGCTTCACTCAGGAAACGCGGCGGGAACAACAGCATCAAGAGATTGAGCGGTGACGCCAGATAGTAGGCCATCAGGGCATAGAAATTCATACCGAGCCCACCATTCCACGAATAGAAGGGGGACTCCAGATTCAACATCTTCGTCCTAAGCTCGGCTAAGAACGGTGCATACTGATGATACAAGTCTATGGTAAGCGGCGTGGTGTCTCGCACCGGCCACATGCCCTGCGCACCGAAGGCGATCGCCATCAGCATAAACGGCACAAAAAACGACATGAACAATACGCGTCCGGGTGTCATCGGTAAGCCTGAGCGCTGCATACGACGACTTCGCTTCATGAGGCGCTGCCTCTCGCGCTTCTCAATCATAGCCAGATCTTGCGATGCGCGATTCTCCCTACCTATCGGAGTGATGCCGCCTCGCTTGCGTCGTGATCCCGGCTGTCTGACCTCGTTTGCCTCATGGGCCGCTTCATGCACGGCCTCTGACTTGTCTCGTCTACGTTTGATTCGTTTATTCTTGGATTGCAAAAAACTATCCTCCGTCCTCAGCATTGGGCCTATTATACCTAAAGCATTTCATCCTTCACAGACAAAATCAGATCGTATGCCCGGTTCTTCTTGTACCCATGTTCGTTTATCAAGGAAGCGAGCAGAGTCTTCTGACTTGCCCCCGCTTCCAGCGCGGCCTTGATCTCGGTACGAAGTTCGATCTCCGACATTTCCGTAGCAGTTTCAGCCGTATCGCCGCGGCGTAATCTGTATGCCGCAAGTCCTTCCAGAATCAAGGTGAACTCACCGCGACTGCCGACCACTCTTAGATGATCCAGGAGATCCTCAACCTCCATGCGCAAGTACTCTTCATAACGCTTCGTTATTTCTCGCCCGGCGACCATGCGCCGATCGCCGAGCCCACCGGCCACCAAATCCGCAAGTGTCTTCTCCATCCTGTGCGGTGCCTCGTAGAGGATCACCGTCGCTTCGGATGAAGCGATGCGGGCTAGCGCACTCTGCCTGTCTCGCCCTTTGGTAGCCAAGAATCCCTCGAAATAGAACTGCCTGCTATCCAAACCGGAAGCCGCCAGACAAGTCATAGCCGCCGTAGGTCCCGGCACCGAACAGATCGGAATCCGGGCTTCTGCAACCAGTGCTACGAGCTTCTCGCCGGGGTCTGAGATCGCCGGCATACCGGCATCGCTGACAAGCGCCAAGCGCTCCCCTCGCCTAAGTCGCTCGAGCAGTTCGGGTCCGCGTTTGGCCAGATTATGTTCATGGTAGCTCAATAAGCGCTGCTTGATACCGACTTGGCTCAACAGAAGAGACGTCACGCGCGTATCCTCGCAAGCGATGCAATCTACTGCTGCCAGCACTTCACGGGCTCTGGGTGATAAGTCGCCCACGTTTCCAAGCGGCATACCTACGATATAGAGACAAGCGTCGGCTTCGATCGCATTGTTTCGTCCTACTTGTTCCAATAAATCTACCTCTCTCACGAATCAATTAAATCGGCGGCGCTACTTCGATCACAGATTTACCCGCACGAGCCCCTCCATCAGATCCTCCGAAGAGAGAACCTGCGGATTGCCGTAGATCGCTTGCATACCGGGAGCATAGGAATTGTCCGCTTCGCGCACGTGTAATTGCGGATGAATCCGAAATCCGCCAATCCGCCCGTCCTTGACCGCAGCGATGAGTACGAGGCCGGGTGATGTATCTCGGCGAGACGAGATCAAGGTCATCTCACTGGGTCGAAGTCTAGCCTTCTCCAATCCCGAGAAGAGCTCTGGCAAGCGATCCGTTCGATGGATGAAGACGAAGCGACCTCTGCTTCTAAGGAGCTTAGCCGCAGCTCTCGCCATCTGTTCGAACGTGATCGCGACCTCGAAACGCGCGATCAGGCGCTCTCGTTCGATGGCATCGATATCGTCATGCGCTTCTGGAGCGGCATGATACAGACCATACGGCGGATTTGCGATCACGAAGTCGTAGCTCGAAGCTCTAATCCCCGCCGGCAGCATAAGTGTTCCATCCGCAAGCTTCGCCACATCAACTTGCGATGCAGATAGGCGTGATTCCTGCCGATTGAGTACGATGTTGCGCTGCATCACGTCGACTTGGCGCGAAGCCAATTCGAGACCGATGCCTGTTGCCCCCTCCGAGAGAGCGGCAAACAAAATAGACACGACACCGCAGTGGGAGCCGAATTCCACGAAGGAACAAGCGCCTCTCTGTGTCGCGTCCCATAAGCGATGGACACCATGTGCCAAGAGTACGGCATCCTCGCCAAAACGAAACCCATCCTTCTTCTGGATGATGCGCAGCCCTTGTCGCTGCAAGTCTTCCACGCTCTCATCCGGATAGAGGGGCACAGCTAATACTTCGTCATTTAACATGGCGTCATTCGTCATAAGGCTCCCAATACGGCACTCGGCCGATTATTCGGTCGGTAAGTCCTCGGGCTTGATCATATGCGGGATGAAGCCGGGCTTGGCCGGTCTGCCGATACGCCTCTGCTTACGAGGCTTCGCTTCAGGAGGAGCGTTCTTGGGAGTCGGCAAACTCGTGGCGACTACCGTCGTCTCGTCGTCATCCGACAAACTCTTAGCCTCGGGCTTACATCCGGATTTACAGCCGGACGAACAGCAAGAAGAAGCAGTCTCCTCTCCCCCTCGCTCACTTCGCGCCTGGACACCCTCTCTGGGCTGCACGCCAGGTTGCTTCTTGCGACTCGGTTTGTTGTAATCGAGTTCATCGATCTGATAGCGATACAAGTCATCGGACTCATCACCCTCCAAGCGAACTGTGACAGCCTCAGTCAGTAAATTGACATCCAATACAGATGCCCGGCCGCGCGGCGTCACAACGATCGATCCGGTACGCGGGGCGATCCGCTTCGTTTCGACATACTGATCTTGTTCGTACTTCAAACAGCACATGAGGCGACCGCAAGATCCCGAGATCTTGGTCGGGTTCATCGACAGACTCTGTGTCTTGGCCATCCGAACCGAAACCGGCACGAAGGTATCGAGCCAAGAAGAGCAACAGAATTCTCTACCGCAGATACCGACTCCGCCGCTCATCATGGCCTCATCTCGAACACCGATCTGGCGAAGCTCGATACGGCAACGGAAGATTGCGGCAAGCTCTCGCACGATGTGTCTGAAATCTACCCGATCATCGGCGGTAAAATAAAACAATAATTTCTGGCGATCCAGGGTATACTCCGCATCGACCAGATTCATGTCCAAGCCGAACTCCTCGATCTTGGTACGACAAACGCGAAACGCTTCACGTTCGTCTTCCGTATTGGCCTCATACCTCGCGACATCCTCGTCGCTTGCTATGCGCAGGATCGGAAGCAAGTGTCCGAAGAGATGTCTCTCCTCACGATACTTACCGCTATCCGCACAGAAGCCAAGCTGCAATCCCTTCTTCGTCTCAACGACCACCATATCGCCGGGCTCTACACTCAAGCCTCTAAGCTCAAAATCGTAAGCCTTGCCGACACCATGGAAGCGAACACCGACTACTTCAGGCATTCTATACTCCTTCAATTGGATCAGTACGCTATACCTACTGACTGCTATCGCAAGCAAAAGGCTAAACAGCCCCTGCCAAATCATACTTATCGCAGCTGTTTCATCAGTTCCATCATCAGACGTGTTAGCGCCATCTCGGCATTCACGTTCTGTGCCAGCGCCCGTCTTGCATCACCGACGGCGGCAAGTGCACGATAAACAGCTTCGCTACCGCTTGTCATTATAGCACGATCGCCCGTACTGCCGAACTTGTGCCGCAAGCGGCTATCTAGCCCCTGGTAGTGAGGAATTTGGTCTTGGTGCAGAAGTCGACTCGTATCTCCGCTCAAGTCGTAGACCACGAGGTCTCGGAGCCACGCCTCCATCAAATCCAGATACATCTCGGCATGCTCTCGCTGATCGAGTAAATACTTGACATCGGCGGTCAGTATCTCCGCCCTCGGGCGGGCAAGCAGCTGGCTCATCATGCGGAAGATCTCGGCTCGAAGTTCCGGGAACCAGTCGCCCCCGGCAAGTGTCAGAGCCGTGCCCGGGATCCCGCCCGAAACCGCAAGCACCGTCCGCAGCAGATGCGGATCACGCACATCATGGAGGTGCATAATCGCCTCCATCTCGGCATCGTCATACGCAGTCAACCTAATCTCTTGCATACGCGAGATCGTGGTGGGTAAGAGCTTGGCCACTTGGCTAACTGTCAACAAGATATACGCATATTCATATGGCTCTTCGAGCGTCTTCAAGAGAGCGTTCTGCGCGGTCTCGGCGAGGTCATCTGCTTCGAGGAGATAGACCTTGCGTTTGCCCTGTTGGGGGCGAAGACCGATATCCGCGATCAGGCGGCTTCGTATCCGATCAATCGGGATATTGCGCTCCTTACCTTCTATGGCTAGGTGATGGAAGTCCGGATGCGTCCCCGCCAAGAAGAGTGTGCACGCAGAACAAACACCGCACGGCTCCCCCGTCTGCGGATCTGCTTGACGGCAGAGCAAACTCTGCGCAACTTGCTTCGCGAGGCTGCGCTTACCGATCCCCTCGGGTCCCGTAAAAAGAAGAGCCTGGCTGTCCGCATGAACACGCCAGGTCTCTAACATCCGTACCGCATCCTTCTGTCCAATGAAGGATGCTCCGGCTATCGTTCCTATCATGATTAATCTCTCGAATGGGCGATCCGCAAATCTGCGGATACGTGCTCTACATCTTCTCGAAATACTCGACGTTCAATACGAAAACGGTTGCGCCACCGACGGTGACCTCGACCGGGAAGGGAACGTAAGAACCCCCGACATTCGACGGAGTGAGATTCGTGTTGATGGCGGCCTTGCGTGCGCTCGAGTACTTGCGGATAATATCCAGTACTGCCTGTTGCTGCTCGTCTTCGATGACGATCATCAAGGTCGTGTTACCCGATCTCAGGAAACCACCCGATGAATTCAGCTTCGTCACGCGAAACCCGCTCTTGTTGAGCTCGGCCATCAGACGCGGTGTGTCCTCATCATGAATGATTGCATATAATAATTTCATACTTCCCAGTCCTCCCTTAAAACCTTCAGTATCTCGCTTACAACTTCATCGGTGCTCCGATTCGCATCGATTCTCACGATACGCTCCGGCTCACTGTCTGCTAATGCCAAGTAGCCTTCCCGAACAGATCGGCGAAAACTCATGTCTTCTTGATCCAGCCGATCCTGAGCCTGATCGGTACGTCCTGCCAAGCGCTTGCTAGCCACGGCCGGATCCAAATCCAAGAGGAAGGTTCGATCCGGCTTCAAGCCACCCGTCGCCACCTCGTTGATTCTCTGTATTTGTTCCCTATCGACTCCGCGCCCATAACCTTGGTAGGCGACAGTGGAGTCAATGAAGCGATCACAAATGACTACGCTTCCGGCATCGAGCTTGGGCCTGATCACCTTGGCGGTCAGCTCGGCTCTCGCCGCTGCAAACAAGAACAACTCACAGAGTCCGTCCATGCCCGCATGTGCTTCATCCAGCAAGATCGATCGAACACGTTCGCCGACGGCTGTTCCGCCCGGTTCGCGTAAGATGAGCAAATCATAACCGTCTGCTTCGATCGCTTCGGCCAGGCGATTGATTGTTGTAGTCTTGCCCGAACCGTCGATTCCTTCTATGCTCAGAAATCTGCCTCTACGCTGCATTCGTCATCTCTTTCTAGTAAGTTGATTATACCGCAATCAGTAGATTAGGTAAACCAAAATCAGTCGATTCCACAGGGCTTCCGTGACGACAAGGCCTCTTGTTCGATTGTTTATTCGAAGCCCAAGCTTATCGCCTTGATCTCAGCCATTTCGAGCTCGATTTCCTTCTCGATGACGAGGTTATCCAGGCGGATATCCTCGGCCGTTTCCTCCGGCTTCAAAAGATGATCCAGCACGATCTTCTTCGCACGGGGTTTCTGATTCACGTTCAACTTCTTCTTGGCCCTGGGCTCTCGTTGTTCGCGCCGATCGCGTTGCTCACGAGGCTCACGCTGTTCGCGTTGCTGACCGCTTCGCTCCGCCCGATTGGCCTGTGCGTCACG
>CAZLEA010000003.1:58870-83862 GCA_964558445.1 uncultured Oscillospiraceae bacterium | reverse complement strand
CACGCTGTTCGCGTTGCTGACCGCTTCGCTCCGCCCGATTGGCCTGTGCGTCACGCGGTCGACCGCCATCTCGCAACTCGTCCGTATTAGCCCGTACATCGTGCTTCTCTGTAGCGGAAGCTTCGGTGGTGACGGCGGCTACAGTTTCATCTTGTTGCGGCCTTCGATTCCGGTTTCTGCTTCGCTTCTTGTTTCGGTTGCGATTCTCTTGTTGTTGCGATCCGTCCGCACCGCCGGATCTGGCCTGATTGTGTTCGCGATTCTCTTGATCCGGACGCCCCTGCTTATTCTGTTGGTTGCGGCGTTGATTCGGACGCTTGTTCTGCGATCCTTGCGGTCTGTCTTGTTGTCCGGAGCGCACATCGCCTTGTCGCTCCGACGAACTGTCTCGGAAATATCCGCCCTCCGCATCGCGACGCGGCTGGGACTGTCCCTGCCCGCGACCGCCGCGGTTACGGTTACGGTTGCTGCGATTACGGTTCTGCCCCGAGCGCTGCTGTCCCGTCTGCTCCGCAGGTGTATTTCGGCGCTGGTCTTGATTCCCTTGCTGTCCTTGATCCGTCAACTATATGCCTCCCACTACCGTGACCTAATGGTCTTATTTCTACTCTCATTGTACCATGAAGGCAGAAACAGCTGATGTGCCAATCCCTTACACACCGTGCATCATCGCCATGTATGAAGGGTACGGCCAGAGCTTCTTGGGCATAATCGGTTCGATGCGATCTACAACCGAACGCAAGTCCTCCATCCGCGGGATTACCGCCTCATAACAGCGCTCTGCCTTGGCCTCATTCGTGCCGGCCGACGAGACCTCGCTTACTGCATCCTTCAGCCTCGTGACACAATCGTAGAGCTCATCCACATAGGTGTTGAAGCTATCCAGGATCGAGTGGACACCGCCCTTGTTACGATTCAGTGCACGCTGTTGATACGTTATCTGGGTCAGATCATAGATGTATTCGACGACCGCAGGCATGATCTCTCTTGTCGTCATATCGATAGCAGTGCGGGCTTCGATCAGTATCGTTTTGACATAAGTTTCGAGCATAATCTCCGCACGTGACTCCGTCTCCTTGGCTGTCAGTACATCATTCTCGGCAAACAGCCTTATGTTCTTCTCCTCATACATGCTCTTGACGGCATCAACCGTGTTCGTCATATTAGACAGGCCGCGACGCTTGGCTTCCTCCAGCCACTCCACGGAATAATTGTCTCCACTGAAGATAATGCGCTGATGCTTACGAACAGTCTCGACGAAATACGCTCTGGCGGCAAGCTCGATATCCTCCGCATCACTCAGGTAATTCGCCGCTTCCTTCAACGTCTGGGCCACAGCAGTATTCAGTGTGTAGCTTGCTTCTGCAATATTCGTGTTGGACCCGCACATACGGAATTCGAACTTATTTCCGGTGAAGGCAAAGGGACTGGTCCGATTGCGATCCGTCTTGTCCACCGTGACAAGCGAGATCGTGTCGATACCGAGATTCGTCCGAGTACGCTCGATCGGGTTGAAAATCTCTTCGGCAAGCATCGCTTCGACCATCGCCTCGAGCTCTTCGCCGATCGCAACCGAGATAATCGCAGGCGGCGCCTCATGCGCCCCTAAGCGGTGATCGTTCGAAGCAGACGAGACGGAGGCACGAAGGATGTCCGCATAGACATCTACCGCCTTCAGTACCGCACCGAAGAAGACTAGGAATTGTAGATTCATATAGGGATTGTCGCTTGGTTCGAGCAAATTGATGCCATCATCCGTCGCAAGCGACCAGTTGATGTGCTTGCCGGAGCCGTTGACGCCCGCAAACGGCTTCTCATGCAAGAGGCAGACGAGACCGTGTCGATCCGCGATCTTACGCATAAATTCCATTACAAGCATATTGTTATCCGCGGCCTCACTCGAACGATTGAAGATAACCGCAAGTTCATGCTGACCGGGTGCGACTTCGTTATGTCTGGTCTTCGCACTGATGCCCTGTCGCCAGAGCTCGGTATCAAGCTCTTGCATGAACTCCAACACGCGCGGCTTGATGATGCCGAAATAGTGATCGTCAAGTTCTTGATCCTTGGGGCTAGGTGCACCGAAGAGGGTGCGACCGCACAGCCTGAGATCCGGCCTGCGCATGAACTGCTCCTTGTCGACCAAGAAATATTCTTGTTCCGGACCGACCGTCGAGACGAGGCGCTGGGCCGTCTGGTTTCCGAACAGCCGCACGATGCGAAGGCCCTGCTTGCTCAGCGCGGCAAGCGAGCGAAGCAGCGGCGCCTTGCGATCCAGCAGCTCACCGCCATAAGAGTAGAAGGCTGTGGGTATATAGAGACTGTTCTCCTTGATAAACGCAGGAGACGTGCAGTCCCAAGCGGTATATCCCCTCGCCTTGGAAGTCTCTCGAAGACCACCTGTCGGAAACGAGGAAGCATCCGGTTCACCTTGTGTAAGCGCACGGCCGGAGAAATCCATGATGATCTGACCCTTGGCCGTCATCTCGATAAAAGAATCATGTTTCTCCGCTGTCGTGTTGTTCAGCGGCATAAACCAATGCGTGTAGTGCGTCGCACCCTTCTCAACCGCCCACTGCTTCATCGCAGCGGCGACCTCATCGGCAATCGACGAATCGATCGGTTCACTGAAGTCGATCGTACGCTTAAGTGATTCGTACGTATCGTGTGACAGGCGGGTACGCATCACATTATCGTTGAATACCGCCTCACCGAATATATCCGGTGGTGTCAGTCGTTTCTTCTCGGAACAGTCGCGCTCGTACATTCTAAGTCCCCCTAACAAGGCTTACATATAGCTAGATTTATCTCTTATTTGCCAAGTAGTATAGCACGTCGTTTACCTCCTTGTCGTTAAGCGATTCGGATGATATACTATGGAAACCAAAAAGATATTGCATTTAAGATGTTTTTTGTGTTCCGAGGTCGGCTATGGGCCTCAAGCGATGCAGCCCGTGAACCCTGCCAGGTCCGGAAGGAAGCAGCAGTAAGCGGTTCCCTGTAGGTGCCTCGAGTCAACCTGTGGTCGACCTTGGAACAGAGAGAGCATCTTTTTTGGTCTCAAATCGGCGATAGCCGGGAACAGAAGTGAAGGAGGTTTCTATGCAGTATTCTATTGAGGGGACACCGTTACCGGTCGTCATTTGTCAGCTACAGGCCGGCGAAACCATGATCAGTGAAGCAGGCGCCATGGCTTGGATGAGTCCAAACATGAAGATGGAGACAACCTCCGGCGGCTTCGGTAAGGCGATGGGCCGTATGTTCTCCGGGGAGCGTCTCTTCGTGAATCGTTATACCTCGGTCGGAACCAACGGTATGATCAGCTTCGCCTCCAGCTTCCCCGGCTCGATTCGTCCGCTGCAGATCGGGCCGAACTCTCAGTATGTTGTTCAGAAGACAGGCTTCCTCGCGTCCGAGAGCACGGTCGAGATGTCCATACACTTCCAGAAGCGCCTCGGTGCAGGATTCCTCGGTGGTGAGGGCTTCATCATGCAGCGATTGAGCGGCTACGGCACGGCCTTCATCGAGATCGACGGACATGCCATCGAATACGATCTGGCCCCGGGACAACAGATCATCGTGGATACGGGCTATGTTGCGGCCATGGATGCAAGTGTACAGATCGATATCGTCACCGTCCCGGGCCTGAAGAACATGTTCTTCGGCGGTGAGGGCGTGTTCAACACGGTATTGACGGGCCCCGGCCACGTCATCTTACAGACCCAACCGATCTTCCAAGTGGCCAGTGTCATCCGGCGCTATATACCGACATCAAGTAGTTAATTCACCGCGTGTTCGCGGTCAAGCCGGATCGGATCAATCCGTAATCGTTACGATCCTGACATTTTTCTGAGATCGTTTGGATTGATACATCCTCTCATCAGCCATATGCAGCATCTGATTGATCAGGCTATCGTATGGCTGATTCTTCGTGACCTCCATACTCGCAAACCCCCAAGACAGATTCAGCGGGATGCTGTGCGTCTTATTGTATTGTTCGATCTGCAAGACGAAGTGATCTAGGATCCGATCGATCATCAAGACACTCTCGTCGGCCATAACTACCGTAAATTCGTCACCGCCCATCCGGTAGGCATGACCATGCGGCTGGAAGGATTCGGCAATCAAGCGACCGGCAGACGCAATCAGGTAATCGCCTTGATCGTGTCCGTGCCCGTCGTTAGTCTTCTTCAAATTGTTCATATCCAGAACCAGGGCGCCGACTCGCTCGAATCGCTCCAGGTTCATGTTCAGTTCCGCGATATCGCGATCGTATGCCCGGCGATTATAGAGGCCGGTCAGCGTGTCCTCATAGGCAACCTTCTTCAGGCCGCGCGCTTCGGCGGCCATCATGAATACGGAGATCAGTTTGCGAAGTTGATCATAGAACAATGCACACAAGAAGATCAGCTCTGCCGCCAGTACCATCAGATACAAGTTGAACTCCCGATTACCGAAGAGGTAGGCCAGGACCAAGACGATGCCGATCGTATCGACAAACAAAACGGCGCCGATAGGAATCAAGTGCTCCGAACGCTCCGGAGAGGACTGAAGCGTATCGATACCGAGTGCGGCGGTAGCAAATCCATAGATCAGAAGCAACACGCATATCATCACTCGCTGATGAACCAGCAGTACGTTTCCATGGAAATGGAGTGTAACCGCAATCGCCAGATACACCATCTGAAACAAGCAGAGCAAGTCGAGAATCAGATGCCCACGATACACCTTCCCCCTCAGATACTGCATAAACAGGATCGGCAGAGCCAGATAGAAGGTCTGGGCAAGAATATAAGCGACGGCCAGATTGACCTGGATGAATTGGGCGATATAAGAATCCATACTCATCTGAACACTGAGGAAGATCAAGATGAAGGCCAGATTCATCAGACCCGCCGCGGATTCTCGCATCGCTCTCTGCCTAAGTCCGAAGGCCAGCAGCAACAAGATGAAGCCTAGCGTCACGAGTACGATGGCAAAGACGAGCATAGCCAAATTATCGATAATCAGATAACGCATGATGTTCTTGCCGGCACTAAACATCGACGTGTCGGTACGAATCTGCATATCTGCATAGTTATCGAGTTCGACCTCGAGTATCTCTCCGGCAAACTCGTTGGGGATGTAAATCAGATTCCAGATGCGGCCCACTTCATGCCCCAAGAACCAGGGATTCTCCGGATCGCGCTGATAGATAATCGTATCACCGACGCGAGCGATGATGGTCTGGTGATCACTCTCGAAGGCTAAGGTACTATCTTCTTGCATCACCTCGGGCAGCTGTGTCGAGAGTATAAAGTGTTTATCTTCGATCGCACGCATAGACCATGAGTTCGCCATGCTCACGATCTCATCCTCATTGATGATTTGAGTGTAATCGCTGTCGAAATCTCCGATATGCATGTTGAGTGTTAGGATGACAAGCAAGAACAGCAACAGAAATAAGCAACGCAATCCGCTCTGGTACCGCGACTTAGTGGCCAATCGTTTGATACGCTCCCACTGTCTCATCACTACAGCCCCCCACTAAATAGATTGATTCGTGCTTTTTAATAAGGTCTATCTTAACACAAGGAAGTAAGGTGCAATTCAAAACCTTTGGATAATAGATTGCTTCTGTCCAACAAGAATGTATCCTGTATATTATTCGAACGTTAAGAGACAGTGTGCGCAGTTATCGCAACATTACAAACGCCGGCAGAATCAAGTTCTGCCGGCGTTCCATACGAGTATCTATATGATTTAGTGACGAAGTGTAGCACCAACCTCGGTTTCCAAGGCATGGACAATCTCTGTATTTACGGCTGCGATCTCTTCCGATGTCAGTGTGCCCTTGTCAGAACCGATCCAATAGCGGAAGATCACGGACTTGCTGCCTATCGCCAGCTGCTTGCCCTGGTACTCTTCGATGAAGCGGATACGACGGACCTTCCCCTCCAGCACACGGGCGATGTCCGCCCAAGCGACAGAGGTTGGCACGACAACGTTTAGATCCTGCCAGACTTCGGGGTACAAGGGTAGCGGTCGATAAGAGCCACCGCGCGACGCCAGCGCCTCCAGGGCCTCAACATTCAATTCGAACAAGACGGCCAAGTGATGCTTGATGCCGGCCTTGTGTTCGGCCTGAATCGATAAGAGCGCAAGTGATCCGATCACATCCCCCTTGGGGTTTGTGATATTCAGCCACATCTTGGGGTCTGCCCACGCCGGCTTCTTCTCCTGCACGAATCCGAGCGTCTCCACCTGTGCATAGCGGGGGAGCGCTTCTATCACGCCCTTGGCTTCACGGAACAAGGTCATGGGCTCGTCTCCGACCAGCGCGCCGCAGAGCATGCGCTCTTGAATCGGCAGGACTTCGTCGGCTTGTGAAGGGCTGTAACTGCCAGGGCGATAGACTTGTGTCAGTTCGAACAGTTTGAAATGATCGTAGTAGCGAAGGTTCTTAACGATGCTCTCGATCATACCGGGTACGAGCGAGGCGCGTAGGAAGCGCTCCTCGGGTGCCGGCGGTGCTTCGAGCTCGAGCATCATACTCGTATCGAGGCCGGCCGCATCGATGTAGTCTTCATGTACCCAGGGGTAGGTGAAGATCTCTTGGAATCCGGCTCTGGCGGCAAGCGTCTCGCGAATCCTACGCTCGACTTCCACCTCTCGCTGATTGACGAAATGCGTCAGTTCGATCTTCGTCGGGATGAAGTCGAAGTTCTCATAGCCGATCATGCGGGCGACTTCCTCCAAGAGGTCATCAACCAGCGATACATCGCCTGTGGAACGCCAGACCGGTACACGAACCTGCACGTGTTCCTCGTCGATCGCAGTCAATTCGAAGCCTAGCGGCAGGAGGCTCTCTTCGACATCCGCTACCGTAATCTCACGGCCGATGCGACTCGCCAAGAAGGCAAGCGGAAGCAAGATCTCTTCTCTCTCGGTCGTAGCTGTATATGCTTCACCGAAGCCTGTGAGTTTAGCCTCGGGCAATAAGTCTCGGATCAATTCCAGCGACATTGCTAGGGCCAGGTCTACACGCTGCGTATCTATATTCTTCTCGAAACGGGTCGAGGACTCGGTACGTACACCGTGACGCGTAGCGGTTCTCCTGACAGATAGCGCATTGAACGAGGCAAGCTCCAGAATCATGCTGGTGGTTTCGGGGAGGATGGAATCCTTTTTGCCACCCATGACACCCGCCAACGCCAGCGGCTGCTCACCATCGGTTATCAACAGATCCTCTGTATCCAGAGATAGCTCGGTCTCATCAAGTAACTCGAGCTCCTCACCGGCCAAGGCCTTGCGAACCACGATGCCGTTTGACACATGCGAGAGGTCAAAACCGTGGGTTGGTTGACCGCTGGAGAGCATGACGTAGTTCGTTATATCCACCAGATTGTTGATCGGTCGCAGACCGACGGACCAGAGTCGCTTCGCGAGCCAATAAGGCGACTTCTGAACCGTAACATCCTCGAAGATCGCCGCCGTATAGCGCATGCAGCGGTCGCTCTCGATGCGTACGGGATAGGCCGCGAGATCCTCCGGCAGAGTAGCCGGTTCGATCGGGCGAAGTTTCAGCTTATAGATCGCCGCAAGTTCGCGCGCCATGCCGTAGTGGCCCCAGAGATCCGGCCGGTTGGTCATCGACTTGTTGTCGATCTCAAGAATATAGTCGTCTAATTCGAGAACATCGCCGAGCGCGGCTCCTGCTTCTGCCTCGAAGTCTCGGAGATCCAAGATCTCGTGTTCGTCCTCTGCAGGGAACAGTTCTTCCAAATCCAGCTCATTGGCACCGCAGATCATGCCCTCGCTTAGCACGCCGCGAAGTTCTGCGGCCTTGATCTCGACCGGCTCGCCCTCGCCATGCCAGCGCACCATCGACCCCGGTACCGCTACGGCGACCTTCTGATCCACATAGAGATTCGAGCCTCCGCAGACGATCTGCAGCGTATGGTCTTGTCCTGCATCGACTTGGCAGACACGAAGCATATCCGCATTTGGGTGTGGACCGACCTCCAGGATCACACCGACAACGATGCCGTCTTGCATTGATTTGAGGTTCTCTACCCCCTCGACTTCGACCGTGCGCATCGTCAGGTCATAAGCAAGCTGCTCCATGCTGAGGTCGGCCGGCAAATCTACATAGTCTCTTAACCAATTCAGTGATAATTTCATCTTCTACCTCTTAAGAAAATTGCGACAAGAAGCGCAGATCCGCACTGTTGAACAGGCGAACATCGTCAACACCATAGCGCATCATGACCAAGCGATCCAAACCGATATTGATATAGAAGCCGGACCACTCGCTCGGATCGAGGCCTGCTGCCTTCAATACGTTGGGATGCGGTACGCCGCCCGGCATAACCTCGATCCAACCGACATGCTTACAAACCTTGCAGCCTTCGCCATGGCATACCTGGCACTGCATATCGATCTCGAAGCCCGGTTCGACGAAGGGGAAGAAGCCGGCACGCATGCGAATCGGTACGTCATGACCGAAGACCTTCTCCAATATCGTCTTGATAAACAGCTGTCCGGAGGCAAAGGAGAAGTCTCTATCCACAATCAACGCTTCATACTGGAAGAAGGCGCGCTCGTGTCTGGCATCCGTCGCTTCGTTACGGAAGACGCGGCCCGGATAGACGAATCTCGCGGGTGCACCGTGTTGTAAGAGGTAGCGTACCGAAGCACCGGTCAGATGTGGTCGCAGACAGAGGCGCTCGGTGCCGCTTGTCTTCGTATCCGACTTCAGCCAATAAGTATCCATCGTCTCGCGAGCGGGATGGTCATCCGGGAAGTTGAGCTTATCGAAGGCATAGGATTCGCTAGTAATCTCGTCTTCTGAGAAGACCTCGAAACCAAGCGAGCGAAATGCATCGTTTAGATCATAGGCCATCTGTGTGATGGGATGAAGCGCACCGCGGGTAGGCGGCAAGCCCGGCATCGTCAAATCGACGTCACCTGCCAGGTGCGAGCTGTTCGCGATAATCGCCTCCGCACGCATCTCGATGGCATAAGCGATTGCTTGCTTCACGCGATTACCCTCTTGACCGAGCTCCTTGCGAAGCTCGGCTGCTTGACGACCGATCTCCTTCAAGAGCACGGTGAGGCTACCCTTCTTCCCCATCAATTGCTGGCGTATCTCGGCCAGATCATCCATCGAACCGCTCCGCTCGATCGCAGCGATGGCCTCAGCACGCAACTGCTTCATCTCTTCAAACATATTTCCTCCTAGAATCAAAAAAGCCCATGGTCTAAACCATGGGACGTCAATACGCGGTACCACCCAAGTTGCCGATTCACGAAGAATCGACCGCTCTAAATAGGGATAACGGTCCTACCGGAGACCTAGGGCCTCAGCTCAGGGGGTGAACATCCTGCCTGCTGTCGGCTTCGCTTCCAGCCATGGCGAAACTCTCTGTACCAAGCAACGCGGCAGACTCTTCCCCGTCCACGCAATTCAAATTACAATATACACGAAACAGCGTCGAAGCACAATATTGGCACGGGAGCGGGCACGGCAGAGTCCTAAGCGTGGTTCTGGTAAGTGTACAATATAGAAACAATTCAAGGATCAAGTATGAGAGTGAGGATATAGCTTATGTTTCCGACATGGGACGGCGAACTGCTTCTGCGCTTACAGGAGCTCACACAGAGTAAGGCTCTGGACTTCTTTTTTATCCGCTTCACGGCCTTGGGCGACTTCGGCATCATCTGGATCTTGACGGGCCTCGTGCTTCTGTTCTTCAAGCAGACGAGACGAAGCGGCGTGCTGATGCTTGTCTCTCTGCTCTTGACCCACTTGCTGAACAATCTGTTCTTGAAGGAACTGATCAACAGGCCAAGACCTTATGAATCGCTTGTGGGGGTGCGCCATCTCATCGCCGAGCACCACGAATCATCCTTCCCGTCGGGGCATGCTTCGACGGCCTTTGGCAGCGGATTCGTACTCGTCCTTCGCGAGAAGAACTTCCTTAGGCCTACAGCCCTCGTCTTAGCTGTCCTACTTGCCTTCTCCAGGCTCTATGTCGGTATGCACTACCCGCTCGATGTGTTGGTTGGTAGTGCGGTCGGTATCCTCATGGCCTCTCTTGTCGTCTATGGCGATCGACTGATCCAATCACAAATCAATAGAAGAAGAACAACGGGTTCAAGAGCAGATATCACGCGTTAACGACTCTTCTATATGGTATCTAACGAGAAGGAGGCCATGGCTATGGGCGTCCTTCTCTGTTTTGTGATTTGTGAAACGCCTGTCGGAAGTGGATAATAAATAGACAGGAGGATTGCAAGTGATCAAAGATAAGAAACTATACCTGAAATTATTTACCTCTACCTTCTACCTGAGCGCCTTCACCTTCGGTGGCGGGTTCGTAATCATCCCCTTGATGAAGAAGAAGTTTGTGGACGACCTCAAGTGGATCGAGCAAGACGAGATGCTAAACCTCGCCGCGATCGCCCAATCAACACCCGGTGCGGTTGCCGTCAATGCCGCGATCCTGCTCGGTTACCGCGTGGCGGGCGTCATAGGCGCCGTGATCAGCATACTGGGTACGGTGCTCCCTCCTCTGATTATTATCTCGATTATCTCGCTGTTCTACCAAGCCTTCCGCGATAACGTCATCGTCAATGCCGTATTAAACGGTATGCAAGCCGGTGTAGCCGCGGTCATCGCCGACGTCGTCATCGGACTTGGCGGCAACATCACGAAGGAACGAGAGGTCTTGCCCATCTTGTTGATGGTGCTCGCGTTTGTCGCTACCTATTTCCTCAAGATCAATGTCGCCTTCATCATCCTCGCTTGCGGCGTAATCGGAGCGATCAAGGTCCTCTATTTGGACAAAATAGGGAAGCTTGCAGGTGACAACAAATGATTCTACTCGAAATACTCTGGAGCTATATCCAAATCGGTCTCTTCAGCTTCGGTGGCGGTATGGCCTCCATCCCGCTGATCCAATACCAAGTCGTCGAGCTCCATGGCTGGCTGACCATGACCGAGTTCACGGACTTGATCACAATAGCCGAGATGACACCCGGTCCGATCGGTATCAACTCCGCAACGTTCGTCGGCATGCATATAGCCGGCATGCCTGGCGCGCTGGTGGCAACCCTCGGCTGTATCCTGCCGGCTTGTATTATTGTCTCGTTTCTGGCTTGGCTCTACTATAAGTACAAGAATCTAAATGTTATACAAGGTGTCTTGGCCGGGCTCAGGCCTGCCGTCGTCGCATTGATCGCCTCAGCCGGTCTGACGATCTTCATCTTCGCAATCTGGGGCCAAACAGGAGTCACATGGAGCGTCGATGCCATCAATTGGATCTCGCTCGGGCTCTTCACTGCCGGCTTCGTAGTCTTGCGCAAATGGAAGCTCAACCCCATCTACGTCATGCTCGGCTCCGGTGTCGTAGGCGGTATCCTCTATTTGCTAGTGTAACCACCAAGTAGCCGGACGCATCGTAGCTTACGCTATGCCCATGGGTCCGCCGCTACTGGTTGGCGGATATCGGCCAGCAGATAATTCTCCCAGAGGAACCACTCGCCCGTACTGCCCTTCTGCCGAAGCTTAATCTCTCGCACGGAATCTGCACCGGACGAACGAATCTGTAGCTTGGCATAGCCTGGCTCACCGTAGCTATAGGGTCCTGCCGAAACCGTTATTCGATAAGGCATGTTTGCCGAATAGTTATTCTCAGGCCTTGCTCCCTCGAAGAAGGAGTAGGGCTTGTAGTATTTACCGCTGAGTCGATCACGCAGGAATTGCTTATCGAAGGGGCTAAGCGGTTTGGGCCCCGACAGATAGTCCAGCATTCTATACGTCTCATTCGGATCTTGCTCATAGCCACAGAGTACGAGAACCGTGAGAGCAGCGGTTGCATGAGGCGACATCAGGCTGGCCTCGGGCAGAGCCTGCAGTGCTTCCAGCGTATGCGGTATGCTTGCGAATTCAAACTGCATCTGATCTTGCATAGTCCACTCCTTCAATTCATCGAAATTAAATCAGTCTATCAGTATTTGCCGCTATGACCGCTATATGAGCTGCCGGACGATGTAGTACCGGAAGAAGACGATGATGAGCTAGACTCGACTCGCTTCGACTTGTTGATATAGCTGTACATGAAGGCGTCTACATTGCGTGTCAACCTCATACTGTCACGGAGCACATACTCGCCGGCCGTGTCAACGGGTCGGACACTCTTCAGTTCGCCACGCCATACGCTTGTTACGCCAAACGCGACGACTAGCGCCAGGACCAAACTTGCGAGTGCAGCAATACCGCGATTACGACTTACTTCCTCCGCCGACTTCGGTATATTGTCCCGATCGTACGGTGCTCCGCTATCTGCTTGACGAACGAAGTCGTCTGTCGCCTCGGCGAACGCCACGAAGGCATCATAATAGCGATCCTCACGCAGGTAGGGTAAGAAGAAGGTATCGAGGTATTCTTGACCGTCATAGGTAAACACGTCGATGCCGTACCCGAGGGTTGCGAAACCAAACTCTCTGCTACTATCGATCAGAAGTAAGATTGCTCCATCTTGTCCATCCCCCAACCCGAAATGCATCGCTTCATAATACTCGGCAGCATAGCGGGCGGGATCCCAGCCGTCTACGTCCATCTCTGCAATTACCACGACGTTCACGTCAAATGATTGCCGTAAACTGATCTCATCCAGTAAGTTCTCAAGTTGGCTAGCTTCCGATTCCGTCAGCAAGCCGACTTCATCGTAGAAGCGAGGCACCAAGCGCTCGTCATCAGAAGCCCAAACGAAGCTCGATGGCAAGGCCAAGAGGATGATCAGCAATAGCAAGCCGATTCGGATGGCTGTCCGCTGCATGTTGTGGTTCATCTTCCGTTCGTACTTCATCTTCCCCACCTCCTAGAGCCAACCGGCTATGATCTGCCCGATAATCAAGAGCACGACAAACGATATGCCAAACAGCTTCAACAGCCAGCTGACATATGCGCGCTTGTCCATCGGCAAGTCACCCACGAACTTACCTGTCTGTCCGTTCATCGCAAAGGAGTAGCTCTGATCTTGCCACCTCGTCGACAGGAACCAAACAGGCAGGAGCGCATAGCGCACGCGTCCTTGGTTGATCCGAATATCACTTCGTACAGCACTCACCTGATCGTAGCCGCGTACAGTCTCTTCGAAGGCACGAATCGTACTGTTACGACTTCGCTCCTCTGCTCGACCGATACTCGTTTCGGCATCTACGTCATACTTGTTAGCGAAGAAACCTGCCAGATAAGCACTGTTAAAATCGATTGCTGCCGACAGGTCGTAGGGTTCGATAGATTCCATCACCGTATCATCGATCGCCTTCGCGCCGTCGATCGGGATTGCATCGAAACTGAGGCTGCCCTCACGCTCGATCTTGTAAACGGATGTCTCTGTGTAATCGTAGGAGGAGTCGCTCCATGCGCGAATCGTCTTCGCATCATAATGAATCCTCGCATCCGCGTCGGCATCGAATAACCAAAACGGTACATAGACCCCCTTCACCTCTTCAAGATGATTTCGACTCTTGAAGACAGACGGTAAGAGGCGCTTGCCCAGATAATGCTTCTTGAGGGCAGCTTGCGCCTCTTCTCTACTCACTTGGAAGGGTATGATCAGGTCCGGTTTGAGCGAACCCGAGAAGGTCGCTGTCATCACAACCGGATTATCACAAAACGGGCAAGTCGTTGCTCCGAGCGTATGATCGCCCACAATCTCCGCACTGCAAGATTGGCAACTGTAAACGACCATCCCCTCTTCTGCACCGACCGTCCAGTCGCTTCCCTCATACTGCCAATCCGCTTGGATAACAGATGGCTCTTGCTCTCTGGCCTGTGATTGAATCAGTACTTCAATATTTATCTTGGAATCGCAATACGCGCACCTCAGTTCCGTGGTACCGGGGCTAAATTGTATACCGGCTCCGCAGTTCGGGCACTTATATTCTGTCATGCTCATAAGATTCCCCTTCGTTTGTCATCTCTTGATTAGTGGCTTAAGGCACATATTGCTCAATGATACGTTCGATCGTAGTCCCGTCCTCGCGAAGATAAACCGATACGAGCATCGGTTCGCCTCGATGGAGGAGCTCCATGAGAAACGAGTCCAAACTGACCGAGAAGATCTCCATATCATTATCTTCTTCAACATAGAGCCAAACATAGCAGTCGGTCCACAAGTCGGCGAGGTAGGACTTCCAGAGTTTGGCCGGATTCAGGATGCGATAGCCGTTGGGTGCCGAGTGATCGTCAACCCAAGTGACCTCATCAAGATAGAGCGTGACTTCATCATCATCCGAATCGTCGTGGACCATGAAGTCATCGTCTATATAAGCCATAAACGATTCTGCATTCGCAGCGTGGATATACCATGTATCCTCGTTGAGTTCGTAATAATAGATATCGCCTCGTTCATCGATCGTGAACAAGAATTCGCGCGTGAACTTATCCTCGTCGTCCGTGCCAAGCCACACATCTCGACCGGGTCCGGACGGGAGCTGCGATTGGTCACCCGATACCATCAGGCTGTATCCATAATCGAAGACCAGTTCGTATACATCCATACTCTGGATGAGAAGATACTCCATCAGATCATCTTCGCTCATGTTACGGAAGTCACGATCTATGTACGGCGCCTCAGTCGGTACCGGTGACGGCGATGGCCTAGGCGTCAAAGTAGGTTTCGCTGTCGGTGTCGGGTCCGCTTCGACTGTACTGCTCTCACTTGTTTCGAGACGACTCTCCGTCACGGTCGGCAGACTCTCGGATTGACGACTATCGGTCGGAGCCATGCTCTCCGATTGCCGTGATTCCGTCTGACTGCTCCTCGTCGGCGGTCCTGTCGGGAACATCGGCAGATTGCACGATGCGAGCAGGGCCGCCAGCAGAAGAGTCGTAGCGCTTCTTATGCGCCATCGCCATCTTGTCTCCATAGGTTAGCCTACCGATACTTCTTGTTTGTTCAGATAGGCGCCGACCAGATAGACGACCGGTAGGGCTAGGCCCAGTACCAGATTTGTCGAGCTAAATGCACCGCCGCTCATAACCGTCAACACGTTACCGAGCACGGAGAACAGTGCTGTCAGTACACCGAATACGATGAGCAAACCGGCCTTGTCCGGTCTGGCCGCATTCTTGACACCCAGAATGCCTGCAATTAAGCTGACCACCGAGCTGATTACGGTTAGAACCGAGGCAAACAACAGTAGTCCCAAATTCAATTCGCTGCCAACCGCAGCTTGCAGAAGACTCGCACCCGCAATCGCCAGAAGACCGAATATGAAGCCTACGGCACCACCGATAATCATTAGAATACCCGTTACCTTTAGAATGGTTGTTCCCTTGTATTTCATAATAACCTCCCCAATCTCTCCTTACTCATGCTTATGCGGCCGATTCTTCCTACAAGCTATCTCCTGTGCCTAGAGCGGTCCCTCACAGAATTCGCAGCGGTTGTTGGCATCCGGAATTGTGGTTGCGCCACAATACGGACAAATCTTGGCGGTCTTGGGAGCGCTTGCGGCCGCCACTTCCTCACGTACACTCTCCCTAACGGCAGTCAGTGCTTGCTTCATCTCTTCGCCGAGCGCCTCGCACTCGCGATAATCGATACTCATGCGACCGATCTCTGCACCGCCTTGAATCATCAAGCGGCCGGGTGGCGCCTCCACAGTAATACTGCTTCGATTGATACGGAAGCGAATGACGTCGAACCACGGGCTGTTCACATGAATATTGATGTAAAAATCATAGGAATGCTCGTAGCGCGGCGGTCTGTAACTGACCTCATTGCCGTCCTTGTCTCTGGTCTTCAGCTCATCTCTTCGCTCATCGATGTCGATCACGCAACCGGTCACCTGCGAGAAATCCAGGACATCCGGATTCTCCTGCTGCCAATTACGCGACGAGCTAACCATGAACTTGCGCTGATCCTCATCCAAGAGAAGCGTGGTCCCAAGCCCAAGGGTTCTAGTCACATTGAAGTCTCTGACCGCCTGTTGATTCGCCTCGCGATAAGCCAATTGATCTTCAATCTGGGCGACGGTACTGCGACGGCGCTCACTGAAGAACGGAGACAGTTTCTTCGTGCAGTCCTTGCACATCTTCCCGTCATCCAGTTTGCGCTGACCGAGCAGGCCGATCTTGCCGCCGCAAATATCACAAGTTTTTTTGTCGAAAAATGCCATAACACTACTCCTTATCTATTCGGGCTAAGGCAACTTATGCTCAATTCGTAATATCGCCATCATCGAACGGGTCACCACACTCGGGACAGAACTTGGGCGGTTTGGTCTTGTCGGCCGGTTCCCAACCGCACTTGTCGCAACGGTATTGGGGCTGATCCGCGGGTTTCTTGGTTCCACAGTTGGCGCAGAACTTACCCTTGTTCACCGTACCGCAGCTGCAGGTCCAACCCTCGGCTGCTGTCGCTTGCGGCTTACCGCACTCCTCGCAGAACTTACTCTGATTACCGGCATGTCCGCAGCTGCAGGTCCAGCCACTCGGGGCGGGTGCAGGGGGTGTCGGCTGTGGGGCAGGCGCTCCGCCTCCGGGCGGTTGATTCCCCTGCTGGCCCATCTGGAAGAGATTGCCTGGGTTCATGCCACCTGCCTGGCCGGCCATGTTCATACCCATAAACGCCATGGCGGGGCCTGTGCCCTCGTTTGACGCTGCTGCACGCATGGCATCGGCTTGAGCACCGACCAGCGTGGCTGCTGCCATCGTCGGGTCGCGCATGACGGCGCTCTTCTGGAGCTCCTTGATCATCTGCTCGTCTTCCTTGCTCGCGTTAACAGAACTGACGCCAAACGATACGATCTCGATGCCGCGCAGATCACGCCACTTCTCCGAGAGAACCTCGTTTAGTGCGGCTGCAAGCTCCATCGTATGACCCGGTAGAGCGGAATAGCGAATTCCCTGTGCCGATATACGGGCAAAGGCCGGCTGGAGAGCCGTCAGCAACTCACTCTTCAACTGGCTATCGATTGTCTCGCGGACATATGCATCACCGACGTTACCCGTCACGTTCGTATAGAAGAGGACGGGGTTTGTGATGCGATAGCTATACTCACCGAAGCAGCGAATCGAGATATCGATATCCAAACCGATATTCTGATCGATGACACGAAACGGTACCGGGTTTGCCGTGCCGTACTTGTTGCCGATCAGCTCCTTGGTATTGAAATAGTAAATACGCGTGTCCTTACCCGGACTACCGCCGAACTTGAAGCGTTCGAACGCAGTCTGTAGAGAGGCAAGCGCGTTCTCCTTGAACGTCCCGCCACCGAACAAACTGGGCTCACCGCCTACATCGAAGATGAACTCTCCTGGCTCCGCACTCACATCGATGATGCGGCCTTGTTCGACGAGGATCATACACTGACCGTCGGCGACGGCGATGACGGATCCGTTCGTAATGATATTCTCTTCTCCGCGTACGTTGGACGAGCGCCCGGAGACGCGTTTGACCCCCTTAACCGCAAGTACGTTCTCAGGTAAGGATTCGCAGTAGAAGTATTCCTTCCATTGGTCTGCCAGCGTTCCGCCGGCCGCACCCATCGCAGCTCTGATTAAACCCATAACTCTACCACCTTGTCTCTTAATCTAGCCGAAGCATTACGGGAAATAGGAGCCGATACCGCCGGCCGTCCTCTCACCCTCGCCATAGTCTTGAAACGAAACTTGAACATAAGAGTCGGCCCTGTCCTTGGCATACCACAAATATACTGTTATGGTTTCGCCCTCCATGTCCAGAACACCTTCTTGTCCGTCAAAGTATGTTTCTACTACCTCAGTATAGAGCATACCGCGAAGATCGCCAGCATCATATGCAGCTTTGATGGTGTTATATTTCTCCAGAAGTTCGGTTTCGTTAAATACACCGTCGGGATTCACATCTCCCACTTCTTCGGTCGTACTCTCAGTAGTCTGTTGCTCGGTCACCGGCGGATCAACATCCTCGGACTCTATCACCGGTTTCGTGCCACCGCCGGAACAGGCGACAAGCGCGAACAGTAGAGTGAGCACCGTCATCTTATAGCCGATTTGTTTCATCAGTTTCTTCATCTCAATCTCCAAATGTGTTACTGCATGAGTGCTTCAAGTTTGGAGAACAAATAGGTGATGCTCGTGTCGTAGAACAAGAAATCATCGATTCGATTCTCCTGTTTGGCCGAAATCGCGGCTCTGCAGGCTAGTGTGTCACTCTCGGAGCATAGGAGAACTTGTTTGGATCCGGGCACAAGCTGTCGTACTTGGTCGCAAATCATAAGACAACGCTCCGCTCGATCTTCCGAACCCGTTTCGGGTACTTCGACAAGCACGACCTCTGCTTGGATGCTGACGGCGCTGTTGGCAGCGCTGTCATAATTCCGATCAGCGAACAGCTCGAAGCGCACATCGTGCTTCGTCTGTGCTATCAGTGCGTCCGAGAGTATTTTGCGTCCCATAACAAGAAGGACTCGTCTCTTATCCATGGCTTGCCACCGACCTTATCTACTCTGATGCGAAACAGGAATCACCCCTCGGGATTCCTGTCTGCAACACCTACTTCTTGGTCAATTCATATCTTGGCCGATAGTCTTCAACCGGATCGAGCAGTAAGTCCTTCTCATCTTGTGTCATCTTGTACTCCAGCTCATCGTCCCAGCGGCTGAGCTTGATCATCACCGTGTCACCATCGATGGTGTACGTCCCGTCATCCTTGATGCCGTATTCATTCTCCATC
This sequence comes from uncultured Oscillospiraceae bacterium, assembly GCA_964558445.1. GTDB lineage: Bacteria > Bacillota > Clostridia > Saccharofermentanales > Fastidiosipilaceae > CAYXVJ01. The sequence goes on along the minus strand of CAZLEA010000003.1, from coordinate 65,146 downwards.
TTGCAGCCGCCCTTACCATCGAAGGTCCAGGTCACTTCGAAGTCTTGGCTACTGCCTTCCCATGTCCCCTTCAGTGCATCGCCGCCTCCGCCACCGCCACCTCCGCAAGCTGCAAGAGCCAGAACCATGACGACTGCCAGCACGAGCGCCAGAATCGGTTTCAACTGTTTCTTCCTTCTCATTTGTACGCCTCCTATGCGAGATATTAGTCTTGCGACTCATCTATACCCTAGCATGCAGATTTCTGGTGCGCCCTACCCGCCACGGGTAGTTTGCAATAAAAAAAGATCGATTTCTCGATCTTCTCGGCTAAACGCACAGTTATTCCGGGCAAATTCAGAACAATGGATTGATCCAGCCGTTGCTGATCATATAGAAGGCGAGGTCCACGGCGCGAGAGAAACCTGTCTTGGCGAGCATATTCGACTTATGATACTTCACCGTATTCTCACTGATGAAGAGCTCCTCTGCGATCTCCTTGTTGGTCAGATGGCGGCACATCAAGCGAAGCACCTCCATCTCGCGTTCGGTCAAGGGAGCTTCTCCCTCAGGCATCGGTATCACCTTGGCTTCGGGGAAATAAGTCTTGTCCTCCAACACACCGCGCGAGACCTCGACGAAGTATGTCAGACTCTTGCTCTTGAACACAAAGGCATCTGCCCCTGCCTCCTTGGCTCTCGGTGCATAGGTAATCTCATCGAAACCGGACATCACGACGATCTTGATCTCGGGGAAGCGTTCGCGAATCAAGCGACTGGCCTCGATACCGGACGAACCGCCTTCCGTGCAGACATCCATCAAGACGAGATCCGGCCTAAGTCGCTCGCAGTAGACGACGGCATGTTCCGCCATCTGTAGGCAAGCCAGCACGTCGAATCCGCCTGCCGCCTCCAGCGCATACGTAAGCGAATCACACATCGACGCGTGATCATCCACAATCAACACCTTGTACATCGTGTACCTCCTAGCTAATCCCCGGGCAAGCGGACCATGAGGGCAAACTGCGGGCCAGAGTCGACATCCAGGATGCCGCCGATCTGTTCCACCTTCCGTCGCATGCCGCTGATGCCGCTGCCCTCCACGATAGGCGCTTGCGGCGCATAACCGTTATTATGCACGAGCAAACGATAGGCACCATCCGCTACCTCGATAATAACCTTGATCTCTGTTGCAAATCCGTGCCGAACCGCATTGGTCACGCTCTCGCGCAAGATATCTGCTATCAAATTCGCCTTGGTTCTATCATCGGGCATATCGCCTTCGATGTCTATCGTTACACCGACCGACGAGAAGATCTCGCATAGAGATTTGATCTCCGCATAGGGGTCTCTAGTCTCCTGATCGCTCCTCATATCATCGAGCAGACTGTGTGTCAGCTTGCGTAGGACTGCCATATCCATATCCTGATCACTATAGATCGTACGAAGTAAGATGCTAAGGCGCTGCCCCAAGACATCATGCGCACGCATCTTGACCCGCATAGTCTCTTGTTCTCGACTCAGTTCATGAAGATAGAGGTGCGATTGTTTGAGTTCATCTGCCTTCATACCAAGCTCGTGTTCTTGTCGCCGAAGCTCCTCAGTCAGGGCCCAGCGTCTGCTGATATTCGTCGCCGTAATCTGAATGTAGGTCCGCCTCTTCACACGAAGCTCATGGCGAGCCACGAGCCACGCTTCTCGGTCCGCTTCCAGCAAGACCAGATGCCCGTCCGATTTCGAGCGGCGAAATCCGCCTGTCTCTTCGCTCTCTGCCAGATAGCGATAGAAGGCTTCGCCGTCACGGTAGATCCTGCCGCCGAGACGCTTCATCAATCCCAGCATCTGCAAATTGATGAGCAATATGAAGCCGCCCGGTGCACAGAAGAGTACCGCCGTATTCAGCTTATCGATCGTCTCCTTGATTGACAGTGCCGACAAGCTACTTCGAATCTCCGTGCTGCGCCGATAACAAACGAAGATCGCCCGAATCGAATAGAAGACCAATACGGCTACGAAGACAAGGTCATAGGCACCGGCTGCGAAGCGTTCAAACGAAGGCAGGAGTACCGCCGCCCCAAACATAAGGCTAAACGATAGGAGGTTGTGGCGCAGCACTACGTCAGCAAGTGAGGCGGCCGAGAGTAGCAAGAACACAGCGATGCGAGGATACACATAAGCCGAGTCCGTGACTATACTCATCGATACATTATGAAATATCTGCCCATGCAACATAGAGAGCAACAGTAACTCCAGGAGGATAAACAGCTCGACCAAGCTTCGCACGAAGTGCTTGGGATTCTGTAAGCGACGCTGATATGTCAGCAAGAGTGCAGCAAGTTGTAGCAGCAAACCGAGGCTCAGTCCAAGCATCAGCAGAATCAAAGCGTCAGAACTCCAATGATAGAATTCAATCACGAGGTACACCCCCTTCCTTCGAGAAGATCAGAGAGATGCCGAGAGCTCCATCCAAATCCTTGGTCAGGAGATGGCCGCCTGCTTGACGAATCGCATCTTCTTGTTCATCGCAAAACGAGAAGACGCCTAGATCGCCTGAGGGCAGCAGGCGAAGCGTCAGTTCCTCTTCTCTCTCTTCCAAGGTAGCAAGGATATAGGGGCAAGTCTCTTGTGTGGCCAAGCGAAGCAGCTCATATATGCTGTCGTACATCAAGCTGACAAGGCGTACAGGGATCTGATCGATCGCTTCGGTCTGCAAAAGCAAACGAACACCCAGAAGTTCCGCCAGTTCCGCCAATTCATCGACGTACAAGCGAAGATCCGAAGCGCTCAGGCGAAGTGACTCTCGCTCCGAGAAGAAGAGATTACAGCGACGCTTCACATGAACCAGGCGCAGCGCTACACGGATCAAGTCCTCTTCGCCAGGTTCGGATAAGAGAACCAGTTGATCGATCATCTCGGTCAGTGCCTCGAGGTGGCCGGAGATCTCCCGTTCAAGTTGCGCCATCAAGCGGCGGCTCTCGGCCTCCTCCTCGATCGCTTGGCGTATCCGACCCTCCTCACTGAGTACCGCGTTCGTGACGGTCAGCTTCCGAACCGATTCCTCAATTCGTCGATAGAGGCGATTCAGGCCGCCGATATCCTCGCGCCAGATGCCGTAGCCACCCGTGATTCTCGTCGCATAGAGCAAGCTATCTGCGGTCTCTTCTGCACCGAGCGGCTGGATCTCGAGCGCTTGCTTCAGGATGCTAGGATCGGGCGTAGCAGCGGTCGAGGAAGACAGCGCCGTTTCTGTGTCATGATCCAAGAGCTGCATATCAAGCGGCGAGTGAGTAAACAACTGTACATAGTTGCTATTCACCCGAACGAGCCCGCTTCTCATACAGATCTCCAGGAAGAAGAGACTAAACACGCCGACGACCATGGTATAGTCACTCTCCCAAGCGACGGGGATGCGATTGGTATAGCCATAACCGTAGAGCATGAGCATTAAGGCGAAGATCAAGACCAGGACGAAACCCTGTTTGCGGGGCGTCTGCCAGCCTTTGATCATAAGAAGCGTGATAGATACCAAGAAGGGCAAAACCCAAGCCGATACCACCAAATAAAAGCTAAAGCCATACTGATAATCACTCGACCAATTCTCGAATGCCGGACGGAAGCGAAACACCAATTGGTGCAGGTCGTTTGTCAGGACCAGAATTGTCAAGACTGCATTGTATGAGACGAAGAGGTAGAACCACCAGGGTAGATTCTGCCTCGACCGGGACGTGTCGATCACGATAGCAAGATGCAACAAGACGATCGGCAGTGAGTTCTGGAAGAGATAATACGAGTACCATAGATAGCGAGCCAGGATACCCGCGGTGCCAAGCTGCCACTTCAAGAGGCGTACCCCGATCCACATGAGGAGGATTACGGCAGTCATCAGGGCAAGCTCGCGGACGGCTCGATCCATCGCCCGCTTCAATACATTGGCCGTCCAGATCACGACCAAGATCATGTAGAGGAAGACAAACAACTGAGATTCTATGCTGTTGGCTGATGTATAGGTCCGCACATGTAGGATTTGGCGCCGAATCACTAGCAGAGAATCTTGTAAACGTCGATTGAAGTGATCGATTTGTGCCCGTGAGAGCGGTTCGAAATAGGTCAAATCGGCTTCGGCAAGCGGTCCCGTCACACGACCGTCAGCCAAGCGATAGCCTTGTTCAAGCAGCAAATCTTCTAGTATGGGGCGATACGCCAATTCATCTTTTGAGAGCAGCCCCCTCAGATAACTCACACTGCCTTCAGTCGGTAAGATGAGTTCGAGCCTCAAGCCCTCTCGGATCATCCGGGCTGCCTGGAAGTCGTAGCAGATGAGTATCGGCGCATCCTCCTGTTTGAGTTCGAGGCGCTCTTCTCGTTGCAGTGTAGCGAACAAGTCACTCATCTGCTTATAAGTGAATTCCGGTCCCTCGAGGGCGTACGATATGGCTGCGAGCAAATAAGGATGCTCCGTTGACGGTCCGGCGAGGGCAACCGCTTCATCCACTTCATACAGATCAAGCCAACTTCCGATTTCTGCTTCCGTTCGATCTCTATCCACGGCCAAGACGACGGTAGCCAAGTACTGGGGATACCAGTATCTCGCCAGGCCGATGTCCAAAGCGGGAAGTGCCTGCAAATCGAGTGCTTCGACCGCAAGGTCCGTTCGCAAGCGCCCATACACGCGATCACTGTCCACACGCTGTACGACCGAATCGGCAAACGCCTCTGCGATCAGATCGGGGTAGCAGGTATGAGTCACATCATGCACACTTATGCGGTCGCGCACAGGGGCGCTCCGGCAGGATGTGAGCATAAACAAAAAGAGGCATAGCAAGCTCGTTGTCACAAACCTGACTATCCCTCTTCTGTCCACCGTCCTCAAATAGATGCACCCCCTAGAGATCTATTCGATCCTATTGTATCAAATTATTGTCATGGGAGGACAATATACTTACCAAGGCTCCTTCGCTTCCGATCGCCCAGCACGTCCGCCAATTCTTCTTGTCCGATCCGCGCATAGATCATGGATTGCACATCGATCTTCTTGCGGTTGATCAGATCCACCGCACGCCCCATCGTATAGGGGTTGATAAACGATGCGCGAAGCGTGATCTCCTTCTTGAACAATTCAAATGGCTTGACTGCGATCGTATCATCCGGTTTCCCGAGGCCAAACAACATGACGACGGATTCGGTCCCCGCCAGAGAGATCGCCTGTTCCATCGTCTGCGGTAAGCCGACGCACTCGATTACGGATCCGAGTCGCTTGATTCCGGCAGCGGTCAGGACGGCTTGGGCATCTTCGGTATACGGATCGATTGTGAGATCTGCTCCGAGCTCGAGTGCCAGTACCCGCTTCTCGGCGACAGGTTCGATCAAGGCCACGAAACCTGCACCTGCAAACTTCGCAAGCTGCAGCATCAGGAGGCCGATCATGCCTCCGCCGATGACAAGGACATGCTCGCCTGCCTCGATCTCGCACAAATCGATACCATGCAGACAACAAGCGAGCGGCTCGCTCATCGCCCCTTCTTCGAATGTTGTCTCATCTGCCAAACGATAAACCTGAGAGGCCGGCACCACACAATATTCGGCAAATCCGCCGTTGACGGTAGTACCGATGCCGATCATATGCTCGCAGAAGTGTCCCGATCCGCTGAGACAGGCAGGGCAGCTACCGCACAAGACGTTCGGATCGACCGCTACCCGATCGCCTATACTTAGGCCTCGGACATCGCTACCCAGTGCTTCGATCAAACCGGAGAATTCATGGCCCAAGACGATCGGGAGAGGGTTGTCTGCCGCGCCTTGGTCCCCTTCATATATATGCACATCGGTACCGCAGATCCCGCAAGCCATGACCTTGATCAAGACCTCTGTCGGACCGTAGCGCGGTACGCTGACTTCAGACACATCGATATGTCTCACGTCCCTCAATATACTCGTCTTCATCATCTTACATCCTCCCAGGGCACGAATAGCGGACTAGAGCAATCGCAGCGTGTCGCCTGTTTCGATAATCTCCGTAATGGATGGGCGCTCAAACGGATTGTTATTGGGTGCATGTAACGCGAGATAGCGCTTCCCATCCTTGGCAGTGAAGATCATGCCGTGACCTCCGTCGGTTGCAAACAGCAAGTCCTCTTGATGCTTCCAGTTCCCGTCGATCTCCCCGTTATCCGAATACGCGATGGCGACAAGGTAGCCGGTCTCCTTGCTACTGGACCAGATCATAAGCAGATCGTCCGCTTCGGTCCGGTAGAGGTAGGGACCGTCCGTCACGTAATTCTCGGCATCGACTCTCGCCCAC
>CAZLEA010000003.1:49167-58770 GCA_964558445.1 uncultured Oscillospiraceae bacterium | reverse complement strand
CTCCGTCTCATTCTTGAAACTTGCAAACATATAGAACTTGCCTTGATACTTGTGAACCTCCGGTGCCCAGTAGTGCCGGTCGGCCCAGAAGCCCTCAGGTTTATGGAAGACTTCGATCGCCTCGCTCCAAGACTCGAGATCATCGCTGACATAGACGTCAAAACCATCGGCTATGCCCCAGACGGTCGGCCCTCTGGAGCCATAGAGGTAATACTTATCATCTTCTAACAAGATAAACGGATCTCTGATATGAATATCGTTGAATGTAAGCAATTTCGTGTACCCTTTCTGATCGCGCGAACGCATGCGTTGTAGTGTCTCCATTATAGCCTTAATATGGTAAGAGACACACAATTGGGAGATGACCCGGCTGTCTGATTCTGCTACTCTATTTGCAGATGGATCAATAGATCGACAATTTCGAAAGGAATGGAATTATGGCTGATTTTAGATTATGTGCTTTTGCCGACGAAGCATCCCCTAAGCTTGACGAGCAGATTCTCGCGCTGCAACGAAACGAGATCAAATTACTTGAGATCCGTGGTGTCGACGGTCAGACGGTCACAGACCTAAGCGACGATGAGCTAGTACTTGTGAAGGAGAAACTGGATGCAGCAGGCATCAAGGTCTGGAGCATCGGCTCTCCGCTAGGGAAGACCTCCTTCCATGAGCAAGAGGAGCACCAGCGTCGCTTCGAGCGTGCACTGGCTGCCGCCAAGATCTTCGGCGCCAAGCAGATTCGTATGTTCAGCTTCTTCATAGGGACGGATGAGGAGGCAGTGGCCTTCGAAGCCGATATCTTCACTGAGCTCGGGCGCATCTCCAAGCTTGCAGAAGCCGAGGGTGTAACACTCTGCCACGAGAACGAGAGCGGTATCTACGGTAGCACGGCAGAGCGTACGCTGAAGCTGCTGAAGCAGGTCCCGACACTCGGCGGCATCTTCGACCCGGCGAACTACGTACAGTGCGGTGAGAAACCCGCCGAGATCTTCGCCGAGTTCAAACCCTACACACGCTATCTGCACATCAAGGATGCGCTGGCAGAAGACGGTACCGTCGTACCGGCAGGTAAGGGTGATGGCGGTATAGCGGAAGTCCTCGCCGCATTCTATGAGAAGGATGCCGGACGAGTACTCACACTCGAGCCTCACCTCGCAAACTTCGTCGGCCTCGGCTCACTGCAACACGAGGGGCTGAAGCACAAGTACTCGTACGATACACCGGGCGATGCCTTCGATGCCGCGGTAGCAGCACTGAAGGGCGTACTGGATGAAGCAGGATATAGCTACGAGTAAATTCGGCGATACAGACACCACAATACGGAGATCGGATTTAGCGGTCGAATCATATAACAGAGCTCTCTTAGGACGAATTCAAGGAGGGCTCTTTCTGTTTGAGAGGGGCGAATCATGCTTCGTAATCAATTGCGATGTAGAGACCTCTAGCCTAGACCAAATCCGCCAATTTATATGCCAATACACTGTCCAGTGAACGAAGCGGGAGCTCGATCTGATAACCGATCTTACCCGCGCTGAAGAAAATCGTCTCGAAGCCTGCCGCTGTCTGATCGATCACGGTTCGATAAGGCTTCTTCATACCAATAGGAGAGCATCCGCCGTGTACATAGCCGGTGAGCGGAAGTAATTCCTTGGCCTTGACCAGCGACATGCTCTTCTCACCCACTATAGCTGCTGCCTTCTTGAGGTCTAGCTCACAGTCAACGGGAACCAGGTAGACGTAGTGTTCCCCCGAGTGACCCACGGCTACCAAGGTCTTGAAGACTTGTTTCGGGTTCTGCTTCAGCACATCTGCTACCTCGATACCGCTGATTGCATCAGTATCGACATATTCGTGTGCCTGATAGGCGATTCGGTTACGATCCAGAGTTCGCATGGCGTTCGTCTTGTGTGTATGTTGTTTCATCTCTGATATTGTCCATCCTATACGATATCGGTTATAGTTAAAACTAAATCTATATGGCTGGTTCCCAAAGCAGTCGGAAGGGTACGCATGGTGATTTATGACCTGGTTGGAAACACATTATCTCTGGTTTGTCTTCTATAGCATGGTCGGCTGGATCTGGGAAGAAATCGTCTGTTCGATTCCCGCCAAGAAATTCATCAACCGCGGCTTCCTAAACGGTCCCTACTTGCCGATTTATGGTTCGGGGGCTCTGCTTGTCATCTTGTTACTTAGCGACATCCATAATCCCGTAGCCCTCTTCCTCGTCGGTGCACTCGTGACCGGCATCCTCGAATACGTCACGTCCTGGGTAATGGAGAAGCTGTTCCATGCCCGTTGGTGGGACTATTCCGAGTGCTTCTTGAACATCAACGGACGGGTGTGCTTCAGAGGGGCCGTCGCCTTCGGCACACTAAGCGTCATCGCCGTGCACTATGTCCACCCGTTCGTGGTCTCGGTTACCGATTCTCTGCCTGCTCTCGCCCTGTCTATTCTATCGCTCGGCTTATTCGCGCTCATGCTAAGCGATTTGGTCTATACACTGACCGCCTTCTCCGGTTTCGAGGCCAAACTGCAAGAGCTCGCGAGCAGGATCGGCGAAGCTGCTGCAGCGATCACGGAGCAGCCGGGCATGCTCACATCCAAGCTTCGTGACGGTCAGATTCATAAGTTTCTCGAAGAGGCCCATCAAGATCTCTATAAACGGATTAACAATCAGGAGCGTCGTCTACTGAAGGCCTTCCCGAAGCTTCGCTCCGTCCGCTACAACGATGCGCTCGATCATCTAAGAGAACACCTGCGCCATATAACTGAGGAGCTCAAGGAAAAAAGGAGCAGAGATTAAGCAGACCGCTGAGTCACAAATACGATCATTTCGCAAGATACATAGAGCGTAGCAATTCTGTGCCGGTCTTCGTCTTGAAGATCTGTTCCATCATCTCATGAATATCGGCCTCGGGGTAAGCGCTCTCGTCGGCATTGACCAGATAATCGGCCTCGATCAGGATCTGATAGTCGAGACCGTTGACCTCGTCTAGCGTGTGATGGTGTCCGACCAAATAGATCACCCGCTCGGCGAACGCTTCGTCTACATCGAAGGCTTCTAGGAATGTCTTGGCGAGGATCATCCCCTCCGCCTCCTGGAGCGGTCCCGCAACACTGCCATACTTCTCTCTGCAGAGCGGACAGGCGATATCATGGATCACAGCTGCCACTTCCAGTATCTCCTGCGTCTTCTTATCCAAACCCTCTGCCTCACCGATGGTCTTGGCATAAGCGTACACCTTCAAGAAATGGCTGATATCTCTGCGGTTACCGTTGGATTCAACAATCATCTTCGTGATGACATCTGCAATCTTCATCTTATGATCCTCCCGATGCACGTTACGTTCAAATTAGGCGAACAAAAAATCCGGTCCTCCAACCATTATAACAATCGTTGAAGAACCGGATTCGTCTGTTTGGTGCGGTCGACAGGACTTGAACCTGCACGATTTCTCACTGGAACCTAAATCCAGCGTGTCTGCCAATTCCACCACGACCGCGATTGACACCTATGCTATTATACGGCCTAAGTGCCGATCGGGCAAGTGTCATGTTTTTGGATTCGCGACTAGTTCATCTTCATCTTCATCAAGCCCTTTTCGTAGGCATCGATTAGAGTCTCCAGATCCTTGATCTTGGAGTCGATCTCTGTCCCCAAGTCCGTATCTGCGATGCTGAGTCGCTTGGGCATCACGTCGACAATTTGCATGTTCGGCGTATAGCTGCCCATATCACTCTCGATCTGTGCGAAGTTGTGATGCTCTGCGAGGGCTAGATGATGCGAGTTGAAGATCAGCGTGTAGCCTGCTATACCGGTCTTCGAATGATAGGCCTTCGATATGCCGCCGTCGATGACGAAGAGCTTGCCGCCGGCCTTGACGGGTTTCTCCCCGTCCTTGCTCTTGACCGGCACATGACCGTTGATGATATGAGCGGTATGTTTATCCAGACCGAATTCGTCGAAGATGCGATCACAAGTATCCGGGTCTTCCGTAAATTTATAGTACGGATTCGAGATCTCCTTGTGCGTCGACTTATCGGCGAGGAAATAGATTTCGAAGGTGGCCATTTTGCTCTTACCAAATAGAGGAGACTTCGCCCCACACCAGAGATACCACATCATGTCGCACTCGTTCTGGTACGCTTCGTCGCCGCGGTTGTGATACGCCGTCGTCATCTGAACACCGAAATAGTTCATCAGCGAGCGACCGCTGTAGGTTCTGCCGTCGAACTCGATCTCGGTGAAGCTGCCGTCCTCGTTCATCGGTACGCAGCCGTGGTAGAGCAAGTTATTGTTCACGCTCTTGTACATGCTGCCGTGCGAATAGAGGAAGGAGATATGGCGATGCAGCGGCTCGGAGTGCATAAAGGAGCTGCGGATCGCGGCCATCAAGTCCTCTTCTTGACGACTGAGCTTCAGCGGATCCTTAGGATCGATCGTTGGGAAGTGCGTGTCGAGCAGAGGATATTCCTGACCGTCATGTATATAGACCATGCGCTCATAATCGATCTTCTTCAAGACTATGCGGTCCTCCATACCATACTCAGGATGTCGCTCCAGGAGTTGTCCTTCGAGCTTGAATTGGAGAATCGAGATCGCCTTATGCATCTTGGTCACGATACCCATATCGACGGCATCGTAGTCTTCCGGTGCGATGCTCTTGGGCACGAATTGGGTGGCAGGATCGCCCTTGTACACCTCTTGGGCGAAGTTGGAGAGTGCGCGCAGATTGAGCGAGTAACCATCTTCTAGTGCATCAAAGAGATTGTAGCGAATACCGGCCCGTATGACGTTACACATACTGACTTCGTTACCGGCTGCGGCGCCCATCCAGAGCGCATCGTGGTTACCCCACTGGATATCGACTTCATCGAATTCGATGAGCTCCTCCATGATGCGATGCGGGCCGTTACCGCGATCGTAGATATCGCCGATAATATGCAGGTAGTTCACACAGATGCGCTGAATCATCTCACAGAGCGAACAGATGAAGTCGTCCGCGTTACCGTCTTGGATGATGTAGGCGATGATGCGGTTATTGTAGGACTGGCGATCGAAGTCGCCTGCACCGACGTAGAGCAACTCGGTGAGGACAGCGGCATACTCTACCGGCATCTTGCGCTGCACGTCTTCTCTCGCATATTTCGACGAGATATAGCGGCAGAGCTCCGAGAGGCGGATGATCGTGATGCGAATCCACTCGTTTGTCTCGCGGCCCGTCTGGCGAATCAAGTTGATAATCTGCTGCGGATCGTAAACCAGGTTTGCCAGTTGATTCTGTTCGACTTCCGTCAGCAAGTTTCCGTAGAGTTCACGGATCTTGGTCCGAATATTACCGGATGCCGAACGCATCAAGTGGATAAACGAGCCGTCTTCGCCATGCAGGTCACTGAAGAAATACTCGGTACCCTTGGGCAGTTCGCGAAGAGCTTGCAGGCGCAGGATCTCGCCTCTGGCTTCACGCACGGTCTTGTACTCGCCGGCCAAGAGTTTGAAATACTTATCGTTGGAAATAGGTTCGTTCATACGTTTCGCTCCTCCAAATCGTCATATCTCCTCAAACGAGGCGAATAAGCCGGCATCGCACTCGCTAGCCGGCTTATCTGATTACTCATCTAATTTCAAGACAGCCATGAAGGCTTCCTGAGGTACTTCTACGCTGCCCACTTGGCGCATGCGCTTCTTACCTTCCTTCTGCTTCTCGAGAAGCTTCTTCTTACGCGAGATATCACCGCCATAGCACTTGGCAAGCACATCCTTGCGGAAGGCTCGCACGGTCTCTCTGGCGATGATCTTACCGCCGATAGCCGCCTGGATCGGAATCTCGAACTGGTGGCGCGGGATGTTGTCCTTGAGCTTCTCCGTCATGCGACGGCCGCGAGCATAGGCCTTCGATTCGTGGACGATAAACGACAGGGCGTCGACGACTTCGCCATTTAGCATAATATCCAGCTTCACAAGGTTCGATTTCTCGTAGCGCAAGAACTCATAGTCCATGGAGGCATAACCGCGCGAACGACTCTTCAGGGCATCGAAGAAGTCGTAGATAATCTCGTTTAGAGGCATCTCGTAGTGCAAGCTGACACGCTTCGTATCGAGATACTCCATATCTATGTAGCGACCGCGGCGTTCTTGACACAGCTCCATGATGTTGCCGACATACTCCTTGGGTGTGAACATGGTAAGCTTCACGATCGGCTCCTCCATGCTGTCGATTTCTGCAGGATCCGGCATGTTGGTCGGGTTGTCGAGCACCATCGTCGTGCCATCCATCTTCGTCAGATTATAGACAACCGACGGTGCAGTTGAGATCAAGTCGATGTTGAATTCGCGCTCCAAGCGTTCCTGTACGATTTCGTAGTGCAAAAGCCCAAGGAAGCCAGATCGGAAACCAAAACCAAGCGCCGCCGACGTCTCCGGTTCGAAGGAGAAGGCCGCGTCATTGATCTGCAGACGCTCGAGTGCATCTCTGAGATCGGGGTAACGTGCATTGTCCTGCGGATAGAGTCCGCAGAATACCATCTGTTGGACCGGCTTGTAACCGGGCAGAGCCTCCGGGGTCGGACGATTCGCCAGCGTGACGGTATCACCGACTTGCGTATCGCGCACGTTCTTGATCGAGGCGACGATGTAACCGACATCCCCTGCTTGTAGTTCTTGTGCCGCAATCAGTTCACCCGGTCGGAAGTAACCGATCTCGGTGACCGTAAACTCCTTCTCGGTATGCATCATGCGAATCTCATCGCCACGCTTGACCCGGCCGTTGAAGACGCGGACATGCACGATGACGCCACGATAGGCATCGTATTCGGAATCGAAGATCAGAGCCTGTAGCGGCTCGGTTGCATCGCCCTCGGGTGCAGGCAGATAATCGACGATGGCCTGCAAGACCTGGTCGATGTTAACGTTGTTCTTGGCTGAGATCAGCGGTGCGTGCGAGGCATCCAGGCCGATGACGTCCTCGATCTCTTCTCGTACCATCTCCGGATCGGCAGACGGTAGGTCAATCTTATTGATTACGGGCAGGATCTCCAGATCCGCGTCGATCGCCAGGTAGGCGTTCGCAAGCGTCTGTGCCTCCGCTCCCTGAGCCGCATCGACGACCAAGATGGCGCCGTCGCAAGCCGCAAGGCTGCGTGAGACTTCGTAGGCGAAGTCGACGTGACCCGGTGTATCGATCAGGTTCAAGATGTACTCGTTGTTATTGGCATCGGTGTAAGCCATACGCACGGCTTGCGCCTTGATGGTGATACCGCGTTCGCGCTCGATGTCCATGTTATCCAGGACTTGTTGCTGCATCTCGCGGCTTGTCAGGGCACCGGTATGCTCGATCAGGCGATCCGACAGGGTAGACTTCCCATGGTCGATATGCGCCACGATAGAAAAATTGCGAATATGTTCTAAACGTTTATTCCCTTGGTCGGGCATGTGCTCTCCTCATAATATGCTTTTTGTTTATTATACAATACCATCCACCACTCCGAATCAGGGCTTACCGAGGCGGCTGAACGGATAGATACGGATCCAGACCTCGCCGATGATGTGTTCCTTCGCAATCGGGCCGAAGCTTCGGCTGTCCCGACTGTTCGTCCGATTATCCCCGAGAACGAAATACATACCGTCTTCCAACACTAAGTCGTTATACTCGGGATTCGCGCTGGCATAAGTTGGTGTCCCCTCGGTCAAATACGGCTCTTGGAGCAATTCATCATTGATATAAATCGCTTCATCTCTCAGCACGATGTGGTCGCCCGGTACGCCGATAACACGTTTCACGAGATCATCTTCGGTATTCGACCCGAGATCGGACGACTGCACATGAAACGTGATAATATCACCTCTACGCACCTCGCCGAAGACGGGTGTAAGCTTCTCGACCCACAACTGATCCTTATCGATCAAGGTGGGATACATCGAGCTGCCGACAACCTCGTTTCGCTGAATTACGTAATTCGTCAGGAGGAAGCCGATCAGGACGGCAACCAGAATATACTTGACCCAATCCAGCAGTTCGCGCCAGAAATTCGTTTCCTTAGGTGCGACGCCGATCGGTCGAAGTCCGGTATCTTGATCGATATATTGTACCTTCTGATCGTTCTTCTTCATCACTTAACTCTATGACAACAGGCTCAGCCGTTGTTTCCTTCTGCTTCATCTTCTTCCATAGCCAAGGCGATGGACAAGTCATCCAATTGCTTATCGCTGACAAGCCCCGGGGCCTCTGTCATCAAGTCGGCAGATGTCTGCACCTTCGGGAAGGCGATGACTTCGCGTAGACTTGGCGCACCACACAATAGCATCACTAAGCGATCGAGGCCGATGGCAAGCCCGCCGTGCGGAGGTACACCGTAGCGGAAGGCTTCAAGCAGGAAGCTGAAATTCTCTTCTGCCTCTTCCTTCGTGAAGCCAAGGTAGCCGAACATGTCTTCTTGGAGCTGCTGGTCATGGATTCGAATCGATCCGCCGCCAAGCTCAACGCCGTTCATGACTATATCATAAGCTCTCGCACGAACCTTGGCCGGATCGCTTGCGAGCAATTCCATATCTTCTTCCATCGGTGATGTGAAGGGGTGGTGCTTGGCCATCAAGCGCCCCTCCTCCTCGCTGTATTCAAACAGCGGGAACTCCGTCACCCAGAGCAAGTTGAAACGACTGTCGTCGATCATATCCAGACGCTTGGCAATCTCACAGCGCAACATGCCCAGCCCGTTTAACACAAGCTCTCGCTCATCGGAGCCCATCAAGATGAGGTCGCCCTCTGTGGCACCCAGCTCCTCGGCGAGGGATGCGATCTGCTCTTCGGTCACGAATTTCAGAATCGAACCACGGCTCTTGTCGCTGGCCGGGGCGAGCCAGGGCAGGCCCTTCAAGCGATAGGTCTTGACATATTCGCCGAGCGAATCGATCTCCTTGCGAGACATCGATGCACCGCCCGGTACCACTAGGGCAACAACCGCACCGCCCGTCTCAACCGTTGTTTGGAAGAGGGGGAAGTCAAGCTTCGCCGCCGTCTCGCTGATATCTTGAAGCTCCATACCGAAGCGTAGATCCGGCTTATCCGAACCGAAGCGACGCATCGCCTCTTCGTAGGGCATGCGTGGCAGAGGCAGATCGATCTCCACACCGTGGATCTCTCGGATCGCACGTGAGACGAACCCTTCTGTCACGGCCATCACGTCATCTTCGCTAACGAAGCTCATCTCGAGGTCGATTTGCGTAAACTCAGGTTGACGATCGGCACGCAAATCCTCGTCGCGGAAGCATCGGGCAATCTGGATATAGCGATCGAATCCCGCCACCATCAGCAGCTGTTTGTAGAGCTGGGGCGACTGCGGAAGCGCGAAGAAGTGGCCCGGATGTACGCGGCTCGGTACGAGGTAGTCACGTGCGCCCTCCGGCGTGCTCTTACCGAGCATCGGTGTCTCGATATCAACGAAGCCGTGTTCCGCGAAATAATCGTGGGCGATCGTCGTCAATTCGCTTCGCATCAGAAGATTCCTCTGGAGATCCGCTCGGCGCAGATCCAGATAACGGTGCTTCAGTCTGAGCGCCTCGCGCGCATCGCTGTTCTCCTCGATGTAGAACGGCGGCGTCTT
>CAZLEA010000003.1:36118-49067 GCA_964558445.1 uncultured Oscillospiraceae bacterium | reverse complement strand
GTCTGAGCGCCTCGCGCGCATCGCTGTTCTCCTCGATGTAGAACGGCGGCGTCTTAGACTCCGATACAATACGAAGCTCCTTGACGTGCAGTTCCCAAGCACCGGTCTTCATATTCGGATTGGCGGATTGACGTTCTTGCAGTGTTCCGCGAACCGCTAACACATATTCCGAGCGGACCTTCGCGGCCTTCAATCTTGCATCATCAGGGCTCTTATCGTCGATCAATAATTGGATCTCGCCCGAGCGATCGCGCAAGGTGATGAAGACGACGCCTCCGAGGTCTCGCTGTTTATGAGCCCAGCCCATCAGCGTCACTTCCTGACCCAGCATCGTTTCCGTGATCTCCGTACAGCGGCAACTACGCTGCATCCCTTTTATGGATTCTGCCATGTTCTATTCTCCCTTCGCAATCAGCGATTCAATCGTAGCCAAATCTTGTAAATCTATCTCATGTTCACTACCGTCGGATAAGCGTCTTAGTCGTCCTCTACCCGCACCGATCTCATCGGATCCAAGCACCAGGCTGTAGTCGAAATCGGACTTGCCGGCATACTTCATCTGTGCCTTGAGGCTGCGACCGACCACATCGAACGCGGCAGCAACACCTCGCCTGCGAAGCTTCATCACGAGATTCGACGCGAAACTTCGCGCCTCATCATCCAGAGAAGCGACGTAGACCGACGGCTTACGATCCGCCCGCAGCGTAATTCCCTGCGCTTGCATCTCAAGCAGCAATCGCTCTTGTCCAAGTGCGAAACCGCACGCCGGCACCGAAGCACCGCCGAGTGCCTCAACGAGGCCGTCATAGCGCCCACCGCCGCAGATGGTACCCTGCGTACCGACGTTATCCGAAACGAATTCGAAGACCGTCCTGGAATAATAATCCAAGCCACGGACAATACGCTTATCGATCGTATAGTCGATGCCCCAGTTGCCGAGCAGCTCGCACACGCGGTCGAAGTGCTCGCGATCCGGGTCCTCCAGGTGATCGAGCATCAAGGGTGCACCCTCGGCGATCAATTGATCGTGCTCTACCTTACAATCCAGAAGACGAAGCGGATTCGCCTCGAATCGATTGCGACAATCACTGCACAGACCGGGCAAATGCGGTCTATAGTACTCCTTGAGCGCTTCCGTATACTTCGCTCTGCCCGCAGGCGAGCCAAGGCTGTTGATTCTTAGACTGGTATGCAACAAGCCCAGACGTGAGAAGAACTGATGCAAGAGGGCTATGATCTCCGCATCAAGCTCGGGGGCTGCAGAACCGAAGGCTTCGAGACCCAATTGATGGAACTCTCTGTATCGGCCCTTCTGCACGTTCTCATAACGAAACAAGTTGAGCATATAATAGAGCTTCACCGGAAACGGCCTGGAGCCCATACCGTTCTCGATAAACGCACGAACCGCACCGGCCGTACCCTCCGGTCGTAGTGTCAGACTGCGACCCGCCTTGTCATCGAAGGTGTACATCTCCTTTTGTACGATGTCGGTCGTATCCCCCACGCCTCTGGCGAAGATCTCGGTATGCTCGAAGGTCGGCAGACGAAGCTCACCATATTGGAAGAGCTCGCACGTTTCTTGAAACAAGCGTTCCACTTCCTGCCATATGGCTGTCTCCTCCGGCAAAATATCTCTCGTACCCTTGGCTGCATTCACTCTCATCGCCCTAACTCCGTTCTAAACCGCATACGGTTCAATCCACTGCACAACGGCATAAACACGGTTGCATCTGTGTATACGCCGTAGCTAGCAATCCATTATATATCAAATCCGACCCAAGGCGAAACCCAAGACAGCCAGTATCGTCGGTCCTGCTGTCTCCGTTCGCAGAATCTGTCGCCCCAGGCTAACGCTTCGATAACCGTTGGCAACTGCGAAGTCGACCTCGTCTGGAGAGAAGCCGCCCTCCGGCCCGACAAGGAAACGAATCTCGTCATACTCTGGAAGCTCCAGGGGTGCCAGAGCTTCTGACAACAGGAGCTTCTCCTCAGCCTCCCAAGCGATGAGGTTCAAGACGCGAAGACCGTCGGCCAGATCGCTTGCCGCCAATGCTTCGATGGCTCGTGGCAGCGTCTGAGGCAGGTGTATCGACGCGATCGTATCCGCCTTCGACTGACTTGCCGCCATCTCTGCAATCTTCTCCCAGCGCACAAGCTTCTTCTTAGCCGAGGCTTCGTCCAGGCGAATTTGACTCTGTTTCGTGAGCAGTGGATAGAAGGCAGACAAGCCGAGTTCAACGGACTTCTGGATAATCTCGTCGACCTTGCTGCCGCGCGGCAGACCCTGCAACAAGACCAGTTTCGGACCATTCTGCATCGCTTCTGTCTCGCGGGCGATAATCAAACCCGACACCTCGTCTTGACTGACGGTGGTCAGGCGAAGACGATACGTACGCGAAGCTGTATCCACGAGGTCCACTTCCTCACCGGCTTGCAGGCGAAGGACCCGCACCGCATGGTGCAAGTCCTCCTTGGCCAAACACGCATCTAGCGCGTTCGGATCAATCTCCTGATTGCCAAAAAACCTGTGCCTACTCATGAGCGCAGTAACCACATGCCGTTCGTGAAGTCCGGAATCGACACTCGTTGACCGGTTGCAAGCGACTCCTCGGACAGAGGCGTGATCGCCATCCAACTCGCCATATCGTAGACATCGATCGGCATAAGCGTGCCGTTATCGATCGCTTCGAAGAAGGCATCGAAGACCAGCCAGTCCATGCCCCCATGACCGCCGCGAACCCCGTCGTCCAGGAAGCGCTTCCACGTCTCAGACTCGTACTGCTCGCGATAGTCGTTTGCGTTACCCCAGTGCTTGTGCCAGCAAAAGTGCTCCGTATCGTGCTCGCCATCGATGAAGATCGAGTTGTTCTCTTCATTGAACATAGCCTTCGTCCCTTGAACCTGGAGGCCGCGCGAATAGTAACGGGGCAAGGTTGTGTCGAGCTTCAGGTTGATCGTTTCGCCGTTGGCACAAGTGATGAGCGTCGTGACCACGTCGCCTTGGCTGAAGCGGGCAGCGGCCAGGTTTCGATCCTCACTCTTCTTCTTATCGATGTAAGCGTTCAAACCGGATGCGCGAGAGGAGTTCGAGACCAAGCTCTGCATGCGATTCCCGCGATTGATGCCGAGCATCTGAGCAATCGGTCCTAGCTCGTGGGTCGGGTAGTTCTCGCTGTTACGCTTCAAGTAGTTGCGGAGACGGTAGTGGCGATTCTCCACACCGTTTGCCACCTCGTCGCGAAGATCATGCAAGTAACCGCCTTCGCAGTGGATGATCTCGCCGAACACGCCTTGATCGATCATATTGAGGAGCATCATCTCACTCTGACCATAACAGCAGTTCTCCAGCAACATGATCGGTGTCTTCGTCTCCTCATAGGTGTCGACCAATTGCCAGAGCTGATGGATCGAATATGCACCGCCGACCTCGACCGCAACTGGTATGCCGGCTCGCATCGAACGAATCGCCGCAGGGATATGATTCTCCCACGCGGTAAACACGAAGAGTAAATCGATCTCGCCCCGATCGATCAGTTCTTCCCAGTTAGTAGTCTCGAACGGGCGCTCGCCGCCCTCGGCTACGATATGATCTGCTATGTGATCGATACGATCTTGATAGATGTCACAAATCGCCGTGACCGTTACATAGTCTCTGGGCATGACGATATGCTTCGTCAGATCCGTACCGCGTGCCCCCAGGCCAATGATGCCTACCTTGTACTGTTTCATCTTCAACTCCTCTAAGTAAATACATTCAAACAAGCCGGTTTGTTCCTTGGATAACGTACCATATTTAGGCCAAAAATGCTTGGGCCAATAACAGATCCGTAGCGGTCGTTATCTTGATGTTCCGGTATGAGCCCATAACAATGCCAACCGCCTCTCCCGAAGCCTTCGCAAGTGAGCTATCGTCTGTATAATCAAGGCCGTTTGCCTCGGCTTCTGAGTGCCAAGCGAGAATCTGCCCGAGCCTGAATCCCTGCGGTGTTTGGATCTGCCAATAGCGCGATCGATCGGGTACCGCTTGTAGTGTAACAGTTTGTTCGCCACCCTCCGTCTGAGGCTCTGCAAGCGCCAGCGTATCGATGACCGGCACAGCTGCTGTTATAGCCATATGAGCCCGCAGTCCCTCGAGGCAACGATCCAAGATGTCTTGATCAACGAAGCAGCGCGCACCGTCATGAACCAAGACAAGCGATGTCTCATCTGCCTTGGTAGCCAGATACTCCAGACCGAGGCGTACCGAAGCTTGGCGATTCGCTCCGCCCGGCACGATCGAGATTGGTGTAGTCAGGCCGTAAGGCGTTATGATCTCACGAAACAAATCGCACTCTTCTTCTCTTGCGACCACGACGATGCCCTCGATCGCCTCGTGTCTGTCGAACGCAAGGAGCGTGCGAACCAAGACCGGCACGCCGGCTACCGGAAGCAATTGTTTATTCGTCTCCGTGCCCATCCGAGTACCCGATCCCGCAGCCGGTATGACCGCATACACCGAGGTATAACACGAATCGTTCATAGGTAGCTTCCTCCCTATCGCCCGAAACTGATGTCGAGCGCCTCGGCAATCGTATCGACATAGACGATGTCCGGCCAGTGATCACGCTTGCGCTTGGCGGCTTGTTTCTCAATTCCCTTGCGATTCACGGTGGGCAGCACACAGGTCTCGATACCAAGACGCCCCGCCTCCTCAACTCTTCGAAGTGCATCGGAGATCATGCGAAGCTCACCTGTCAGGCCCACTTCACCCATCAGAATACAGTTGTCTCGTATCGGCAGATTGCGAAAGCTTGAGGCAGCAGCCACGCACAGAGCCAAATCGCTTGCGGTATCGCTCAGTCGGAGCCCACCCACGACGTTGATAAACGCATCCATGTTGCCAAGCCCCAGATTCAATCGATTCTCGAGTACGGCCATCAGCATATTCAATCGTGTCCGATCGAGCCCCTGAGCCTGGCGCTGCGGCGACGCATATGCTGCCGAGTTCAAGAGCGCCTGAATCTCGACAAACAGCGGCCGACTGCCCTCCATGACACAGGCCAGAGCAGAACCCGCAACACCGCGCGGCCGCCCCTCGAGGAGCGCCACCGATGGATTCGATACGGGCACCAAGCCCTGCTCGGTCATATCGAAGATACCAAGTTCGTTTGTGGCACCGAAACGATTCTTGACGGCTCGAAGCGCACGCAGGTTATTCCCGCCCTCACCCTCGAAGTAGAGCACTGTATCCACCATATGTTCGAGCACACGGGGACCGGCTAGCTGGCCGTCCTTCGTCACATGACCGACCAAGACAATGGTACAGTTCAGTGCCTTCGCGAGACGCAGGAGCCCGGCCGTTACATCACGAACCTGGCTTACCGTGCCCGGAGCCGCGCTAAGCTCCTCCGAATAGATGGTCTGTATCGAATCTACGATGCAGAGGTTAGGCTTAAGCTTCACAATCGTCTCGGCGATTCGCTCGAAGACGATCTCGGGTAACAGCTTCAAACCGGTAGCACCGAGCTCAAGACGGTCGGCGCGCAGCTTCACCTGTTGAGCCGACTCTTCTCCGTTGACATAGAGCACGGGCGAACGAAAAGACGAACGGGCCGCCACCTGTAGCAGCAGCGTCGACTTACCGATGCCGGGGTCACCACCGACCAAAACGAGTGAACCCGGGACAAATCCGCCACCGAGTACGCGATCAAGTTCGCCCAGGCCGGAGCCCACACGCTCTTGCTCAGAGGTGGAGACGTCCTCCAGGGACATGGCTACGGCGCCGCCTTGGCGACGCGTTCGATCCAAATTCTCCGTACCCTGTTCGAGCAAGTCGCCAAGCCAGCCTCGGCTCGCACCGGCAGCCTTCGCCCCGCCCTTGGCCGTCGTCGGTTTGCGCTCTTCAACGAAGGTATTCCAGGCACCGCAAGACGGGCACTTCCCGAGCCAGCCACTGCTCTCATGCCCGCACTCGGAACAAAAATAAGCGGTCTTCACCTTAGCCATACGGCTTCACATCCTTACTTCCTGTAATCTATAAATAGACCTTATCAACTTGAAACGGATCTCAAAACTTGATCTCGAGCTCGACCGGACAGTGATCGCTACCAAACACATCTGCATGTATCTTAGCATCAACCATCTTGTCCGCGATCCGCGAAGATACAACAAAATAATCGATTCTCCACCCTGCATTCCTGGCACGGGCTCGCGTCCTGTAGCTCCACCACGTGTACTGGTCCTCAAGTTCCGGGTAGAAGTGGCGGAAACTGTCGACAAACCCCGCTTCCAATAGTGAGGTGAACTTCGCTCGCTCTTCGTCACTGAAGCCTGCACTCTTGTGATTCGTATCCGGATTCTTCAGATCGATCTCCTGATGCGCCACGTTCAAGTCGCCGCAGAGGATTACCGGCAATTCTTGATCCAGTTCAACCAGGTAAGCACGGAAGGCATCCTCCCACACTTCGCGGTAGGGCAAGCGGCGAAGGCCATCTTGCGAATTGGGCGTATAGACGTTAACGAAATAGAATTCGGGGAACTTCAAGGTGATCACACGCCCCTCTTGGTCGTGCTCCTCGATACCGATGCCGTAGCGAACCTCTAGTGGTTCGTGCTTCGTAAACACGGCGGTGCCCGAATAGCCCTTCTTCTCGGCATAATTCCAGTACTGATGGTAACCCTCGAAATCGATCTCGATCTGACCTTCTTGCAGCTTACTCTCTTGGATGGCAAAGATATCGGCATCCAGCTTCGCGAAGTCTTCCATAAAGTCCTTCTTCACGATTGCTCTGAGGCCATTGACATTGAATGATATTAAACGCATATACTGCTTCCCCTTCTCGACCCGAGATGCCGGGTCCAAATCATACTGCAACTATTCTAACATTACAGGTCCCGTGTCTTGTTACGAATCCGCTTGCCCCGACTTGTATCACAGGAATTCGTGCCGCATGTTCTTGCCAAACAGTCGAGTTAGCGTGACAATATTCGGAATACGAAACTGGAACCGCAGTTAACTCCACTAGGAAAGGCACTAGAGTATGAGCAGAATCAAGAACAACATCGTCGAACTAGTCGGTAACACGCCACTAGTCCGCATCTCGAATTACGCCGCCAAGCATGAGGTCGAAGCCGAACTCATCGTCAAGATAGAATCCTTTAACCCACTCTCATCCGTCAAGGACCGTATCGGCATGGCCATGATCGAAGCCGCCGAAGCCTCGGGCGAATTGAAGCCCGGTGGCACCATCGTCGAAGCAACCAGCGGCAACACGGGGATAGCCCTCGCCTATGTCGCGGCGGCCAAGGGCTACAAGACCATCTTCACCATGCCGGATACGATGTCAGTCGAGCGTCGCAAACTGTTGGCAGCACTCGGTGCCAAACTGGTCTTGACACCCGGCGCCGAAGGGATGAAGGCAGCCATCGCCAAGGCAGAAGAGATTGTCTCCTCGACCGAGAACGCCATCATGGCCAAGCAATTCGAGAACCGGGCCAATCCGGCCATCCATCGCAGCACGACGGCTGAAGAGATCTGGCGCGACACGGACGGCAAGCTAGACTTCTTCGTCGGCGGCTACGGTACGGGCGGTACGCTGACCGGTGTTGCAGAAGTGCTCAAACCAAGACATGACAAGCTTCAAGTCATCGGTGTCGAACCCAAGGACTCCCCGATGCTCACCGAGGGTCATACGGGACCGCATAAGCTGCAGGGACTCGCCCCAGGCTTCACACCAGAGATCTTCCGTCCGGAGCTTCTGGACCAAACGATTGCCGTCACAACAGAAGAAGCCTTCGCGGCCGCAAGAGAACTTGCAACAAGCGAAGGCATATTGGGTGGAATTTCGAGTGGTGCGGCGCTGGCTGCGGCAACCATATTGGCGAAGCAACCCGGTATGGCCGGCAAGCGCATCGTCATATTACTGCCCGATACGGGTGAGCGCTACCTCTCGATGCCGCTCTACGACCTAGATTGATGATTCGGACACGGTCAAGACGCAGAGGACCGAGATACCCTCTCCTCTGCCTTGGCCGGTGAGCCCCTCACCCGTCGTCGCCGTAATACCGATCGACCCGGGCTCCATACCGAGAAGCTCTGCCAGCGAACTGCGCATCCGCTCGATATGCGGACTGAGCTTCGGTCGAAGCGCCTCGATCGAGATCGAGAGGTGGACGAAACGGAAGTGCGCGAGCTGCCTGAAGTCGTCTAGCGCGAGTTCCAGGTAAGCCCTGCTGTCCGTAATCCCCGCTTGGCAGAGCACGTCTGCTCTGGCGCCGATCACGTTTTTGGATGTAATACCCGATATCGCATTCGTCACAGCGTGCAATACCACATCACCGTCGCTATTGGCCTCAAGCTTGGGGGCCGTAGCTATATCGATGCCCGCGATGCGAAGGGGGCGAGTCTCGTTACTATCGGGGAATCGGTGGCTGTCTTGGCCAAGTGCCGTTCGATAGATCATGGACATGTTTACACACTCCTCTCGGTAATTAGCTTATTTCAACTCATCGATAAGCCGCTTCAGGCGCAGCAGGTTCTCATCGGAATATCCCGTAAGGCTAAGCTTCACACTCGCTCCTTGGATGATATAGAAGCTTGGCCAGCCCTCTTGAGTGAAGGACTGTAGAAACGAGTCCTTGGCATCCTTCGACGCCAAGAGTACGAGCGCCGACCCTGCTTCATCCGCAGCCAGTTGCTCCAGCCATGACTGGATGTGGTGCATGGCCGCTTGGCCGGGCTCCACGATCGAAAGCAGAATCACCTCCGGACTACGCGCGATGACTGTCTCCAAGCTCTTGATCTCGCGATACAAGACACCGTCACCCACATCCAAGATTTCTTCATAGCTGAGGACCGCAATCTCGGCATTATAGTTCTCCGGACCGAAGCGATCGGCCGGGTCCATCGCCGCTAGATCCGAGCCCTTGGTGCCTGAGCCTGTATTCGAAGCGCAGGCGCCTAACATCGAGACTATAAGGAGCAAAGGAAGTACGAGGCAGAGCACACGTCTCGTCTGCCTCCCGCCGAAGCGAATCACTTCAGACCGCATACATCTAAGATGGCATCAACCGTGTGCTGTAACTGCATGCCCTTGACGGATTCAATCTCACCTTGATCCACCAGCTTGGCATAAGCCGGATCGATCGGCAGTTCATCCAGGAGAGCGACGCCCAGATCCTTGGCCGCAGCCTCGGATTTCCCTTGACCAAAGGGGTACATCAGCTCATCACAGTGCTCGCAGCGGATATAGCTCATGTTCTCGACCAAGCCAAGCAGCGGAACCTGCATAGTATCGGCCATACGCCCTGCCTTCTGCACGATGAGGCTAACCAAGTCTTGCGGCGTACTGACCATCACCATGCCCTTGATCGGCAGCGACTGGTAGAGCGTAAGCGGCACATCGCCCGTACCCGGCGGCATATCGATCAAGAGGACATCGACGTCTTCCCAGACCACGTTACTCCAGAACTGCTTGATGACGGTGCCGATAATCGGGCCGCGCCAGACGACAGGCTTCATCGGATCATCGAGCAACACGTTCATCGAGATAACCTGTATGCCGGTTCGCGTGCGCACGGGACGAATCGTCGTCTCCTCGCCGGTTGCTTGCTCGTGCAGACCAAATGCCTGCGGAATCGACGGACCGGTCAAGTCCGCATCCATCAAGCCTACGTTCAGGCCACGTCTCGCGAGCATAACCGCAAGCATCGAGGTGACGGTGGACTTACCCACGCCGCCTTTGCCACTACCTACGGCAATGACGTGCGACACCTTCGCTTCTTCATGGAGGGGCAGCTCAAACATCGGCCCCTTCCCCTGTCTATTCGTCGAATTCGGCTGTGCCATTCTCTTCTACTCCTTCTGTAATTGCTTCCCCACCCGCCACACGACAGGCATAGATATGGAAGCCCTTCTCTCTGGCTAATAAATCTACTGTATCAAACAAATCGCTTAGCTTACGCTTCGCAGATTCCGCGCCCTGCTTCTTCCCGATAACCACGTAGAGGGTTCCGCCGGGGTTCAGCTGCTCCCTGGCGCCCTCGAAGAATCGATAGACCACGGCCTTACCCGCACGAATCGGCGGATTGGTCACGATGACATCGAAGGTCTCGCCGACAAGTCCCAGAAATCCATCCGACTCAAGAACTCGCGCATAGCGAATCTGATTCGCCACGAGATTCTCCTCGCTAAGTTCCAGTGCGCGCTGATTCACATCGACCAGGGTCAATTCGAAGGGGGTAATCAGGCGCTTGAGCGCGATGCCGATGACACCGATGCCGCAACCAAGGTCGAGCAGGCGCCCCCGCTTGATTCCCCGATCACGCAG
Source organism: uncultured Oscillospiraceae bacterium (assembly GCA_964558445.1). Taxonomy (GTDB): domain Bacteria; phylum Bacillota; class Clostridia; order Saccharofermentanales; family Fastidiosipilaceae; genus CAYXVJ01. The sequence goes on along the minus strand of CAZLEA010000003.1, from coordinate 38,760 downwards.
GTCTCTGGCGGCGGTACGAATCAAGAGATCCGAGCCCATATCCACATGGTTCTTGGAGAACACGCCTTGATCCGACGTGAAGGAGAGGTGCTTGGCCTCCACCTGATAGCTGATCTGCCGCCTGGCCGATTGGACCTCGGGCTCGCGATCGAAATACTGTGACATATATATACCTCTGTTTCGAGATGCTAAACTACGATACGTTCTGACTACTCATCTTACGCCTGAAGCACGATTAATCCAAGCGCAGCTGCGGGTTCTTCTCTTGTAATCTCAATATGGCCATCAACAGCGGCAAGCCGAGCGCATAGAGCACACCGACCTCCCCTAGTCCCACGGTCAACATGCTGAAGCTTACGACGCCGGGGCCCGGAGAGCCCAGCAGCAGATAGGGCAAGTAGAAACCGACGATCAGCGCATTGGCCAAGATGGTAGGTAACGGCAGCAGATAGAGCTTCGGATTCTTCCATGACAGTTCGCTTGTATCTTGAAACAACTTCGTCTTTAGATAGCGCGTCACAACCGCGGCAAGCAGTGTCGCCAGCGTACCGAACACAATATCGACGGGACCAAGGTTGTACGGATTCAAGACGTTGGCTAGGAAACAACCGAGCGTCACACCCCAGATACTGGCCGAACTGATGACCGGCAAGACCATCAGGGCCTCCGACACGCGAAACTGCACACTACCGTATGCAATAGGGGCAAAAACCAGGGTCAAGGCCATATACACAGCCATGATGAGCGCTCGGTTAATCAAGCGCCTCGTCCAATTACGACTCGCCAAGCGATCGTTCATATTCATCATCCTTCCGAAGTGAAACACAGTCACTTCTCCATAGCGTGAGCACCGATTCGAACCGACTTCCCTGAAGGGTCTCAAGTGTCCATGTTTCGAATCGTTATCAAATAAACCTCACTATAATAACAGAAGATGGACCGTTTTGTTTAGATGACGAGATCTGCCGTGACAGGCAGATGATCCGAGATGCAGCGATCTCCCGCCATATTTGTCGACAAGACCAAACGCAGGCAGCGAACACCTGAGCGCAAGAAGATATAGTCGATACGCTCGGCAAAGGGATACCGGCTCCTATCCTGTAAGACAGCCGGCAATTTGAAATCATGGAAGCTGAAGTCCGGACCGTGGTACGCCCGCTCACTAATCGCTTGGCAATCGTGCAGCTGTACGCGTAATGCCTCAAGCTTCCCTAGACGCTCCTCATGCCCCGCGGCAAGTTCCTCGTAGTCAGCCGGGTGCGCTGTAAGTAATCGAATCGACAAGGCGTCATCTGCCGCGTTGAAGTCGCCCGTAATCACAATCGGCAGATCGCCCGCCAAGCGCTCCGCTTCCGTACGGATCAAGAGCGAACTCTCCTCTCTGGCAAGCACCCCCTCGTGATCCACGTGCGTATTGAGGAAGAAGAAGCGCGTCTTCGACTGCTTATCCTCCAAGATGGCCCACGTAGCGATACGAATACAGGCAGCGTCCCAGCCCCATGAACCGACTACGTCGGGCTGATCCGATAACCAGAAGTGCCCGTCATCGATCAAGTCGAAGCGATCGACTCGGTAAGCGACCGGCGAGTACTCGCCTGCTTCCAATCCATCGTCTCTTGCGACACCCAAGAAGGCATAAGAAGGCAGCGCCTCTCTTAGGTTTACCAGCATCTTGTGCGTCACTTCCTGCAAGCCCATCACGGCTGCACCGATATATTCGATCTCGGTCACGACAGAATCGGCTCGCTTCGACCAACAGTGTCGACCGTCCAACGCCGTCGATGTCCGAAGATTAAAACTCAGTACTCTCATATCCATATATTAGACAGCTCCTTGCTCCTTGTGTCTATTTGTGTGGTCGCTGCGAAGTATCGCAGCAATCCCCCAAGTATTGTAGTCAATCCCCCAAGCGTTTCAGATTATCCTTCTCCACGTAGTAAGTGATGATAAACAGTAAGATCGTCGGCAGTAATATACCAACAAAAAACAAGGACAACTGCACCGCATCATGTGCCTTGATACCTAGACCTGCCAGGACCAAATTCAGTATGCCGCCAAGCGATAAGACAGACAAGAGCCGCCGCCTCGCCTTCGGATCCCACTCCATCTTCACAGTCTCCTTGTTCGCCTTCACGTAGTGCTTGCTGATAACCGTGCGACGCTTCATCGAAACCAAATAAGCGACTAACAACAGGCCTCCGATGCCCAGTTGAATCCAAGTCAGATTATTCATGTCAAACTGTTTCCCTTCTTCCGGTGCTAGCACCCATTATAGACATAAGTATGAGGGTGAACCAACAAATAAGTGTTTAGTTTCCGTTAACTTCGCTCTGATTGGTCGCTATTTACAGGTCTTTTCGAACATGTCATCCTAACATATTATCGTATTATTGATTATCCATTTATGCCATTATAACTACATTTATTTGTTAATTATTTGCTTGCATCTCAAACTGCGAAGCCCAAAGCTCATTTATGCCTCACCATGCGTTATAATGGGATCGACTATTATCCGGAGGCTCCGATTATATGGCCAGTTTAGAATCCACACAGACGACGAAGGCTGATTTACCCTCTATATTACTCTTGGCAACAGGAGGCACGATCGCATCCAAACCATCGGATGGCGGCCTCGTTCCCGC
>CAZLEA010000003.1:22019-36018 GCA_964558445.1 uncultured Oscillospiraceae bacterium | reverse complement strand
TGGCAACAGGAGGCACGATCGCATCCAAACCATCGGATGGCGGCCTCGTTCCCGCCTACACAATCGAACAACTATTGAAGTTTACAAGTAACATCAACGACCACTATCGAATCAAGACCAAGGACATCTTGAGCCTCGACTCGTCCAATATACAACCGGAAGAATGGCAACTGATCGCAAGAGAGATAGCAAGTGCTGTAAACGACTACGACGGCATCGTCATCACACATGGTACCGATACGCTGGCATACACCTCGTCCGTCCTCTCCTTCATGCTGCAGGGGCTACCGATACCGGTCGTCCTAACCGGTTCTCAATTACCGATCGATACGGCACTGACCGATGCCATCGGGAATCTAGAGACGGCACTGGCTATGGCCTCATCCGGCAGGCGCGGTGTCTTCCTCGCCTTCAATCGTCAGATTATCTTGGGGACCCGAGCAGTCAAGGTGCGTACGACGGACTACAATGCCTTTGAGAGTATCAACTATCCGAACATCGCCACGGCTAACAGTAACGGCCTGAACATCCGAGATGAACTGATACCGAAGCAAGCCGCTGAATTCAAACTGTACGATAATCTGGATAATCATGTCTTCTTGCTGAAACTGACGCCGGGTCTGAATCCCGAGATCTTCCCAATGCTGGAGCAGATGAGTTACAAGGCAATTGTCATCGAGGCCTTCGGTGTTGGCGGCCTGCACTACCTGAATCGAGATCTGGTCTCGGAACTGCAGAAGCTGATTGCCAGCGGCACAACCGTTGTCGTCACCAGCCAGTGTCTCTATGAGAGTTCGGACTTCTCGCGCTACGAAGCAGGTAGGAAGATTCTGGACAAGGGAGCTCTCCCCGCCTTCGATATGACATCCGAATCTTGTGTCACGAAACTGATCTGGATCCTCGGCCAAACGAACGATCCGGACGAGGTTGCGCTTCGCTTCCGTCAGAATATCTCGGGTGAGATCCAATCGTCTTACGATGATTCGACCTCTTGATTCAATAGATATTATAGGCTCCTAGGCTAGGATTCTGTCGGTTACGGCCGCGAACACTTCGCCAATCGGCTCTCTGATGACGAGATCCGCTTGGCGATCTCTGTTTGTTGCCCCCTTGTTGATGACAACCAGTTTACCGGAGCCCAGATAATCGATGAGCGAGGCTGCCGGCCAGACCTGCAACGAACTGCCGCCAACAACGAGGAGGTCTGCTTGCGAGACTTCTTCGACCGAGGCTTCCAGCACCTTGGTATCCAGCATCTCCTCATAGAGCACGATGTCCGGACGCAAGAGTCCTCCACAGACGGATACCCCGTCATCTCCCGGCCTGTCACAATAAGCGACAAGATCGCTTCGAAGCACATAGTCAACGTCAAATTGTTTCTTACAACGAGAGCAAGAGAAGCTCTGCGTATTTCCGTGTAATTCATATACAGTTCGACTGCCGGCCTGTTGATGCAGGCCATCGATATTCTGCGTGATAATCGAGGACAAGCGCCCCGCTGCTTCCAGCTTCGCAAGCCCTCTGTGCGCCGCATTCGGCTCGATTCCGTCCACGAGGAAGTACTTCCTGCAGAAGCGATAGAACGCTTCCGGATAACGATGCATGAAGCTTGGCGTCAAGACAGCTTCCGCGTGCTCTTCTTGCTCGTAGATGCCGCCTGCCGATCTATAGTCCGGCACGCCGCTCTCGGTTGAGACGCCGGCACCGCCGAAGAACACGACTCGTTTGGCTTCGCGCCACAAGTCTACCAATACATCCGATTCGTATAACAATTTCTTCTCCTTAGCGATTGATGCGGCCATAGTACCGCACGCTGCGCACGGCCTTCGTCCAGCGATCGAGCTCACGGGAGCGCCAGACGCTATCCTTCTTGGCTACAAATTCCTTATCCAAACACCAGCTGTAAGCAAGTTCGGCTTGGTCCTGCCAGAAGCCGACGGCAAGGCCGGCCAGGTAAGCGGCTCCGAGTGCCGTCGTCTCGGTTACGCAGGGGCGCTGAATCTTGACGTCCAGGATGTCCGCTTGATACTGAAGCATCAGGTCGGAGACCGCGACGCCGCCGTCTACCCGTATCGTACGAAGCGGCTCTCTGCTATCGGCAGACATGGCCAAGATCAAGTCGGCGGTCTGAAGCGCAATCGCTTCGAGGGCCGCTCTACAAAAATGCGCCTTGTTACTTCCTCGAGACAAGCCGAGAATGGATGCCCGAGCACGCATATCCCACCAGGGGGCGCCAAGACCGGTGAAGGCAGGTACGATGACCACGCCTCCGCTATCGGGTACGCTTGCCGCCAGCTCGTCACATTCCGAAGATCGCGAAATGATGCCAAGCTCATCTCTGAGCCACTGTATCGTTGATCCCGAATTGAACACACTACCCTCCAGAGCGTACTGCACGGCTTGATCGCCTGCTTGCCAAGCCGCGGTCGTAATCAGATTATGCTCGCTTCGCATGGCTGTAGGTCCGCTCTGCATCAAGACGAAGCCGCCTGTCCCATACGTGCTCTTGATCATACCGGGTCGGAAACATGCCTGGCCGAACAAGGCCGCTTGCTGGTCCCCTGCGATGCCCGCGACGGCAACCTGGCCGAAGAGCGGATCGTCTTCGCGAATCAATTCTCGATTCATCAGATATGCTGCGATACCGGAGGACTTCACAACCTTGGGCAGTAAACTTGCGGGAATGTCGAGGAGTTCCAGCAACATCGGATCCCACATGAGAGTATGAATGTTATAGAGCATGGTGCGAGAGGCGTTCGACACATCCGTCACGTGTGCCTGCCTGCCCGACAGATGCCAGATCAGCCAACTGTCGATCGTGCCACCGATTAGGCGACCCGCTTCGGCCGCTTCTCTGCACCCCGGTACTTCGTCCAACAGCCAAGCGAATTTAGTCGCAGAGAAGTACGCATCGATCTCGAGACCCGTGCGGCTTCTGATATCCTCCGTCAGGCCTGCCTCGATTAGCTCCCGACAACGAGCCTCCGTTCGTCTGCACTGCCACACGATGGCAGGCGCTACGGGCTTGCCCGTCTCCTTGTCCCAGATTACCACGGTCTCTCGCTGATTGGTCACACCGATGCTTGCCACATCTGCCCAGCTTGCCTCCGCCTCAGCCATAGCCAGGCGGATCACCTCCAGGGTCTTCGCAAGAATCTCTTCGGCATCGTGTTCTACCCAGGCAGAAGCCGGATAAGACTGCGTGATCGGCAGCTGCGATTGGGACGCAATTCTACCGTCATGCGTAAACAAAATCGCGCGTGTCGAGGTCGTACCCTGATCTATGGACAGCACATATTGTGCCTGCTGCCGTGCTCTCGGTCGATCAACCATAGTCTATCCTCCGCCCTTGTTAGAAATATCGATTCTTCTGCCTCAAAAATGAGGTCTACCCCAACATTCTACACTATTTATCGGCTTGTTTGTCCCGAACTGCTTTGCTAAACTAAGTGAAGATACGCTCCGAATTCAGCATAGAGGAGATTTATGTTATGTACGATTGTGCAATCATCGGCTCCGGCGTCATCGGTGCCGCCATGGCCTACACCCTCAGTCGCTATGAGCTTAGCGTCGTTGTACTGGAAGCATCAAACGATGTGGCCAATGTCCAGACGAAGGCCAATAGCGCCATCTTGCATGCAGGTTTCGATCCGCCGAGAGGCACACTGATGGCTAAGACAAATGTAGAGGGCGCACGCCTCGCAGCCGACATCTGTAAGAAGCTCGATGTCCCCCGAATCGAGAACGGGGCGCTTGTCCTCGCCTTCTCAAGAGAGGATCTCTCAACACTTCGAGAGCTCTATTTGCGCGGTGTGGAGAATGGTGTCGCAGACCTGCGCTTGTTGAACGAAGCGGAAGTCAAACAGCTCGAGCCCAAGCTACACGATGATGTCTTGGGAGCGCTCCATGCCCCGAGTTCTGCGATCGTAGACCCCTGGGAATTCACAATCGCCATGGCCGAGACCGCGATCCGTAACGGCGTGGAACTGCGACTCGAGGCCGAAGTCTCGGCGATCTATCCGCTGGACGATTTCGCAGGAGACAGTGGTGGCTTCGATATCCGCTACGGCAACGAGGGCGTCCAAGCCAAATATGTTATCAATGCCGCAGGCGTCAAGGCAGCCGATGTACACGCCCTGATCGGCGGGCACAACTTCCGCAGCATACCCGTACGCGGTCAATATTACCTCTTAGACAAGAGTGCCGGGTCTCTGTGCAAGCGAACGCTGTTCCAGTGTCCGTCCGCACTTGGCAAGGGCATACTCATCGCTCCGACCGTACACGGGAACCTGATCGTCGGCCCCAACGCCGAGCAGATCGAAGACCCGGGAGACACAGCCGTCACGGCCGACGCCCTCGCCTTCGTTCGGCGCCAAGCAGAGCGCAGCGTCCCCTATATCCCGTTTGGCGAGAATATCCGTAACTTCTCCGGCATCAGAGCACAGACCGACCGAGACGACTTCATCATCGAAGCGTCACCCGAACATGCCTGTTTCATCAACTTGGCCGGTATCAAGTCACCCGGACTCAGTGCTGCACCGGCGATCGCGCTTAGAGGACTGGACCTGCTTCGCGAAGCGGGCTTGGAGCTCATAGAGAAGCCCGAGGATCGATTCATCGATCGGCGCAAGCGAACCCGCTTCCGCTATCTGAACGCAACAGAGAAGCGCGATAAGATCGCCCGAGACCCGAGCTACAGTCAGATCGTCTGTCGCTGTGAGACCATCAGCGAAGGCGAGATCAGAGAAGCGATACGAGGCGTGATTCCGCCGCGTTCGATCGACGCCGTCAAGCGTCGTTGCAATGCGGGTATGGGGCGCTGTCAGGGATCGTTTTGCGGTCCTCGTATCCATGCCCTGCTAGCAGATGAACTAGGTATCCCCTACGATGAGGTGCTGCTAAACGAAGCCGGTAGCCGAATCGTCGTAGCCAAGTCCCAACAATTCGAAGAAGGCGGTGATCTGTGATGAAGCATCCCGATACAATCAAGGCAAGATATGATCTCACTGTCATCGGTGCGGGTCCGGCAGGGCTTGCCGCCGCTCTGGCCGCATGGGAAGCAGGCGCGAGGGATATACTGATTTGCGAACGCGATAGCGTCGCGGGCGGCATCTTGAATCAGTGTATACATAACGGTTTCGGTCTTCATTATTTCAGAGAAGAGCTCACCGGTCCCGAGTACGCCGCTCGTTTCGAGGATATGCTCAGAGCGACCGGTGTCGAACTCCTGCTTGGCACCATGGTCCTCTCGATCGATGGCGATGCACCGCACCCCGGAGCAAGCGCTGTCGAGAATAATCTGACCGATCCTGTGCCCCGAGATCCAAAGGCGCCTCATCTGGTCAGCTTCGTCAGCCCGGAACACGGGTACCAAGAAGTCGAGACAAGAGCAGTCGTCCTCGCCATGGGTTGTCGCGAACGAAGCCGCGGTGCGGTCGGCATACCAGGCTCGAGACCGGCTGGCGTTATGACGGCCGGTACGGCCCAGCACTACGTCAACATCGAGGGCTATCTGCCCGGTAAACGAGTGGTCATCCTCGGCTCCGGTGACATCGGCCTCATCATGGCCAGGCGCATGACGCTGGAAGGAGCGGAGGTCCTCGCGTGTGTCGAGCTTATGCCCTATAGCGGCGGACTCCAGCGAAACATCGTCCAGTGTCTCGAAGACTTCGATATACCTCTCTTGCTCTCGCATACCGTGAGCAAGATCATCGGTCATGACCGCGTCGAGCAAATCGAGATCTCCTCCGTCGACGACGACCGCCGCATCATACCCGGAACCGCCAAGATCTACGATTGCGACTGCCTCCTATTATCCGTCGGCCTCCTGCCCGAGAACGAACTGACGAGAGCTGCCGAGATTCGCATCGATCCCAGGACCCGCGGTGCCTATGTCTATGAGAATATGGAGACCGGCACTCCCGGTATCTTCGCTTGCGGCAACGTCGTTCACGTACATGATCTCGTCGACTTCGTGTCGGCAGAGAGCATGCGAGCGGGTACGGCGGCAGCGAAATATGCGCTGGAACAGAGAGCACGAGAGGAAGCCGAAGCAGAAGCCGGTACAGCACCTGCCCCACTGACAGAGGACTCGCTCCTGATGGCAGAGCAGGTGATCCCGCTACACCACGACGAGCACATCGCTTATACCGTGCCCCAGCAACTCCATGGCGATGCCGAGTTCGACTCGGTCGATATCTTCTTCCGTGTCAAGGCGCCGCTCGCCGATGTCGACATCCAAGTCTATGCCGGAGACCGCATGCTGCGGAAGTGGCCGAGGCTTCGCGTCGCTCCGGGCGAGATGGAGAAGATTACACTTGGCCAAGCACTGCTCGATGAAGCCCGAGGCGACTACATCACCTTGGCCATCGCCAAACGAGAGAAAGCAGGTAGACCATGAGCAAACAAACCATGATCTGCATCGTCTGCCCGCGTGGTTGTCAAATCACGGTAGACAGCAGTAACGATTACGAAGTGACGGGCCATGCCTGTCCGCGAGGCGTCGTCTACGGGCGAAACGAGGTACTAAATCCCAGCCGCACGCTGACCAGCACAGTCTCGCTTCGACACGCCGCAATCCCCCGTGCACCCGTCAAGTCCTTAGGGAATCTCCCCAAGGGGCTGATCGAAGCGGCCATGCGAGAGCTCGCCAAGATTCGTCTGGATGCACCCGTGACGCGCGGCCAAGTCGTAGTAGCCGATATCCTCGGCAGTGGAATCGATATCGTCGTCACCAGAGATATAGGCAGCCTCAATGATTCGTAAGTACCTCTACCCCCTTCGTTTCTCCGTCGCCCGCGCCACGGCAATCAAGATTGTCGGCACACTATCCGAGCTGCTCCTCCCCTATATACTCGCCCTCATGATCGACAAGGTCGTACCCGCCGGCAAGCGTGACGCGATCTATTTCTGGGGCTTCATGATGCTACTCGCTTCCGTCACCGCCCTCCTCGGCCACATCCTCGCGAACAGACTCTCGTCGCGTGTCGCCTCAGACGCCATCTATAGTATAAGAAGCGACCTGTTTCGCAAGACGCTAGGCCTCGGCGCAAGACAGATCTCTACGTTTGGCGAAGCCTCACTCGAGTCTCGGCTGACCTCGGACACCTATCACGTCCATAATATGATCAGTCGCCTCCAGCGCCTCGGCATCCGTGCGCCGCTGCTCCTCTTCGGTGGTCTGATCATGACCTATCTGTTGGATTGGCGCCTAGCCCTGATTCTCACGGCACTCCTGCCCTTCATCGCCGTCTTCACCTTCTGGATCGCGAAGCGCGGCAGGCCCAAATACCTGAAGCAGCAGACGGCTACGGATCACATGGTCCGCAAGGTACGCGAGACCGTCTCCGGTATTCGCGTCATCAAGAGTCTCGTGACGGGCGAACGGGAGAAGGAGCAATTCGCGGGCGTGAATCGCAGGCTCGTCGAACTCGAAACGGATGCCGCCTATAACATGGCGCTCACAAACCCGATCATGACACTGCTGATGAACGCGGGGCTGGCCCTCGTGCTCGTCATCGGCGCCTACCTGATCCACATAGGGCTCAGCTTGCACGGCTCCATCGTCGCCTTCCTCAGTTATTTCACGATCATCACGAACTCGATGGTCGCCATCTCCAGGATCTTCACGATCTATAACCGCGGTATGGCCTCGGCCAAACGTATCGATGAGGTTTTGCAGACCGAAGATGAACTAAGCTTCCCTGCCGAAACCGTTAAGGACGAAGCCGTGGCAGATGCCTACGCCTCCGAAACCCCGAACCCGCACATCGAATTCGACGACGTCTCCTTCTCTTATAATCAGGGTCAAGACGCACTTCTTCGTCATATCAACTTCAAGCTCATGCATGGTCAGACGCTCGGTATACTCGGCGAGACAGGTAGTGGCAAGAGCACGCTGCTCGCCCTCTTGCTTCGCCTCTACGATAGAGACAGTGGGCAGATTCTTATCGACGGCCAAGACATCAAGACGCTTAGCCAAACAGACCTCTACGACCGCTTCGGCCTGAGCCTCCAGAACGACTTCCTCTACGGCGATACGATCCGGGCGAACATCGACTTCGGACGAGGCCTGCCGGAGGATACGCTCATACAAGCAGCCAAGGACGCCGAGGCCTGGCCGTTTATATCAGAGAGAGCAGAGGGACTGGACTTCAAGCTTGCCTCGCGCGCATCGAACCTCAGCGGCGGGCAGAAGCAACGCCTCTTGATCACGCGCGCTCTCGCTTCGGATCCGGAGCTTCTGATCTTCGATGACAGCTCCTCGGCTCTCGATTATAGGACGGACGCGAAACTACGCCGGACACTCGGCTTACGCTACAGGCACACAACCAAGTTGATCGTCGCCCAGCGCATCAGTTCGGTGCATCAGGCCGATCTGATCCTCGTGATGCAAGACGGCGAGATACGTGCTTCGGGCACACACGACGAATTGATGGAAACAAGCGAGATCTACCGCGAGATGGCTGCCGTCCAGATGGGTCTGATCAGTGAGTACGAAGCGAACGGCAAGATCTTGGATGAAGCGCTGGCCGAGGTCGCAGAACACAGTCGCCCCCGTGAGCGCTATACGGATGCAGAGGAGGACGGTGATCTCTATGGCTAGAACAGGCGGCCCCTCGGGCAGCGGCACACCCACGAAACCCAAGGATTTAAACTACGTCATCAGGCGCCTAATGAGCTATGTCTGGCGTCAGAAGTGGGGGCTTGGCATCGCCTTGTTCCTGATGCTCACAAGCAACACGATCGGACTCTACGGACCACGCCTCGCGGGACTGACAATCGATGCCATGGCAGGCGGCCAAGGTCTTGTCGACTTCCCTGCGGTGTGGCTTCGGGCAGGTCAGATGCTAGGCATCTACGCTTACGTCGCGCTCAGCACGTTTATCTTGTCACGGCTTATGGTTCGGATTAGTCAGAAGATGGTCTTCCAGATGAGAGAAGACCTCTATAACCACTTGGTGGATCTACCCGTCTCCTTCTATGGGCGTCATCAGGCGGGCGATCTCATCAGTCGCATGTCCTACGATATCGACACGATCAACACGTCGCTGACCAACGACATCATCCAGATCGGCGGCAGCCTCATCACGGTGTTCGGCTCGCTCATCATGATGATCGCCATCTCCCCACCGCTAAGCCTCGTGTTTGCGGTCACGATCCCAATCTCGATTCTCTTCACACGGGCGAGAACGAAGAAGGTACAGCCGCTCTTCAGCAAGCGCTCGCACAAACTTGGCGAGATGAACAGCTACGTCGAGGAGATGATCTCCGGTCTTCGCACGATCAAGATCTATAAACAAGAGGAACACTTCGCCGAGGCCTTCGATCAGAAGAATCACATCGCGGCCGAGGCCTACTACGAAGCAGATTACTGGGGCACGATAACGGGGCCCAGTGTGAACTTCATCAATAATCTGTCGCTCGCCCTGGTCAGCATGTTTGGCGCCCTACTCTTCTTCGGCGGACGCATCCACCTTGGCGACCTATCGGCCTTCGTCCTCTACTCTAGGCGCTTCTCGGGGCCGATCAACGAGATGGCCAATATCATGAGCGATCTCCAATCGGCCGCCTCTGCCGCCGAGCGCGTCTTCCGCCTGATAGACGAGCCACTCGAGCCCTCCGATCCGCCGGGCAGCATCGACTTGGTCGAACCCAGAGGGGATGTGTCGCTAGAGGATCTGAACTTCAGCTACATTCCTGGCGTCCCGATCATCACGGATTTGAATCTCGACGTTGCGGCAGGTAAGCTCGTCGCCATCGTCGGCGAGACCGGTGCGGGCAAGACGACGCTGATCAATCTCCTGATGCGTTTCTACGAACCCGATAGCGGTACGATTCGCTTCGACGGCCATCCCCTAAGCTCCGTTACGAGGGAATCGGGGAGACGGGCCTTTGCTATGGTGCTCCAGGACACCTGGCTGTTTCGCGGAACGGTACATGAGAACATCGCCTACGCGAAGCCGGGGGCCACAAGAGAGGAAGTTGTTTCTGCTGCCAAGGCCGCTCATGCACATCACTTCATTGAGACCCTGCCAAATGGCTACGATACACTGCTCGAAGACGGTCACATCGCCCTCTCGCAGGGGCAGCGCCAGTTAATCACGATCGCCAGAGCCATGCTGCCCGAAGCGTCGATGTTGATTCTGGACGAGGCGACCAGCCACGTCGATACGAGGACGGAGAAACTGATCTCCGGCGCCATGACCGAGCTCATGCACGACAAAACCAGCTTCGTCATCGCCCACCGCCTCTCCACCATCAGAGACGCAGACGTCATCTTGGTGATCGAGAACGGGCGACTGGCAGAACAAGGCTCGCACGAGGAGCTGCTCGATACAGACGGCATCTATGCCGATCTCTACCGAGCCCAGTTCAGCTAGTCACAAGACAGCTCACAAGACAATCTGCTCGGCCTCACCCGAGACAATCTTGTAAATCGCTGCCTCGTACGGCTCCATATACCGGAGCCGGCCGCTAAGCCTCGTGCGATGTAGGGCTTCTCGAGTCCGAAGTTTGGGCCGAGGCAGCCGCTCATCGGATAAATTGAATTCAAGGAAGTAGGTCTCGCCGTCCAGAAGGCGGTAGTAGCCCAGATAATTCTTCCTCTTCGCTTCGACATAGTGGATCTCTCCGAGGCGAAGTGCAGCAACTCGCTTGCGCAAGGCGAGTAAGCGCGTCGTGTAGGCGAGGACGGAATCCGGCTGCTCCGCCTGGCCCGCCGCCGTCCAAGCGGCCTCGGTATCGACCGATTCGATCCAGGGCTTCTTGCAGGAGAAACCGTCGTTTGCACTCGCATCCCAGGGCATAACCGTACGTGCGTGATCGCGCGTCCCCGCAAGCACGATGCCAAACGCGTCTGGCTCCGACAAGCCCTCTGTCAACAACGCTTCGTATTTGTTGACGGACTCAATATCGCGCAACTGGTCGATCGAGCGAAATGCTTGATTGATTCGCCCAAGTTCTTGGCCCTGGAAGAGAAACGGCGTCCCCTTCAGAGTCAATTGCAGCGTGAGCAGGAGTTTGGCAAGCCTCGCTCTGAGCTCGGGCCTTCGCAAGACCTTGGAGAGCATATGCGGATTATCGTGATTGTCCCAGAAGAGCGCGATCCAATCCCGCTCGGAGAGGCGACTGTGGTAATCCATGTAATAACGTTTCAGATAATTGAGGTCGTAGCGATAGCGATCGAAACGAACCTGTCCCGGCATCTCCAGGTGATCGAAGTTGAAGATGAGATCCATCTCGTGCCGATCCGCTGCAGTCAACAAACGCCCCATCTCCATACCCACGCCCGGCGTCTCACCGACCGAGAAGGCTCCATATGGATCGAATGCCTCTCTTCGCATCTCGCGAAGATACTCGTGCAGACGCGGTCCGAAGAAGTATTGCTCGATGCCATAGAACTGCATGAGTTCACCGATCGCACTGTCCCCGTCCGGCAAGCCCTCTCGCTTCGAGATGTAGTTGATCACGTCGAGACGGAAACCGTCAACACCCTTCTCCAACCAGAAGCGAATCATCCGGTAGAGCTCTTGGCGAAGTGCCTCGTTCTCCCAATTCAAATCCATCTGCTTGGACGAGAATAGATGCAAGCCCCAACGCTCCTGCTCCGGGAAACGGCGCCAGGCAGATCCGCCGAAGAAGGACACCCAGTTATTCGGAGCCTGCTCTGAATCGCCTTGGCAAAAATAGTAATAGTCGGCATAGGGGCCGTCCGGATCACGAAGCGCCGCTTGGAACCAGGCATGCTCATCCGAGCTGTGGTTGATCACGAGATCCATGATCAAGCGCATGCCCCGCCGATGCAACTCGGACAATAACATGTCGAAGTCCTCCATCGTCCCCATCTCTTCCATGATGGCGAAGTAATCTCTGATATCATAGCCGTTATCGTCGTTTGGCGAATCATAGATCGGCGAGAGCCAGAGCGCGTCCACTCCGAGCGCTTGGAGATAGTCGAGCTTCTCACATATACCGATCAGATCACCCACGCCATCCCCGTTTCCATCACGAAACGATCGGGGATAAATCTGATAGAAGACCGCTTCCTTCCACCAAGGCGGTGTCCCCGAAGCCATCTCACGAGCGAACCCCTCGTCCGCCTCCGGAGACGCAATCTCCAAGCGATCCGGATGGCTGTTCAGCAGCCAATACGCCGCCTCCCAGAAGCCCGGTTCCAGCATATGTCTGCTAAGCCGCCGCAGCGTACCGAGGTGAAGATTCGATACGAGCGGATTAGCAACCCACTTGCGTGAGCGCCCCATCTGCAGCAGTATCTTATCGACCACATCTCGCCCTACCGGATGACGGTAGAGATCTCTGACGCGGCTTCTGTCATCGATATTCATCTCTCTTCTCCTCCATAGCCTTGTTGTCGGCCAAGATCCGGGCATAGAATACTTCATCAATCTTGTAGAACTTATGAATCAAGACCGCTGAGATCGCCACCAACACAGCCGGTACAAACAGCATAAACACCTTGAATACCGCCATATCCCGCACGGTCAGGTCCGCCTTGCTCTCCGCTTGCCCGATCTTGGCAACAAACAGCGTCACGCCCAGCAGCAAGTTAGCCATCGCATTTGATATCTTGTAGATCAACGGTTGCAAAGAGAAGGTCACGCTCTCATTTCGCCTCCCAAACTTCCACTGCCCATACTCTACCGCGTCCGCGATATAGAGCAGCATCAGAAGCTGGATAAACGCTTGACCGACAAATAGCAACACACCTGCCAAACCGATCGGCAGCATGTTAAGCGGGGAGAAATAGAACACCGCATACCCCAGCAACACAAGCGTGATCCCCACGAGAAACAGCACACCGCGCTTAAGCTTGGCCGCCAACAACGGGAAGAGGGCAAGCCCTGCAATCTGTGATATGCCAAGAACTAGGGCGAATATCGCATACATATTCTCATCCCCGTAGATATATTTGAAATAGTAGATGCCGAGGCTTGTCGTGAGCGTATAACCCGCCATGAAGAAGAGCATCGCCAGCGTAATCACGAGCAATTGATCGTTACGTAAGATCAGGGCACTGATCTCGCGAAACCGTGTCTGTTCCTCCGGTTCCGCACGAAACACTTCCTCCTTCGCGAAGATCACTGTGACCAGCTGGAAGAGTAGCATCAAGACAGATGTGGCAAACGCGAGTAGCAGCCAGGCATGTTGCAAGTTTCCCAGACGCGAACCCAGCGCATTCGTCAGCGGGATAATCGAAACGACGAGCGAGAACATACCGATCGAGGCGCAGACCCTCGCGACCGCACCGACCTTCTCTCTCTCGCTCTGAGATCTTGTGAGGGCGGGAATCATAGACCAGTAAGAGATATCGTTGGCCGTATATGAGATCTCCCAACCGATATAGAAGAGTGTGAAGCTAATGACATAGGGGACACCGCGCAGGCCCGTATCCAAGAACATCAAGACATGGAAGACAGCCCAGAAGACCGCACCACCCAGCATCCAAGGCTTGAACTTGCCGTATCGACTCCTCGTGTTATCGACCAGCGTACCCATAAACGGATCGTTTAGCCCATCGAAGATACGCATGAAGACGGTCACGGCGACAATCATCTTGAGTGTTTGCTCCGAAACTTGCAGAACGTCGGTCGCATAATAGATCAAATACATGCTGACCATAGCAGCCACCATATCGCGGCCCACTGTTCCGAGTCCGAAGGCAAAGCGATTCCTCTGCAATCGTCTCTTAGATATCTGATGCAAATCGGACATAAGCCAAGTCCTCCCCGGCGATTCATCACAGGATATGTTGCTTCGTTTGAATTATTAGGTTTAGCTTATGTTAGCAAGGCAAGTACACAAGAGCAAGCAAGAATGGACTATAATAGATGTAATTCACACGCAACAGGAAGGGAGTGAATCCTATGTCAGATGAATTCAACCAAGTGAATCAGCAGCCAAATCCAAACGAGCAAGTACCGCCAAGCTACTACGGACAAGCGAATTACGGAGCACCCAATCAGGCACCCTACCAGGC
>CAZLEA010000003.1:0-21919 GCA_964558445.1 uncultured Oscillospiraceae bacterium | reverse complement strand
CCCTATCAGGGTTATCCGCCTCAGCAAGCAGACGATGTCTTGTTGATGGAGTATCCGGGCGGTGAGAAGCGCCTCGTGAAGCTAGCTTCCAAGGGGAGCCGTGTCGGCGCCTACTTCATCGATAACGTCATCGCAGGCATACCGATGCTAATCGTTATGCTCATCATGCTGTTCCAGACCATGCCTCGATTCATCATGCTCTTCGAAGAGATGGCATACTATGGCAACTTCGATGATCCGAGCTACCTTCCCACTCAGGTATTCAACGAGTTCTTCTCCACGTTCTTCCTCTGGATCATCGGCATCACCGTTATCAGTGCAGTGATCCAAATCCTCTATTACGGTGTAATCCCGGTCCTCACCAAGGGGCAGACACTCGGCAAGAAGATGCTGAAGATGCGTGCGGTCTCTGAAGACGGGCACTACCTCAGCACGGGCGGGCAGCTCCTGCGCGGAGCCGTGGGCTTCACACTGCTCTCCATCTTCACCTCCGGTATCACAATCTGGGTCTCCGCCGTCATGATTCTCGTCACCGACAAGCGCCAAGGGATACATGATTATATGGCCGGAAGCCTTGTCATAAGTGAGAAAGCATTTTAGAATAGTATTGTTGGAGTAAGGGGCGACGGCTCTTCCTGCCCTACGGGGCGGAGGGGTCGTCTATTTATGTCCACTGTGGCATAATACCAATAAGCATATGAGGACGTTTCGGGGGAGGCTATCCGTATGAAGAAGCATATCGCAGAGGTCCTATCAGAATTACGCGAATCGTCTACGCGCTTGATCCGCCTATTCCTTCCGGTCCTCATCGAGCAGTTCTTCATCACCATCATGGCCGTCATCAATACGATGCTCGCCTCTCGCCTCGGCCTCGAGGCCATCTCCGCCATCGGTACCGACGGCACCATCATCAACGTAGTCATCTCCGTCTTCTCCGCCCTGTCGATCGGCGGTACGGTCGTCGTTGCCCAATATATCGGCCGCGGCGAATACCACAAGGCGAACAAGGCGACAGCCTCCGCACTGATGGCCACCGGCTCAATTAGTATTGCGGTCACGATCGGCATCTTCATCTTCCGTCATCGAATCATCCAGGGCCTCTTCGGCGAGGCGGATCCAGAAGTCTTGGACTATGCCGTCCAATATCTGAGTATCGTAGTCTTCTACTTCATACCGGTCGCCGTAACGACCATGGGCTTCGGTATCCTACGCGGTGCGGGCGACGTCAAGACGCCCATGCTGATTTCTACCTTTATGAACCTGTGCAACGTCGTACTGGGCTACATCTTCATCTATGGTTTCGATATTCCGCTTATCTTCACACGCTTGCAATTCTCGGGACTCGGCGTACGCGGTGCCGCGATCGCTCTCCTATCCGCTCAGAGCATCGGCATGACGCTCGTCTTGTTCGTACTCTTCCGCGGTAACCGCAGTATCAATCTGCGCGAACGAAGCCTGTTTCGCTTCGATGGGCGGATGCTCGGCCGTATCTTCAACCTCGGCGTGCCGGCCGGTGCGGAGCAGTTGATGTTCAACGGCGGCAAGCTACTGGTCCAAACCTATATCATGTCGCTGGGCACAACCGCAATTGCGGCCAACACAGTGGCCAACTCCGCAACATCGCTTCTTCTCATACCCGGCAGCGCCCTCTCGATTATCGCAACCACTCTGGTCGGTCAGACCTACGGCCAAGGCGACAAGCCCGCCACCAAGAAGGTACTGAAGTTCATCTATCTCAGTAGCATCATGTTGCTGCTCATATCCTTCTTCATCTTCTTCCCGCTCCAGCGCCCACTACTGAGTCTCTACACAAACGACCTCGACACTCAAGCAGCAGCCATACCGATTCTGACGTCCTACCTGATCGCCATGCCGGTCTTCTGGACCTCTTCGTTTGTCGTCCCCTCAGGCCTCCGCGGTGCGGGTGATGTGCGCTACACGATGATCATCTCTATCATCAGCATCTGGCTCTTGCGCATTCTTCTGAGCTACGTCTTCACCCAAGTTCTGTCGCTTGGTGTCATGGGCATCTGGCTTGCGATGTATGCGGATTGGGTCTTCCGCGGCATTTTCTTTGTTAGTCGTATGTGGGGCAACAAGTGGCTTCATAGAAACGTACTGGATTAATCCTCCACCTATACCCGTATCTTAATCCCTACTCAAACGATCACGATCGTGCTAGACTTGCGCTATCGACAGATCGTATATTTGTCGTGGCAGAGTAGATTGCTTGCGTTAAGTGTCGAGGGATGGGAAGTTGACCTCGGACGAAGGGGAAACCCGCGGTAAGCCGTCGCGTCCGCTGTCACATAGATCAACAACCGGCCGATCGGCCCAGACCCCTTCTATGTGAACAGAATTGATCCATAGGAGGATTTTTTGATGAAACATACTCACAATCGTAACGGCACACCGGCCAGAGCCGATTATCGCCTGCACCTGTTGAAACTCTCACTGGCCGCACTCTTCATGTCTCTGTCCATCATCTTGACCCGCTATGTCTCTATCTATCCGGTCCCGTCGATTCGCATCGGCTTCGGCTCCTTACCTATACAGCTTGCAGGTATCTTCCTCGGGCCCATCTGGGGCGCTGCTGTTGGCCTGATCGGTGACCCGCTCGGCTTCGCCCTGAATCCGGTCGGCACCTACCACATCGGTTTCACACTGAGCGCCATACTAAACGGCGTGATCCCGGCCCTAATTGCAAGGCTCTTCTTGTCTAAGGAGACCAAGGACAAAGACAAATATCACCTGACACAAATTCGCATCGCCTTCGTGACCACCTTGATGATCACCGTGATCTGCTCGGTCTTCTTGAATACGCTCTGGCTCAGCCAGATGCTCGGCACGGACTATAAGACGCTGCTCGTAACACGCCTCGTTGCCGTCTTGGCCAACGCTGTAGCACACTTCGTCATCCTCGCGGTCTTGCTCCCTGCGCTGGAGCGAGCAGGCGCTGCTCGCTTACTACGTGCCAAGAGCGCATAAGACGACGTTTGTGATAGTTGGTTCGATTATTGTTTACCTTTAGAACATGATTATTTCCTCAGATTCGGTACAATGAAGGATGATAGATGATTCCTACCAAGATAACGATAGAAGAGGAGATGAGGTATTGGGCACAAACGAAACAACGAAGGAGAGCAGCCCATTCATAAGCTTAAGCGATGTAAGCAAGTCCTATCGCAGCGGCAAGATTGAAACCAAGGCGTTGACAAAGGTCAACTTCACGATCGATGAGGGCGACTTCGTCATCGTTGTCGGCCCCTCCGGTGCCGGCAAGACCACGATTCTGAACATCATGGGCGGCCTCGATGCACCGACAAGCGGCGAAGTGATTATCGATCACCGAGATATCGCCCGTTATTCTGCACGCGAACTCTCCTTATATAGGCGAAACACGACCGGCTTCGTCTTCCAGTTTTATAACCTGGTACCGAACTTAACGGCATTGGAGAACGTCGAACTCGCCACAGAAATCTGTGAGGATGCACTGGATCCGGCCGAAGTGCTGTCAAACGTAGGACTCTCTAAGAGGCTAAACAATTTCCCCGCTCAGCTGTCCGGCGGTGAGCAACAACGCGTTGCGATCGCTCGTGCGCTGGCGAAGAACCCCAGACTCTTGCTCTGCGATGAACCGACCGGTGCACTAGATGACGATACGGGACGTCATGTGCTTGAGATCCTGCAGACTCAGTCCAGAGATAACGGCATGACTGTAGTCGTCATCACACATAATACGGCCTTGATACCGCTCGGCAACAAGGTGATACATGTGAAGAACGGCACTATCTCGGATATTCACTTGAATCCCACACCCATGTCAGCGGCGGACATAAGATGGTAGCGCCGGGGAAGCGGCAAGCCCTGAACGGCCGCTCACTGACGAAGGACTTCGTCCGGGAACTCAAGAATAATTTCGCTAGATTCTTCTCTCTCTTCTTGATCGTCGCGCTCGGCGTATCCTTCTACACGGGTATCCGAGCAGCTGCTCCCGATATGAGGGATTCTGCCAATCAATTCCTGAACTCTCAGAATTTCATGGATCTGCGTATCGTATCGAGCCTCGGACTGCGAGAAGCGGATCTAGTTGCCCTGCAGTCGCTTGATATCGTCGAAGACTTGTCTGCCGCACTCCTCGCCGACGTCTATCTGGAGGACGGCGAACAAACCCCGGTCGTTCGCATCCATGATCTCCCCGATCCTACGGATCAGCATGCACTGAATAAACCGCTACTGCTGGAGGGGCGTTGGCCCGAAACCTCGGACGAAATCGTTGTAGACGACGAACTTATTATGCGAAGCGGATATACACTCGGCGATACGGTATCCTTCTCAAGACCGGATGACAGTATCTACACACTAGACGAGGCCACAATCGTCGGTGTCGTGCAATCCCCTGCCTATATCTCCTTGGAGCGTGAGCCGACCACGCTCGGTACCGGTACCTTGTCCTACTACATCTATGCTCCATGGTCTGCCTTCGATGCCGATTACTATACGGACATCTACGTGACAATCAGCGGTCTTAGAGCCTATTCGACCTACGATGAGGAATACGATGAGGCCTTGGCGAGTGCCACAAGCAGAATCGAGATGCTGATGCCGGGTCTCGTGCTTGCCAGACGAGACGATCTGGTCGAAGAGGCAGAAGCGGAGCTTCTGCCTCACATCCAAGACCTGGCCGATGCACGCGAGGAAGCAGACGAAGAATTCGCCAAGAGCCAACAAGATTTAATTGATGCCAAACAAGCGATCGAAGACGGTCAAGCTGAAATCGATGACGGTTATAACGCACTTGCCGAATTGGAAACGATGCAAGAGCAGCTCCAAGCCATGGGTGATCAAGAACAGGCAGCGGCTCTCGCGATACAAATCGAGATGACCCGAAGCGCCCTCCTGGATGCCGAAGCCAAGCTTGAACAAGGCCGAAGCGATTTGACAGACGGTGAGCGAGAATACGCCGAAGCCTTGGCCTCAGCCGAAGCCGAGTTTGCCGAAGCCGAAGAAGAGATTGCCGAAGCAAGAGCGGATATCGCTGCCATACCCAAGGGCGAGGTAACGATACTAAACCGTGATACCAACATCGGCATCGTAACGTATGGCGAGAACGCCGACCGCATCGAGGCAATCAGCAGGGTCTTCCCTCTGATCTTCTTCCTCGTGGCGGCCCTCATCTCCATGACCAGCATGAGCCGTATGGTCGAAGATGAGCGTTCTCAGATCGGCACGCTGAAGGCACTGGGTTACAGTAACCGCCAGACGCTAAACAAATATCTGTTGTTCGCTCTCTTGGCAAGCCTCTTGGGCGGTGTGATCGGCGGCTTCTTCGGTCTCTACTTCTTCCCTTATGTCATCATGGATGCGTACGGGACGATCTATAAGCTTCCGGCCATGTTGATCACGATGTATCCGGACATCATTATTCTGGGTATTGTCTTCGCTTGTATCTCAACAATCTCAGGCGTCTTGCTCTCCGCGGTCCCTGCCGTACGCTTGTCGCCTGCAGAACTGATGCGGCCGCCGGCACCCAAGCCGGGTAAACGGATCTGGCTGGAATCCATCAAACCCGTATGGAAGCGCATGAGCTTCTCTTACAAGGTCTCGTTTAGGAATATGTTTCGCTACAAGAAGCGCCTCTTTATGACGCTCTTCGGCATTGGCGGATGTACGGCTCTGTTGTTAACCGCGTTTGGCCTCCGCGACTCGTTATCGGCTGTCGTGAGCGATCAGTTCGATTCCGTCTTCCACTACGACCTCGTCGTGACGCTGGATTCTGAGATAAGCGACCTGAATCGCGAGAAGATCAATACCAGAATTGACGAGCTAGACGGTGATACAATGACGCTTCAGGCGTACGGGCAGGAGATCACGGCACTGGCTACGGACGCAGATCGCAAGAAACCGCTAAGAGAAATCAGCTTCAGCTCCGGTATCTCTGTCCTTGTAGCAGAGAGCAGCGAAGATTTCGCCTCCATGATCGAACTTGCCGCACCACTGGGTTCACGTCATGTCGAACTCGATGACGATGGCGTAATACTGACGACGAAGCTTGCCAATCGCTTGGGCGTGAAGGCAGGAGACGACGTCGTCTTATCAAAATTCCTCGGTGTCAGCGGCAGTGCAGTGGGTAACGGCGAGGATACGGATGTCTTCGACGAGAGCGTGACGGTTCATGTATCTGATGTCACCCTCAACTATCTCGGCCACTACGTCTACATGGATCAGGCCTATTTCGAAACGCTTGACCTCGAGCATGCCGATCGCTTCACATGGAACAGTATCTATGTACGCAGCGATAAACTTGAAGATCGCGAGGTAGCCGACGCGCTCGCAAGCGACCTACTTAAGATCAAGCATGTGAATCAAGTCAGCTTCGTCGAACAGCATGCCGAGAACCTCTCCAGCTCGATGGAGACGCTAGATTCGGTCGTGGTTATCCTCATCTTGGCAGCGGGCCTGCTCGCCGTCTTGGTGCTGTATAACCTCAACAACATCAACATCAGCGAGCGCAAGCGCGAGATTGCAACGCTCAAGGTCTTGGGTTTCAATCGCAAAGAACTGGCCAGCTACATCTACCGCGAGAACGTCTTCTTGATGATGATCGGAATCGTACTTGGCCTCTTGGCCGGCGTCTTCTTGCACCGTTACCTCATCACAACGGTCGAGGTCGATTTGACCCACTTCGGCCGCATCATCAAGCCGCTTAGCTGGCTCTACTCCGTCTTACTGACCACAGTCTTCTCCCTGGGCGTAAACCTCGGGATGTATAACAAGATACAGAAGACAGACATGGTCGAATCACTCAAGAGTATCGAATAAGTAGAAGTCATATCATTCGATGTACCGAGGACACTCTACCGGATAATTAAGAAGATGGCAGCCATACAAACCGTATGACTGCCATCTTCATGTTCTACTGTGATCTTATGTCTCGCTTATCCGAGAAACGCCCAGCGTACGGGCTCTACACTCGCTTCATCCTTGTTGAAGCGGAAACCGACCACTTCGCAACTCGGCTTCTCGAACATCAGGTTCTTGATCTCAAGTTCCATGTCCGGGTTATCGCGTGCGAATTGCATCAGTTCTTCTAGATACGCTAAGTACTTCGGATAGTCCTCTGCCTCAAACGAGAGGTAGCCGGACGCGATCGCTTCAAACTCGTTGGACCGCTCGAAGTAGACATCTTCTACGTTGTCTACGGTGCCGAGGAAGTCGGCAGCGAAGCGCTCCAGGAGTTCAATCGCCTGATTGCTGTCCTTGGTCCTGTTCTGACTGTAGAAGCGGAAGACCGCGTTGTGTGCGTAGTAGCTGCCCTTGGGCTCCGTGAAGGGGACCCAATGCTTCTCATCCAGTGTGCCGTTTAGCAATCGCTTGTCCCAGTTATCGCCTGCAGCGTTCTTGCCGTCTGCACGGATGCGCCAACCGGACATGATTTCATAGCGCGCAACCTGAATATGCAGGTGCTTGCTCGTGTTCTTACCGGATGGGGTCAGGATATCCCAGCGCTGAGCCAAGACGGCGGATAGTATCATCTCTCGGTCTACCAAATCCTTCAGTTGTTCGAGCTCTACTCGGTTACTTGCCCGATCGTTATCGGCGGTGATATGGATCAGCGTCGTGCTACCGTCTTCCTTGGGTACAAAGACATCCAAGAAGGTATAGTAATGATCGAAAATCAAACTCAGCCACTCAATGATCTGACCAATGTTCTCTGGATTTGCATGAATCCGAGCGTAGCCTTCATAAGATCTGGCCGATTCAACGTCATCACTGCGCGAAGCCATCATATTGAAATTACTATTCTGCATCAGCAAGCCTCCAATTTCTATCGTTTCGAGTCGAAGTAGTATATCTATTCTAGCAACGTTTGCTCATTTTGCAAGCATTGAGAACTGTCAAACTGTATAGCTCTTAATTGTGCATGTCGTCAGTTTACAAATTCTCCTACCGAATAAGATACTTCACTATACACGAATATCCATGAGGAGCGTGTGCGAAAGCAGACAGAATATGCAGGTTCCATCTCTCTAACTTGCAAAATCAGAGCGAATGCTCGTCGAAATAGCCTGTATTTGCAGAAGCAAATACGATTGATTCCATAACTGCTTCCGTTGTTGATCTTGTGTATTGGTGAAAAAGGTGGGACAAAAAGGGGGACAAGCGGAGATCGCGTCGAAATAGCAAAAACCCCGATACCTCGTGGTATCAGGGCTTCTATCCTGGTGGGTACTACTGGATTCGAACCAGTGACCCCCTGCGTGTCGAGCAGGTACTCTAACCAGCTGAGCTAAGCACCCGGAAACGATTGATTGCGATCAATCAACCGCTCAGCAATATTAACCCGAAACCCATTATCTGTCAACTGCTAATTAAAAATCCGGATTTACGCTAAATCAACGATTCAAACGTAGCAATCGATTACCTAATAAGCGGTTGTTACATGGTGTCGGCCATATTGCTCATCTTGTCGGCGAAATCCGCTCGTGTCTCGCCACGATCAGACAGCCATCCGGAATGTGCGATAAGCATCTTGGCAAATCGCTTCGATATCCTCAGCCGTATAAACTGTATCATCCTTGGCCGGGAATTCATGAACCAACGCGATCGCACCACAGAAGTGGCAGGTGTACTCATGCTCCTTCGGATAGTCCGGAATCCAAACATCTCCGCTCGAATAGTCCAAGAATAAATCAGCAGGACAATCTCCACGGCTGTTGAGTGTAGCTAAGCACTCGTCCAAGTTTCTGAGAATCAATTGTGTATCCATTGATTTATACCTCCTGCTTCCTACTATAGAGTAAAACAAGAACAATA
The DNA here is from genome assembly GCA_964558445.1 of uncultured Oscillospiraceae bacterium. Classification (GTDB taxonomy): domain Bacteria; phylum Bacillota; class Clostridia; order Saccharofermentanales; family Fastidiosipilaceae; genus CAYXVJ01. The sequence goes on along the minus strand of CAZLEA010000003.1, from coordinate 13,102 downwards.
TCAATAGATAGATAAATTACGATTTATTACCGATCCGAAACATCCTCCTCTTCTTGGCGAATCTGTTCGAGCTTATCGTGGAGATAGAGCCAGCGTTCGGATAGAGCATCGTAAGTCTCGTTTAGCTTCGTTTGTTCATCCGTCAGGGTTTGCAGCTTGACGTAATCCGTGGATGCAAGTTCGATAGCCTCTTCCATCTGCTCGATCTTCTGCTCCATCTGCAGGAGGTCTTGGTCAATCGTCTTCAGGTCATGCTGCTCGGCCATCGTCAGGCGAGTCCTCTCCTGCTTCCGGGGTCTCGTATCCGGCTTCCCGGGAGTCTGCTTCATCTCCATGGAGGCGGCCGCACGAAGAGCCTGCTGCCTCGCATGTAGATCCGTCATATATGCATGGAAATCACCGTTGAACGGGCGGATCTCCAGATCATCGAAGGCCAGCATGTGTTCAGCTACGCGATCGAGGAAGTAGCGGTCATGGGATACGACGACAACCGCACCAGGGAAATCATCCAGGTAGTCCTCGAGCACCGATAGCGTCATGATATCAAGATCGTTGGTCGGCTCATCTAGCAGCAAGACGTTTGGTTGCTCCATAAGCACCTTGAGCAGATGCAGCCGACGACGCTCACCACCCGACAGCTTCGCGATCTGTGTCCCCTGAAGCTTCGAATCAAACAAGAAACGTTCGAGCATCTGCGTGGCAGAGATCGTCCCCGATCCTGTCTGTACGCTGCTGGCCTGCTCGAGGATATACTCGATGACCCGCTGATTTGGATCCATGTCGAGATTGATCTGGCGGAAATAGCCGATCTTGACAGTACTACCGATCTCTCGTTCTCCGCTGTCCGGCGAGACTAGGCCGGCCATGATGTTGAGCAGGGTGGTTTTGCCGCTACCGTTGGGACCGACAAGTCCCAAACGATCGTCTCTGGCCAAGAGATAGGAGAAGTCACGGATCAGGTCTCTTCCCTCGTAAGCCTTGGATACATGTTTGAGCTCCAAGGTCTTGCGCCCCAAGCGAGTGGTCACCGTATCGACTTGCAGCTGCTCTTGCTGTGTAGGCCCCAGGACAGCCGATAATGCCTCGAAGCGCTCGATTCTCGCGCGTTGCTTCGTGCTTCTGGCCTTCGCTCCCTGACGCATCCAAGCAAGCTCTCGATCCATGAGATTCTTGTGCTTCTGCCACTTCGCCTCTTCCTCGGCTACGCGTTCCGCCTTCAGCTCTAGCCAACGGCTGTAATTCGCCTCATAGCGATAGAGCTTCGCCTGATCGATCTCCACGATAACGTTTGTTACTCGCTCCAAGAAATAGCGATCGTGCGTGACCATCAGGAGAGCACCTCTATATTGACCAAGATAGGTCTCAAGCCACTCAATGGCAGTCGGATCCAAATGGTTGGTCGGTTCGTCCAAGATCAAGAGCTCGGCGTCTTGAATCAGAGCAGAGGCAAGCGCAATACGCTTCTTCTCCCCGCCCGATAGCGGACCACAGAACGCATCGAACGCTGTGATGCCAAGCTGCGTCAGAATCGACTTGGCTTCACTCTCTACAGACCAAGCGTTCGTCTCGTCCATCTTGGCACTGAGGCGAAAGAATCGAGCCTGTACCTGTTCGTCATCCGGACTCATAGTCAGAGCCCGCTGGGCATCGTGGTAATCGCGAAGCGTGCGAAGTGCCGGCCCCTCTCCTTGTAGCGCGGCATCCAGCACGGTCATCTCCGAGGGGTACATCGAATCTTGCGCCAGGTATTCAACTACAAGATCACGCTTCTTCGTGATCTGACCGCTGTCATAGGCTTGGCGTCCTGCCAGTATCTTAAGGAGGGTTGACTTCCCGCTACCGTTCACCCCGATCACGCCGATCTTGTCCTCGCTATGAATCGCGAAGTCCAAATCATCGAAGAGCAGGCGGTCGGCATAGGTCATTCTCAATTGTTCGACTGTAAGTAAATTCATCATGATCCTCCAAGGAAATAAACGGTCCAAGAACAACTCATTGTACGTCGAGGATAGTCCTCTTAGCAAATGAGATTGTCACAATATTGGTCGTGAGTGACAGAGGTAACGGTCGTTTAAGTGCAATCATGTTATGCTAGGCGCATGGTTGACCACATACGAAGAAGAGACAAGTCGAATACTAAATGGATAGAATCCGGGAGGTAAACACATGAAACGTTTCGTAGAAGGAACCTACAACACGGTAGATACTGCGAACCTAGCTATTGATACCCTATTGAACAAGGGTTTCACCAAGGCAGACATCACTCTAATCGTAAACGAGCCAAGCGCCCGTGACTTCGAAGCTCCGCCTGGCATCAGGACCTTGTTTGTCGATTTGTCGACAGAAGAAGAGACCGGTCTCTGGGCCAAGATCAAGGACATATTCAGTCAAGAGGACAGAGCCACGGAGCTGATTCGAGATGACGAACTCCTCGCCCGTTACGAGGACCAATTGGCTGACGGACAACTACTGCTCCTAGTCGAGAGCGACTTGACCGTGGCCGATCGCCACTCAGGTGACAGCATACGAGAACTGCTCGCATCCGATCCCAAGCTTAGTCAAGCAGAACCCCAAGAGATACAGAAGGATGGCGTGATCATCCCACCTGTCGGTACCGGCAATCAAGACATCATGAGTCCATCTGGGCAGACACTGAACCCTCCGCCACTGGTCAACACAAACGACTTGGACGACATCGATGAGGAAGACCCTCGCAAGCGATAAGCTGTCAAGCGAGGCACTCTGTATAGGCAGGGACAAGCGCCGACAGACATGACGCCGGTACAGGCGAACATGCGGCAATCATGCTTAGAGTAATTCGTTTATTAGGCATAACAGTCGCTTGCTACCGAAGTAGCAAGCGACTGTCCTATACATATGATTGATTCTGCTCTCGTTTAGGCTTCTGTCTCCGCAAGCGGCATCTGACTATAGATGTAAGGCAGCACATCGTCCGGATTCATCTCGAGCACAACGGCAATCTCTGTCGTCAAGTTCTTCTCCGCGGTCTTCAAGACATCGGCATCGACTCTCGTCAATTGCTTGCCAATCTGCTCGCGTTCGTCCTTCTTCTCATTCAAGGTCTTGATCAAGGCAACCCAGTTCTCACAAGCTCCCGTCTTCAAGCAAGCACGGAATTCCTCATAACGAATCTTATCCTCATCGATCCAGATGGTCTCTTGAGCAGGGATACCGGCGATCAGCTCCTCCACCTCTTCGCGGGTCAGAATAGGCCTCATCTTGTCTTCCGATCCGGCGGCCGGAATCTTCAAGGTCATGTTACCGCCGAAGGCCGGTTCGAGTACATAGAACTCAACGGACTTGCCGTTGACCGTCTCCTGAAGCACCTCTGTGATACGGTTAACCCCCATAGTATTGTGGACTACATAATCATCTTGTTTGAACATAACATCTCCCCATAAACATTCCCCTTACGCGCCGAAGGGGAATCCAAGCGATATACCAATAGGTGTTGCGCATATATAATTGTATTATAACACAAAACCCATTTCTATTCAAGTTGTGATATTCGACTGCACATAAGCAAGGTTTTGCTATGTATTATATAGAATTATCCAGTGTTTAAATGTTAATTTTATACCAATTACATTATACTAAGAGTCAAGGGAGGGCCCCCACATGAGAGAGATCCTAAACAGGTTATTGAAGAGACTACCACCCGGTTTCCTTCGCTTCAAAAGAGAATTCTTGCGACGCGTGAAGGAAGACAACGTGACAGCCACGGGTGCCCAGCTGGCTTACTATCTGGTCTTGGCCTTCTTCCCCTTCCTCATCTTCTTACTGACACTTCTGCCTCTCACGCCGCTCGGCGACCAAGAGAGCCTGGCATCGATCCTGGACTTCTTACCACCGACAGCCGCCGAGCTTATCGGCCCGCTGATCAACGATATTCTGCAGAATCGCTCCGGCATGCTGCTATCGGCTGCGCTCGTCCTCAGTCTATGGTCTGCTTCAAGCGGCATGACAAATCTGTTGGTCGCCATGGACCTCGCCTTTGATGTGGAGAACACAAGAAATATACTGGCTAAGCGCCTGATCTCGCTTGCCTTCACACTCTTGCTTGTCGTGATGATACTCACGACGCTTGCTGCCCAAGTCTTCGGCTCTGCCATCGTAGACCTGCTCATGCAGACCGTCTTACCCGAGACCTTCGTGCGAACCGGTTGGGATCTGGCTAGAAACCTCATCCCGTTTGCCGTGCTGACGCTCGGTTTCGCAACCCTCTATCGCTTCGGTCCCGGCTTCCCGCGCACGCTTCGCATCCGCTGGCGAGCTGCCTTGGGAGGCGGTTTGTTTGCGGCCCTGCTCTGGACCATGAGCTCCGGTGGCTTCGCCTACTATGTCGGTAACTTCGCGAATTACGCCAATACCTACGGTTCCATCGGTGGCTTGATCGTCCTCTTAGTCTGGCTCTACCTGAGCTCTGTCGTCATCATGCTCGGCGCCGAAGCGACGGCAAGTTTCGTCAGCATACAACAGAGCAATTCCCCTAGCGATCAGTGATACAATGAACGCACTATAAGAAGGGAAATTGGTTTATCTCTATGCATGATTCCGTCGCTGATTCGGGTGGGCGCCGACTTTTGCCACACTTATTGTTGTTTGTTGTCTTCTGTTTCTGGTTCTCGCTCTACACCTATCCATCGATCCTGACGCCCTACCTGGACGAGCTTGGCTCCACGCTCAGCTTCTCCGGCGTCATCGTCGGCTCCTACGGCTTCACCCAGATGCTGCTTCGCTTACCGGCAGGCATCTTGTCGGACAAGCTTCATAATCGCAAAGCCTTCGTCATCTCAGGCCTCTTCTTCTCCCTTCTCAGCGCGCTTGGCTTCCTTCTAACCCGGGAACTTCGCCTGATCCTCGTCTTCCGCGCGCTCGCCGGTGTGGCGGCCGCGATGTGGGTACAGATGTCGACGCTCTATATCTCGTATTACAGAGATGAAGATAGCTGGAAGGCGACCGGCAGGGTGAACTTCGCCAATACGTTTGGCACGATGTTCGCAACGCTTGGCGGCGGCTTCCTCGCGAACCGCTACGGTTGGTCCCATGCGTTTATCCTCTCTGCTGTCGTAGCGGGACTCGGCCTCCTCGCCTCCTTCTTCATCCATGAGGAGAAGGTTACGGGCACAAGAGAAGCCGTCACGCTAAGCGGCGCACTCTTAGTCGGCTTGGAACCGCTGCTCCTCATCACGTCGATCCTGGCGCTGTTCTCGCAGCTTGTGACCTTCGCCACATCGCAGGGCTTCGTACCGATTGTCGCCAAGGAGCTCGGTGCCGGTACAGATCAGATCGCGCTGATGGCCACGCTAAATGCACTCACACGTGCCCTAGCCAGCTTATTGAGCGGTCGCATCGCTATGCAAAAACGTATCTCGGTCGGCCGCCTGATCCTCTGGTCGTTTGTCCTGAATGGCCTCTTAAACATCTTGATCCCCCATGTGCCGAACATGCCGCTATTGATCGCACTTCAGATGTTAAGCGGCTTCATATACGGTATGCAGATGAGCCTGTTGATGGGCCTATGCATCCGCAACATCCGACCGGCACAGCGCTCGACCGCCATGGGCTTCTACCAGGCAATCTACGGCATCGGTATGGTCGGCGGACCGATCCTGGTCGGCAATCTCTCCGATCACTTCTCGCTTACGGTGGGCTTCGTGATGATCGGAGCTGTCTCTATCCTCTCAGGGCTACTTGCAGGTGGCAGATTACATCGAATCCAAACAAAGACTGTCCATAAGTGACGCACAGTCTCTTGTTTCCGCTATAATAGGAGAGAATGAATATTTCGGAGGTCACTATGGCAGACATTTATGAGCAGGCGCTTACGAAGCACGAGGAATGGCACGGCAAGATCAGCACGGAATTGAAGGCCCCCCTGGAAACCAAGGAAGATCTATCTCTGGCCTATTCTCCCGGCGTCGCCGCACCCTGTTTGGCTATCGCCAAGGATAAGGCAGAAGCCTATCGTTATACCTGGAAGGGTAACACGGTTGCCGTCGTCTCGAACGGCACGGCCGTCCTCGGACTCGGCGACATCGGCCCGGAAGCAGCACTCCCGGTCATGGAGGGTAAGGCCTGCTTGTTCAAGCAGTTCGGCGGCCTGGACGCCGTTCCGATCGTCCTCGACACGAAGGATACAGAAGAGATCATCCGCACGGTGAAGCTGCTCGCCCCGACGTTTGGCGGCATCAATCTGGAAGATATCGCGGCTCCCGCCTGTATCGAGATCGAGCGTCGTCTGATCGATGAACTTGACATCCCGGTCTTCCATGATGACCAGCACGGTACGGCCATCGTCGTCACCGCAGGTCTCATCAACGCCTTGAAGCTTGTCGATAAGAAACCCGAGGATTGCGTGGCTGTCGTCTCCGGTGTCGGCGCTGCCGGCTCCTCTTGTATCAAGATGATGAGAGACTTCGGCATCGGTAGGATCTATGGCTTCAACAGCCGTGGCGTACTAAACGGAGCAGAGGCAGCAAACTACACCAACCCTCTCTATGTCGAACTCGCCGGCATCACAAACCCGGATCATGAATCACTGACGCTGGCAGAGGCCGTCGCCAAGGCAGACATCTTCGTCGGTGTCTCCATGCCGGGCCTCCTCACACAAGAGATGGTCAAGAGCATGAAACGCGATCCGATCGTGTTCGCGCTTGCCAATCCGGAGCCCGAGATCGACTACAACCTCGCCCGCGAAGCAGGTGCCAGGATCGTCGCGACCGGCCGCTCGGACTTCCCCAATCAGGTGAACAACGTCTTGGCCTTCCCCGGTCTCTTCCGCGGTGCGCTGGACGTTCGAGCCAGCAAGATCAGCGAAGAGATGAAGATGGCAACAGCCCGCGCACTCGCCGCTCTCCTGCCCGACGACGAGATTCACGAAGAGCAGATTATCCCGAACCCCTATATGCCGGGCGTCGCCGAAGCGGTCGCCAAGGCCGTTAGCGACGAGGCAATCAAGCAGGGCTTGGCCGGTCGCTAGACTCTGAGGATCGATTATGACGAAACAATCACCCATGTGGACGGCAGACCGAAGGCTTGGGCTGCGTTACAGCCTCTTCGTTGCCGGCCTCTTCTTGATGGGTATGGGGGTATCCTTGACCGTTCGCGCGGACTTGGGCACCTCCCCGATTTCATCGGTACCCTATCTGCTTTCACTCTTATTACCGCTCAGTTTCGGCCAGTTCACCTTCTTGATGGCGCTGGTCTATTTGCTTGGGCAAGTGCTGATTTATGGCCGAGGGTTCCCCCGCGGTCAATACTTCCAATTAGCGGTGAGTCCGATCTTCGGCTTCTTCATAGACTTGACGATGTATCTCACGCGAAGCGTTTCGCCAAGCACTTATGTGAATCAAATCCTACTCCTGATCCTCGGCTGTTTCGTAACCGCGGCGGGCATCTACTTCCAGCTGCTTCCGGCCATCTTGGTCAATCCGGGCGAGGGCATCGTCCGCGCGCTCACCTGGCGCTTCCGGCGACCGTTTGGCACGATCAAGATCTACTTCGACTTCACATTGATGACCATCGCGCTCATCATCTCACTGCTGGCGTACAAGCAGGTGGTCGGGCTTCGCGAGGGCAGTTTGATCTCTGCCTTCTTGGTTGGTTTCTTCAGCCGTCATATCCAGACCATCGGAGAGAAGCAGGACTGGCCAGGTCGGCTCGGCCTTCGTCCACGAGGCATATCTAACAAAACTTAATTGAATATTAACCTATTTTGTCGAGAATGTTTCAATCCGACGCCTGTAGCAGTGCTATGATAGATATGCATTTAGCTAATCGGGAGGAGATGTGGAAACGTGAGCAGAGCAGGAGGCGGAGGCGGCGGTAGTCGCGGAGGAGGTGGCGGCGGAAGTCGCGGTGGTGGAGGCAGCTTCGGTGGCAGCCGATCCGGTGGCGGTCGCTATGGCGGCTCATCCGGCGGACGATCCGGTCGCTCCGGCGGCGGTTCGTTTGGCGGCGGAGGCGGGTATCGCCCACCACGCTATCGCAGTCACAATCGACCGATCTTCATCGGCGGCGGTTACAGGCGCCCCTACTATGGCAGGCGCGGCCCGTCCGGTTGTGGCTGTTCCACCTCTGCATTTACCACGCTGGTGATTGTTGTTATTTTGGTGATCTTCTTTGCTTCCATGATGGGCGATCGCAGCGGTAACAGCGGCTCACAAGATGTACAGATCTCCGTCTCGACAGTGGAACGCGAGAAGCTACCCGCAGGTTCGGTAAACGAAACTGACTACTATACGGACAGTATCGGTGGCTGGATCAACAACCGCAAGGAGCTCACAACGGGCATGGTCTACTTCTACCAGAAGACCGGTGTGCAGCCCTATCTCTACTTGATCGACTCGGTTGACGGGAACAACAATCCGACACCGGGTGAGATCGCGGCCTTCAGCGAAGAGATGTACGACGAACTCTTCACAGATGAAGGGCACTTGTTACTTGTCTTCTACGAGTACGGGGACACCTTCTACTACCAGTACATAGCAGGTTCGATGGCGAAGTCTGTCATCGACAACGAAGCGGCCGATATCCTCTTCGATTATCTCGACCGCTACTACTATTCCTCGCTGGGTGAAGAAGAGATGTTCAGTACCGTGTTCAAGGAGACAGCGGATCGCATCATGCAGGTGACGCCGACGACTGCCGAGCGCATGCAGCCGTTTCTCATCGTCGTCTCGCTGATCGTGCTTGCGGCCATATTGTTTGCTTGGTGGAACAAGTCGAAGAAGCAGAAGGAAGCAGAAACCAAACGCACACAAGACATGCTAAACACGCCGCTCAACACATTTGGCGATCGTGAGGCAGAGGAACTTAAGCGGAAGTATTCCGACGACAACAACTAAGACGCATCGCTATCAATTATCATAGGGAGGATAATACTATGGGTATACTAGACCGTTTCGGAGACATCGTTAAGGCGAACATCAACGCCGTCATCGACCGTATGGAAGATCCGGAGAAGATGATCGACCAATATCTGCGCAAGATGATGGATGATCTGGCCGAAGTCAAGAACAGCACCGCGGGCGTGATGGCCGAGGAGACTCGGACCAAGCGCCTCGTGGACGAGAACGAAGCCGAAGTCAAGAAGTATGAGGAGTTCGCCAAGCGTGCCCTCACAGCCGGTAACGAAGAGGATGCCAGAGTCTTCTTACAGAAGAAGCAAGAGCTCGAGGCAACAGGTGCAGGCTATCAGACGGCTTATGCCGCAGCTCATGAGAACGCCGTCAAGATGCGTCAGATGCACGACAAGCTAGTCAAGGATATCGAGACCCTGCGCGGTCGTCGCGAGATGATCAAGGCGAAGGTATCGGTAGCCAAGACACAAGAGACCATCAACCGCACGGCCTCCTCCGCAGAGGGCAGCCAGACAGCCATGGACGCGTTCGGGCGCATGGAGGACAAGGCGAACCGTATGCTCGATCAAGCCAATGCGAAGGCAGAGCTGAACATGGGCCCGATCGACGAGGCCAAGGAACTAGAAGAGAAATATGCCTCCTCCGGCTCTGCATCGGTCGATGCAGAATTGGAAGAACTCAAGAAGCAGATGGGTCTGGAGTAAGTAGCGCTACAGATCAGACCTTGAATAGAGCCGGGGACAGGTGCTTGCTTGTCCTCGGTCTTTTTTTTGGAAGTAGGTACAGAAGATGAAATCAATTACATGGGAGCGCGCCTACGACGCCAAGGATCCCTCATCGGCAGAACACAAGGCAAGTTATCGAGTCCTCGTCGACCGACTGTGGCCGCGCGGTATACGCAAGGAGGATCTGGTCATCGACTATTGGCCCAAGGAGATCTGTCCGACAACGAAGCTTCGCGAACGCTACCATCATGGCGAGATCGATTACGATACCTTCGCCAAGGCCTACGAGATAGAGCTGGACAATAACCCGGAAGCACCCGAGTTTATCCATCAGCTTCGTACACAAGACAAGGACCTGATCATCTGCCTCTACGCAAGTAAGGACGCAGCCACAAGCCACATCCCAATCCTAAGGGCTTATGTGGAACAGAAGCTTGGCGACGATGCCAAGAGCTAAGCTACGAAACGGGTAAGAGACCGAAGCTGTAGCCCGAGTTATACGCGAACTTGATGAAGTCTTCCAAGATCTGCACGTTGGTCTCGCTCACCGTATGAAGCATAATCAAGCTGCCCGGGTAGACCTGTGTCTCCAGAAGACGCAGCGTCTGCTCGGGATCCGGCTGGTTGTCCACTTCCCAATCCTTGTGCGTGAAGCTAAATAGGTAGGTCTTGTAGCCTTCTCGTCTCACGGTTTCAAGCGAGCGCTCGCTCCATGTGGAGGACGGCGGTCGAAACAGCATCGCGTTCTTCTGACCGGCCACTTCTTCGACCAAGTTCTCGAAATCCGCGAGTTCCTGGCGTATAGCGTCGTACTTCTCTTCTTGAGCGAGCTTACCGAGGTCTGTATGCCCCATCGTGTGGTTACCAAGCAGATGCCCCTCGTCGATGATTCGCCTTGTTAATTCGTGCTGTGAGCTGATGAAGTAGCCGTCTACGAAGATCGTGGCCTTGATGTCGTAGTAGCCGAGTATGTCGAGCGTACGCTTCATGCCGTCGTTGTATTCGTAGCCCGCATTGAAGCTAAGATAAATCTTCTTCTCATCCATCGGTCCGTATGCATAGGCGTTATACTTCGCCATGGTATCAATGACCGTTTGATTCGGCGGGTAACTGAAGCCGACAATGGTCTGATCGTAAGACCAGAGTCCAAGCTCCTCGCTCGGCAACACGACGTCATTCGGGTCAGGGATCTCCTCAGATGGCCTCGGCGTCTTATCCTCCGGCGTCTCCGAAGGCTCTGCCAAACTTGTCGACTCTTCCGGAGGCAACGTCCCGACCGGCGTCGGCTTCGCAACACCGGACTGTGAGCCCTCACCTGTCTCAGCGCTATCGGGCAAGTTCGTATGACCCGGCCTCTCACCGAGATAATCAGGCGTCGGCGGCGAAACCGGATTGCGACCGAAGCAGCCGCTTAGCATACCGAAACAGAGTGCGAGCATGAGTGTGATACCGAAGAACCGTTGTTTCATCTTCCCTCCCGATATGAGAATAATAGTGGTTCAATTATAGCAGAGCCAAACGACGACAAATGTGGCAAAATAGAGGCTAAGAATACAAGCTCATACTTAGGAGGTGCACAAATGGACAACAGAGGCCTAATCGGCATCCAGATGATGATGCTCAAACAGAAGGTCGATGAACTGGGTGCGTACGAGACGCTGAAGCGCTGTGCGGATCTCGGCTATCACTCGGTAGAGCTCTCACAGATCCCCATGACAGCCGAGAACGTCGGCGAGATCAAGCGCGCATGCGAGGATTTCGGTATCAAGGTGGCGGCGATGTCCGCATCGCTCGAACCCATGTTCCCCGGTATGCCGGGCGAGTATCTGGTATCGGACTTCGACAAGATCGTAAACGACTGCAAGACGCTGGATTGCAAGTTCCTTCGCATCGGCATGCTCCCGATGACATCGATGGGCAGCCGGGAGAAGGCACTAGACTTCGTCCGCCGCTGTGACGAGTTTGCCGAGGAGCTCGCGAAGCACGATATCGAACTCTACTACCATAACCACCATATCGAGTTCATCAAGTACGATGGCCAGTATCTCCTCGATATCATCGCCGACGAGACCAAGTACATGGGCTTCGAGATCGACGTACACTGGGTCCACCGTGGCGGTGAGGATCCGATCAAGGTCTTGAAGAAGCTTAACGGGCGCGTCAAGCTCCTCCATCTGAAGGATCTTCGCATCAGTGAGGTCAAGCTCGATCCGGATAGTAAGGATCCGAGGGACTTCATGCGCGCATTTACCGATGTCGTGCAATTCGCCGAACTCGGCACGGGCTCTCTGCCGCTGGCCGAGATCATCCCGGCTGCGCTCGAAGCCGGCTGCGAACACTTCCTGGTAGAGCAAGACGATACGTATGGGCGAGATCCCTTCGATTGTCTTCTAGACTCTAGAGACCACCTCTACGAACTCGGCTACAAGGACTGGTTCTCGCTACCGAGCTAAATCTCGATCTCCCTTATCTGTTTGGAAACCGCTCTTGATGGGCGGTTTCTTTTTTTTCATCATAAGCACCGAGGAGTTATCAACGTTGCCAAATTAGTGCTTGACAAAGGAATTAATCCGTATTACTGTATTACTGTACTAGTTAATTAATACAGTAATACAGTAAGCAGATGCAATCAGAGAGAGAGGAGCCGGCACCATGGAATTCGATAACAGCATACCGATCTACCTCCAACTGGCAAGCGAATGGCGGCGCATGATCGTCAGCCGCAAGTGGCCCAGCGGCGAGAAGATCGAGAGTGTGCGTGATCTGGGCGTGCGCTATGGCGTCAACCCCAATACCGTCCAACGCGCGCTCGGCGAACTGGAGCGTGAGGGGCTCGCGATCAGCAAGCGAACGGCCGGGCGCTATATTACGGAGGATTTGGCCTTGATTACGAAGATCAAACAGACAATGACCATAGAACTTATCGAGCGCTTCGTCCAAGAAGTGCACGATCTCGATCTGGATAACGATTTCTTGATGGAACGCCTTGAACAGGCGATACGAGCATCGGATCAAGACATCATCAGGGAACCGCAATACAGCGAGAAGGAGGATCCAAATGACTAAGACGAATCAAACCACACATCTCCTCGAGATCGAGGGACTCAGTCACCGCTACGGACGCTTCCGTGCACTCGATCAATTGAATATGGGCCTGTCACCGGGTCGCGTCGTCGGCCTGCTCGGCCCCAACGGCAGCGGCAAGACAACCCTGCTCAAGATCCTGGCCGGTGTACTAAGCGATTACGAAGGCAGCGTCAAGATCGCGGGCATGGTACCCGGCCCAGAAACGAAGGCTCGTATCTCCTATCTGCCGGACACGAATTATCTGGACAAACGTATGAAGGCCGCAGATGCACTCGCCTACTCGGCTCGCTACTTCGATGACTTCAATATGGAGAAGGCAGCCAAGCTGCTGAAGCACTTCCAACTGGATCCAGAACAACGAGTCTCGGCGATGAGTAAGGGCATGCGAGAGAAGCTGCAGATCGT
>CAZLEA010000002.1:99910-117567 GCA_964558445.1 uncultured Oscillospiraceae bacterium | reverse complement strand
GGATGTCGCCGCCACTGATCTTGACGTTGAGGGCTTCGAGCCCCTCGTAACTCTCGATGATTCTCGGTGTCGAAATAGATGTTTCGTATCGTTGTATGTCCGAATTCATCCGCCTGTATATAAGGTCTTATTGTGGCCAGCAGCCGTTCTTGTTCGCTTCTTGTGATGAGGTACTTGAGCTCTGTCCGCTCGAATCTTGTTTCGGTCTTCATCGCCGGATCCTCCTTGCTTGTCGTTATAGACATAGTTTAGGAGGCCTGATTGAAGTCTGGCTGAAGTTTGGGGCACTATTCTTGAATAATCTGTAACCGAATTAGCCGTTTAGCTCATGCTCATCTACCGCCGTTCGCTTGCGATCCAAGCGGATCATGGCAACCAGAATTGAGACGAGTATCAGACCGTGCGTGATGATCATGGTATAGGCACCGGTGAAGAGATCGAAGGCGATCCAAGATAGAGAGTTCACCAAGATGAAGAGTCGATACTTCCCGCTATCCTTCTGGACCGCACCAAGTGCGTACATGATAGCAGCCAAGCCGGGCAGTAAATCATAAGCGTACTTCATCGTAAATAAGATCGCGCCGCTGTATAACGCGATAAATATGTAGTTGAGCCACACAGGGAAGCTTCGTCCCTGGCGCGTATAATCGTAGATCCACAGTGATTGGATGATGGCAATCAGGCAGACCCAAGCACCGGACATCCCACCGGCGAAGTAGAAGGTGACTACAGATAAGACGTTACACAGTACGTTTAGGAGTAGGATCGGCTTCATATCCTTGAGTTGCACTGTATAGATCGATACCAGTGCGGTCAATAGGCCGAATACCTGCGCCATGATGAAGCTTAATTCAAGATCGTGGAAGAAATTCGGCATAGATGCTGTCCTCGCTTATGATGTGATACGCATCTACTCTATATGCTTGTGGCGGCGAAGTCCAGCTTGGATGTCGGATGTCTATCGATTTGAATCAACTTGGTCGTTACAACCAAAATCTCTGTAGAATAATTAGCTTAAACTAACGAATAATAGATCATTAATAATCCATTTGACAGGTTTAGATAACAAAGGTACGATATACACATATGGATAGAAACTTATCTAAAAGAAATTCAAGGGAGAATCAGATGTCAAATTTATTCGATCTAAGTGGAAAAGTCGCAGTCGTAACCGGTGCATCTTCCGGTCTCGGTGTCCAGTTCGCTAAGGCGCTTGCCAAGCAGGGCGCAGACCTCGCTCTCGTAGCCAGAAGAGTCGATCGCCTCAATGATGTCAAGGCAGAAATCGAAGCCCTCGGTGTCCGCTGCATCTCCGTCAAGTGTGACGTGTCGAAGTCCGATGAGATCACCGCTGCCGTGAACGAAATCAAGGATTTCTATGGCACAGTAGATATCCTTGTCAACAACGCAGGCCTCGGTCTGGCCGCTCCCGCAGAGTCTCAAGACGATGAGCTCTGGGAGACCATGATGGCGGTTAACGTCAACGGCTTGTTCTATTTTGCTCGTGAAGTGGGTAAGATCATGCTCGAGAAGGAGTACGGTCGTATCATCAACATCGGCTCCATCCACAGTACGGTTGCCATGAACGTGAACACCATCACCGCATACGCCACCACGAAGGGTGCCGTTGAGATGTTCACCAAGTCGCTGGCCGTTGAGTGGGCGAAGAAGGGTGTCACGGTCAACGCGATCGGTCCGGCATACTTCCCCAGTGAGATGACAGACGAAATCCTCGCTAACGAAGAGTTCGCGCAGGTTGTCAACGCCTACTGCCCGATGGGCCGTACGGGTAGAGACGGTGAGCTCGATGGCGCACTGATCTACTTCGCCTCCGATGCATCCAGCTACACGACAGGTCAGCTCCTGACCATCGACGGCGGTTGGACAGCCATCTAAGGACGGTAAACCTACCTGGTCTCAGCATGAGACGGCAAACATATTGATTTGACGGTTCGGCCGAACAGATTGCAATTGCAAGTTTGTTCGGCCGAATTCGTCTGCCAAGCTATACACCGGATACAGACGAAATTCTTGGCAGTTGGTAGAGTGAAGGAAGAAAGTTGAGGCGATGTCATGCAGTTAAAAATTACCGATGAAGCGGCCAGATGGTTTCGTGATGAGTTTATGCTAGAGGCGGGCGAACAGCTCCAATTCTATATCAAGATCTATGGCGGTATCCCGACACCACGTGAGGGTTACTTCCTCGCGCTTCGTCCGGGAGAAGAAGGGGCTAGCAGCATTGAGGCCGAGGCTTCGGGCATACGCTTCTACTTCAATGAGGCGGATAAGTGGTTCCTAGACGGCTATCGCCTCGAGATCGATCTCGTAGACGGAGAAGCGAATTATCGCTTCATCGCACAAGACGAGTAGACACAGAAATAGATAGAAGAAACCGACTCGAGCCTCATGGATTCGAGTCGGTTTCTTATTGCAACTTCTTGTTACGTGATGAACCTAGCTTGGCTAGTGATCCGTGAACTGCTTAGTTCGCGCTCACACCACCGTCAACCTTGATGGTCGAACCGTTGACGAAGCTTGCCTGGTCGCTGGCGAGGAAGAGGACCATCGGCGAGATCTCTTCGCTCTTGGCCATGCGGATGCTGGTGTCCAGACCGCTCATGACGCGGCCGATGCCGTGCTCGCTGGGTGCAGAACAGTTGACGGCAACCTCTGTCTCGACACCGCCGGGGCAGATGACGTTACAGCGGATATTGTTGTTGGCATACATGAACGCGGTGTTCTGTGTCAAGCCGACAAGACCGAATTTGGATGCTGTGTAGGCAGCGCCTGCACGACAGCCGTTCGTGCCGCCGATGGAGGCGATGTTGACGATGTTACCGCCACTCTCCTGCTTCAGCATCGCCTGGACGGCTCTGCGCATGGCGAACATCGGGCCCTTGAGGTTGAGATTCAAGACGTTGTCGATACGATCGGTCTCGACTTCGCCGATGGGGAGGAACTCGTCCATGATACCGGCATTGTTGACGAGAACGTCGATACGGCCATACTCGTTGACGGCGAGATCGATCATGGCATTGTTCACGTCTTCCTTGGAGACGTCGCCTGCAAACGGGACGATCTTACCGGGTGCGTCCTTGTATGTCTCGGCGAGTTCTTCGAGTCTCTCTTGACGACGGGCGACGACGATGACGGTGGCTCCTTCGTTTGCGAAGTCACCCGCGATGACGCGACCCATACCGGAGCTGGCACCGGTGACTACAACAACTTTGTCCTTGAAACGCATATAATGTTCCTCCCAAAAGGTTTTATTACGTATAATAATAACATATAGATACTATAATATCTATTAGCACAAAGGCAAAGTTCATGTATAGATGCGATCATCATTTAGCGATATAAACGGAACGATTGTAAACTGTACTCGGCAAATTGAGTAAGCCGTGGCTAACCGAGAGATGATGAATAAGGCCCGGATTAACCGAGCCTCGAGCTGTCGTTGAGGACAGGCGTGCTATATAAGAAGAGGACGTCTTGATCCGTGAAATCGATGAAGCGTTCCACGAGATTCGACTGCATATAGCGGATGTCGACGAGCGTCACCCGGCTGTACGCTTCAGTCAGGAGCGGCGCTATGGCAGAGCTAAACGAGTCGCGGAAGATGACTAGCTCCTTGTCACTTGTAGCCTCCGGATTCTCGATCGTGATGAGGGACAGCGGTCCGTAGAGGAAGAAGCTGTAGGGATCCAGATCATCGGTCTGGCCGGTCTGATAGATGCCAATCTCGCGACCGTTGTCGAAGTCGGTCACGGTCATCTGGGAGAAGCTCGGTGCATCCAGGTAGAGCAATCTCTCGGTCGGTACACGCTTGGCATAACGCCCCGCATAGACACCGAGGAAGTCCGTGCTCCACTGTTTCTCCTCTACACTTGGCAGAGCGGATTGCCCCATGGCCAGGAGCAAACGATCGGCGGTGCCCATCAATTTCTCTTGGCGCCAGTGAATATCTGTTTGATAGTAATCATCTAGCGTGAGCGTATCGGTGATGTCGATATACGTACCTGTATGCATACCCGCTTGCATCAATTCGATCAGTTCATCGTAGTCGTAGGTGAGGATGGAACCGCCGTCTTGGAGATAGTAGTTCTTGTCCGGGATGATGGAATAGTAGACCTGGTTCTCGTCTGTCAGGCGATCAATCACGCTGTTTAGCACATCGGTCGCATGCTCCACGGAAATCGGATTCAGCGGGTAATCCAGTTGGCCGAGGTGACCCTCGGTATAGAAGACCTTGTTGTTACTCAGGTTCTGAAACAGGTCCGTCTCCGTATAGGCCTTCAGGCTGCGAAACCACTCGCGCAGCGGGAATTGCTCGTTGGCGTAGGTCTCGAAATCTTGCATCCAGCGGCCCGATTCGATCTGCTTGAAGCTGATCGCGGGGGACTGCTTCAGGGGGCGACGCTCACTTAGCGAGAGGGCATCCGGTCGTTTAACGATGGCGGCTGTGGCCAAGGAGAAGATCAGACCCGTGACCATGACGGTCTGGAGAATCGATTGTTTGCGATTCGGTGTCGAATTTCTAGTCTGGGACATAAGTACTCCTTGTTAGAAGCGGAAATAGAGGAAGGGGTTGAAGGAGCCGTCGACCATATAGGCCGTGGCTGCGAGGATGCAGAGGACCAAGAAGATCGGCTCCAAGATGGCTGCCACTGTCTTCGTTTGGGCACTCGTATAGAATTTCGTCACAAGTTGCTTAGCGAGCGGCGTCGCGCCGACGATCGCAACGAGTAGTGTGGGCAGATAGCTCTTCAGGTAGTAGAGGAACTCGCTTGAGACAAGCGGCAGTCTCTCCAAGAAGAACATGGCAGCTAGGCTACGCCTGATCTCGCCCATACCGGAGGCGTTGAAGATGAGCATGCTTATGATAACAAAGAACAAGGTGTACACATGCGACAACACCCGGTGTTTCTCCAGGAAGCCCGAGATCCACAGCTTCTCAACGAGCAAGAAGACGATGAAGTAGGCGCCCCAGAGGACGAAATTCCAGGCCGCACCGTGCCAGAGGCCGGTGAGGAGCCAGACGACGACGATGTTTCTAAGCCAGCGTAGGCCGGAGACACGATTGCCGCCGAGTGGGATGTAGATATAGTCGCGAAACCAGCTGCCAAGCGAGATGTGCCAGCGGCGCCAGAATTCGCTGATGCTACGCGAGATGAGCGGGTAGTTGAAGTTCTCGGAGAACGTGAAGCCGAAGAAGCGTCCCATACCGATCGCCATATCGCTGTAAGCAGAGAAGTCGAAGTAAATCTGTAAGGTGAAGGTAATCGCATAGGTCCAGTAGCCACTGACGCTGGGTGTGCCGCTTCCTTGGAGATAAGAGACCAACTCGCCGAGGCGATTGGCAATCAAGATCTTCTTGGCAAGTCCGAGGGCGAAACGACGCAGGCCGATCGCCATGTCCTCGAAGCTCGTATGCCTCGACGTCAGCTGTTCTTCGATATCCGTGTAGCGCACGATCGGGCCCGCAACAAGTTGCGGGAAGAGGGCGATATAAGTGCCCAGCTTGATGATGCTGCGCTGCGCATGAGTATCGCCGCGGTAGACATCGACCGCATAGCTTAGGATCTGGAAGGTGTAGAAGCTGATGCCGACCGGCAGAGTGACGGACAGCACAGGTAAGGAGAGGCCGGTTATGGCCGCGAAATTCTCGAGGGCGAAGTTACCGTATTTGAAGAAGAGTAGCGGCAGGAGGCTCGTCGCGATCGACAAGACCAAGAAGAATTTGCTCCAAGCAGTATTGCGGAATCGTTCGATGAATAGGCTTAGGAACCAGCCGCTCGCAATCGAGAGCACCATCACGATCAGGTGTTTGGGTTCTCCCCAGCCATAGAAGATCAGGCTGGAGAGAAGCAACACCGTATTCTTCAGTGCCCTGGGTGCGATGAAATAGAGCAGTAGCACCGAGGGCAGGAAGTAGTAGAGGAAGACGATGCTAGAGAATACCATACGCGCTGTTTAGCTGATGCTACCCTCGGCGAGCACAACGCTGTCTGCGTAGAGACCGGTGAAGGCGTCGCGGACTGCATCGATGTTATCGCTATGACCGTAGGCGATGTAGAGGTGGTCCGCATCGACTTGCATAACGAGGTACTCTTCCGGGAAGCCGCAGAGCCACTGGACACCGTCGAGGCTGTCTTCGAACGCCTTGGCAATCGCTTCGTTGTCGCTGCCATCGTTCATAAGGAAGAGGCCGGAGGTGAGCATGTTCTGGTTCATCATGTGACCGAGGGATGCAGCTTCGCCGATCTCACCGGTATACTCTTCGGGGAAGAGAAGGACGCCGCAGAGGTAGTCTGTCTCGGAGGACAAGACCGAACCCGCACCGCTCATGTTGGTGTGGTTGTAATCGCCACCGGCGACAGGGAACTGCTTGTCTTCCGGTACGCCGTTCCAGACCTCGGAGAGCAAGAGAGCCGTGTCGTTTTGTTCAATTTCTTCGTCGCTACCCGATAGATCGTCATCGGAGACGGAGGGCTCTTCGGAATCGCCCGGTAGTGTGTCGGTCGGCAATTCTGTTTCCGGTACCGTGGTCTCCTCGCTGGTCTGCTCGGACTCGGATTCGGACTGGCTGGGTGCACCGGTGGATTCGCTCGTGGAACCCTTCGGGGTATCGCTTGTGCAAGCGACGAGGCTTAACGCCAGGGCAAAGGACAATACGCCTGTTACAATCTTTTTCATTTCTAGTCTCCCGTTAATAAATATGGTGTTGTTAAGAGGTCTAAGGATTTGTTCTCTCTTCGAGGACCCAGTGATACTCCGTGAGGTCGTAGCGAAGCTGATAGACGTCTGTCTTATGCCTCGCTTCTACGGTCAACAGGTACACTTGATTGATGTCGGGTTCGAGTTCCCAGAGGAAGCTTGCCCCGCCTCGAATCGTCTGAATCGCTGCGATCCGTGTGTCGTCTAGATCCTGGGCCGGGACGAGTTCACCCGCATCCACCGTGACTGTGGCAGCGTGTCTACTGCTTATGTCGAAGTGCAATACGATTAAGTCGTCCGGTACCGGCGAGACGTAGCGCTGTACAGAAGCAGGAGCTACTTGGTCGTGATCCGTCTCCGAGATGGCGATCAAGTCGAGTTCGACCCGATCGTTTCGGTAATACAGACCAAACGACAAGAAGAGGACAGCGAGTGCGGCCGCCGCCATACGGATGACGGGACTTGCTCTGAATCTCGGCCTTGGACGTACCGGTTGCTGTGCCATATCATCTCGCCGCTCTTGGGCGAGCTCGACTTGCCTAGCCTCCAGTATCCTTGGCAACAGATCGGAAGGCACGTCGATTTGTTTATAACGCTTAATGTCGCTTGGCGAACACAAGTCGTTATCTACTTGTTTCTGCTGTCTAAACATGCCGTTCCTCCTCTCTGATGGCATCTGCCAACAGTTTCCTGCCTCGTTTGAGGCGCATCTTACACGCGGAGAGTGAGATGCCGAGCATGGAAGAAACTTCCTTCACGGAATAGCCTTCCAAATAGTGTAAGACGATGACCAATCGCAACTTCTCGGGCAGCAAGTCGTTTGGGACTAAGCTGAAACGAAGGAAGTCGGACGGCTCTTCTTCACCGAGTTCGGGTATCTCGTCCAGAGAGATGTTATTCCGGCGACCGTGGCGCTTGAGGCTGTCAGTGCAGGCGTTCAAGGTGACACGTACGAGCCAGGCTCGTTCATGCTCTTCGCTCCTGAAGTCTCGGTAGCTTGCCAAGTACTTCAAGAAGACCTCCTGCACGATATCCTCAGCGTCTTCGCGCTGGTGTAACCTGGTCAGAGCAAGTCGATACAGCATGCCGGCATATTGATCATAGGCTGCTTCGAGTGCTTCGGCTTCGGTCCGGAATGGTTCCAATCTTGGGCCTCCTACTAACTAACACGATTGACTGTCGAAAGAAGTCACATTCTACTTGTAAACAATATGTGAACGACGGGATTGCGTTCACCATCTTATACGAATAACTCATTATAAGGTATATCATGGCCTACTACGATCCTATATACGAAGGAAACAAAAAAGAGACGAATCCATCTCGCCATACCGCGAATCAAGAATCGTCTCTGTACGTAGATTAGTTGTCGGCCGATTTAGTTGCCCTGAATCATCAGGATGCCTTGTCTAAGCGATGCTTCGTTGATCATGCCGCGGGCGTAAGCGACCATGTGGCCGTCACTGTCGATGAAGTAAGTACTGGGAATGCTGCTGATGCCGTACTTATAAGAGCCTTCATAATCCGTATCGAAGAAGACCGGGAAGGTGAACTCGTTTGAATCGATAAATGCTTGGCCGAGTTCGACTGTTTCGCGCTGGCCATCAACGACGTCGATCATCAAGAACTGGACGTCCTCGCCGAGTTCCTCATAGACCTTCTGGAAGTCCGGCATCTCCTCCTTACAGGGCGGGCACCAGCTGGCCCAGAAGTTCATCACGATCGGCTTGCCGACGTACGAATAGAGCGTCTTGCTCTTACCATCGATATCGTAGAAGGTGAAGTCCGGTGCGGGCCTCGTCTGAGCCCCTGTCTCTTCTTGGCTCTCGCTAGTATCGGTTCCGGTGCTGCTTCCGGCTGTAGTGTTGGAGCTCGTGCCGGTACTTGTGCTCGTGCTCTCGCTTGCCTCCGGTGTCGGGCTCACGGTTACTTCCGGTGCGAAGGTGCCGAGGTTGCTTCCGCCGCCAAGCTTGTCACCGAGATTGTGGTAGAGCAGGAACGCGCCGCCGAAGAGGAGGACTAGCGTCCCGATGCTTACGAGTAGTTTGAGATTCTTATTCATGTAATTATCCTTCATGTATAGTGGACGAGCCGTGGCCGGTCAGACGGACAAGAATGTGAGCAGGCGCCCCATCAAGCCTGTGATCATGAGGAGACCGACCAAGATGAGTAGGCCACCCGAGATCGCGTTGATGAGTTTGTAATTGCGCTTGATCCAATTAAAGGTACTTCTCAGCTGATCGATCAAGAGCGCGCTCAGAACGAACGGGATACCGAGCCCTGCCGAGTAGGCCAGGAGCATGTAGATGCCGGTCAGGAGCGAACCGCTGTGCGAGGCCTGCATCAGGGCGGTCCCGAGGAAGGCGCCGACACAAGGCGTCCAGGCAATCGAGAAGACGACACCGAAGAGGGCAGCCGACAACACGTTCATCTGACCGGTCGGTGCCTCGCGATCGCTTGTACGATTGAGGAAGGGGATACGGATCACACCGAGGAAATTCAGACCGAACAAGATGACGATTATGCCGCTGATCCAGTTGAAGGCCGTCTGATAGCGCAAGATGAAGCTGCCGACACTGCCGGCAAACGCGCCCATCAAGACGAAGATCGATGTGAAGCCCAGCACGAATACGAGGGCATTGGAGAGGACTGTCTTCTTCGTTCCGTCACCGGCTGCAAAGTAAGAGACATAGATCGGTAGCATCGGTAGGAGGCAGGGCGAAATGAACGTGATAAATCCCTCTAGGAATAGTACGAAATAAGTCATGTGTATCCTTTGGTCTTGTAATTGTACCCTTGATTATCTAGGTGCCTCGAGTCACTGTCAAGCGAATATGAATCTAGGCGGGGTAGGATCTGTGCTTCAAACAAAAACGGGTAGGAACTCCATGTAGCCTACCCGTTTCTTCTTATGTTTTGTTATCGGTTATAACTTGCCGATTAGCAAACTAGAGCTTGCTGACAAGCGTATCAACAGCGCTCTTCACGAAGTTTGCCGTATCGGAATTGTTGAAGCTGCCATCTTCACCGACCATGGTGTGAGACTCCGCGAGGTAGACCTCGGGCTGTGCGATGACGTCGACGTTCAACACGGCGAGGATCTGACGCAAGTGCGCGTTCGCACCGAAACCGGAGAGTGCACCGGGCGAGTGGGAGACGATCAAGGCCGTCTTGCCGTTCCAAGCGCCTTCGCCATATGGACGAGAACCCACATCAAGTGCGTTCTTCAGAGCGGCGGGGATGGAGCGGTTGTACTCCGGTGTGATGAAGATGATACCGTCTTGATCCTTGACTGCCTGACGGAAGCTGTCATAGCTCTCGTGATGGAACTCGGCGGAGTCATCAACGTAGAAGGGCAGGTCATTGATCTTGATCTCGGTTACGACTGTATCGTCAGAGGCAAGCTTGGCGATGGCAGTGGCGAGCTGTGAGCTGATCGCGCCGGGACGCAGGCTGCCGGAGATGATACCGATTTTTTTGGACATATGTTTCCTCCATGAAGGCTCGAAGCGACTTAACCGACGCTTGCGATTACCTATTACGTTTTTTGGTTTGCCCTATCATAGGTCAGGGTGTTAGCTGGCGAAGGTAACAATGGGCACTTGACTTATACCTTTCGTTTTTTCTGTAACATAATACAAGTCGATGGTACAATAATCCTAGATTACAACAATACCCCTAGAATATTGGTAAGAGAGGTAGTATAGATGCAAACGGAGACTGCGTTTCGTAAACAGATGCAAGAGACTTATCGGGAATCGCTTGGCTTCCCCGTTAGAGATGAACTGGTCGGCCATCTATTGCCGTTCTGGCTCGGCATTCGCCACCCTCAGGACGGCGCAAGCGTAGGTCTCGTCGATGCAGATGGCCATGTGCATGAGAGTGCGGTACGAAGCCTCATCTATACGGCGCGCATGCTCTGGACCTATGCCGAGATTGCTCGCACCGGCTTGTCCGAAGAAGCCATGACGGCAGCCCGTGCCGAGTATAATCTCTTGGAGACTATGTTCCGCGATGAGGAGGAGGGCGGCTACTATCACGCCGTCATGCCGGACGGCAGGATCACGGATAGCTCGAAACTCGTCTATGCCCAGGGTTTCGTCCTCTATGCGCTCGCCGCATGGTACAGGACCTCCGGGGAGAAGGAGGTGCTGAGTCGAGCCAAGGAGCTCTTGGCCACATTGCAAGTTCGTTGCCGCATCTACTACGATGAGGTGCCGGCCTACGGCGAGAATTTCAGTCGTAACTTCGAACTGCGCCAAGACAACCCGCTCTCTACACACGGCGATCCGGCGACCGTCACCATGAACACGGTTCTCCACCTGATCGAGGCTTATACCGCACTCTTCCAGGCATGGCCTACACCGCACGTGCGAGAAGCCTTGGTAGAACTTCTGTATTTCTATAAGCTCTTCATTTATAACGAGGAGAGAAGGCAGCTCAATGTCTTCTTGGATAGTAAGCTTGAACCTAGCTCTACGGTGTGGTCTTATGGTCACGATATCGAAGCGGCTTGGCTGGTTGAGTTTGCGGTCGATGTGCTGGATTCTTCAGGCGATGCACAAGAAGATGAAACAGAGTTATTCGCCGAGATTCGCGCGATTAGTCGCGTTCTGGAGGATGCCGTCTTGGCCGAAGCAATCGAGGAAGTATTGCTAGAGGATGGCGAGACTGTGCAGGTCCATATCAACGAGCTTACAGACGGTGTCAAGGATCGTACCAGGGTCTGGTGGGTTCAGGCAGAAGCGCTCGCAGCCCTGATCAATGCCGGGGTGAAACGAGAAGACGAAGCCTACTTCAAGCAAGCGCTTGCCCTGTGGCACGGAATCGAACACCTATTTGTGGATAAGAGGCCGTTTGGTGAGTGGCACGAGTCCCTGACACCGGATAACAAGGCGGAGCACCTCCCGATCGCGCACCCCTGGAAGGCGTTCTACCATAACGGGCGTGCGTGTCTGAATGTGCTCCGATTCTTCGACCTGGCTGAGGAGCGCTTCCCCCTCTAAGCCGGGTAGCAAATCATAATCGATCGTTTCGATTTCTTAGTTGCTTAATAGTTGTTCTTGCGGCGGTAGGCTCGCGAGCGCAGGCTCGTGCCGTTAAGTGTCTCGTAGAGCTCGCCGCGCCAGATCATCCAAGCTGAGATGACGATGCCCGAGAGGAGCCAGATCAGAGGATAGGCCCAGATGCCAAACAAGACGAGACCGGACAGTCTAGGAGCGACGAACAGCTGATAAGCGAAGGCAGCGAGGATGGGGAACAGCCACTGAAGCCAATTGTCTCGCCAGAAGTCGAGTGTATGCATCAGGGCATCCATGCCATAGCGATTGGCGAGATAGACCGACTCGTTGACGGGGGTCTTGGCACCTGCCCAGATCAATAAGATCAGACTTGAGACCATGCCCGGCAGCATCGGCGATAAGACCATGCTGAAGACCAGTTCAACCAGATAGAGGATAAAAAAGGCCTGCATCAGCGGCGCGATGAGACGGACGAATTGCTGGCTCGTTAGGTCTTGTGGTTTGAGCCGATCGTAGTGAATCACGTTATAGAGCAGGTTCAGGAAGTGTGCCATCAGTGCGATGTTCACGATATAGACCACGAACCCCCATAAGAAGGACAGACCGAAACCGAGATTGGAACCGATCATGCTAACAACGAAGAGTATCGCTTGGTAAGTCAGCTGTGCCAAGCCCAAGAGCGGGACGTGGCGAAGCTTACGCATACTGTCTCTGAGGGCATCCTTATTGACATGCAGAGCATCTAATATCAAATTCATGTATCTCTCCTCTAAATAATCTTGTATTTTTCTATTGTACAAGATAAATCGCCTTCTGGGCATATGCTAGTATGAAGACGACGTGAACCGACGATGAACAAGGAGACCTTGAGGCTATGAATACGAAGCAGAAATGGATCTTGGCGTATACCAAACGAGGCGATGATGTGCTGCAGGATTTGAGCTTGCACCTGGCTGTGAGCGACGACGGTCGAAGCTATCTTGCGTTGAATCGTGGTGAGGGCGTGGCCTTTGCCAAACAAGATACAGGTGAGCATACCGTTTCCCGACCCTATCTGTTTCGAACGAGGGAAGGCGAGCTTGCCTTCTTATCTCTCTCGGATGCGAGGCCGGGCGTCGTCTGTGTGTGGGAGAGTACGGATTTGCCGTATTTCCGGGAGGCTAAGCTTCTTCATTTGGATGACGGCGAAGAGCTGTCCGATGTTCGGATCGACTTCGATGCCGATTTGGATGCCTATAGAATCTGTTGGACGAGAGTCGGTGGTGAGCAGTTCGCCGCCCGCTCGAAGTCGTTTACAGACTATGAAGCGCTTGCTACGGCTGACTACGAGATCATACAGCCGGTTGTGACGGGCGATATGGGCGAGATTGATGCGGGTAATCGCTTGCTTGTGTCTGAGGACGAGTGGTCTTGTTTCACCAGGCGACTGTTGCCACTTCGCAACACCGCGCTCGATTCTATACCGACTGAGATTCTAGTGAAGCAGGGGGAAGCCGTTTGTTTACCGGAGACTGTCCGTGCATACTACAGCGATGATTCAGAAGCGGATGTGCCGATTTCTTGGGTGCTGCCAAGTGATCTGAGTTCCAAGCCCGGGCGATATACCGTGGAGGGACGTGTCGGCTATCCTACTTATCCCAATCCGTTCATCGAGGCCAAGGCGGATCCTTGGATCCTGCTGGGGGACGACGGTTTCTACTACTTCACCGCGTCCTATCCGATGCACAAGGATAGCGATCAAGACGGTTATAGTCGTGTGACGCTTCGCCGGTCGAAGACGATAGAAGGACTCAGAGAAGCCGACGAAGTGGCTATCTGGACGAACAATGAAGAGGATGGCATCCATCGCTTCATCTGGGCCCCCGAGATTCATCAGATCGAGGGACGCTGGTACGTGCTCTTCACCGGAAGCCGGGAAGCGGACAACGTATTCGGCATACGCCCGCACATACTCACGTGTAGACCGGGAGAAGATCCTATGGATCCGGATGCGTGGGTAGCTGACAAGATGGAGGCACTGCCGGAGGATACGCTCTCGTTTACGCAGTTCTCGCTTGATATGACAGCCTTCGAAGCGGCCGGCCGCCACTACCATGTATGGGCAGAGAAGTCGGTGTCCGACTCCGTCCTTTATATCGCAAGTTTCGATCCTCGGAATCCGAGGCAATTGACCTCACTGCCGATGCTACTGACGAAACCCGAATTCGCATGGGAGCAAGTGCGTCACAAGGTGAACGAGGGCGCGGCGGTCCTGAAGCGAGGCGGGCGAATCTACCTCGCCTATTCTGCAGCCGGTACGGGGCCGGAGTACTGCATCGGGCTGCTCATGGCAGACGAGGATGCCGACCTCTTGGATCCTCTGGCTTGGACCAAGCAGCCGTATCCCATGCTCCGCACGGCAGATGTTCCGGGAGAGTATGGTCCCGGACATAACTCTTTTACCAAGGATGAAGCGGGGCGCGACATCTTCGTGTATCATGCGAGATCCGAGGAGTGTTATGAAGGGCGTTGTGCCTATGCGGGCCAAGATCCGCTATTTGATCCCTGCAGGCATGCGAGGATCAAGGCCGTGCACTGGGGTGACGGCGATCTGCCGATCTTGAAGCTAACAGAAGAGCAGTTCATAGATCCGAAGCTTGCCGCTGTACGAATCGATGTTGTCGTTATGTGATGCGTCTGGATTAGGGAATCAGTTATTGCTGTTCTGCTGCTCGTCGATCAGACGGTCGATGGCGATCATGACGGCGATGACGACCGTCTCGAAGCGCTCGTCCAAGATCGTGAGTTCGAAGGTGTCGCCCCATGAGATATATGCCCTCTTGATCGAGCCGATCTCTATTCCGTTGTTATAGATTGAGAAACGCAGGTCCATGAAATTACCTTCGACAGTCAAATTGTAGCTGTCCGAGAGGATATCGATTCGCCGACGCAAGAGAGTGAAGCGACTCTGCAGGGTGATCGTTTGGCCGTTTGTGAAGTGGACGAGATAACGGGGCAAGAGCTTGAGTAACTGCCGGTCGACTGTGAAGATACGCTGGCCGTTTGCCGCAGCGAGGTGGACTGTGTGCCCGATGAAGCGGAAGTCCTGGTCGACGTAGTAACACTCACGCCCTTCGCTATCGGTGATGGGGTAGTGGTCCGTGATCTTGAAGACCTTCTGTTTGATGTATAGCTTCCTCATGCTTGTCTTCCTCCGTTCCTTGTCCTATATGATATCAGCTTTTTGTTGTAGAATGCTTGTCGGAGGATGATTAGTATGACAAATACCATTTATAACTTGTACCCGCTGCCTCATCGTCTTGAGGTGTCACCCGAGTTTTTTGTGCTTCCCGAATCGCTTCGATTGGAGAGCAATATTGATCCGGATGCGGCTATCCTGGCCAGGCTTGGTGAAGCACTGGCGCTGCATGATATCGAGCTTACGGATGAGGCGGACTATGTCTTGGCTCTGGAACTTGTCTTGTCGGATGGCCTCACGAGACAAGATGCGCATAGTCTGAGCATCGATCCTACGGAGATTCGAGTTCGGGCCCAAACAGAGGCCGGACTCTACTACGGGCTCACGAGCCTCTATCATATCCTGGCTCAGAGCGAGGCTTCCTTGCATTCTCTGGTCCTCGAGGACTATGCGGATACCAAGCTTCGCGGCTTGATCGAAGGCTACTACGGCATCCCGTGGAGCGACATGTCGCGCAAGTCGATCATGGACTTCGGCTCTTATTTCAAGATGAATATCTATGCCTTTGCCCCCAAGGATGATCCCTACCACAGAGATCTCTGGTGGGAGCCCTATCCCGAGGAGCCGCTTGGCGTGATAGCGGAGCTGGCTGCCTTCGGGGAGTCGCGCTATAACCACTATACATGGACGATTGCGCCCTTCAAGGCGGATTCGAAGCCGATCAGAGAAGATAACAAGGAGACGGGTCTCGCCCAATTGATTGCGAAGTTCGAGCAGCTCTATGCGGTTGGCGTCCGTCAATTTGGCGTGCTCGGTGATGACGTAGGAAACCTGCCCTATGAGACCGTGGTCTATGTGATGAACGAGGTCAACAAGTGGCGCAGGGAGAAGGGCGATGTTCGCGAACTCGTCTTCTGCCCCGAGGGCTATAACATGGACGATTGGGCGTTCAAGGACGGTTCTGAACTCAATTTGTACGATCAACTGTTCGATCCGGACATCCACATCTTCTTCACGGGTATGAGTACTTGCTCGCCTGCGACGAAGGAAGCGATTCATGCATTCAAAACCAGAGCCGTCACACAAGGCGTTCGCCGCGATCCGCTCTTCTGGATGAACTGGCCGGTCAACGATATCGATCGTGAGAGCTACCGTCGCCTGTTTATGGGCGCGGGCGAAGTCTATGAGCCGGGTGTTGTTGGGATGAGCGGTGTGCTGACCAATCCGATGGAAGAGGCAGAGGCTTCGAAGGTCTCGCTCTTCGCCACCTTGGACTATGCCTGGAATATTCATGCGTTCAACGACTTACAGTCTTGGAGCGATTCGTTCGCCAACATCGAGCCGGATGTTCCGGAGGCACTACATGAGCTTGCGAAGCATATGTCGGAAGTGAGGAACGGGGCGATGCCAACGGCCGGAGAGTCGGTTGAACTAGCCTCCTTGATCGAAGCCTTCGACCGTGCGGATGCAGCGGGCCCGGCAGATAGAGAGGCGGCCGCGGTTCGCACTGCATACGAAGCGATTATAAGTGCTGCAGACGAATTCACAGCAGGAACGAAGAACAAGCAGCTCCTACAAGAGATGAAGCCGTATATTGGTAATCTTCGGGACAAGGCGGAGGCAGCTCTCCTGTATCTGGAGGCTTATATAAGCGGAGACGAGGCGATTTATGAGCAAGCAAGCTTCGTGGAAGAGGCGTCAAGGCAACATGTTGTCGTGACAAGAACAGCCGAATTCCCGAGCACTTCGCTTCGCGCACAAGCCGGCGGATTGGTGATCGATCCGCACATCGAAGCGCTGAAGCGTGGCTTCAAGGCTTAATTCTCTTCGCGCTCACTTACTTCGCTGATTTGGCTGAGTGGGGCCTGTGCGCCGGCTTGACGCTTGTAACGAGCGATTATGAAGTCTAGCACAGGCACCATGAACGCGGCGATGAAGCCGGCCGCAAAGCCGTTGTTGTAGAGATTCATCCCGCCGTGCATGATGCTGATATTGGTCGCGAGCAACATGTGGAAGAAGCCGGCTGCGATCCCGGCCACGACACCGTAGCGCCCCGCAATCGGTGCGAGGGTCGTCCCGAACAGGGCGACCAAGATCGATGAGGTCGATGAGAGATCGTGCTGGTTGAGCAGTTTGGCAAGGAAGACGCCGACCATGATGGGGTAGACGTTCTTCAGATGCTTGCCCGCCGCAGCGAAACCGACGACGGTCAGTACACCGCCGATCGCAGGCCCGTTTAGCTCGCCACCGAGCAGCAGGACATAGAGCATGGAGAGATAACCGAGCAGCGACATATTGATGAGGACAACGGGGAAGGATGAGGCGGCTATGAAGTCTGCCGCCCCCTGTCCGGTCTCGCGAAGAAGTCTGATGTAGCCGCTTAGATTACCGCCCTTGAGCGCAAGCCCCAGAATCAAGGTGATTGCGAAGTAGAGGCTTAGCACAATCGTCATCGGCTCGTTATGCCCCGCCGAGATGATCGATACCAAGTGTATTTCCATACCGAGCGCTTCCAGCAGCCCCTTCATACACATGGTGATGATCCCCGCTGTGAAGCCGATGTTATAGAGATTGTAGCCGCGGTGGAAGGACTTGAAGCTCTCTGCCAAGGGAGGCAAGATGAAGCCGAGCACGATACCCGCAAACGAACCGAGGAAGAGACCGACAGCCATCGGCAGTCCCTGGTCGAAGGCGATCTCGCTGACAAACGGCCCCATAGCCGAACCGAACAAGGCAGGGCC
>CAZLEA010000002.1:45532-99810 GCA_964558445.1 uncultured Oscillospiraceae bacterium | reverse complement strand
GATCAGGGATAGAGCCCAGATCAACACATACCAGAATTTCAATTGTTCGACTTGTTCGTTTGAGAGTGGTACGCGATTGTTCTGTTTCATCACCGAATCATCGTTTCCTTCCACAAATTTCCATCCAGTATACCGTAATTTAGATCCTTATAGCGATCGATTTGTCTCGAAAATAGACAAGTTTGTCCGGCTATTGCTTGATTATTCGGCTTGTATCGGCTTGTAAGACGGACTGTACATTGTGATAATGACTAGAGAAGTATAATTTGGGAAGGGCGAAGAAGGATATGGCTAAGTCACAAGGTCAGAAGATGAAGATACTTCGTTTGATGGAGTTGTTCTACAAGGAAACCGACCCGGAGCATCCGCATAGTATGCAAGATATTGTCGATTATCTAATCGGTCAGGGTATCAAGGCAGAACGCAAGAGCATCTATGACGACATCGATGCGCTTCGCGAATTCGGGCTGGATATCGTGTTTCGGAAGGAGCGACCGTCAGGCTACTATCTGGCCTCTCGCACCTTCGAGCTCGTGGAGCTCAAGCTCTTGATCGATAGCGTGATCTCGTCGAAATTCATCACCGTGAACAAGACCAAGGCCCTTCTCGAGAAACTGATAACGCTCTGTTCCGAGCATGAGGCGGGGCTGATGACACGCGAGATCTACGTGCCCGGCCGTATCAAGAGCATGAACGAGAGTATCTACTACAACATCGACTTCATCCACGAGGCGATCACCGACAAGGTGCAGCTGAGCTTCCAATATATTACTTACTCGAAGGATATGAGCAAGCAGTTTCGCCACGATGGGAAGCGCTATGTGGTCAGTCCCTTTGCCCTACTAAGAGACAACGAGAACTACTATCTTGTGGCCTACGATGCGGAGTCGGAGACGATGAAGCATTACCGCGTGGACCGTATGGACAGGCCGAGGCCGACGGACTTGCCGCAAGAAGGCGAAGAGATCTTCTCCGAGATGGATATGAGCTCATATACGACTGACACGTTCGGTATGTTTGGTGGGACCGAGGAGCGAGTCTGCCTGCGCTTCACGGACGATCTGCTGGATGTCGCGTTCGATCGCTTCGGCTCGGCTATCAAGATTCAAGATGACAGACCCGGGATGTTTCGCTTCTGGGCGGATGTCGTCATCAGTCAACAATTCTTCGCCTGGATCTTCGCACTAGGGGGGAAGGCCGTGATTCTGGAACCGCCCGCCGCCCGTCTCGGTATGGAGCGACAGCTGCGCAAGTTCGCCGAGCAGCAACTTCCGCTTAACGGTACGAAGGTGAGTGACTTATTCTAGACCCGTGAGACGGTCGCGAATCGTCCGCTTATAGGCGAGGAAGGCATCGCTGTAGGCGAAGTCTAAGCTTCGCGGCCTTGCTTCCTCAATCTTGATCTCTTCTTGGATGGTGCCGGGACTGCCGGCCAGAATATAGATACGATCGGCGAGCAAGATAGCCTCGTCGATATCGTGTGTGATGAAGATGCCGGAGAGGCCCAGACGCTCCTTGATCTCCAGGAACCAGGCGTGCATGGACGACTTCGTAATCGTATCGAGCGCACTGAACGGCTCGTCTAGCAGCACCACGCCCCGGGACGCGAAGTAGGTGCGAAGCAGGGCCGCTCGCTGGCGCATGCCGCCGGATAACTGGTGCGGATACTTGTTCTCCACCTCGTAGAGGCCAAACTCAGGCAGCATCTGCCTCGTTTGTTCGTAGGCCTCTTGTTTCGGCACACCCTGTAGGATCAGCGGCAAGCTGACGTTCTTCAGAACGGTCTTGTAGGGGAGGAGGAGGTCCTTCTGCAGCATATAGCTGATGTGACCTGCCTCCCCGCTGATGTCTTGACCGTTTAGGATGACGCTTCCTTCGTCGGGGCTATAGAGGCCGGAGATGACGTTGAAGAGTGTTGTTTTGCCGACACCGCTGACGCCAAGCAAACAGACGAGCTCACCTTCTTCCAGATAGAGGTCGATCCCTTGGATGACGATTTGTTCACCATAATTCTTCCGAATATTCTTGACGTCCAGCAGTAACATGAGCCCCTCCTAATTGGGTAGGTAATCGTTTGTGAAGCCGGTACCCGCCGGCAGCTCGTTTCCGATCAGGCCCTCTTCATAGAGCCATGCGTAGAAGGCGTCCCAGCGGGCAGCATCGATCAAGCCCCAGCTCGTTTGGTCTGCCTGATACTGATCCGTGATCCACTCCTGGCTTGCCATGACAAGCTCTGTTGCTCCCTCGAGCGCACCTGTCGTGTCGCTCTTGATCAGTATCTCGGCGGCCTCTGCAGGATTCTCGATCGCATACTCGTAGCCACGGGTGAGAGCTCGGAGGAAGGCCCTGGATTCAACCGGATTTGCTGCTAGGAAGTCGTTGTTCGCGATGACGACCGGCGTGTAGTAATCGAAGACGGGGTTTAGATCCTTCAGATAGAAGAAGTCCGTGTCGACGCCGGACAGCTCCGCATTGATGCCGCTCCAGGCGTAGAAGATCCACAGGGAGTCCACTTGCTTCGCACGCAGGGCCGCCGCTTCGTCGGTGACGGTGTTGGGGATCAGTTCCACGTCCGCAAATGTGCCGCCGTCAGCCGTGACCAGTGCTTCGACCATGGCCAGTTCGACCGGATTGTTCCACGTCGCATAGCGTGTACCGGCGAGGCCCGCGGGGCGATCGAGCCCCTCACCCTTGCGACTCAGGATGCCGGAGGTGTTGTGCTGGAGGATGGCGGCGACGGCCGTCACAGCCAGCGGTTCGTCCAGCGAGAGTGCTGCCGCCATGGTGTCTTGTGCATCGATGGCGAAGTCGACTTCGCCCGAGGCGGTCAGCGTCATCGCGCTGTTCTCTGCAGGGGACACGACCGTGACGTCGAGGCCCGCTTCCTTGAAGTAGCCGTTCTCGATCGCGACGAACAAGCCGGTGTGGTTCGTATTCGCAACCCAATCGAGACTAAACGTGATCGGGTAGAGTTCTTGATCGGCATCGCTGCCACCCTCCTTGCCGGGCTTCGCGTTACAAGCAGTAGTGAAGCCGAGCAGAGCAACCAGACCGAGGGCTGCGACGCGCCTAAGCGCGGTAGATTTGATTAGAGACATAGATTAAACCTTTCATTTGTGCTTCCATGGCAGACTGAACCAGGCGAGCATGTTTACGAGACCTACCAGAAGCAGGCTCAGAATTGAGATAAGTAAGATGACGGCAAACATCTTGTCAAACGCATACGCCTGTCGCACCCGAGTCATATAGACGCCAAGCCCCTCGAAACCGCCGAGCCACTCCGCTACGACAGCTGTGACGACGGCATAGGAGGCAGCGATCTTCAGTCCGTTGAAGAAGGCCTCGAGGCTTGACAAGAATTTGATATGGCGGAAGATCAAGAACTTGCCCGCACCCATCGTGCGCAGCATGTTGATCTCATCTTGATCCACGGCGGCAAACGCACCGAGCAGGCTCATCGTAATCGGGAAGAAGCAAGTCAAGATGACTAGCGCGACCTTGGGCGCAAGCCCGAAGCCCATCCAGATGACAAGTAGCGGTGCGATCGCGATTGTGGGAATCGTCTGCGAGATGACCAGGAGCGGATACATAGCCTTGCGAAGTACGTCGATGCTATCCATCAAGATAGAGAAACACCACGCCAAACCCGTTCCCAGAAGCAGCCCGAGGAGCGCTTCCCGAAGCGAGATTCGGCTGTGGAACCAGAGCTGAGCCCGATCCGCATAGAAGGCCTTGAGTACCGCACGGGGGGACGGCAGCAGGTAGGGGT
Source organism: uncultured Oscillospiraceae bacterium (assembly GCA_964558445.1). Classification (GTDB taxonomy): domain Bacteria; phylum Bacillota; class Clostridia; order Saccharofermentanales; family Fastidiosipilaceae; genus CAYXVJ01. The sequence continues at coordinate 96,041 of CAZLEA010000002.1, read as the reverse complement.
CGATCAGACCGCCCTCCGTGACGAGTAGCCAGAGACCGATTAAGAGGAGGAAGGTTAAACTCGGTACCAGTAGCGTACCGACCTTGTCCCTTCGGCTCGGGGGTCTGGGATCATTGGTGTTTCGCGATTTTCTCATCGATGCCGAGTACTCCTTCCGGGCTATACCAGATCTTGACGTAAGACGAGACGCTGGGGGCGCCCGCTTCGATGACAATCTTCTGGCATTCCTTGACAAGGTCCAAGAGATGATCCAGATCGTCGCCTTCGACCGTGGTCTCGAACGGGCCGACATGGACATGTAGACCGCTGCTCTTGAGATGCGCGATCACGAGGTCGACGATACGAACGACTTCTGCCGTATCTTGTTTACCGGGCAATACTTGAATTGCTACACTGGCTTGCATAATAATTTCTCCTTAAACAAAAGAAGCCCCCGCAATGCGGGGGCACATAACTCCATCAAATTCCCTACGTCGGCATTACCCGAATCAGGTTTGAGGGTCCGAGGCGTTACGCACCTCCATCTCAGCCGACCATCCAGTCAGCACCCCTATGCAGATTTAACTATAGACTTGAGCACAGGGTACGTCAAGTCGATCGGTACGATCGCATCACTAAGTTTCGTTTCAGATATGCAAGCCATAGAGTTAGTACCAAGAATAGCGCGCCTAGTATGAGGGCAGCATAATCCATAGTACCTAGCCGAATTACATAGTAGTCCGGCGATAGGTAGATGCCGGATTCGTAGTACTGCCTGTCTATGAGTAAGCTCAAGTACCGCTTGATTTGTGACTTGGTATTAGAAGCACTCAGTCCCTTGTTAGCGTCATAATATTCGCCGATCAAGGCCTCGATGTCGTCCATCTTCACATAGAGCATCTCATGTGTCCTAGCCCCGTTTACGAGGACCGGCTCTGCATAACGCCAACCCTTCCGATAGCTGGGATAGGTATAGATACCAAATCCGAGGTTGTTGTCGTTATCCGGATCCACGAGCACGGTGACGGTATCGCCCTTGGCGATCGTGAGAGCAACGGATGACAAATCCTCATAATCTCTGTAGTAACGGATTTCTCTTGGTGCCGTTATCTCCATTTGCAGATTGTAGGCCACGAGAGTGGATATATTGGGGAATACTGTGTTTAGTGAATCGAAATCGATGTCCCGAAGCGGCAGTTTATCTTGGTAATCGGTTCGCATCTCGTTCGGGGTGAAGGTCGCTTCTATCTGCTTTCGACTGATCCCGACACTTAGCATACGGACCAGGAATAACCCGAAGAATAACGCTGCAGCGAGTAAGGTGATGACGAATAGACGATTGCTTGTCTTCGATCGTGGCATATGACTCTCCCTTCGTTTAACGGTTGAATAATGGATCGTACGCTGTGCTTAGCTTCATTATACCTGTACGCTGGTGTTTTCGTTCAGCGATTCATAGCAAATATGGATTTATCCCCCTAATTTGTCGCTTGATGTACCTAATGAGGTTGTGTACTTTGGCTGTCCTTGTTATCTTTGGAGTATACAGATGTGCTATAAACGACGCATCTATAGGGGTTAACGGAAATACACGAGATTCAAGGAGGAGCGAGTTATGAATTGTACGAATTGCGGAAGTGTATTGAAGGAAGGGGCAAGCTTCTGTGAGCAATGTGGGCACGCTATCGTTCACAAGCAGGAGGCTCCGGTTCAAGAGCCGAAACAGGAGGAAGTGAAGATGAATCAAGGAAACGATCGTCCGCAGGACAACGCACCGCCGGTCCAGCCGCAACCATATCAAGGGGCACCGCAGATGGGCGCACCGTCGCAGTCTGTGCCACCCACAGCGCCGAATCAGCCGTATCAGGCAGCACCGCCGATGGGGCAGCCATACCAAGCCGCACCGCCGCCACCGGCGCAGCCACCAAGACCGACACCGCCGCCTTCGCCGACGTATCATTCAGCCTCTGGCGCGCAGGCACAGTATCAGGGACCCCAGGGGGGCTATCAACCACCGCCTGTCGCTCCGGTACCGGCTTATAAGCCACCGGTGAACGACAGCGTGATGACGACCGGCAACTGGTTTATCACGATCCTGATTATGGCGATTCCGCTTGTCGGCCTGATTATGATGTTTGTTTGGGCATTCGGCAGTGAGGGGAACGTCAACCGCCGCAACTTCGCGAAGGCCGCTCTGATTTGGGCCCTCGTAGGTATTGTGCTCAGCATCGTCTTCATGATTATCATCAGTGCGATCGGCGCCAGCCTCTTGACCCAGTGGGGAAATCAGTTCGATTGGGAATACTACGGCATTGCAACGCTCCTCAATCTCGTTCGCTAGGATCAATTATGTGCGGTCGCTACTACCTCGCACCGGATGACGGCAGCGAGGAATTGGAGAATATCAGACGATATATCGAAACGCGTTATGGCGAGGATGAAGTTGCCCTACTGCAATCGGGCGAGATCTTCCCCAGTATGCGCGTGCCCGTGGTCTTGACGGCTGCGGGCGGTTATATCGCCGAACCCATGACCTGGGGCTTCCCCTCGTTTCGCGGCAAGCAGCTACTGATCAACGCGCGGTCGGAGACAGCCGGTGAGAAACCAACGTTTCGCGAAGCGATGGAGCATGGGCGCTGCATCATCCCGACCTCGGGCTTCTACGAGTGGAGCCACGATGAAGCGGGCAGGGCCGTGGACAAGTATCTGATTCAGATACCGGAGGCCAAGGTCCTCTATCTGGCCGGACTCTATCGGCGTTTCGATGATGAGCTTCGCTTCGTCATCTTGACCCAAGATTCGAATGCGGCGATGGCAGCCATCCATCACCGGATGCCGGTCGCTATACCGCGCGAGGCGCTGGCCGATTACATCAATCGGAGAACTGTGGCGGATGAGTTGATCCGAGACGCCAATCCTGCCTGGATCAGTGCGATCGTTTGAATCGACTTCCTCGGCATAACAAGCATATAACGAACACAAATAGAAGAAGGTCTGCACCGACTCCAGTTGAGGAGCGGATGCAGACCTTCTTACGTAGATCAAACGATTGAACTTGTCTCTTAGAACAGAGCCTTCAAGACGAGGTCCAAGACGAAGAGGAGTGTCGCACCGATCAAGATGGCGGACGGACGCTCCTTGGTCTCCTGACCCGTGAGTTTCTTCACGATGAGCACCATGAGGTAGGTAATGAAGCCAAAGGCAATACCGACCGAGATGCTGTAGAAGAAGCCCATGAATACAGCGGTGAAGAAGGCCGGGATGGCCTCGGTGATGTCGCCCCAGTTGATATCGCTGAAGGATGCGGCCATCATGACACCGACGATGACGAGGGTTGCGGCTGTGGCCTGGCCGGGTACGGCGCTGGCAAGCGGCAGTAGCGGGATGCATAGGAGGAACAAGATCGCGGTGACGACAGAGGTCAAACCGGTGCGTCCGCCGGCGCCGATACCGGCAGCACTCTCAACATAGGTTGTCGTGTTCGATGTACCAAAGATTGCACCGATGGAGGTGGCGACGGAGTCGGAGATCAGTGCGCGATCCATCTTGGAGTTGACGCCGGGATCTTCCATGGCCTTCATGTCTGCATCGGTGAAGATGCCGGAGCGACGACCTGTACCGATGAAGGTACCGATGGTATCAAAGGTGTCGGTCAAACTAAACGAGAAGATAGCCATCAGAGCAGGCAAGACCTTGGCCGAATCGGCGAAGAGACTGGGAATACCGTCCTTCGTGAAGATCACGCCGAAGGTGTCGCCAAGCTGCTTCACGGATTCGCCGAGGCTGATCGCAGCGCTACCGCCGATCGTTGTGACGCCCATCGGGATACCGATGAGTGTGGTGGTGATGATACCGATGAGGAGGGCGCCCTTGACCTTGGCCACCACGAGGATGACGGTCAAGACGAGGCCGATGACGGCGAGATTGACGCCGGGGTTATTGAAGTTGGCCAATGCGGGGACGGCAGATGCGTCTGCGACGACTGTACCGGAGTCGAGTAGGTCATAGGTACCCGGGTTGCTGGTAAAGGTGAAGAAGCCTGCGTTCTTGAGGCCGATATAGGCGATGAAGAGGCCGATACCGCCGGAGATGGCGTGCTGGATGCTCTCGGGAATCGCCTTGATGATTGCCTTACGAATCTGCGTGACGGTGATCAAGATGTTGATCATACCGCAGAGGAAGACCATCGACAGCGCTTGCTGCCAGGTGAAGCCGAGGGCGAAGACAACGGTGTAGGTGAAGTAGGCGTTGAGGCCCATGCCTGCTGCTTGTGCGTACGGGACGTTGGCGTACAGACCCATGATCAGGGTACCGACGACGGCCGAGATGATTGTGGCCAGGTAAACGGCTCCCCAACCCATACCTGCTTCCGACAGAATGCCGGGGTTGACGACGACGATATAAGACATCGCAAAGAAGGTGGTGACACCCGCGAGAATCTCTGTACGAACGTTCGTCTTGTTCTCCGTTAGCTTGAAGAAACGATCCATAAACTCCTCCAAAAAATAAAATCGGCCGCTACTTCCGAACATAAACGGAAATACGGCCATCACCAATAATTAGGACCAATAGTCGGACAAACATACGGCGTCCGGTAGAAACTCCAAGTCCATGCCACTTGGGATATATTGGTGCAAGGCTTTTTCATAAGAATCATAGCCTATGAATCGTACTAAATCAAGCACCACCAAAGCTGTTTCTATTATTTAGCCAGATTAATCAAAATAGTTCTAAATTGGAAGTTATCTACCTGTCTAATTGGTGTAGCGAACAGACAAATCGCTATGAAATGAATTTATCTTTGAGCAGTAAATGATATCATTTTGGCCTTGAAATGAGTATAATAAATGTCGATTCCATAGAAGGGGTGTACAGATGAGTAAAAAAGTAGTAATTATCGGTGCCGGTTACGCCGGTGTCCTCACTGCTAAGAAGCTGGCCAAGAAGGTCAAGAAGCACAAGGCTGATGTCGAGATCACCTTGATTGACAGAAATCCATTCCACACCATGCTGACGGAGCTGCACGAAGTAGCAGCCAACCGTGTCGACGAAGAGTCGATCACGATTTCGCTGAAGCAAGTATTTGCGAAGCGTGATGTGAGCGTCGTGCTGGATAACGTGAAGTCCATTGACTTCGAGAACAAGCAGGTGCTGGGCGAAGAGCACAGCTATGCATATGACTATGTTGTCATCGCAGCCGGTTCCAAGCCGACCTATTTCGGTGTCGAAGGTGCCGAAGAGCACAGCTGGAAGCTCTGGAGCTATGAGGATGCCGTGAACCTACGCGAGCATATCCTGAACCGCTTCCGCGCCGCTGCCAAGACCACGGATTATTATGAGAAGCGTCGTCTCCTGACCTTCCACATCGTCGGTGCCGGTTTCACAGGTGTCGAGATGGCAGGCGAACTTGCCGAGTGGGTACCCGCCCTCTGCGAGAAGTTTGAGATCGACAGAAGCGATGTTATCGTCGCCAACGTCGACGTCTTGGATCGCGTCGTGCCGACACTTAGCGTGCCGTCCAGCGACAAGATTCAGCGTCGCATGGAGAAGATGGGCATCCACATCGAGCTTGGCCGCAGCGTATCTGCCATCGGCGAAGACTTCATCGAGTGGAAGACACCGGACGGTAAGGTGCATCGTCATGCAAGCGGTACCGTCATCTGGGCTGCCGGTATCGAAGCTGCCGACATCACGGCCACTGCAGGTTCCGACCTGGAGAACGCCGGTCGCGGCCGCATCAAGACCGACGCACACCTGCGTTCGCTGAGCGACGATGCTGTTTATGTTGCCGGTGACAACGCGTTCTATATCCCCGAGGGCGAAGAGCGCCCGATTCCCCAGATGGTTGAGATGGCGGAGCACGCCGCGGACACCGTCTCGCACAACCTCTCCGTCGATCTCTTCGGTAAGGAGCAGGGTATCAAGAAGCTCTCCGAGTACGAGGATCTCAATACCACCGGTCACGGCGTCATGGTCTGTGTCGGCGGTCGCTGGGGTGCAGCCGAGGTTGGCACGGATAAGAAGAAGATTCGCCTTGCGTCCTTCTTTGCTATGTTCGTCAAGCACTTCATCAATATGGTCTATTTCGCCCAGGTTCTGGGCTGGAACAAGATCTTCAGCTACATGAAGCACGAGTTCTTCACGATCCGTCACCGTCGCAGCTTCGTCGGCGGCCACTTCTCCAACCGCAACCCAAGCTTCGTCTTGGTCATCTTGCGCGTCTGGCTCGGTGCCGTCTGGGTCTTCGAAGCGGTGAAGAAGATTCTTGAAGGTTGGATGACCAAGCCCATGATGGAAGGCTTCATCGGCGGAGCACAGAGCTTCTACGATGGAATCTTCGGCGTGGACGGTGGCAGTGCCGCGACTGACGCCGCATCGGCGGCAACAGGCGCAGTGGGGGATGCTGTCAGCGAAGCGCTGATCAACTGGAACATCCTCGGCTTATTCAAGATCCAATTCGTCAGTGCGGTTGCAGCGATCGATGCCGGTCTGGCCGACTTCGCGCTTCGTCTCGAAGTGCCGCTACTGAATAACATGATGTGGAACATCCTCATCCCGAGCACAGGCCTGCAGCTCTTCATGCAGATCAGCATCGTGCTTGCCGAGCTTATCGTGGGTCTGTGCCTCATGGGCGGTCTCTTCACGACTCCGGCAGCTGCGGTCTCGATTATCTTGCAGTTGATGTTCTTGTCCTCTACCGGTCTGTACCTCAGCACCGTCTGGATGATCCCCGCTTCGATCGCATGCCTCTTCGGCGCCGGTCTGAGCTTCGGACTCGACTACTACCTGTCGCCTCCGCTGAAGCGCGCATGGAAGAAGTTTGGTCCTGCCAGAAAGTGGTATCTCTATCATGACTAAACCCCGTTTGGATGCAGCTCGTCTGCATGCCAGTACGGCTGACAACACAGCGGCAGCTCCGAAGGGGTTGCCGTATGTGTCTGTCGAGGAAGCCTTGCATCGTAGCGGTCGAATCTTGGAAGCACGCCTGAAGCATGCCCCTTCCGTGATTCGGCCCTATAGTGCTTATCTGACAAACGCTCGCGGGAAGGGGATACGGGCTCATAGCCTGATCTTGTCTGCGATGACAGATGATGCCAAGGTGAATCCGCATGCGGCCGATTTCGCTGCGGCAATCGAGCTTCTGCACCTCGCGACACTGGTCCATGACGACATCATGGATGAGGCGGAATACCGTCGCGGCATGGAGACCCTGGCTAAGAAGGCCGGTGCCCGTGTCGCCGTCATCACCGGAGATTATCTCCTGGCAGACGTCCTCGTCATGATGGCGGAAGTGGCCGAAGAGGGCGATTATCAGGAGCTTAGCAAGCCGACTTTGCTCACCAAGTATATGAAGAAGATTGCGATCGGCGAACTGCTTCAGACCTACTTCAATGGGAACTACAAGATGGTGACTACAGATTATCTGCGCATCATCTCGGGTAAGACGGCTGCTCTCTTCGAGCTCTCGTTCTTCGTCGGCAGCTTGCTTATGACCAAGGACACGAGGGAGCAAGCGCTCTATCGCAAGATCGGTCGCTATATCGGCATGATCTTCCAGCTCACGGATGACTGCCTGGATTACGAGAGTTCGCTAGATGAAGCGGGTAAGAACGTGGAGGCAGACTTCGAACAGAACGTCGTCACGTTGCCGCTGATCTATGCGATGGACGAAGATCCGAGTCTCCGAGCGGCGATCGAGACCGGGCAGATTGATGCTCGGCTTGTCGCAGAGCGGGTGCGCAGGTCCAAGTCCCTGGAGCGAACGAGGCGACTTGCGAAGAAGTATTATCGCAAGACGGAGCAGGCTCTGGCCAAACTCGACTGCAGCAGTGAGAAGCGCATGGCCTTGTCAGGCGTACTGCAACAAGCTTATCGAAGCTTTGAATAACAACGGCTACGGCCAAATAATTGATTTCGACCGATAATCCTCTTGATCGCCAAATCAAGAGGATTATTTACTGTGATGGAGTATATATGAGTGAAGTAGCGCTGCCTGCCTCCCTGCTGGATCAAGGCTGGATGAAGTTTCTGGAAGTGAAGACGAAGGTGACAACCTGGATGGTCTTCTTATTATGTGTCAGTTTCAGCTGGATGATGAAGTGGCAGGTACACTGGCTACCGACTGTTCTCTATGTCGTATCGATGCTCGCCGTGGATCTGGCGACGACCGGCATCAACAATTATATGGGTTATAAGAAGGAGGGGGAGACGCTCTCCGTGAAGCCCAAGACCGGTCGCTTCTTGATCGGCTTCCTCTTCGGTCTGGCCATCGTCCTCGGCTTACTGCTTGTCATCGTGACGAAGAATATCTTGATTCTCTTCGTTGGCGGGATCTGCTTCCTGGTCGGCGCGATGTATACGGCAGGTCCCTTACCGATTGCGGCGACACCGCTTGGCGAGCTCTTGTCCGGTGGTGTTCAGGGCTATCTGAACATGCTGGTCTATTTGTTGATCAACGTACCGGCGGGCCACTTCGTCTACTTGACCTTCGAAGGCGCGTTCATCCGCTTGCATATGGAGTGGTACTGGATCCTCGCCTTCCTCTTGTTTGCTTGGATACCGACGCTCTTGATCGCAAACGTCATGCTGGCGAACAACACTTGTGATCTGGAGAAGGATGAGGCGATCGGACGTTATACGCTACCTCATTATTTAGGGAAGCAAAAGAGCTTGACGCTCCATCAATGGCTGTACTATTCTGCTTATATTGCCGTGATCGCTCTTGTTCTCATGCAAGTATTCACGCCATGGCAATTACTCATGCTCGTGACCGTCTTACCCGTACACAAGAACATCATGCGTTTCAAGGCGCGCCAGGTGAAGGCCGAGACCTTCGGCTTATCGCTTGCGAACCTGATGCTGATTATGCTCAGCTTGACCGCGACGTTTGTGCTCGCGGCCATCTTCGGCTAAGGCAAGAGCCTGAAGTCGATCGAATCGAGGACAGTCATGTCAGACAAATCACCGGAGACAAACAATACATTACCGAGCAGCTTCCGTGAGCGCGAAGCACTGGAGAAGAAGCGCTACAAGCTTGCCAAGAAGCAAGACTTGATCGTCATCTTCTTAATCTTGCTCATGGCCCTGGGCTTCTGGATCTATGCGAAGTTTGCAGGCAGAGGCGGCAGTCTGGCCGCGCATATATATCATTTCAACGAAGAGGTCGCCGTGGTAGAACTCACACAGGGCAGCGAACGGACGTTCGTGCTCGACGAGAATCCGCATATGGTCTTCGGGCTGACAGCAGATGGTGGAATTCGTGTCGTTAGTGCGGATTGCCCCGATCAGATATGTGTCAACAGCGGCGTGATCTATCAAGCGGAGTCTTTTATCGCTTGTGTGCCAAACGGCTTCCTGATCAGCATCCATGCTGCGGATACGACGGGCGGCGAGGAGGTAGACATTGTCAATTAGTAACTTGAATCAGAAGAGAGCGGGGTCGAAGAAGCAGCTTCGCACAAGAACAGAGCAACGAGAGCACTTACGTAAATTAGTGCTTCTCGCCATGCTGTTTGCGCTGGCGTTGGTCTTGTCTTGGGTCGAGAACTTCCTACCACCGATCCCGGCACCCGTACCGCTGAAGTTCGGCTTGTCCAACATCGCAGTGATGTACGCTCTGTTCTTCTTGAACGGACCGTCGGCCTTCCTCCTTGCGATCTTGAAGTCGGCGTTTGTACTGATGCAGCGAGGCTTCCTCTCGGCAAGCCTCAGCCTGGGCGGCGGTCTCCTGTCCGTCTTCTTGATGTTTGTCCTAAGCAGAATCTTCCGCTATCGCATCTCCTTCCTTGTGCTGAGTATCGTGGGCGCCATCTTCCATAACATCGGACAGTTCTCGGTCCTGCTCTTGTATTACAACGTGCGCTCGATTGCCTGGATCATGCCGTATCTCTTGGTCACCGGCATCGGTACCGGTATCTTGTCCGCAAGTTTGCTCAAGATGCTGATCCCCGCACTGAAGCGTGTGCCCGGTAATCAGATGAAGATACGTACGAGCCCGACGGATCCTCCGCTGGCGAGTGACCGGAAGGACAACTTGGAATCGATCCAAAAAGATTCAATTGTAAAAAACAACGAATTAACCGATCAAATGACGTATGATGCGGCCAAGCGCATCGAAGACGCGAAACAGGCGTCCGAAGGCTCATGAATTGCGCTTCGCTAGGCAGTTCGCAAAATCGCTCTGAATCGATCGAAAATATCGATTAAACAAAGTCTTTGGTATTTAATGCTATATAGAGTGAGCTTAATTGGCATTATCGCCCAATAAGTCTCTATGGTACGATTTATAATTTTATAGCTGTGTTCATAGACAATGGCTATTTGCTGCGGTAAACTAATATCGTTCCAAGCGGATCGCTGGAATAACGAGCATGAATAGATTCAATCAAATGGCTTACATTTGTTTGGCTTTCTATTTCTACTATTGGGAGGAAATTACATGCGTAAGATGAAGAAGATTATGGCGTTTGCTGTATCTGCTGTTCTCGTGGCTTCACTAGCCGCTTGCGGCGGTAACGGTGGGTCCACGGAAACCCAGGGCACAAGCAAGGAGACCGAAGCCGGTACCAGCCAGGACGCAAGTCAGACAACCGGCGGCAGTGAGACACCTGCGGAAGGCAATCTGAAGACCGGTCTTGCAATCGTGACAAACATCAACAAGTCCAAGAACGCAGGCGACGAAGCCGGTGTCGGTCAGGTCGATTCGACTGCGATCGCAGTCCTCGTCGATGCAGACGGTAAGCTCGTAGACATCCAGATTGATGCCGCACAGACACTTGTCAACTTCGACAACAGCGGTAAGATCACATCCGACAAGAATATGGACGTGAAGTCCAAGGTCGAACTCGGCGAAGACTACGGCATGAAGGGTAAATCTGGTATCGGTAAGGAGTGGTTCGAGCAAGTCGATGCATTAGAAGAGCTCGTCAAGGGTAAGACCGCAGATGAGATCGTTGGCCTGAAGCTCGACGACGGTAAGCTGGTCGATGCAACATCCAGCGTGACGATCACGGCAAGCGGCTACATCGCTGCAATCGAGAAGGCGATGAAGAACGCCGAAGACCTCGGCGCACAGAGCGGCGACAGCATCAAGCTTGCTATCGTTAGCAGTGTTAGCGGTTCGAAGAGCGTGGGTGAAGACCAGCGTGCACCGGAAACCGGTAAGGTTGAAGTTTACTCCTTCTACTCTGCTGTCTCCGTCAATGCCGACAAGACAGTCACCTCGGCGATCATCGACGCTTCACAGGGCACAGTCAAATTCGATGCTGACGGTGCCATCACCTCCGACCTCGCTGCCGAGCAGCCCAGCAAGAACGAGCTTGGCGACGACTACGGCATGAAGGGTAACTCCGGAATCGGTAAGGAATGGGACGAACAGGCCGCATTCTTTGCAGATAGCATCAAGGGCATGAACAGTGCTGCCATCAGCGGTATCGAGCTGGATGATGGTGGATACCCCACCGATGCGGATATGCTCAGCGGTGTGACGGTTCACATCAACGAGATGGTTGAAGTGGTTAGCAAGGCTCTGTCCAACTAATCCATTCGACCGACACCAGGGTCTAATCAGATGAGAAGAGGGGCGAGTTTTCGGACTTGCCTCTTTTTGATTGTCACGGTGACATAACAAACCAGTCTCGACTCGGCATAGATCTATAATGAACTTATCTTGATCGGTGTGGCTCTGCTACACCAAGGAAGGACAATTACTTGAAACGTATGTATCAGAGCCTCTTGGCTAAGTGTTTACTGCCTCTGTTTACTCTCATGCTGCTTGCCGGTTGTGCAGGCGGTACGGGTACGGCATCGACCACGCTGCCGGATGGCATGCAACGCTATAACTCTCGCTTCTTGGGTGTATTCGATACGGTCACGAGTTTCATCGGGCTCGCCGAGAGCGAGGAAGCATTCACGGCTTATTCCGACCGCCTCCAAGAGGAGCTGACTCGGCTGCATCAGAATTTCGATACCTTCAAATCATATGAAGGCATGAACAATCTGAAGACCGTCAACGATAACGCGGGTGTCCAAGCGATCGAGGTGGACCCGGTTGTGATTCGCTTGATGGATCAGGCACTGGAAGCAAACGAGCGAGCGAATGGTAGGGTGAACATGGCCTTTGGTGCGGTGCTCGAGATCTGGCACGACCATAGAGATTACGGCATCAGTCATCCGGATGAGGCGACGCTGCCGGAGCTCTCGGAGCTAGAGGATGCGAACTTGCACACCGATATTACGCAGGTTGTGATCGACCGTGAGGCGAATACGATCTATCTGCCCGACCCGAAGATGCGGTTGGACGTCGGTAGCGGTGCCAAGGGCTTGGCGGTCGAACTCGTATCCGAGATGCTGGTCGAAGAGGGGATGACAAACTTCTTGCTCAATGTCGGCGGTAACGTCAAGGCGGTTGGACATCGCGATGCCCGAAGCGAGAAGTGGCGCGTCGGGATTCAAGACCCGGACGGGGGCGAGGAGGAGTACATCGAGATCGTACACGTATCCGATATGGCGGTCGTGACGAGCGGCATCTACGAGCGCTACTATACGGTCGACGGGAAGCGCTACCACCATATCATCCATCCGGACACCTTGTTTCCCGCCTACAATTACGACTCCGTCACGATTATCGTACCGAGCTCCGGTCTCGCGGATTCGCTGACGACGGCGCTGTTTAACATGCCGATCGAAGTGGGTAAGGAGATGATCGAATCCATAGACGGGGCGGCTGCGCTCTGGGTCAAGGATGGAGAGCTCATCTATAGCGATCGGATGACGGCTCTGCTGAAACCTTAGCAGATCGCAATCCGGCGAAATTCGGTTTAGCTATCTGCTTGGTACTGGTCGAAGTCGATGCTGCGTGGTAGAATAGTTTGAATATCAAAGCAATTGCCGAACACACGGAGGAACCTATGACAAGTATCTGCCCGATCTATCCGAACGACAAGCCAAGAGAGAAGCCAGGACCCGGTGAAGCACTGGGATTCGGCTCTATCTTCACAGACCATATGTTTGTGATGGATTATTCGCCGGAGCGTGGATGGCATGATGCCAGAATCGAAGCCTATGCGCCGCTGGAACTAGATCCGGCTGCCATGGTTCTGCACTACAGTCAGACTATCTTCGAAGGGATGAAGGCGTATCGCCGTAAGGACGGAGGCGTGAATCTGTTTCGACCGCGTCTGAATATGGAGCGTTTGAACCGTTCGGCCGAGCGAATTGCGATTCCGACGATCGATCCGGATTATGTCTTGGCTTGTTTAAAGGAACTGGTCGCCTTGGATCGTGATTGGGTACCGAACAAGCCTGGTTCGAGTCTCTATATTCGCCCCTTCATCTTCGCAACAGAGGCGAACCTCGGTGTACGCGCAGCCAGTCGTTACAAACTCATGATCATCCTCTCGCCATCGGCTGCCTTCTACGAGAACGGCTTGGCACCTGTCTCGATCTATATCGAGAATCGAGATGTTCGCGCCGTGCGCGGCGGCATCGGTGAGGCGAAGACCGGTGGCAATTATGCGGCTTCTGTACGCTCGCAATTGAACGCCAAGGCCATGTCCTACGATCAAGTGATGTGGCTCGATGCACTCGAGCGCCGCTATGTGGAGGAGGTCGGTGCGATGAACGTCTTCTTCGTGGAGGAGGGGAGGCTGATCACGCCGAAGCTAAACGGCAGCATACTGCCCGGTATCACGAGGCGTTCGGTGATTGAGCTTGCGAGATCTCGCGGTTATGAAGTTCTTGAGGAGAAGGTCGCGATCGATGTATTACTCGACAAGGTCAGGCTCGGTAAGGTAACGGAGGGCTTCGGCAGTGGTACGGCGGCCGTCATCGCGCCGATCGGGCGCGTGCTCTACGGCGAGGATCTGCTGCTGCTGGGTGACGGTAAGTCCGGTCCCGTGGCCCTCGAGATCTATGCGGAACTCACGGGTATTCAGTATGGCGATCGACCGGATCCCTTCGGCTGGGTCGAGTCCGTTGTATGACCCATCATTTATTGCCCTTGATTCTCCGTAGTGGACGATTAGGGATGAATCAGGTACAATATCAAGTCGATGACTCTTATTTAGCCTATGCTAACTAAGAGTCGTTCCATATGAAGAAGTCTTGTGATGAGAATAGTCCTGTACTATGACTGACAATTCTGCCGAGGCCAAGGAAGCGGTAATGACTTTAGGGTCTAAAGTCTTAGGAGTGATCTTGGTGCGAATGAACCGTCTGCCGACCGTTTTGGTAAGAAAACGGTCAGATAGAATCAGGAGTTACATATGCGAGCTAAGATTAGCTATTTGAATCACAGCGGATTTATTATCGAAACGGCGGATTTCGTCGCCGTCTTCGACTTGTTTACCGATCCTGCAGGCATCCTGGCCTCCTATACGGATTGCGGCAAGCAGGTCGTTTTCTTCGTTTCCCACAGTCACTACGATCACTGGAACAGCGGCATCTTGAGCTTCTCGAATACGCTGCCGTCTGTTTATATCCTGGACAGTTCTTGTCGGTCGACCGAGATCGATGAGGCAGTAGCAGAGCTTGGCGGACGTGTCTTCTACGTAGATCCCTACGCTCGTTTGGATGAAGAAGAGCTGACTGTCCCGGGGCTCTACACCGTAGAGACCTTCGGTTCGACCGATGAGGGCGTGTCCTTCCTCCTGGATAGTAAGATCGGTCGCCTCTACCATGCAGGCGATCTAAATGACTGGGATTGGCAAGACGAAGACTCTATGGCAGTCGAACAGGCCTATAGGCGAGAGCTCGGCCTGATCAAGGATGCGCTTCGCGGCGACGAGGTTCAGGTCGCCTTCGTGCCGGTCGACGGACGCCTGGCCGAGACCGCACTTAGCGGGGCGATGATTCTCCTGGAATATTTCCTTCCTCGATACTTGATCCCGATGCATCTGAACGGTGGGGAGGACTTGCCTGGGACGCTTCGCCGTACGCTTCGGACGAATGTCGCGTATGACGGGACGCACGTGGTGACGATGACCATACCCGGTATGCCGCAGGAGATCTAGCTTCGGCTATGGTAACGAAGGTTCGGATACCTCTTATATAAGAGAGGCTAAGATAGTATATAGAAACATATCAGCCGAAGATGAGGAGACAGACATGAATTTCAGATTGAGACATACGAATTTGAACGTGCAGGATTTGGATCGCGCCGTGACCTTCTACAAGGAAGCGCTCGGTATGCAGGTGAAGCGGGTGAACGAGAAGGAAGACTTCACACTGACCTTCATGACCGATGAGGCGGGGCTCTACGACATCGAGCTGACCTGGCTCAAGGATCATGCGGACAGACCCTATGAGCTCGGCGAGAACGAGACACACATCTGCTTCTCGGTCGACGATTACGAGGCTGCGCACAAGCTGCACAAGGAGATGGGTGTCATCTGCTATGAGAACGAGAAGATGGGCCTCTACTTCATCGAGGATCCGGACGGCTACTGGATTGAGATTATTCCTGAGAACCGCTGAGTTTGACGGCAGAAGGACCCAATTTCGGAATTAATTTGTGTACATTTGGAGCCGGTTTCCAAGCTAAATTGCTTGACCGGCTCGTGCCATAGGTGGTATCATTGTCGGGTGACCGCATGACACGGGCTATTTTGAATGCTTGGAAGTCTTCTTAGGAAGATCGGGCAGCCTAGAGCGTCAGCGAGACTTAGCAGGAGGATACACAATATGTACGCAATTATTGCAACAGGTGGCAAGCAGTATAAGGTTGCCGTCGGCGACGAGATTTTCGTCGAGAAGTTAAATGCCGAAGAGGGTAGCGAGATCGTTTTCGATCGCGTCCTGGCCTATTCGGATGACGAGGGCATGAAGCTCGGTGACGCGCTCGAGGGCTTGACCGTTAAGGGTGAAGTCGTCAAGCAGGGCAAGGGCAAGAAGATTATCGTCTTCAAGATGAAGCCCAAGAAGGGTTACCGCCGCAAGCAGGGCCATCGTCAGCCCTACACCCGCGTTTCGATCAAGTCTATCGGCTAATCGACCGTGATTGGGTACGGTAGAGGGATGAGATCATGATTTCGATCGAGATAACAAGAGACTCGAACAATCAGGTCACAGCCATTTCGGCCCTGGGCCATGCGAATTACGGAGAGTATGGAGAGGACATCATCTGCTCCGCCGTGACCGCCGTCATCACGACAGCGATGGCCGCCCTGGAGGACCTGCTCGGCGTAGAGCACAAGCGACGTCTAGATGATGGACATGTTGCCTTGGCGCTGACGAAGAAGCGGGAGAATCCGGCCACAGTAGAACAAACGGGTTTACTGCTCGAGAGCTGTGTATTGGGTTTGAAACAGATTGAATATAGTTACGGAAACGAGTATTTGTGCGTTTCGGATCCCAAGGATCGCTAGTATCGCGCAAATCATCTTGATACGACAGGAGGCATTTACATGTTTAAGGTTAATTTACAACTTCTAGCTTCTAAGAAGGGTGTCGGTAGCACGAAGAACGGTCGCGACTCCGCTTCCAAGCGTCTTGGCACCAAGCGCGGTGACGGTCAGTACGTTCTGGCCGGCAACATCTTGGTTCGCCAGCGCGGCACGAAGATCCATCCCGGTAACAACGTCGGTAAGGGTAAGGACGATACACTCTTCGCCCTGATCACCGGCAACGTGAAGTTTGAGCGTTTGGACAAGAAGCGCACCAAGGTCAGTGTTTACCCGGAAGGCCACTAAGCTTATTTCGGTTTACAGTTGAACGATTTATTGTAATGGAGAGGGTTTGGCCGGCCGGTCAGGCCCTTTCATTTTCGTTATTACTATATACGGATTTCTATAATTACTGCAGACAGGCAGATGAGGTATGAGATGTTTATCGATCACGCAAATATCTATGTGAGAGCCGGTAACGGCGGCGCGGGTATGGTCAGTTTCCGTCGTGAGAAGTATATTCCGGACGGCGGACCCGACGGCGGCGACGGCGGTAAGGGCGGCGACGTTATTTTTTGGGCTGTCGAGAATATCTCTACCCTCCAGGATTTCCGCTTCAAGCGCAAGTTTGTCGCAGAGGACGGTGAGGGCGGAGGCAAGCGCAAGCGCTATGGTAAGGACGGTAAGGATCTCACGATCCGTGTACCCGTCGGCACGATTATCAAGGATGCGGACAGCGGCGATGTACTTGCGGACTTCACGGAGAAGGACCAGAAGGTCATCATCGCCAGGGGCGGTCGCGGTGGCTTCGGCAACACGCATTTCGCCAATAGTGTTCGCCAGGCACCGAACTTCGCCAAGGCGGGCAGGCCAGGCGACGAGCTGAATCTGACCGTTGAGCTCAAGCTCTTGGCTGATATCGGTCTGCTCGGTATGCCGAACGTCGGCAAGTCCACATTCTTGTCTGTCATCTCGTCTGCCAAGCCCAAGATCGCAGATTACCACTTCACGACGCTAGAGCCCGTGCTCGGCATCGTGTCGATGGATGACAAGAACTATGTTGTAGCGGATATCCCCGGCTTGATCGAGGGTGCTGCAGAGGGGCAGGGCCTGGGTCATGACTTCTTGCGCCACATCGAGCGCACGAGACTTCTGATTCACGTCGTGGATGTCTCCGGTGCAGAGGGGCGAGACCCTGTCGAGGATTACGACAAGATCAACCACGAGTTGATGAGCTACGACGAGACGGTGGCCCAGCGCCCTCAGATTGTTGCTGCTTCCAAGGTCGATCAGGCAACAGATGAGCAAGTCGAGCGTTTCCGCGTGGCGATGGCAGAACGCGGCGTTGAGACCGTCTACCCGATGTCCGCACCGCTTCATATCGGCGTGGACAAACTTCTAGAGAAGATGTTTCGCGAGATGGATCGTCTGCCGCAAACAGAGCTTGTCCGACCCGTTTCGGCCGAGGCTCGTGTCTACCACTACGAGCCGAACACCTTTGAAGTGGAGCGAGACAAGGAAGGCTTCCACATCACGGGTCGCTGGATCGAGGAGCTCGTCATGTCGACGAACTTCGACGATGCGGAATCCCTACATTTCTTCCAGCGTCAATTGCGCCGTCGCGGCGTGATCGAAGCACTGGAGCAAGCCGGAGTCGCTGAGGGTGATCTAGTCATCATGGACGACTTCCAATTCGAATACATCCCATAAAGGAGCCACGTTATGGCATTATCATCGAAGCAAAGAGCATTCCTCAGAGGCCTCGCCGCCAATCTCGATCCCGTCTTCCAGCTGGGCAAGGACGGCCTGAATCCGCATATCTGTCAGCATTTCGACGAAGCAATGGAGACCCGCGAATTGATCAAGGGTACGGTCCATAAGACGTCTGAAGTCACGCCGCGAGAAGCGGCCGAACACATAGCCAAGGAGATCAACGCAGAAGTCGTACAGGTCATCGGCCGTCGCTTCGTCCTCTATCGTCCATCCAAGAAGATGGCCGAAAAGGGCAAGGCAATCGTACTCCCGCGTTAACACTTGTCTGATTTGACACAATCTTCTTGGAGACGGTGTTATTCTGCCGCATAATAAGATATAATCCCAATAAGGACTGACTGAAACACCTTGTGTGTCTAGTCTATTATCTAAGAAAGTGGTGAATAATATGCAAAAGTACGTATGTGACGTCTGTGGTTATGTCTATGACCCCGAAGAGGGTGATCCCGATAACGGCGTTGATGCCGGTACGGCGTTTGCCGATCTCCCGGAAGATTGGCTCTGCCCGCTCTGCGGTGTCGGTGTTGAAGACTTCAGCCCCATCTAAGCAGTGCCTACAAACATATCGGCGCCTGAAATCCCTGTCATCCGAAACAGCATTGTTTATTCAATCTTATTTTGCCTATGATTGTATAGAGATCACTGTTCGAGGATTGACCTCTTGATTTCAGGCGTATTATTTAGTGAGGAAGTACTTCATGTCTTTACAAGTATTAGCACCAAATGTATTCGAATTGGGCGCCAAACACCCCGATAGACCGATGTTTGACGCACTCATGCCGCTCGATTACGGTACCACGTACAACACGTATATCGTCATCGGCGAGACCCATACCGCATTGATTGATCCGGTCGACCCCGTCAAGGCGGACGACTTGCTTCGTCATCTGAAGGACGCCGGTATCGACAAGGTGGATTACATCATTAACCTACACACAGAGCAGGACCATGCGGGCGCAACGCCCCTGGTTATGGAGCTCTATCCTGAAGCGCAGCTTGTCGCGACGAAGGCTGTTGCGGATCTGATGGAACTGCACCTGCATATCCCGCGTGATCAATTCCGTATCATGGCGGCAGGAGATACCCTAGACCTTGGCGGTCGTACGCTCGAGTTCCGACCGATTCCCTTCGCTCACTGGCCGGATAACACCATGGTCTATCTGGTAGAAGAGGGCATCTTGTTCTCGAGTGACCTGTTCGGCGCTCACTTCGCTATGGATGAGAACAAGTATCATACATCAAGCGATGTCTTGGCCGCTGCGGCCAGAACCTACTATGCCGAAATTATGATGCCTTATAACGCTCAGGTCACCAAGTATGTGAAGCAAACACGCGAGCTTGCCCCGCGCATGATCGCACCTGCCCATGGCCTGATCTGGTACGACCCGGACTTCATCCTCTCGCTCTATGAGCAGTGGACGGGCGATCAGAAGCGCCGGAAGGTTGTTGTCGGCTACGTCAGCATGCATGACAGTACTCGCGTGATGGTGGAGACGCTGGCCATCCAGCTCGCCAAGCGTGGCATCGAATACTCCGTTAGAAACCTGGTCGAGCATCCGGCCGACTTGATGATCGAGACCGGCCACATGGCATCAGAGCTTGTTGATGCAGCCGCGATGGTCATCGCCGGACCAACCGTATTGACCGGCCCGCATCCGGGTGTTGCTTATACCGCTGTCCTCTTCAACGCCTTGAAGCCTCGTGTCAAGATCTATGGTTACATGGGTTCTTACGGCTGGGCCGGTAAGGCAGCGGAAACGATCGATGCACTGACACCGAATCTCAAGGCCGATCGTATGGATCACTTGATGGTGAAGGGTCTGCCGACCGAAGCCGACAAGGAAGAGATCGTAGCATGGGCCAACACCTTGGCCGACAAGGTACTGGCACTGCCCGACCCGCTCGTCTAAGCTTGATTCCATAAATCAATGAAGCTCCGAGAGCATAACGAAACTGCCGCTGTTCGGTACATCCGAATGGCGGCAGTTTCTTCTTCGTCTCATGGTTGGCTTGCGGCTTAACCGTGCTCGTCGACATCGGCCTTCTGCTTCGAGGCGAGCACGCCCAGTATCTTCGGATAGAGCTCTGCATAGTAGTGCTCCCAGTTCTCACCGGTCTGTACCGCCATCTCGCGGCTCGGTACGGTGAAGCTCAGATCAAGCAGGCTGTTCATCTGATCGTCCTTGAGCTGGAGGTGCACTCGGTAGCTACCGTCCATATCGGGGAAGTAACTGGCCTTGACGCTCTCGGCCTTAGTCTTGGCCTTCATCGAGTCGTCCGTTAGCTGCTGTAAGTGATTGCGGATGGGAAGCGGAACGCCGTTATAGAGCGAACCCAGAATCTGCTTGCCGGCAGGCGTGATATCGACGCGCTTGGTCGGTACACCGTCAGCATCCAGTTGCTGTTCGTCATCTCTTGTTTCTTCTTGAAGGAAGTTATCGTGGAGCAATTGATCATAAATATGACTGAACTCGAAATAGTCCATATAGATCGTGTCAATTGCGATGTCCATGAATTCGTCTTGCGTCAAACCGGCCAAGCGGTCGGCTATGTATAGCAAAATGACCTTCTTCGTTACTCTCTCGTTACCTTCGCTCATATTATTGTATCTCAGTTCGCTTCTATCCGGATTCCGTACGAAACCGCGCTGACTAGCTTGCCTTGTTCTGTTTCTGGAGTTCTTCCAAGATGGAAGTGAGCAGCTCGCTCTCTGTCGGGCCGGCCTCTTCTTCTTCTGCAGCTTCTTGTTCCTTCATCAGCTTGGCTGCGTTCTCGCGCAACTTGTTGACGGCCTTGATCATGAGGAAGATGACAAAGGCGATGATCAGGAAACTGATAATCGACTCGATGAACACACCCCATTCGATCGCAACTTCCGGCTGGTCGCCTGCAGCTTCTCGCAGAATCGTCTTGATGTCACTGAAATTGATGCCTGCAGTTACCAGGCCGATGACCGGCATAATGATATTCGCGACGAGCGAATCGACAATCGTCTTGAATGCCGCACCGATAATCACACCGACGGCCATATCCATGACGTTGCCCCGAGAAATAAACTCCTTGAATTCCTTAACTAAACCCATACGATATACCACTCCTTGATTGATCATAGTTTAACATAATGATAGAGCGTTCATCTAAGCAAACAGTTGGGACAGCTAACAGACAATGAACGCCCTATTATAGTCATATGTATCCTTAGGACACCCGCTCAAATGCTACTACGTACTTGGCCAGATCGGCTCCGACGTTCTCGGGGTCATCGCTAAGGGATGTCTCGAGCGTGATACCTCGCTCGTTGGTGAAAGGTTCGAGGTAATTCAGGAATTCAACCAACTCCTCTTCGGAGTCGCTGCCTGCTACCTTATAGATGCTATCGATGTATATATGGGTGATATCGTAGTCCTTGGCGAGAAGCCCGGCTACAAAACTACCCAACTCTCGGAATCCGAGCGTTGGGTATTCATCTATATCAACCAACCGTATTCTATAACTCACAAGACCGCTTAGGCGCTTACCGCGCTCGATGCAAACAACGTTATCCAGATCATTATCCGCATGGGCGTTGAGGTCCTCGACCATCTTACTGGTCTTACCGCAGCCCTTGGGTCCAACTACCACCTTGATCATACGCATGTCTCCTTGCTTCTATCGTGTCCCAACTGATCTTATGAACATTGTAGCCGATTTCGCCGAGAAATGGAAACGCAAAAAGCAATGTTTTTGGCAATCAGATGAAATTAGCTTGGAATTCGGAATAGATCAGTGAAATCGTTATAGATCGAGTGATTTGTTTATTTTTTGGTTCTAAACTGGGTTATAATGACTCTGAAGGTTTACCGTTGTCCGACACAGATCGGATCGCGGAAGAATGAAGAAGAGGTGAAGGAAATGAAGAAGTTCATCATGAAGGCACTTGCTCTACTGATGGTCGTAACACTTGTCGCCTGTGGCGGCACACCGAGCAACACTACCGGCTCACAAGGTGGCGGCGAGGGTACAAGCAAGCACAAGATCGGCGTTCTCGCTCCGGCCACGACACACGGTTGGGTCGCAGGCGTGACCTACTACGCGGAGAGCCGCTTGAAGGAGCTCGGCGACAAGATCGAGTATCAGGTACATACATCGAATAACGCAGAGCAGATGACATCGCAGCTAGACGATTTGAAGACTTGGGGTGCCGAGGCAATCGTTGCGTTCCCGCAGTGGGAGGGCATGGAGTCGCCGATCCAAGAAGCGATCGATGAGGGTATCACGGTCGTCAACTTCGATATCGAGATCAACGCCGAGGGTGTATACCGCGTCTCGGGCGACAACGAGGGTATGGGTGTAGAGAGCGCCAAGTATATCGTTGACAAGATCGGCGACAGCGGCACGGTCATCATCTTGGATGTACCGACGTCCGGCTCGGTCGCACAGCTTCGCAAGAAGGGCTTCATGGATACGGTTGCCGAGATTGCACCGAATCTGGAACTCCATGAGTATGCGACACAGTTCACGCGTGAAGCGGGTCTGTCCGACTTCTCGGATATCCTGACCCGTCACAGCCACATCGATGCCGTCTTCTCCATGGATGACGAGACCTCGATCGGTGTCGTTCAGGCCATCGAAGAAGCCGATCGTAGTGATATCAAGGTCATCACGGGTGGCGGCGGTGCTCAAGAGTACTTCAAGATGATGCCCGAGTACAGCGACATCTGGCTGCAGTCCGCACTCTATTCGCCGGACATGGTACAAGATGCCGTGAACATGGCGATTGATATCCTGGACGGCAAGACGGTCGATAGCGTCGTCACGATCCCGACCAGCATCGTCGATCGCGATAACGTAGCAGATCATCTGGATGATAGCTCGCCCTACTGATATCCTTATATGAATGAAGCTATAGGAATGGCGCATGGGGATGGAAGCTTCGTAAGAGGCTTCCATTTCTTGGTCTAAGGTGAACCTTGATGCATATCGAAATGAAACAGATCAATAAATCGTTTGGCAACAACCGCGTCCTGACGGGAGTGAATCTCGAGCTAGCCGGCGGAGAAGTGCTGGCGCTCTTGGGTGAGAACGGTGCGGGCAAGTCGACTCTGATGAACATCTTGGGTGGCGTACTGCAGCCGGATGGCGGCGAGATACACATCGACGGAACTCAGGTATCGTTTCGGAAACCGGCCGATTCGCTGGCCAGCGACATCAGCTTCATCCACCAGGAGCTCAGCTTAATCGTCGATCTGTCGATCTATGAGAACATCTTCCTGGGTAAGTTCAAGCTCAATCGCTTCGGTCTGTTAGACCACAAGGGCATGATTAGAGAAACAGAAGCGCTCTTCACAGAACTCGATGTTTCGCTTGATCCCAAGACCTTGGTCCGCGAGCTGGATGCCTCCTACAAACAGATCGTTGAGATCGCAAGAGCCTTCCATCAGAATGCTTCGGCGATTATCATGGATGAGCCGACAGCTGCACTGACCGAGCCTGAAGTCCAACGTATCTTCGCTATCATACGGCGTCTTCGTAGCAGGAACGTAGGCATGATCTTCATCTCGCACAAGCTAAACGAGGTGATGGAGATCGCCGATCGCTACATGGTGCTTCGCAACGGCTTCTTGGTTGCAGAAGGGTCGATCGCCGAGACGGACGCGCATCAATTGTCGACCGAGATGGTCGGCCACGAGATTGTCCTGTCAACGAAGCATCGCCAGGAGATCAGCAGCAAGCCGGTCCTCGAGCTTCGCGGCTTGAGCGATAATGCTGGCGCTTATGAAGGGATCGACTTGACGCTCTATGAGGGTGAGATCCTCGGAGTCAGCGGCTTGCTTGGCGATGGCAGAAGCGAGTTGTTCGCCAGCGTGTTCGGCAGCAGACCGGCGTATCGAGGGGAGATCCTGGTACACGGGAAGCAGGTCGAAGCCAAGCATCCGGAGAAGATGATGCGAGAGGGCGTGGGCTATGTGCCGCGCGATCGCAAGGAGAACGGCATCATCAAGGATATGTCGATCATGGACAACGCATCGATCACGACTTGGAAGAAGCGCAGCAAGCATGGTGTGCTGGATTGGTCCGCGATCGAAGCGGTGTTCTCTGAGCAGGTTCGGGATCTGGATATACGCCTCAGAGACGATAAGGCGCTGATCACGACGCTGTCCGGCGGCAATCAGCAGAAGGTCGTGCTGGCGAAGTGGCTTGCTGCCAAGTCTGGCATCTTGATCTTCGATAATCCCACTCAGGGCGTTGATGTCGGTGCCAAGGAAGATATATACGAGATCATTTATAAACTTGCGGAACAGGGCATATCGATTGTGATTCTGTCCAGTGAGGCTAGAGAGATCATCCGGCTCTGCGATCGCTGCATCGTCCTCTTCGGGGGCAGGCAGATCGGCGAACTGCGAGGCGAAGAGATGACGGAACAGGCGATTATGCACTTGGCTACGGGCGGTGCGCTGTTAGATGAGACGGGAGGTAGGATAGATGGCTGATGAGGGCAGAAGAGAGAAGGAACGAAGCCTGATCGATCGGGTGTCGGAGCACTGGCGAAACAACGCGCTGTTCAGCACGTTTATCGTGCTGGGTCTGATGGTCATCGTACAGACGATCGCGCTGGGTTTCGATTATCCGAACTTCGGGGCATGGATCTCGGCGTGGACACGCAACTGGATCAATATCCTGCGTAATAATGCGTCGGTCGGCATCGTGGCACTCGGTATGACCTTCGTCATTATCTCCGGCGGTATCGAACTTGCCGTCGGTTCGACGCTGGTTGCGGTCGGTGCCTTCTTGATGGTTCTGATTGATTCGAGCCCTCTTGGCTTATTGGCAAATGTTGGGATCAGCGGTTGGCCGCTCTATATCCTGGCGATGCTGCTGACGATTGCACTCGGCTGGCTGCTTGGCGAATTGACCGGCATCCTGATCACTTCGGGTCGCATCCCACCCTTCATCGTGACGCTGGGCACCATGATGATCTTCCGCTCCGTTACGCAGCAACTGATGCAGACGAACTCGCCGTCCGTACCGAGAGACTTCCAGATCCTGGCCAATACGAGAATCGGGGATCAGATGCTCCTGCCGATCTTCTACTGGCTGCTTCTGGCCGTATTGCTGCACTTCGTGTCCAAACATACGGCGTTTGGCCGCAACGTGTTCGCAGTCGGTTCGAACGAGCGAACGGCGGCACTCTCCGGTGTGAATACGAAGAAGACCAAGCGGCTGGTTTACTCTCTGACGGGCGCGCTGGTATCGATTGCAGCAATTCTGCAGGTCGCCAGAATCGGCTCGATGGACTACGCAAATGCGGGTCGCGGCTATGAGATGGATGCGATTGCGGCGGTCGTCGTCGGCGGGACTGCGATGTCCGGCGGTAGAGGCAGTATACTTGGCACCGTGCTCGGCGTCTTGATCATCGGTGTGATGAACAATCTGCTCAACTTGATCGGTGTGCCGCCCTTCTTGCGTCAAGCCTTCCAAGGCTTCATCGTCATCGCGGCCGTGCTGCTTCAGCGTAAGGATAGAACGGCGCTTTAACGTGCATGTTATCAAGCTTACGGATGTAAACAAGATCGCTTGCCAAGCAGTCGGTTTTGTGCTATGATTCTTATCAGTAATATTGGTATTGACAGAAGAGTGGGCAGCAGTCCCGCTCTTTCGTTTTGTGAGGGTAAGTAGATGAGTAAGGGTGGAAGACATGCAAGCGAAGCCGATGCGATCGCCCGTCCGGTCGTAGAGGCGCTGGGGTATGATCTGGTGGATACCGACTTCATACGAGAGGGTCCCAATCAGATCCTGCGCTATTATATCGATAAGCGCGGCGGTATCGGCATCGATGACTGCGAGACGGTCAGCCGAGCGGTAGACCCCCTGCTAGATGAGCAGTTTAGTTACCAGAAGGCTTATTACCTCGAGGTATCGTCTCCCGGCTTGACCCGCCCCCTGAAGACGGCGTCCGATTTCGACCGATATGCGGGAGAGACGGTCGAGGTCTCCTTGTATCGCCAGATCGATGGCCACAAGCAATTCGATGCCGAGATGCTCGGATCGACAGATGATGGATTTAGACTTCTCGTAGATGGTAGGGAGATCAGCTTCTCCTCTGCCGACGTCGCGAAGGTCGTTCGTAAGATAGAGTTCTAGTTGCACATGACTGTGTACAGTCGAAGAGAGGTAGAAGATGAATGCAGAATTAATTGAAGCCATGCGCTTACTCGAGAAGGAACGCGGCGTATCCGCCGAGATCCTGTTCGATGCGATCGAAGAGGCCCTGGTCTCCGCTTACAAGCGCGAGTTCGATGCCAAGTCGACGCAGAACATCAGGGCCGAGGTCAACCGTGAGACGGGTGATATGAAGGTCTTCTTGATGAAGGAAGTCGTAGAAGAGGTCTTGGACCCGAATGCCGAGATGCCCCTATCCGAGGCGCAGGCGCTCAGTGACGAGTTTGAAGTCGGCGATATGCTGGAGTTTGAGCTCTCGCCCCAGGACTTCGGCCGTCTGGCCGCCCAGACCGCCAAGAGCGTCATCGTGCAGAAATTGGCGAACGCCGAGCGCGAGCGCATCCAAGATGAGTTCAGCAGCCGTATCGGTGAGCTGGCCATGGGTATCGTGCAGCGCAAGGATCGTAACGAAGTGATCGTCGATATCGATCGTGCGGAGGCCGTCTTGACGCGCCGCGAGCAGGTGAAGACGGAGAATTACAACTTCAACCAGCGTATGCGCTTCTATGTCCTCAAGGTGGATGAGCGCCGCGGTCGTCCCGTAGTCATGATCTCCCGTTCCCATCCGAACCTGGTTCGCAAGCTCTTCGAACAAGAAGTCCCCGAGATCAACGACGGTGTGGTCGAGATTATCTCGGTTGCCCGCGAGCCCGGCTCCAGAAGCAAGATCGCGGTCGCCTCTCGCGACGAGAACGTCGATGCACTCGGCGCTTGTGTCGGTCAGCACGGTATGCGTGTGCAGGCTGTGATGAACGAATTGTCCGGCGAGAAGATCGACATCATCGAGTGGGATCCGGCTCTCGAAGTCTTCATCAGCAATGCGCTTAGCCCCGCCAAGGTCTTGCGTGTCGATGTGAACGAAGACGAGCACAGCGCGCAAGTCATTGTGCCGGATCAGCAGCTCTCGCTGGCGATCGGCAGAGAGGGTCAGAACGCACGTTTGGCCGCCCACCTCACCGGTTGGGGTATCGATATCAAGGGCGAGAGCCAGTATCGCGAGATGATCGAGAGCGAATTCTTCAGCCACTTCGAGCAGGTAGCAGGCGAGATCGCAGACGGCGAGTATGACTTCGACGAAGAGTCTGAGGTTGACGAAGCCGACTACGATTATGAGGGCTATGAGGGCACGGAACTGCCCGATGACGACGATGATGTTGAAGAAGTCGAAGAAGTCGAAGATGCCGGAGATACGGTAGAGGCCTTTGCCACCGAAGACGGTGAGGAACATACAGAGGAAGTCTAAATGGCTAAGCATGTACCGCAGCGCATGTGCGTGATTTGTCGTGAGATGAAGAACAAGTCGGACTTGATCCGTTTGGTCCGACAAGACGATCAGGTAGCGGTCGATCCTACGGGTAAGAAGCCCGGTCGAGGACTCTACCTCTGTTTGGATACGGAGACGATCGATCAGTTGATGCAGCCCAAGCGCTTGGAGAAGCTGTTACGAGGCAAGATCTCAGAGGAGAATCGAGCCGAGGTCGAACTAGAGCTCAGACGGCTTGCGGATCTGAAGGCGAAGCAAGAGGAGAAGCTGAATCGACCGGAAGTAGTTACATACGATGAAGCAGGGCGCCGCGTGCGCCGCTTGCCGGCCAAGGAGAGCTGAGTAGGAGATACGGAGGCTATGGAACGGATGAAGACATGTTAAACGATGTCGCAAACGAGAAGGATGAGAAGTTTTTGAGACTGCTTGGACTTGCCAAGCGTGCGGGGAAACTCGCCTGCGGTCGAGAAGCAACCCTCATCAGCGTTAAGAAGAAGCGGGCCCGCTTGATCGTTGTGGCTCGTGACGCGTCGGAGCGGACCATAGAAGAGATGGAGAAGCTCGCAGCGCACCACCAACTGCCGTTGATCGGTCTGGGAGACCGAAGCAGCTTGGGGCGTTATACCGGAAGCGATCTGCGTGCCTTGGTGGCCGTGGAGGATGAGGGTTTCGTCAGGGGGATCATGAATGATGTAAATTAGATACCTGACGGTCCCCGAATCGCGAATAACGACGGCAAGTCGTTGTCAAATGCGGTATAATGGAGGCTGTGGTCACGAGCTGACCCGGACGCGAGATATTTGGAGGAGTAAGCAGATAAACATGGCAAAAAAGGAAAATTCCGGACTCAAGGCCGGATTCACCAAGGATGAAGCCGTCGTACGTAAGGCCGATGTGAAGCGTGAAGCAGAAGATAAGGCTGCGCTTGAACAAGCCAAACAGGAAGCGGCGGAAGCACAGAAGGCGAATCAGGTCGAAGAAGCAGCAGAAGAACAAGCTGACGATCAAGGTCCCACCATCACGATGCAAGGTGTCTCGGGTAAGAAGATTACGAGCACTGTTAAGGTTGTGAAGGTGCGCAAGGCCGCCGACGTACAAGCTGATGACGCTGCGGAATCCGATGTGCCGGCATCCACCACTGCGCCCGGTGAAGCAGAGCAGAAGAGCGAAGATGCACCTAAGAAGACAGAAGAGGTGAAGGCAGAACCTGCAGCACCTGTTCGTGCGGATGCGCCCGAGCCCAAGGACGTCGCCAAGACGGATGAACCTGTAGCGGCTCCTGTCAAGAAGCAAGTTGCTGCGACCGAGACGCCCAAGAGCGAGAAGAAGGCGAAGCCCAAGGCCGAGCCCAAGCCTGCCCGGAAGGCAGAAGATAAGAAGGAAGAGAGCGCATCTACCATCGCTACACCGAATGTGACCCCGACGCTGCCGTCCACGACGCCGCAGCCTCGCAAGATTAAATCCGGATCGGCCGTACAAGCTGAGCAGAAGACCGAGAGGCCCGAACCTAAGAAGGTCGGCCGTAGAGAAGAGCCTGCCAAACAGCAGAGAAGCGCAGCGCCCCGCGCATCGCAGGGCCAGCGTCGCTCACCCGAGGCGCTCGCCGCAACAGGACCTAATGCACCGAATCGCGGTCAGGGTCCGACGCGTGAGGCGAGACCGATCGGCTCTTTGAATCGCCCGATTACACCGGGTAAGGTCGGTAATATATTTGATAAATCCACGAAGTCCGATAAGGTTGACAGCTCCCTGGCGGCGACGGCCAAGGCTTTTGCCCAACGTAAGGAGCGTCAGGCCCAGGCGAACGAAGAGCGTTCGCAGCGCAGAGGCGCCCCCGGTGCCCGTCCGCAGCGCGGAGGTGCACCCGGTCAGGGTGGCGGTTATCGTCCCCAGAATGAGGGTTATGGCGACAAGGACAAGGACGACGACCAGAAGCCTCAGTTCCGTCGTAAGGCACCCCGCCGTACGGCACCCGCAGGCGACTTCCCCGTACCGCAGACAGGTAATCGCGGCGGCTTCGCTCAGCGCGATGCCAAGGACAGAAGTAAGAAGGAGCGCGACAGAGATCGCAGCCGTCGTAACTTCCAGGACCGCGGTTTCGGCGACTTCCGCAACTCGCATCGTCGCAACCAGTCCTCTGCACCGCGTCAGCCCGTTGCGGTTCTGACGAACGTGATGCTGCCCGAGGCACTGACAGTCAAGGAATTGGCCGAGGCGCTGAAGAAGACTGCAGCCGACGTCATCAAGACATTGATGGGCATGGGCGTACTTGCGACCATGAACCAGGTTGTCGACTTCGATACGGCGGCACTGATCGCCGGCGAATACGGCATCGAGGCCGATCTGCTCATCGAGGAGACAGAAGAGGATATCCTCTTCGACGACAGTGAGGACGATCCGGCGGATCTCGTCACCCGTCCGCCCGTTGTTGCAGTCATGGGTCACGTCGACCACGGTAAGACCAGCTTGCTGGACTACATCCGTTCGGCGCACGTCACCACCGGTGAGGCCGGCGGTATCACCCAGCATATCGGTGCGTACCAAGTTGAACTGGACGATCGTAAGATCACCTTCCTCGACACACCGGGTCACGAAGCGTTTACAACGATGCGCGCCCGTGGTGCACAGGCGACCGATATCGCCATCTTGGTTGTAGCGGCGGATGACGGCGTCATGCCTCAGACGATCGAAGCGATCAACCATGCACGTGCAGCCAATACCGAGATTATCGTAGCGATCAATAAGATCGATAAGCCCGCGGCCAACATCGATCGCGTCAAGCAGGAATTGTCGCAGCACAACCTCATCACCGAGGATTGGGGCGGCACGACCGTCATGGTTCCCGTTTCGGCGAAGACCGGAGAGGGTATCGATACGCTCCTGGAGATGGTGCTCTTGACGGCCGACATCCTAGACCTCAAGGCGAACCCGAACCGTCAGGCCAAGGGTATCGTTATCGAAGCGAAGCTCGACAGGAACAGAGGCCCGCTGGCGACCATGCTCGTACAGCGCGGTACGCTTGCGATCGGTGATACGATCGTGACGGGCGCCATCGTCGGTAACATCCGTGCGATGATCGATGCCAACCAGCATCAGCGCGACACGGCCGGTCCTTCGCTCCCGGTTGAGATCATGGGTCTGCCGGAAGTACCGGAAGCAGGCGAGATCTTCTACGTCGTCAAGGATGACCGCGTAGCCCGTCAACTGGCGGAGAAGCGCCGCGACAAGATCCGCGAGGAGCAGATGAGCCCCTCGTCTCGTATGTCGCTTGACAACCTCTACTCCAAGATGGCTGCCGGCGAGGTCAAGGAATTGAACTTGATCATCAAGGCAGACGTACAGGGATCGGTTGAGGCCGTGCGCCAGTCGCTCGAGAAGCTCAATACCGATGAGGTCAAGGTCAACATCATCCATGGTGCCGTCGGTGCCGTGAACGAGACGGATATCCGCTTGGCCGAGGTCAGCAACGCGATCATCATCGCGTTCAACGTCAGACCGCCCGCCAACGTTGCGGAACAAGCGAAGACGAGCGGTGTCGATATCCGCACGTACAGCGTCATCTACACCGCGATCGATGACATCGAAGCGGCGATGAAGGGCATGCTTGCACCTGAGTACAAGGAAGTGGTCCTCGGTCATGCCGAGATCCGCGAGACCTTCAAGGTATCGTCGATAGGTACCATCGCCGGTGCTTATGTCACGGATGGTAAGATCATTCGTAACGCCCAGATCAGGCTGTTACGTGATAACGTAGTGATACATGAGGGTCAGCTGGCTTCCTTACGTCGTTTCAAGGATGACGTACGCGAAGTGGCATCCGGTTACGAGTGTGGTTTCTCGATCGAGCGTTACAACGACCTCAAGGTGGGTGACGTGATCGAAGCCTTCGAGATGCAAGAAGTAGAGAGATAATTCATTATGAGCAAGAACAGACCTGTCAGAGTCGGCGATGAGATGCGCCGACTCCTGGCGGATCTTATCCGCAATGAGGTTAAGGATCCGCGTATCCCCATGTTGACGTCCGTTACGGATGTAGAGATGACGGGTGACTTATCGCAAGCCACCGTTTATGTCAGTGTCATGGGCACCGAGGAAGAACAAGAGGCATGTCTCCAGGCACTGAAGGGGGCATCCGGCTTCCTGCGCAGAGAAGTGGGGCAGAAGATGCGTATTCGTGTGAGCCCCGAACTCCACTTCAAGCTGGACAAGTCGATCACCGACGGCATCAAGATGTCGCGCCTGATCGATGAAGCCATGGGCCGTACGCCCAAGGCGGAGACCGATGCCGATTCATCGGAAGAGTAGAGGTTTCCATGGGGCAGATTCTGACCGACTATACAGAGAAGTTTGATGCAATAACAGATGAGCTTCTGACACTGGCCGGTACGAAGAAAAAAGTATTTATCTACCCGCACATAGGTGCAGACGGTGATGCGCTGGGCTCTTCTCTGGGCTTGGCGCTACTTTTGACTCAAATTGGCGTAGAAGCAAGAATATTGGGCAGCGAGCCGGTATCGGATAAGCTGGCCTTCTTACCGCATGAGCGGTATTACGACGTGTTCGACGGTAGCCAAGAGCAGTTCGAGGCGATTCGCTCGAAGCAGGGGATCGGTCTGGCTATCGACAATTCGGGCGGTGACCGGCTTGCTTGGCGAGAGCGCATCTACCTGGAGGCACCGACACATATCGTGATCGACCACCATATCTCGGACTTGGATGATCTGCCTCTCATGCTTGTAAACACACAGGCGGCTGCGGTCTGTGAGATCATCACGTTCTACGCGATCTATCTCGAGAATCGCTTCGATCGAAGCTTCTTGACGTATCAGATCGCTCTCGCCTTGATGACGGGTATGGTGACCGACACGGGACGCTTCAGCTTCTCGAGTACGACCGCCAAGACGTTCGAGGCTGCATCCTATCTGATGACGATCCCGCTGCCGATGGGGGAACTGACCGAGCACCTGTTCGATACGATCAGCGAGACGAAGCTTCGCCTGATGGGGATTACGGCGAACGAGGCGGAGTTCTACCACGAGAAGCAGATGCTGATCGCAGAGCTCAGCAGAGAGACGCTCGGCCGCATGTCCTGGGTGGATACGGATCTGGAGGGCTTGCCGTCCCTGATGCGTAACGTGGACGGGGTCGAGGTAGCCATCTTGCTACGCGAACTCGGCAACGGCGATATTCGAGGCAATATACGATCCGGAGCGAATTTCGATGCACAGGCCTTCGCCCGTCGATTCGGTGGCGGGGGGCATATCCGAGCGGCCGGATTCACGGTCAAGGGCAGTACGCTCACGGAGACGAAGGCGAGAATTATAGAGCTGGCAGGTGAAGTCTTATCAATAATCAATCAATCGGCGGAATCATAAATTTATACAAAGAGGTCGGCATGACATCCTTCGGGGCAGTAGCCAGGGTGCGCCGACTTTTTGGCTTGAAGAAGGTCGGGCATTGTGGGACGCTCGATCCCTTTGCAGACGGTGTATTGACGATCTGTCTGGGTAGCGGTACGGCGGCCGTGCAGTATATGGAAGTCTATGACAAGGGCTATCTCGTGACGTTTCGACTCGGACGAACGACGGACACCCAAGATGTCGAAGGCGAGACCGTGAGTGTGCATACGCCAAGTGAAGCGGATATCGAACGGCTCTTGGCAGATGATTCTCAGATCTTGCGCCAAGC
Source organism: uncultured Oscillospiraceae bacterium (assembly GCA_964558445.1). GTDB lineage: Bacteria > Bacillota > Clostridia > Saccharofermentanales > Fastidiosipilaceae > CAYXVJ01. The sequence continues at coordinate 62,756 of CAZLEA010000002.1, read as the reverse complement.
GTTTACAGACATGGTGGGGACACAAGAGCAGACACCGCCGATCTACTCGGCGCTGAAGCTGGACGGCAGACCGCTCTATAGCTACGCTAGGGCCGGGGAGAAGGTGGATCTGGAGAAGAAGCGTCGCACGATTACCGTGCTGGACGCAAGCTTCGTTTCGGCTCGAATCGATTGGGAGGGCGATCCTCTGGCACCGCTCGAGGTCCGGGCGCGGATACACTGCTCGAAGGGCACGTACATCAGAACGCTGATCCATGATCTGGGCGAGCGCTTCGGCTTCGGTGCATACTGCACCGCATTGACACGAGAGATGAGCGGGCCCTATCGCCTGGAAGACAGTTATACCCTAGAACAATTGGAGACCTTGATGCCGGAGAACAAGGCAGAGCACCCGGCGCTCGGCGATCCGGATCAGGCACTCGCTTATCTTCCTATGTTAGAATTGAGTGAGAAATCGGCCAGGCGCTTCGCCAACGGCCAGTTTATCGGGCTCGATGCCGTCTTGCGGGCGGATGACGCACTCTACGAGGCGATCGAAGCCGCGCCAAACGAAGAAGATCAACAAGCTTCGCGAGCGAAGTTTCGCGTGCTTGCTCCCGGCGGTCTGATCGGTGTCGCTTATCTGCGTGACGTGGGTGAGCCGAAGCCTGTCATCGCTGCAGAAAGGGTATTTGTCAGAAACGAATGAGTGAAGAGCAGAGTATGGAAGAGATAGTGGATCGGATTTGGGAAGAGAATCAACTGACTTGTGATCTGTTGGAAACCTCGGAGTCGTATGTCCCGGAGACTTGGCGGGGCATCGCCCTGGGCTTCTTCGACGGTGTACACCGCGGACACCAAGAGCTACTCAATGCCTTGATGCATCATTGCCGGCGCCTCTCTTATGAGCCGTCGGTCTTCTCGTTTTATCGTATGCCACAGAAGGAGAGTTTCGATTCCGCGAAGCGAGAGTATACAGGGATGATTCAGGTGCCGGCCAAGCGCGCCTCCTTCCTCTCTCGATATGGGATCAAGCGGACTTGGCTGCAGATCTTCAACGAGCGTTTCAAGTCGCTCTCTGCAGACGATTTCCTGGATCGTATCCTCTATGAGCGACTCGGCGTGCGCCTGGTCGTGATCGGCGAGGACTTCCGCTTCGGCCAGGACCGTCTTGGCGATGCCGCATTCCTCCGTGCCTGGGGCGAGCGCCGCGGCGTTGAGGTAGTCGTGGTCCCGAGCGTGATCGCAGGCGACGATGCAGTTTCGTCGACTCGGATCAAGGAGGCGATTACCCGTGGGGAATTCCGCGATGTCTCGCGCTTCCTCGGCCACGATTATTCTATGAGCGGTACGGTAATCAAGGGCAATGCGCTGGGTCGCACGATCGGTATGCCGACGGCGAACGTTTCGGTGCCCGAGGGGCAGCTCTGCCCGCCCTACGGCGTCTATATCACGCGCACCCGTATCGGGGATCGTATGTACCCGTCGATCTCGAATATCGGGATTCGCCCGACGGTAAATAAGGAGGATTTCGTTCCTTTGCTCGAGACCTACATACTTGACCTGGACATCAATTTATATAATCGGGATATCGAAGTATATTTCTTGGATTATATGCGTCCCGAATTGACGTTCGACAGCTTCTTGTCGATGACGGCGAGTATGCACAAGGATATCGAGTTTGCCCGGAATTGGCACAAGAAGAACGAGGAATTGGTCCTCGTATCTCGCTACAATCGTGTGCCGGTCTATACGCTGGCAGCCGAGCGCTTCAATACGTCGATTATGAATCTGGTGATCAAGGATCAATTGGATTCGAGGCGTGCGGCGGCAAACCATTTGGCGGCGCGCTTGATCACGACTGCCTCGGCTAGGTATCCCGCGCGTTCGCTTCTGCAATTGGCTGCAGACGACCTCTACGGCTCAACTCTCGGATCGATGGTGACGAGGCAGGGGAATCTGCAGCTGATCTGGTTCTACGCGGAGGGGATACGCCAGGCGATTGATGGGAGCGAGCCGTTTGCAGGGATTGTGGATATACTACTCGATTGTTTGGAGCATCCGCTGCTAGACGATGACGGACTCTTGGATGCCGAGCTCTTCCGTACCGAGCAGAAGAATCTGGTGACGGAGCTTCGGGTCAAGCGCCAGGACAAGGTCTGGTATGCGTTGAATCGCTCGATCGAGCTGTGGGCCGAGGGTCAGCAGCAGGGCATCCGTGCCGGCGGAGACTGGGAGACAGTGGCAGATCTGACGAGGGAGGAAGTGACCGAGGCTTGGTATCGCCTGCTTCGGTCCGCACAGATCCAAGTCTATATGGCAGGTGACCTCTCCAAGCCGCTGGTAGAGCAAGTGATTGCTTACACCCAGAGGCTAGAGTGCAATCCGGATCGCTTGAATATCGTCTCGGGCGTGGACCCTGCGCCGATCGATCTGCCGGTTTTGGATCCGGTCTGTGAGGGGATGGAGATCGAACAATCCAGACTCGTCATGATCTACAAGGGTCTGCCGCCCTATAACTTCAATCAACACGCCCTCGTCTCCATGCTCAACAGTATGCTGGGCGGGGATGCACACTCGATTCTCTTCAACACGATTCGTGAGGAGAACGGTTTGGCGTATCATATCTCGTCCATGTCGCTTCGCTTCTTGTCCGCACTCGTCGTCCAAGCAGGCGTATCGGCGAGGAAGGTCGACCTCGTGGTCGAGATGGTCCGTGAGGGTATCGAGACGATTTGCCGGGGTGGCGATCTGGAGCGTGTCTTCTTGACGTCCAAGAGCCTGCTGCGAAGCGATCTGCTTAGCATCAGCGACAATCTGGCGTCGATCCTCTACTTCCATATGGAGAATCTCGCTTCCGGTTCGCGCATGACGATTACAGAGGCCCTGGAGGATGTCGAGCGTGTGAGACTCGAGCAAGTCCGGGAGCTTGCGGGGAAGCTAGAAGAGGCGCTTGTCTACCGCTTGATTCCGGAGCAGAAGATGGCGGCTGATACGGCCCGAGAAGCAGTGAAGGAGGCCGAGTCCAAATGAGTACATACAGAGGATTTGTCCGTAGCGATCGAATTGATTCGATCTCGCAGAACATGCTCTATAATTATAGGCATCAGAGCGGTTTCCATCTGACCTTCGTCCATAAGCCGGGCTTCGTACGCAAGTTCGCAGCGTTCGGAGTGCCCTACGGCGCCGCGGCTCTTCGCTTCACGAGCGTAGCGAATTTCGAGCGTTATCGACAGGCCAGAGCAGAACACAAGGAGACAGCCGGACCGGAAGGCATCATCCAAGTACCGCCGGGCAGCGCGCACTACCTCGAACACTGTGTGTTTACGAGAGACGAAGAAGGTGGCCTGATCGGCGAATTGTCGTCTATGGGCGCGATGGCGAACGCTTATACCGGTGATTCGGAGACCGTCTACTTCTTCTCGACGGTCGACCGGTTCGAGGATGCCCTGATACTCTACTTCGACGCGCTGGTGAATCCTCTTTTGGATGAGGAGCGAGTCGAGGCGGAGCGTGAGATCATCTTGGCAGAGCTCATGATGTACGATGACGATCCGGATAGCGTCGCGTGGCGAAACGTACTGGCTCAGCTCTATGCCGAGCACGGCTTGCGCCATGATGTGGCGGGCACGGCGGAGTCGGTTCGCGAGATTACAGCGGATACCCTGAACACGATCTGCTCTTACTTCTATACACCGGCAGTTATGTCGCTTGTCATCGTGGGTGACTTCCCCGAGTCGGCTATGGAAGCTGTCTTGGATCTCCTAGCTGATCGCTTGGACGAGATGCCCATAGGTACGCCCGGTATCGATCTGTATGCAGATGAGCCCGCGCATGTGGTGAGCCCATACGAGGAGATTCAGCAAGATGTTGAGGTCGAGAGTTTCCACATCGGTTTCAAGAACCCGGGGATCAATCGTTTCCACTCGGCCAACGGCAGTTATTGGGCGCTCTTGCAGACTCAAGGTCAGCTCTATATGGATGCCGTGATCGGCGAAACCTCTCCGTTGTACCAAGAGTTATATGCAGAGGGTCTGATTAATGATAGTTTTAGTGTTCACTTTGCTTGTGGGCATGATTATAATTATGTCATGATGGGCGGTGAGTCGGAACATCCGACCCGTGCCGCAAACGAGGTAGCCAGACGCTTCCGCGCTGCCGTCGCGGCCGATCTGCTCGATCGCAGAGTGTTCGAGATTCAGAAGAAGGCGCTGCACGGTGATTTCGTAAGGTCGCTCGATTCGATCGAAGCGAGTGGTATGGAGGCGCTGGAAGCGCGCATGTATGACTGTGATTTGTTTGATCACGCAGCCGTGTTCAGTCGCCTGGACGCCGATGAAGCAGCCAAATTCATGAAGTTTGTCCTCGACGAGGGCAGCATGACGAAATTGATTATCAGAAGAAGGGGACTGTAGTATGTCTATTACGAACCTGAGCCAAATGATTCTTGGCACCTATCGCGTTAGCTTCCCCGGCCTTGGCATCGAGGATGGCATCGAGATCAGTCGTGTCGCCTTCCGCCTCGGATCGATTGAGATCTACTGGTACGGCCTCATGATCGCGCTAGGCGTGCTCCTGGCGATGTATCTCTCCGTGCGCCATGCGCCACAGTTCAACTTGAAGCCGGACGATGCACTTGACTACTTCCTCTGGACGATACCGGTCGGTATCGTCGGAGCGAGAATCTATTATGTCGTCTTCGCTTGGGAGGAATTCTCCCATAACGTCTGGTCGGTGTTCGATACCAGAAACGGCGGACTTGCCTTCTACGGCGGTATCCTCACGGGTGCCCTGTCACTCTTCGTGATCGGCAAGGTCAAGAAGATTGAGTTCAAGCGTGCCGCCCACTTCTTCATCCCCTATGTGGCGCTCGGTCAGGCGATCGGTCGCTGGGGCAACTTCTTCAACCAAGAGGCCTTCGGTACGAATACCTCGATGCCTTGGGGCATGTACTCCAACGGCACGAGAAACTATCTCGCCTCCTTGAACGACCCATCCGTCGATCCGAATCTCCCCGTACATCCGACCTTCTTCTACGAATTCATCGGTAACCTCATCATCTACTTCATCTTGATCAAGGTGCGTAAGAAGACCAAGGAGGCCTACGAGCCGCTCGCATGGTATCTGGTCCTCTACGGTACGCTTCGCTTCTTCGTTGAGCGCATCCGTACGGACTCGCTCTATATCGGGAACACGGGTATCCGTGTCTCTGCGCTGCTGTCCTTCCTCATGGTTGTGGCCGGCGTGGCCTATCTGCTCTATATCCATCTGAGCTCCAAGCGTACGGAGCGCAGGGCCAAGATGGCAGCTCTCTTGACGGCAAGCCCCGAGGCGGCAGACAAGGGTGACGGCGATGCTTTGAGTAGCGCGAACGGCGCTGACTTGGATGCCAAGACGGATACCGAAGACGAGACGGACCAAGCGCACAAACAAACGCGCCCTATGCATGAAGACGAATACGATCACTCGGAAGAGACGCTAGATGATGAGGACTTGCCCCTCGACATGGAGCGCGTGATCCGGGAGGCCAGAGAAGCTGCCGATCGCGCACTCTCCGAGAACAAGGATGCAAACAATGATGCATCCGACGAGAAGGAGTAGGGGACATGGCTTCCATCGGCCGTGTCGAACGGCGCCGTCTGGGCTTCTTCCAGGTCCTGGATTACTGGCTCTTGATTCCGATGCTCTTCATCTGTATCCTGGGCCTCTATGTGCTAGACATCGTGCTTCAGCTAAACTTCCCGCGCGGCTATCCGAGGAACATCTTGGTTCAGGTCATCTCGATCGGTATGGGCATGGTGGCCATGCTGGGCATCAGCTTCCTCGAGCGCTCGCTGTTTCGACTACTCGGTTGGATGATCTATGCGGTTGCGCTCTTCTTGCAACTCTTGCTGCCGATCTTCGGCTCGTCCGAGATCGCGGCCTTGACCGGCTCCAACGCCTGGCTTGTGCTCCCGGGACTCGGCACCTTCCAACCATCCGAGCTAAGTAAGAGCGGGCTGTGTGTAGTCCTCGCCTTCCTCTTGGAGGATATCAAGCTCGGTCGCTTCAAGTATTGGCAGGGCTTCCTACTCTTCTTGTTGATCTCGGCGCCGCACATGTTCATGGTTATGATCTACCAGAGTGACTTCGGTACCTCTATGGTTATCGTCTTCATGATTGCGTGTATCATCTTCGTGTGGGGCGTGAAGCTGCGTTATATCTTCTTGATCTTGTCGGCCGGCGTCATCTCCGTACCGTTCATCTGGAACAACTTCTTTGCACCCTATCAGCAACAGCGAATCCTGGTCTTCTTGTACCCAAACTATGATCCGACGGCTTCCTATAACGTCAACCAAGCGAAGCTTGCGATCGCAAACGGTGGCCTGATCGGCAACAAGACGGGAGACTATATCCCAGTTCCGGTCCAAGAATCGGACTTTATCTTCTCGGCTGTCGGCGAGCACCTCGGCCTTGTGGGTACATCGCTTCTGATCCTCTTGGCCTTCGTCTTCTTGTTTCGCTGTGCCTGGCTTGCCTACCGGATCGATCGACCGGCGCACAAGTATATTGTGACGGGTATTACGGCCGTCTATGCCTTCCACTACATCGAGAACATCGGCATGAATCTGGGCTTGATGCCGGTCACGGGTATTCCGCTGCCCTTTGTCAGTCAAGGAGGTAGTGCCATGTTGGTAAACTTCATGGCGCTAGGACTGATTATGAATCTCTCCGTCCATCGAAATATGGATCGTCTCTCTTAGCGTAAGGGTGACGGAATAAGAAGAATTATCGCACATTGGGCGACTCACGGTATTGTGGGTCGTCCTTTTTGGTTTATTCATCTCTTATCCCAAATCGTATGCATTTCTTAGCGATAAATCGTTGCAAAAGGCTTGCCACCACCCCAAGTTACGGTTAGAATACATTTAAGTGGTGAATTGTGGAGCGCAGAGGAGCGCAAACGTGGAATCGTGGGGAATTTGAATCATTTCTCGCACCGCGGAAAGGAATAGGGAATGGCTAGATATACTCATTCCAGTGACAATAAGGGACGTATTTTTATCCCGGCCAAGTTGAGAAATAACTTGGGCGGGTCTGTTTATGTCACCCGTTCGCTGGATGCAGGCTACCTGGCTGTCTATACCGTCGATCAATTCGCCATGATTCGTGCCCAGATCTTCGATCTGCCCGGTACCGATCCGATCGCCAGGCGTTTTCGTCGCGAGATCATCGGTGAGGCCATCCACTGTAATTTGGATAGTCAAGGGCGTATCACGATCAGCGATGAACTGTGGCGCGAGATCGGAGTCAAACCCGGCGATGAGGTGTATGTCACGGATATGGGCGACACCTTGGAGATCTGCAGCCGCGCCTTCTACGACAAGATGCGCGAGCAGGAAGTGCCGATTACGGAATTGGATTTGAGTGCTTACGATGTCAAGGGAATTATCTGAGTTTGCGCACGAGCCCGTGCTTCTTCACGAATGCATCGAGGCTCTGGCCATACAAGAAGACAAGTATTATGTCGATTGTACGGCCGGTGGCGGAGGACACTCTTCGGCCATCTTGCGTGCGCTGGAGCCGGACGGCCTCTTGATCTCGTTTGATCGCGACACGGATGCGCTGGAGACCGCAAGACGAACACTGGACGCTACGATCGAAGCCGTGGGGCCGAGGCAGTATCGCCTGATCCATCGAAGCTTCGCACACCTGGGCGAGGGCCTGGATGAGCTCGGTATCGAGAAGATTTGGGGCGTACTCGCAGACCTGGGCGTCTCGTCTTGGCAACTGGATGAGGCAAGCCGTGGCTTCGCTTATATGAAGGACGGTCCGCTGGATATGCGGATGGACACGAGCAGAGGAGAGACGGCTGCAGAGCTTGTCAATCGAATCTCTGAGACGAAGCTTCGAGACATTCTGGTTCGCTATGGCGAAGAACGCTATGCAGGACGAATTGCCAGACGCATCGTGGAACGCAGGCAGGAGAAGCCCTTCCTTCGAACACATGATCTAAGCGATGTGATTCGAGGCGCGATGCCGGCCAAGGCAAGAAATGAAGATCAACATCCGGCCAAGCGCAGTTTCCAAGCACTGCGTATCGCCGTCAACGATGAGCTTGGTGAATTGGAAGCCATGTTGGAACAAGCGATAGAACGCTTGGCACCCGGCGGACGACTCGCGATTATCAGCTTCCACTCGCTGGAGGATCGCATCGTCAAGGAAGCATACAGACTCTGGGAGGATCCCTGTATCTGCCCGAGAGACCTGCCACAATGTGTTTGCGGCAGAGTACCGCTCGGTAGGGCCATCGGACGCAAGGGCGTGATCGCCAAGGCCGATGAACTGGATCGAAACCCGAGGGCCAGAAGCGCCAGGCTTCGCGTATTCGAACGAAACGATGAAGCGTATAGACACTACGAGCGGACGTAAGGAGTAAGAGAGATGGGTAGATCAAATCTGGCAGGTGCGCTGGCACCCGAATACCCGCAGAGACAAGTTTCGGTGAAGAGCGGTCGGAAGAAGACCGAGATTACACCGATCTCTGCCGAGGAGCGCGCGGCGAGACTTCGTAACCAAGAGATCTTGAAGGCCGGCAAGCGCCAGCAGATCAAGAGCTTCATTGTGGTTGTCGCCTTCGTTTTATTCCTGACCGGACTCTTCGGTTACTTGCTCGGCATCCAAACCAGCTTGATCGAGATGAACTTCGCCAACGCGAAGATCGAGAAGCAGATTGCCAAACTGAAGATTGAGAACGTGCAGAAGAACAGCGAGCTTGTCGCCGCCACCGACTTGGAGGCCGTACGCGAGCGCGCACTGGAGCTAGGGATGCAAGATCCGCTCAGCAACCAGGTTATCTACCTCGACGTACCGACCAAGGATCGTTTGATCCTCGGACAGAAGTATTCGAATCTGGCACAGACCGAGGAAGCGGGCGATGCTTCCGTGATGGATAACATTGAGGCGTTCTTCAAGTCGTTCTTGCCCTAGACGAAGCCTCTGGGGATAGAAGAACTACGGAGCAGACATATATGTGGGATACAAGAGACAACGACGGGCAGGCGAAGAGAGTCAAGACCCGTAAGACTGCCGGAGGCAGTGCACGCGGTGGCATTTTTGTCGCCGCTCTTTTCATATTATTGACAGCCGTTTATCTGCTGTATTCGCTGTTTACGATCATGGTAAACGATCATGAGGCCTATGCTCAAGAAGCAGCCAGACAACACTACAGACAAATCGTCGACTACCCCGAGCGAGGTGAGATCCGTGACGCGAACGGTTATGCGCTCGCCGTCAACAACTATGTCTATACGATCGGTATCACACCCGCAAGTTTGAATACGATTCCTGCAGGACGCTTGCCGCTAAGCGAGATCGTCTCCGGTATCGCGAGAATTCTGGAACTAGAAGCAGATTGGGTAGCCGAACAAGCAGCCGAAGTGGACTCCAGCTATATTATTCTGAAGAAGAACGTATCTCGCATCATGTATAACGAGCTGCGCGACTTCCTGATCTTGCATCAGATCGGCGGTGTGGCCATCGATGCCAAGATGGATCGCTACTACCCGGCGGGGGAGTCGGCTGCCATCTTGGTCGGCTTCACGAATCAAGAAGACGATACGATCAAAGGCGTAAACGGGCTCGAGGCCTACTACAACGATATACTCTCCGGGACGCCGGGCTATACATATGCCGAGGTCGATAACTACAGTAATGCGGAGCTCCCGTACACCGTACCGACGGTCGAGGAGGCCGTAGACGGTTATAATCTCAATCTCTATATTGATAAGGGCATACAAGATATTCTCCAAGAGGAACTGGATTTCCATGCCGATATGTACAAGATGATCAACGGTGCGGTGGGTATCATCATGGACCCGAAGACCGGTGCAATTCTCGCGATGGCGCAGAACGGTAGCTACGATCTAAACGATCCGTTTGGTGTACCGTCTGCCTTCGATGGCGATGAAGCGGATTGGGATCCGTTTACCGACAGCGACGATATGGACCTCTTGACGTCCAAGGTATGGCTCAACAGAGCGATCTCCGAGCCCTATGAGCCGGGCTCTACATACAAGGCTCTTACGGCTGCGATGTCACTCGATCAGCGCTCGATAAGCGAAACTCAGACCTTCTCCGATGATCCGATCTTCGTTGACGGTTGGGAGGATTACCCGATTTCTTGTTCGGTGCACGGCGGTCACGGCTACGTAACGATGGAGCAGGGGCTCTGGACATCTTGTAACCCTGTATTCGTCCAAGTAGCTCAATCAATGGGCGTAGCAACCTTCTATCAATACGTCCGAGCGTTCGGACATTATGATATTACGGGCATCGATTTACCGGCTGAAGTTGCCGGTCTGCAGCAGAAACATCCGGCCGAGATCGACATGGCCGTCAACTCCTTCGGTGAGCAGGCGACCTTGACGCCGATTCAGATGATCAATGCGTTTGCCGCACTCGGCAACGGCGGCCTCTTACTACAGCCACAGGTTGTCGAAACCATCACGGACCAAAGCGGCAACGTGCTCGAGTCGCATCAGCCCGAGGTCATCCGTCGTGTTATCTCCGAAGAGACGTCCAAGCAGATTCTGAAGTACATGCGCGGTGTCGTAACCGAGGGTGGTGGTGCCACGGCAGAGGTGCCCGGCTATCGCGTGGCGGGTAAGACCTCGACGTCGACCAGTGGTGAGAATGAGGAGAGGATTGTTATCTCCTTTGCCTCCGTGACGCCCTATGACGATCCAAAGATTGTGGTCCTGACGATACTCTATCTGCCTGAGGATAAGCTCTTGTCTTGGCCCTCGCAGATTCTGAGCCGGCGCGTGACCGAGCGTACACTGAAGTATATGGGTGTACAAAAAGAGTACAGCTTCGAGGAGCTCGAGACCTTGTTTATGAAGGAAGAAGTGCGTAACATTGTCGGTCGTGACGTACAGAATGCCGTCCAGAACTCGCCTATAGTAAACTGGGATGTTGTAGCAGAAGAGGGTGCAGAGTTCAGCGATATCGTGCGTGCACAATATCCGCCTGTAGACGAGATGAGCAGCGGCTTCGGTCGCATCTATGCGTCCGTTAGCGGGGAGATCCCGACAGATCTCGTGTCCGTACCGGACTTCACCGGCATGACGGTCGATGAGGCGATGGATATCGCGCTTGAGGCAGGCGTGAACGTCCGTCTCGAAGGCAGCAACTACCGCGGCAACGTCACAAGTCAAGATATCGATCCGAGCGACGGCGGCGAAGAGACGATGGTTCAGCGCTATACGATTATCCCGATTCACTTCGATCCGGACCCGACCGCATCGCCGACACCGGTTCCTGCCACATCCGTATTGAATCAGCCGTAAGTTTGGGAGAGGCGGTGATAAGCATGACACTTGGCGAATTAATGAAGTCCTATCCGGTTCTCGCCCTTGGCGGGAGGACGGATATTCCTATCGCGAATATCGTCTATGACTCCAGGCGTGTGCGCCTAGGCTCGCTGTTTGTCGCGATTCGCGGGCAGAGCCAAGACGCCCATGCTTATCTAGAGCAAGCGATCCGCCAGGGAGCGGTCGCGCTGATCGTCAGCGATCCTACGGTATTGGAGACACTATCCCTAAGTGATTATCCCGAGCTAGGTATTGCACAGGTCGACGACAGCCGAGATGCGCTAGCCTATGTATCGGCCGTGTTCTTCGGACATCCGAGTACGCAGGTGAAGCTTCTGGCTTGCACCGGTACCCATGGCCGCCATACGCTGGCCGGCATGATCTATGCCCTCTGGCAGCAAGAGAGGCCTGCGATTGCCTATATGGACGGGATGCAGACGAAGACGCCTCTGGGCACAATCTACGGCGGGCGAAACCACCCGGAAGCGCCCGATATCGAGGCGAATCTCGCGGATCTTAGCGATCGGGGCATAGATGCTGCTGTTATGCCTCTGTCCAAGCAAGATATGTATATGAAGCGTGTCGCGCATTTGCATATGGAGGCCACGATCTTGATGCATGCGCTCGATTGGGATTGTCATGCCTGGCAGCAGATGGCCGAGCAGAGCCGTCACTTGATCGTAAACTTCGACGATCCTGCCATCTTACACCAATTCAAACGAGCGGATTATGTGAAGAAGGATCGGCCTTACATCAGTTTCGGCATCGATTCGATGGCGGATTTCCGGGCCACAAACCTGCATATCGAGGAGCGAGAGGGTCGCCTCGGCACGGCCTTCACGCTCGAGATCCACGGCAAGCCGAGTTACTTTGTCTTCGTTGGCCTGCCCGGGCGCTACCAGGTGCTAAACAGCCTCGCCGCGCTCAGTGTAATCTCGCTCTCGCAGATGAGTATATCGGCAGCGGTGGAGGGACTTCGGGATATCTCGATTCCTGGCCGAAGCGAGCCGGTCGCAAACGATTTGGGCTTATCGATCTATATCGACTCGTCATGGACCGCAGGGCGTATGGAGAACTTGCTCACGGGACTTCGCCCATATTGTCGGGGGCGCCTGCAAGTCGTCCTTGGTAGCGGAGGCGATCGAGCCAGCGATCCGCGCGGCGATCTGGCCGAGACCGCAGGCTTGCTTGCGGACTACAGCTACCTCACGGTAACCAACGAGCGCTCGGAGGGGGCGGAATCGATCCTGTTGGACCTCGAACGTGGTATACGAAACGTGACGACGGCTTACAGCGTCTATCCGAGGCGAGAAGACGCGATCGAAGCGGCCATCTTGGGGATGGAGGCGGGGGACCTACTCGTCATTAGTGGCAAAGGCTCCGAGACCTACAACATCTCCGCCGAGGAGACCGTCTGGTATTCGGACCGAACGGTAGCAGAGGCCGCGCTGGCCAAGCGAAGTCGAAGATCGCATACAGAAGATCAACAAGAGCAAACAGAAGACAAGGGGGGACAATAGCGATGAAACGATATATGTTGGCTGAACTGGCCGCCTATCTGGAAACGCCGATACGAGGCGCGGAGTATGTGCCTGATGAGCCGAGTTTCCACTCGGTCTCGACCGATACTCGGAGCATCGAAGCAGAAGCGCTCTTCATCGCGCTTCGTGGCGTGAACTTCGACGCACACGACTTCCTCGGCCAGGCCGCGGATACCGGCGCCCTCTCATTTCTTGTTTCAGACGAAGAAGCAGTCCTCGCTCTGCCCGAGGCCAAGCGGCGCCCCTACCTCCTGGTGGAGGATACGGAAGTAGCCTTACTCATGGTTGCGAAGTGGTATCGTTCCAAGATCACGGGGCAGGTCGTGGGCATCACGGGCAGCGTAGGGAAGACCTCGACTCGCCAGATGGTCAAGGCGGCGCTCGATCGCAGCCTCAAGGTCACGGCGACGAAGGCGAATAACAATAATCACATCGGATTGGCCCGCACGATACTGGCCTGTGAGGAACAAACAGCGGTCTTGATCGTCGAGATGGGGATCGACCGACCCGGCGATATGCTTCGCCTCGCGGACATGGCAGAGCCCAATATCGCGATCGTAACCGGCATCGGTGTATCGCATATCGCACAGTTCAAGACGAGGGAGGCCATACTCGAAGCGAAGCTTGAGATCCGAGAAGGGATACGAGAAGGCGGGCATCTGTTGTTGAATGGTGATAACGACCTCATAATGTCTTGTGCTCAGGATATCGTTCGAGATATCCCTGTAATCAATGGCGACAAGTCTTATGAAGTCTCCTTCATATCCGCCGATCCCGAACAGGCGCCGACTTGGCCGTCGCGCTGCTTCCTGGCCAAGCACATACGAAGCGATTTCGAAGGTTCCGTCTTCGATTGCTGGGAACAAGAGCCCGGTGAAGTGCCCGTCCCGTTCGCCGCACAAGTGGTACTGCCCGTGCCAGGCAGACATCAGATTCAGAATTCGCTGTTTGCTCTGCAAGTGGCAGATATACTCGGTGTTCGTGCGGAAGCCGCCAAGGAATCGCTGCAAGACTTCGAGGCAAGCGGGGACCGCCAGCGTCTGATGGAAGCCAGGGGCGTGACGATGATCAACGACAGTTATAACGCGAGCCCGGAATCGATGAAGGCGGCGCTGGACTTACTCGTCACCTTGAGCGGTGATAGAAGGCGCCTCGTCGCACTGGGCGGTATGAACGAGCTTGGCGATATGGCCGAGAAGCTCCACTTCAATCTGGGTCTGGATATAGCCCGTGCGGATGTCGATTATGCCTGGATCTGCGGCCCGTACGCGGATCATGTGGAGGGCGGCATCCATGCCTTGAAGCCGGATTGCCCCGTCTTGACCTTCCCGGACAGGGAGGCGCTGGAACATTCTTTGATTCCTCAGCTCGAAGACCGTGATATACTGCTGATAAAAGCATCGCGCAGTTTCGCCATGGAGAAGCTCGCGGAGGCGATCGTAAGAGAGCGCCTGACACCTGATGTGAAAGAGGATTAGTTACACATGCCGACACAAGCAATTCTAATTGGCCTTGGCGCCTTCTTATTCGTAGCCCTGACCGGTAAACCGTATATACAGTGGCTGAAGACCAGAAGCGCAGGGCAGACCGTACGCGATGAGGGACCGAAGTCGCATTACGTCAAGAGCGGCACTCCGACGTTTGGTGGCCTGCTCTTCTCTCTACCACTATTATTGGTGGGCATCTATTTGGCGTTTATGGCTGCTGCAAGCGAGAGTGCCGTCTCGTTCTTGCGCTCACCCGCAAGTTTGGCACTGACCCTCTACATACTTGGTAGCGCGCTGATCGGCTATGCAGACGATTACGTCAAGGTGCGGATTACGAAGAAGGGCTTGTCGGCGATACAGAAGACGATTCCGATGTTTGCGATTACCCTGCTCTTCGTCTTGTACTATCTATATCTCTTCCCGGGCGGCCCCGTCCTCTTGCTGCCGTTTGTGAAGAGCGCCGTACCTATCGTCGGTTGGTGGAAGCTGCCCTACGGTATCGTTGCCTTCCTCTATCTCTACTACATCGGTAACTCGGTGAACTTCACCGATGGTGTCGACGGTCTCTTGTCGACGGTCTCGCTTCCGGTCTTACTAAGTCTGGCCTTCCTCGTACCGAGGCTCATGGCACCGGACACCGGCGGCATCGTCTACATGGCGGCAGCCCTCATGGGCGGCTTGCTGGCTTACCTGATCTATAACAGACATCCGGCCCAGATCTTCATGGGCGATACGGGTTCGCTTGCCATCGGTGCCTTGATTGCCGGTGCCGCACTCTTGATGGGGGTGCCGTGGATCTTGCTCTTTGCAGGCGTGATCTACTGGGTCGAATCGCTGACGGTTATCATTCAAGTGGCTTATTTCAAGAAGACGGGTGGGAAGCGCATCTTCCGGATGACGCCGATTCACCACCATTTCGAACTGGGCGGTTGGTCCGAGAACAAGATCGTTCTCATCTTCACGCTGGTATCCGCCTTGGGCTCACTGGTCGGCTTGCTCTGCTTGTGGCCGTACTTGGCGTGATCAGGAATTAGAACGGGAGTGTAGGATTGGATCGCACGAAACCCAAGATCAATAGGCGAAGCGACAAATTACCGCTTCGTATCGGACGACTCGGTGGTCTACGGCAAGCAGACGAAGTGATGCTGCCCAAGAGCATCGATTTCGCTGTTTTGCTGACCGTTATCACGCTCTTGTGTTTCGGCCTGATTATGCTCTTCTCCGCATCGATGAGCGATGCGCTCGCGGATCGGGGCAACACCTGGCACTATGTCCTCAGACAAGTGATCTTCACGGTGGTGGGCCTGCTTGCGATGTGGCTTCTGACGAGACTCGACATGAAGTTTCTGAACAACACGGCGATGATGATCATCGTCTACTTGTTTACGACGGGGCTGCTGGTGCTGGTCCTCACGCCGGTAGGCATCGAGATCAACGGTCAGCAGCGCTGGCTTCCGCTCTTCGTGATGCCGGATATGACCTTCCAGCCCTCCGAGATTGCGAAGATCGCGGCCGTCTACTGCGGCGCCATCTACTTCTCTTGGCGCAGGCGAGTTACGAGGCGCGGCCCGAAGAAGGTGCGAACGCTTGGCCGAGCAATCTTCTACGATCTCTTCTGGGACTTCATCTTGCCCATCGGGGCGGTCGGCGTCTGGTGCGCCCTGATCAGCTTGCAGTCGCATATGTCTGCCATCTTGATTATCCTCTTGATCACCTTCATCGTGCTGCTTGCGGCCGGTATCAGCCGTCGCTCGTGGGCGGTTGCGACCGGTCTTCTACTGGCCTTCGCTATCGTCTTGATTCTCTTGTTTGCGACCTTCAAGGGACCGATCCTGAAATATGTAGCGTCAAACGATCGCTTGGATCACATGATTCAGCGCTTCGATATCTTCTTGGAGACGGATGACGCGACCGCAGACGATACGTATCAGGCCGATCAAGCCTTGATCGCGATCGGTTCGGGCGGCTGGTTTGGCGTCGGTCTCGGTCAGGGTAGGCAGAAGAACAACTACCTACCCGAATCGCATAACGACTACATCTACTCGATTGTGGTCGAGGAACTCGGCGCAGTTGGCGGCGGGCTTGTCATCTTATTGTTCTTACTCTTCTTCTTCCTCGGGATGCGAGTGGCCTTGCGGACGAAGTCGCTCTTCAATCAAGTGGTAGCCACCGGCTTCAGTGCACTGATCGCCATCCAGGCGTTTCTATCCATCGCGGTCAATCTGAAGGTGTTTATCCCGACCGGTATCTCGCTGCCCTTCTTCAGCTATGGCGGTACGTCAAACCTCTTCTTCCTCGTGGGCATCGGCTTGCTCTTGAACGTATCGAAGTATGGTCTAAACGAGAAGAAGCTGCTCTAGGAGGCATAGTACATGACTAAACAAACAATCTTCTTCACCGGAGGCGGAACGTCCGGGCATATCAACCCTGCGCTTGCGATCGCCAAGGAACTTTGCGCCCAGCGGCCGGACATCGATATCGTCTTCACCGGGACGAAGCGTGGCTTGGAGGCGGATATCGTACCGCGCGAAGGCTTCGAGTTTATCCCGATCACGGCATCCCCGTTCAAACGGAAGCTGTCGAAGGCACTGGTTCAGGCGTTTATCGATTTGTTTCGTGGCAAAAGAGAGTGCCTACACCTCCTCGACACCCGTCAACCCATAGCGGTCGTCGGTACCGGCGGATATGTTGCAGGCCCCCTGCTTGCCGCCGCGAAGAAGCGCAAGACGCCGTATCTGATTCATGAACAGAACGCTTACCCCGGCCAGAGTAACCTGGTGATGGCGGCAGGCGCCGACGCGGTCTGCCTCTCGTATGAGGAGGCGAGGCCCTACTTCAAGAAGAGCCGGCGCGTAGAGCTGAC
>CAZLEA010000002.1:21311-45432 GCA_964558445.1 uncultured Oscillospiraceae bacterium | reverse complement strand
TCTCGTATGAGGAGGCGAGGCCCTACTTCAAGAAGAGCCGGCGCGTAGAGCTGACCGGGAATCCGATTGCTCCGGAGTACTTCGACTTGAAGCGATCTGCCGCAAGACAGAAGCTAGGCTTGCCTGGAGATGAGTTTCGAATCCTCGTCAGCGGAGGCAGTCTCGGCGCCAAGCAACTAAACGAGACCGTGATCGCCTATCTGCATAAGCATCAAGATTCGTTTGATGGGCGCGTGCTCCTCGTAGCGGGTAAGACACAGTATGAAGATGTCTTGGCACTCGCCGAGGGGATCGATCCCAAGAAGCTCGAGATCGTCTCTTATCTCTACGATATGCCCTACCACATGGCGGCGGCCGATCTGTATATCTGCAGAGCGGGGGCCGGGACTTGTGCAGAGGTTGCGGCGCTCGGCCAAGCATCGATTATGGTACCCTATCCCTACGCGACGGGTGACCATCAGACGCACAACGCCGAAGCGTTTCGTGCCATCGGTGCGGCCCTGCTCTGTCCGAACGACCGCTTCGATGTCTCGTATCTCGAGGCGAATCTGGACGCGCTTAGAGACCCGGCTTATCGAGCCGAGATGGGGCGACTTGCCAAGACGCTGGCCAAGCCGAAGGCGGCAGAAGACATCGTTTCTGTGCTGCGTTCGATCATAGATTGACCTATTGGAATTTGACAGGGAAGGAGGATCGAAGATGAAATCAAGCGAGAGGGCGAAGCGGCATGCAGATGACAATAAGGTCTTGTCATATCGCCGTCTGGCAAGCGAGCATCAGGAACAAAAACTTGCTGCCTCAGCAGCTAATGCAGATGCGGCGCCCAAGAGAGATGCGAGCGGTTTCCTCGCCGTTTTGCTCGGCATCTTGATCCTCATCGGCGTAGCCGTCTGGCTGCTGCCGATCTTCCATGTACAAGAGATCGTGGTTCAGGGGGCATCCGGCGTGGATCGTGAGCTTCTGATTGACAGAAGCGGCATCGAGATCGGCGATCACCTGTTTCGTTCTTGGGGCGGCTCGCCCGCGGCATACCTCGGTCTGCGATACAAAGAAGCAGAAGAGCGCGTCATGGCCGCCTCACCCTATGTCAGAATCGCTCGTGTGCGCATGAGCTTCCCCGGTAAGGTCGTGATCGGTATCGAGGAGCGCGAGCCTACGTCCTACTTGGCTCTGGAAGACGACTCCTACATGCTCTTGGATCGCGAAGGCTATGTGCTGGAGATCGAAGACGGGGCGAAGCCTCTGGGTATCCCGATGATCGAGGGCATGCTCGTGCGGGCGGCCAAGACGGGTGAGAAGGTACAAGTGAATTCCGTGGCGTCGATCGATACGGCGCTGAACCTGATCGATACGATGATAAGGGCCGATCGTGCGGCAGATGATTCCTTCTCCATCTTGTCCCATATTACGGAGATCAGGGTTCCCGGCGACGATAACCCGTACCTGAGAATCAAATTAATCGAATCCGAGACACAGATTCATGCTAAGCTTGGTACACAAGATCGCTTCGACGATGCGCTCAATTGGTTGCGCTATACGATACAAACCAAGAAGCTTGAAGGCCTCGGCGAGGGCGTGCTTGATCTGAGCGGTGACGACTACATATTTGTACGCGATGTAGAGGAGGGAAGATAGTGCTGCCATTACTCGGAATTATTATCGGCTTGATTATCGGCTTGTTTCTGGATATCGATATCCCGCAGGCGTATTCGCCATATGTCGCCGTCTTGATTCTAGCCGCGCTGGATTCCCTGGTCGGTGCACTTCTCTCTAGCTTACAGAAGAAGTTTAATACCATGCTCTTCGTCACCGGTTTGCTCGGTAACGCGCTGATCGCTGTCGTGCTCTCGGCCCTCGGCGATCGCCTGAACATCGACTTGAACCTGGCTGCGATCTTCGCCTTTGGTGTTCGTATCATCAATAACTTCTCGCAGGTCAGACGTTTCTGGCTCCATCAATTCAGTGAGCGTCGCCGTCTGGCTCGTCAGATGAAGGACCGAGTCGATCAGAGTATCAGCGGCGACTTCCTCGACAAGCAAGAGACGGATGCACCCGAGACCCCGTTGACCCAAGAAGAATACGAGGCAGCCATGCCGCACAGTAGGATGGAAGCACTCGAGCGCGAGATAGCCAATCGCGTGGTAGAGCTCGAACAAATTCGCCAGGAGATTCGTCTGGCAGACCAACCGCCGACATCAGCCGATACCAATGTGCAAGAACAAGAGGAGTGATGTGTATGAAGTGTCAGAATTGCCAGAGAGAACTAGGTAGCACTAGGGTTTGTCGTTACTGCGGGACAGATAACAGCCAAGTGGACTATGCGGCAGTGCGAGGCGAGTTCTCGCCTGCGATGCGCAGCACCAGGATTACTATCTATATGTCGATCGTTATCTTGATGGATTTACTTCTGGTCGGTTTCGCAATCTTCGGCCTCGTCGGCGGTAACCCCGCGGAGCGTGCGCTCAGTATCATCTTCCTCGTCTTGGGGCTCTTGGATATCATCTTCGCGATCAATGTGATGCGGATGAAACGCCGAGCACTCTACGCCTATATCGGGCTTGCGGCGGTCGGTGCCATCTTCAGCTTGCTGCGCCTAGACTTCGTCTCCGTCTTGATCAAGGCGCTAGTACTCTACTTCATCTTCAAAAACGATTGGGAATATTTCAACTAAGCGATTTAGTCTATGGCTAAGTGAACGATTCCTTGTTCCCCGCATACTGCTTCATAATTGTTCATACGAGAGTCGCCATCTGTTTACAAAACACCGTGGCGATTCTTTTGGTTTATATAGGCATGTCAATTTATGCGAATATTTGTGCAGATGTAATGACGATTAACGAATAACACTGATATCATAGGATTTGCCATAAATTTAATGGTTTTGTAATCAAGTTGAAATATTGTGGTGTTTAAGACGTCAGTACAAATTAGACTGCTATTTGCATGATTTTTGGATTATGAGTTGTAACCTTCGAAGACATGATGTAAAATGCACATATTGGTTAAAAACAGTGGATAGGTGATACTTACCTTCTTGTTGAAACATGGAACTGTTAAGAATCGGCTGTGTCGGTTCGGAAGGGGATGTAATTGTGGCAGATATGTACAATAGTAAAGCGATGAATTTCTCAATGGAAGACGACGGTTACGCGACGATTCGTGTAATCGGTGTCGGCGGCGGTGGCTGTAACGCCATCGATCGCATGATCGAGAGCAGTGTTCAGGGAATTGAGTTTATTACGATAAACACCGACCATCAGGCATTGGAACGCTCCAAGGCGACCTACCGTGTTCAGATCGGTGAGAAGATCACGCGCGGTCTAGGTGCCGGTGCGAATCCCGAGATCGGTGAGAAGGCTGCTGCCGAGTCCAAGGACGATATCGCTTCCTTGATTCGCGGTACGGACATGCTCTTCATCACGGCCGGCATGGGCGGCGGAACGGGTACGGGCGGTGCGCCGATTGTCGCACAGATCGCTCGCGAGCTTGGCGTGCTGACTGTCGGTGTTGTCACCAGACCCTTCCGTTTCGAAGGCGCCAAGCGCATGCAGAATGCGGAGAACGGCATTCGCGCTCTCAAGGAGTATGTGGACTCTCTAATCGTGGTTCCAAACGACAAGTTGCTTGAGATTGCAGACGAGGATACATCGCTCGATGAAGCCTTCTCGATGGCAGATCAGGTCCTGAAGTACGGTGTATCCGGTATCTCGGATCTCGTTGCCGTGCCGGGTCTGATCAACCTCGATATGGCGGACGTACGTCGTATCATGGTGGGTGCCGGTGTCTGTCATATGGGTATCGGTCGCGCCAAGGGTCAAGACCGCATGGAGATTGCCGTCAACGAAGCGCTCAACAGCCCGTTGCTTGATACGACGATTGATGGCGCACATCGCCTGATCGTGAACTTCACCGGTAAGAATCTGCGCTTGAGTGAGATCAACCAGGCTTCAAGCCTGATTCGCGACTCTGCCGCACCCGATGCGGATATCATCATCGGTGCCGTCATCGAAGATAGCATGGAAGACGACATCCAGATCACGGTTATCGCATCCGGATTCGAGAACGAGCCGCAGGTTGCCGAGAGCCCGAAGACGAATCACCTGAATCGTCCGTCGGCCAAGATCTCGCCGTTCGGTGCCAAGCGCCCCGAGCCGGTTGTCGAGGTCCCCACGAAGAAGCCTGCCTACGGCGGTAACTTCAGCAATCCTCAGCCGACTCAGCAAGTTCAGCCGCAGCCGCAGCCACAACCTCGCTACGAAGAGCCCGCACCCGTACCGGTCAACCCAGATCTTGGCCGTCAGCTCGGTCAGCCGTCAACCGGTTCCGATATCCCCTCGTTTCTCAATCCGAACGGGGATCAAGACCGTGATGTGAAGCAGGCAAGCCAGCGAGTGGTTCCGACGCGTATGGAGAATACGAGACCGCAGCCTGGAGCAGCGGAGCGTAATCGCAGCCAGAACCCCGCAGCCAGAAACGTCCCTGTCGACAAGGAGAAGAAGAAGGGCAGAATCCTACCCTGGTTCTTCAACGATGAAGAGGACGAGGGCTTCGACGAATAATTACTAGCCATGCTATTGGGATACAACGTCACGGTTCGCTGTGACGTTGTATTGCGCTATAACGGTATAAGATTGTAAGATAGTAGATACAAGAGAGAAGAGGCGATCGACTGTGAAGTGTCCGAACTGTGGTTATGATGAAGATAAGGTAATCGATTCTCGCCCTACAGATGATAGCACCGCTATTCGTAGGCGCCGCGAGTGCAATAAATGTCACAACCGTTTCACGACGTATGAGAAGGTCGAGTATCTGCCGCTCTACGTGGTGAAGAAGGATGGCAGTCGCGAGCTGTTCGATCGCGAGAAGCTGATCGACAATATCATGAAGGCCTGTAGCAAGCGCCCGATATCTACCGATCAGATCGGTCAGCTGGTCAGCAGCATCGAGCAGCGCTGCAACAATTCTCTGAATCACGAGGTCACCTCGGATCGCATCGGCGAATTGGTGATGGACGGACTGCGTGAGATTGATGAGGTGGCGTATGTGCGCTTTGCCTCCGTATACCGTCAATTTACGGATTTGAATTCCTTCTTGAAGGAATTGTTTCGCTTGGTTGAGGAGAAGGGTGGTCTGGAATTGGATGACGACCTGAGAGACAAGCTCAGAACCGGTTTGAGTCGGGGGGCAGGGCCCACGGACTAACATGCACTTCGGTCTGGAGAGTGTAGAAGAGAGGACAGAAGATGAAGAGAGTACTGGCAGTTGACGACGATCCGAATATTGTTGAGCTGATACGTTTGTATTTTGAGAAGGAAGGCTACGAGGTTCATACCTGCGGAAACGGCTTGGAAGCCATGCCCGCCTTCCGCGATATTATGCCGGATGTCGTCATCTTGGATCTGATGCTGCCCGGTAAGGACGGTTACGATATCTGTCGAGAGCTCCGCAAGGAATCCGATGTGCCGATACTCATGCTGACCGCAAGAGGCGATATCCTGGACAAGGTCGTGGGCTTGGAACTCGGAGCCGACGACTATCTGCAGAAGCCGTTTGAGATGAAGGAACTGATCGCGCGTGTCAAGGCCGTGCTTCGCCGAGTCGATGCGTCCGGCATCAGCCGGCAAGAGGCTGCGGAGGATCGCCAAGTCGTCAGCTACGCTGGTCTGACGATCGACAAGGATCAGTATACGGTCGTGATCAACGATGTTTCGGTGGAGATGCCGCCCAAGGAACTAGAGCTCTTCTACTTCCTAGCCGCACATCCGAACCGTGTCTTCACGCGTGAGCAGCTCCTGGGCAGTGTCTGGGGCTATGATTTCTACGGAGAATCTCGTACGGTAGACGTCCACGTCAAGCGTATTCGCGAGAAGGTCGAAGAGCGCGGCGGATCCGAGGCCTGGCAGATCAAGACCGTTTGGGGTGTCGGTTATAAGTTCGATGTAAACTAAGAGCATGTTTGCTATGATTAAACGCTTTTTTTATAGTTTTAGGGGCCGGATGATTCTGGCCTTCATGGTAGCCATACTGACGACCTTCGTTATTATGGCTGCTCTTTTTTCGTCCGAGGTCAACACGGCGCTGCGCATGGATCGTGCCAAGCAGCTCGAGGAGACGACGGACGAGATCGTCCGCGTTGTGGTCAACAAGATCAACTCCGGCGACACCGATTTGCATAGCGACGGCGATATCGCGACCTATTTGGATTATGTGAATCGGACGGACGGTGCGTATGTATGGCTTGTCGCGCCAAACGGCATCATCTTAATGGATACGGGGATACCGGCGGAGGCGACGGAGCATATCACGAATCTGCCCGATGGTTACAGCGGCCGCGATATACTGCCCGGCGAGCTGCCAAGCTACGGGGAGGGGAAGCGTCCTTTGCTCGAACTAGGCTATGTAGGATTCGACTCGAACCCCTACGGCACGACCTTCACGGGTGGTAACTACCTCGGCTTGTTTGGTAGCAGTAGGAGCGATACTTGGATCTCTGTTATTCGGCCGATCTACGGGGTGGATGGGAATCCTGCGCTCGTGATACAGATTCATGAGCGCTACGATATCTACTCGGCGGTGGCTCGCTTCATGTTCGCGGGCATGCGCCTGTCGGTTACGGTTGCGCTGATTATCGCCCTGTTCTTGATTGCCATCGTATCGAATTCGATCTCGAAGCCCCTGAAGGATTTATCGAAGGCAGCCAATGAGGCGGCGATGGGGAACCTGTCGGTACGCGTAGCAAGGCCCACTCGCCACTCACGTCAAGAGTACGAAGGCGACGGCACTCTAGATGATGCATCGGATGATCGGCGAAGCTTAGATGAGATTACGGTCTTGATCGATACCTTCAACCGTATGATCGAGCGTTTGGACCATGCCAATTCGGATCGCCGTGACTTCATCTCGTCGATCTCGCATGACCTCAGGACACCGCTTACATCCATCTCCGGTTTCGTGGAGGGTATACTGGACGGTACCATACCGCCGGAGCGACAAGACCACTACCTCGCGATCGTCCGCAACGAAGCGCTTCGCCTGAGTAAGCTGGTCAATGAGATGAACGATGCCGTGGCGCTCGATTCGAATGCCTTGACGTATGATTTTCGCCCCTTTGAGCTCAATAAGATGGTCGAGAACGTGATCCATAGTCTTGAGAGCTTGATCTCGCCCAAGCAGATCAGTATTCAGACGAATATCAGCGAACAAGGGAAGATTAGGGTGATCGGCGACGAGGAGCAACTTAGTCGCGTACTGTATAATCTAGTGAGTAATGCCATCAAGTTCACACCCGAAGAGGGGGTCATCGCCGTGATGGTCAAGCGGACACCCGGCTCTCATCTCGTCGAAATCGAGGTGGAGGATACCGGCCCCGGCATCGACGAGAAGGATGTGGATCATGTCTTCGAGCGCTTCTACAAGGTAGATCGCTCCAGATCAGGCAATCAGGGCAGCGGCCTGGGTCTCTATATCGCCCGCTCCATACTCCAGGCACACGGCCAACACATCAGTGTCGGACGAAGCCAAATGGGTGGTGCGCGCTTCTTGTTTACGCTGCAATTGGATAAGTCTTGAGAAGGAGATTCGTTATATGAACCGAGCAGAACAAGCCCGCGAGATCGTCTTGCGCTTAAGTGATTACTATCAAGATGCGGATACAACTCTAAACTACAAGGATGAGCCGTGGAAGCTTCTGGTCGGCGGTATCCTCGCCGCGCAGTGTACGGATGAACGGGTGAACAAGGTGACACCCGATCTCTTCTTACGCTACCCCGAGGTAGCGGATTTCGCCGCTACGACAGCGATCGAGATCGAACCGTACATCAAGAGCTGCGGTCTGTTTCGTAACAAGGCGAAGAATATACAGGCTGCTGCCGTCTACCTGGAGACAAACCATGACGGAGTCGTACCGGAGACACTAGATGAACTGATCTTGATTCCCGGTGTAGGTCGCAAAATCGCAAATCTCCTCCTCGGCGACTCGTTCGGCCAGCAAGCCGTCGTCGTGGATACCCACTGTGCCAGGATAACGAAGCTGATGGGACTGACCGAGAGCTTGCAACCGCCTCGTATCGAGAAGGATCTGATGGCCGTCGTCCCCGAGGACAGATGGACCGATTGGGGCCATCTCATGGTCATCTTGGGCCGTGATATCTGTATTGCGAGGAGGCCGCAGTGTGCGCGCTGCCCCGTACAAGATATCTGCGACTACGGACGTTCGGTCATGGAAGCAGATGGCGGAACAGAGTCATGACGAAGTTGTCTCCTTATGAAGCCGAGTATGAAGCACTCTTAGCGCCGGTCACGACGCTTACGGGTATCTCTGCCAGACGGGCATCCCTCCTGGCCAAACTCGGTGTGGAGACAATTCTCGATCTCTTGATGCTCTATCCGCGCCGCTACGAAGATTGGACGAATCTGAAACCGCTTGACCAATTGGTCGACGGCCAAGAAGAAGTGTTTCGCGCGACGATCAGCCGCGTGCCGGCGCTTCGGCGCCAGGGCAAGCGCAGTACGCTTCGCACCGTGCTCAGAGACGAAACGGCTGCGGTATCGGCCATCTGGTTCAATCAGCCCTATCTGCAAGAACGTTTGGCGAAGGGGAAGGAAGCCGTCTTCCGGGGCAAGATCAAGCGCTCGGGACAGACCTTTGAGGTGACGAATCCCGTCATCGAAGAGATTGATGGGGAAGTGGGTGCGGAGGCCATCTCCTACCTGCATCCCGTCTATCCGCTGACGTCAGGACTAACCCAAGGGGTCTTGCGCTCCCTGGTCAAGACAGCCCTCACTACATATGCAGAGCGGCTGCCTGAGGCACTGCCTACCAAGATAAGAAGAGAACATAAACTTGCGGACGTCGTCTACGCCTATCGGATGATACACGAGCCGCAAGATCAGATGGCTTACGAGATCGCAAGAAGACGCCTCGCCTTCGAAGAGCTCTTCATGACACAAGTAGGCTTGCGTCTGATTCGCCGCCACCACGAACGAGATGAAGTTGCAAGAGTCATCGAGCTGACAGACGAGACGACCCGAGTCATAGATGAAGCGAAGCACCGCTTACCCTTCTCGCTAACGGGGGCCCAAGAACGGGTCATCGGCGACCTGCTCTCGGATATGTCCAAGGAGCGGCCGATGAGTCGCTTGGTCCAAGGAGATGTCGGTTCGGGTAAGACGGTAGTTGCCGCGATGGCCATGCTCCATGTCGCCAAGTCCGGTTATCAGGCCGTGATGATGGCGCCCACATCGATACTTGCGGGACAGCACTATCGCTCACTGCAGAAGCTACTTGCAGACAGCGATCTGAAGATTGCACTGCTTACGGGACAAACGCCTGCGGCGGAGCGTCGAACACTGCTCTCCGAGACCTCAGACGGCAGTATAGATATACTGGTCGGTACACATGCCGTCCTCGAGGACCGCGTCAGTTTCCGAGACTTGGCTCTGGCTGTGACGGACGAGCAGCATCGCTTCGGTGTCAGACAGCGGATTCGATTGACCAAGGACGACCATCGTGTGCCGCATGTACTCGTCATGTCTGCAACGCCGATACCCAGAACCTTGGGTTTGATTCTCTACGGAGACTTGGACATTTCGAACATAGATGAGATGCCGGCAGGACGTAAGGATATACTTACCTATACGGCTACGACCCAAGATTACGCTCGAGTACTGGGTATCATGGACAAGCACTTGGCCCGAGGCGAGCAAGTCTACGTGATCTGTCCGCTGGTTCGCGACAGCGAGGAGGCAGGCGATCTTCGCTCCGCAGAAGAAGTCTATACAGAACTTGCGAAGGGACCGCTAGCTCGCTACGGCATCGGTTTGCTCCATGGCCAGATGAAGGAGAAGGAGAAGCAAGCCTCCATGCAAGCCTTCATGGAGCGAAGGGCAGGCGTACTGGTCGCAACGACAGTCGTCGAGGTCGGTGTGGATAATCCGAATGCAACGGTGATGCTGATACTGAATGCAGAGCGCTTCGGACTGGCCGAATTGCACCAACTTCGCGGCCGTATCGGCAGAGGCGATAAGCAATCGATTTGCATTCTCTCCAGCGATGTCGGTGAGGGGCTCGCCAGAGAGCGATTGCGGGCGCTCTGTCGCATGCAGAGCGGATTTGATATTGCGGAGAAGGATCTGGAACTTCGCGGTCCGGGCGACTTCTTCGGAACGAGACAGCACGGCATACCACTGTTTCGGATCGCCAACCTCTACGAGGAACAAGATCTGCTCGAAGAGACGAGCAAGGCGGCCAATCGCTTGTTGGCCGAAGACCCCAAACTTACAGCGACGGACCATCGCAGAATCCGGCCGGCCCTCTTGCAAGCCTTCGGTCTGCCGATGGCACAATTAGGTATCTAGTTTGCTTGTGTAGCGTATGTGGCGTGTTTAGCGTGTATAGAAGGAGGCAGTTGTTTTGCCTAGAGTAGTAGCAGGGATAGCGGGCGGGATTCCGCTCGTAGCCCCGGATGGAAGAGAAACAAGACCTACACTCGATCGCACGAAGGAAGCGATGTTCAGCGCCATCACGGCGAGGATGTTTCTCACCGGCGCGCGTGTACTTGATCTGTATGCGGGCAGCGGCCAGCTTGGCATCGAGGCGATCAGTCGCGGGGCAGAAGTAGCGGTCTTCGTCGAGAGACAACGCAGAGCCAGAGAAGCGATCACCCAGAATCTTGCCAAGACAAGGCTTACGGACCAAGGGCGAATCCTGGCCGATGACTGTAAGCGGGCGGCGAGGAGACTGCTAGAGGCAGGAGAGCAATTCGACTTGATCTTGATTGATCCACCCTATGGGGAGGCACGCCAAGCGTTTGAAACACTTGCGGATTCGGGTCTGGCTAAGCTGCTCAAGCCCGATGGATGGCTCGTCTTGGAGCATGCCTCGCAGGCCGAAGCACCCGAAAATGTAAGGGATTTGAAACTTAGGAAGCGTTGTAAGTACGGTACTGCAATGGTATCATTCTATTCGAATTCAGAAGATGGAGGATGACTATGAGTATTCTGATCTATCCGGGTACCTTCGATCCGTTTACGAACGGCCACTTGGATATAGCGACCAGAGCCTCTAGGCTTTGCGATACGCTCTACGTGGCGATATTGCCCAATCTCCATAAGCAGACGATATTCAGTATCGAGGAGCGCATCTCTATGGCAGAAGCTTGTCTCGGTACGCTTGCGAACGTGAAGGTGGAATCGTTTGACGGTCTGCTAGTCGATTATGTCCAAGAGAAGCAGGCTTCGGCCGTCGTACGCGGGCTTCGAAGCGAGTCGGATTTCCGCTACGAGCTCGAAATGGCAACGGCGAATAAACTGCTATATAATGATTACGAGTCTATTTTGCTGCCTTCGAGCTTCGACCTGGCCTTTACCAGTTCGAGCATCGTACGGGAGGTGGCCTCATACGGCGGCGATATCAGCCGTATGGTTCCGGAAGCGATTCTGGAGCAGGTCACTAAGAGACTCCGGAAGTAGAAGGGGAGGGTAGCCATGGCTTATCACGATGAACATCAATCCGCAGAGATCAGTGAGAACGACTTATACGAATTGATCGACCGTCTGGAAGGAAACGTGCTGAATGCCAAGAGCGTGCCGTTTACATCCAATTGCATGGTGGATAAGGAAGAGATGCTGATCTTGATCGGTATGCTTCGCGATAACTTGCCGGTGGAGATCAAGCAAGCCAAGTGGCTCTTGGATCAGAATCGCCAGGTCGTTGCCGAAGCCAGACGCGATGCGGATAACATCGTTCGTCAGGCAGAGAAGCGTGTTGCCACCATGATCGACGAGCACGAAGTGACGATGCAAGCACGTCAGCTCGCGGCGCAGACACTCGAGCAATCGAATCAGTCTGCCAAGCAGATTCGCAGCGGTGCCATCGACTATGCGGCCGGTCGCTTGACGGATCTGGAGGACCAATTGACGGATATCCTCATTCAATTACAGAAACATATCAACGAACTCAAATAAGTGAAGAAGAGCAGGAATTAGGTGCAAGGTATGAATGTACTGGTACTTTTTGGCGGAGTGTCGACGGAACATCTCGTTTCGTGTCGCTCCGCATTTAATATCATCTCGGGTCTGCGAGAAGCAGGCTATGATGTGACGAAGGTCGGCATTACGAAGGAGGGGGAGTGGCTTCGCTTCCTGCCGGATGACCTGGCCATCTTGGATCTCGAGTGGGAACGCTTGGCCAGAGAAGCCTTAGAAGAGCAAGCGGTGGTCTATGAGGGCGCATATTCGCCCAGAGACTTCGTAAGCCACGCGGCAGGCTTAGTGCCCGACGTGATCTTCCCGGCCGTCCACGGCATCAACTGCGAGGATGGCATACTCCAAGGTTTCTTGGAGATGAGCGGGATCCCCTATGTGGGAGCGCCTGTACTTGCGTCTGCAATCTGCATGGATAAGGCGATAAGCAAGCAGCTCTTCGATCTTGAGGGTATCAAACAATGTAAGTTTACTCTTGCAAGGCGTTATGATATCCTAAACGACTTGGATCAAGAGGTGGCGCGCATCGAAACCGAACTGCCGTACCCGCTCTTCTTGAAGCCGTCGAACGGCGGATCTTCCGTCGGGACGACCAAGGCAGCGAACAGAGCAGAGCTTAGAGAAGCCTTGTGCCACGTCTCTACATTTGACAGAACCGTTATAATAGAGGAGTACCTGGACGCAAGAGAGCTCGAGTGCGCCGTGCTAGGTAACCTCGATCCGATCGCATCTCGCGTAGGTGAGATCGTGATGGCAGACGGCGTCGAGTATTATGATTACGAGACGAAGTATTTTTCGGATACGGATTCGGAAGCACAGATTCCGGCCGCGATTCCGGCAGAATTGGAAGATGAGATCAGGCGTCTTGCGATCAAGGCGTATCTGGCAGTCGGCGTCAAGGGATTGGCCCGTGTCGACTTCTTCTTGGATAAGGAGAGCTCAGCTCTCTATTTGAACGAAGTGAACAACTTACCCGGTTTCACTCCGATCAGCCTCTATCCGAAGGCATTTGAAGCAGACGGCATCAAGCTCCCCGAGCTTGTTACGAGACTGGTCGAGCTTGCCCTAGAAGAACATGAGGCGAAGGCGCGTCGCGAGGACGTGGAGGATAAATATGCTTGAGAACGAGAGCAGACAGGGCAATCGGGAGACCGATTCCGGCCATGGCGGCGCTTGGTCTATCGATGAATTGAATCAGACATCGAGGGGAGAGTCCAAGGGGCGGCCGATCCTGCTGATGATTGTCGGCAGTCAGTGGCAGTTCGACGATGAGCCCTTAGTAACGAAGTATACGACGGAAGGTCGCCTCTATCACAAGGGCGACGAAACCGTGCTCGTGTACCGGCAGAGTGAGCAGAGCGGCTTCGGCAAGACCTTTTCCACTTTGACCTTGAAGAAGGATAGCGTAACACTGGTTTGGAACGGCGATCAGCGCATGAAGATGAGCTTCTCGCCCGGCAGACGACATGTATCCAACCTCTCCACACCGGAGGGCGTGATCAGTCTGGGTATCTTCACCAGTGGCGTCGATGTATCGAAACACATGAACGGCGGCGAGGTGCACATCCAATATGCGATGGACGCGCCGGATGCCCCCGCCTTGAACACCAAGCTAGACATCGACTATCGCTACGTGTAAACACTATGAACGATCATGAAGAAGATAGGATCCCAGAACAAACGATTAAGGATTCGTCAGAAGAATCAAACTTGGCGTCGTCGGAGAAGCTCTCCGGCTTGGTCGGCAAGCTTGCAGCCATCTATCATGGTGTGCCGGAAGATGAGCCGAGCGCAGAACCGGCTACTGAATCGATTCCCCAAGCGGAATCGACTACGGGCGATTCACCTGTAATCGCAGCGGTGCAAGAAGTTTACCCACCTATTGTCGAAGAATCCCTTATAGAACATGAAGACGATACGTCTAGACGTCTTAGTCGCAGAGAGCGAGAAGAAGCAGAACTCTACTTGAGTGATGCGGAGGCTCGGGCTCGTCTTAGCGAACCATCGAAGCGTAAGCGCCCGGATCTGAGACGAACGCTCACCAATTTCCCCACTGTCAAACAGGCAAGTGAAGAAGAGGCCGAGACCTCGGGATTAGATAAGAGACAGGATACGCACACCCAGGCTATGAACCGCGCCTTGGCTAAGCGACGCTCGGTGAAGGTTGCGATCGGTGCCCTCGTGTCGCTTGTTGTACTCGTGATCGTAGTATCGGCCGGCTTCGCGCTGGCATCCGTCTGGCGAGGAGCGCCCAAGACCGAAGAGGTCTCCTATCAATCGACCATCGATTCTCTCGACTACCAATTGGCAAATCGCCTGTACATCGAACACCTCGGTGATGACGGCCGCTACCATGAGCGAGCGCTCGAATTGCTGGAGACTCACGAAGAAGCCATCGTCAGCGCTTACTCTGATGGGAAGCGAAGCTACGATTCGGCATATGACGAATTGCAGGCACTCGCGCTATTTATGCCCTTGTGGCCGGAAGAGGAGCGCGGCATGCAGGTTCGAAGCAGCTGGCTCGATCCGCTTGGTGTGATTGATCCGGAAGCGATCCTGTCTGATTCGTTTACTAAACTTGCAAATCAGATGCAACAAGAGCGAAACTTCCGCCTGGGTCAACAACTGATGAACCTCGATATGAACGCACAAGCGATTCCGTACCTGAGAGCGGCGGCAGAGGGCGAGGGAAGCCTGGCCGAAACGGCGGCAGATCAACTTCGTCGCAGCGAATCGACGTATCAGGTAGGCGCGATCAATAACGCGAACAATTACAAGGCTGCAGGCGATACGCTACGGGCCAGGCTCGTATTGGAAGCGGCCAGCCGTATTCTGGGCGGACCGACCGAGATCGTGAACTTGCTGGATTCGCTCCCGCCGGTGGACAGAGGCGAGATTCTGCTCGATATTACTGCCATGTCCATGACCTATTTCAACAACGAGGCCTACCACGAGGCACTGCTTATTCTGGATGTCGGCCGCGACTTCTTATATGAATTGATCGAGTACCTGGAGAGCGATCAAGATGTAAGCGCGCTTGCCGATCACGTGGCGAACAACAGTTATATGCACGTCCAAGTAACGGCAGATGATCAGATCGTGCGCCAAGAGCGAATCGACTCGTATCGCCGAGATATCGAGAGCATCGACTTGCTAGAGGTTCAGCTGCGCGAGAATATCATCTCGGAGCTGAGGGCGAAGGCGACGGCCTTGGCAGACCAAGGGAAGTACAGAGATGCCAGAGATACGATCGACCTGGCTCTGGAATTCTCACCGGACGACGAGAATCTATTAGAACTGCGAACCGAATATCATAATAAGACCAAGCTGCGACTCAACAGCTTCATTACGAAGACGACCGCTTCGGGCTTCCGTGTGGAGAAGCTCCAGGAAACAAGCGATATGCAGCAAGTACAACACAAGGACGTGACCTCGATTACGAGCTCCGCGCTTCGTTCGTCACTTCTCTTGAAGGACTTGCCGCATCGCCATAATCGCTTCCAGGGTGTCTTCTACCTGATGGACCAAGCCGCGGCGATAAACGTGCAGATCGTCATCTCTCAAGGCGAAACGGAACTCTATCGCTCGGCACCGCTAAACGAGCGACAACAAGAGGCAAGTTTCGACTTCGAATACGACTTCAAGCAGCCCCTTGACATCAATATACTCGGATCGGGCAGTGGCAGTGCGACTCGCTACACCATGATGGACGATATTCGCGTGCTATTGGATGCCTACTTCTATAATGACGGAACTTGGGACGAGACCGCAGCCACGAGTCTGCACGCAGAGTTTGTAAGCGAACAAGAGGCGAAGGCCGCGGCGCTCGAGTCCAAGATCCGCACGTCCAAGGCGATCTCGGTCTATGATGAACTGGTAAACGATAGCTTCTGGAGCCAACTGTTCGGTAACGATGCGCTGCAAGATGAGGCCGTCGCCAAGGACGGTACCGTACTGGAGCGAGTGCTGGCAATCGACGGTAGAACCTTCGTCAATATCAAGGCCGATACCGACTATCTGAGAGGCAAGCTCTACGTCGAGCAGAATTCGCAGGTGGGCAGCGGCGTCGTTCTCATGATCGAAGATCAAGACGGTAATCGCTACTTCTCACCGCTTATGGGCCAAGACCTGCTTATGGCAGAGCTTAGCTTCCCCGTCAGCGGGAATTTCTCGCTTCGCCTCCTCGCTGCCGACGGTAAGCCGATCGACCGCAGCAATTACAGACTCTTACTCGACGGCAATCTGTACGACTTCGATCAAGCGGGCCTGAACCTAGGTTCGAATGATGAAGGGCTCGGCGCAGAGACCGGCGAGACACAAGGCCAAGACGGCATGCAAAACGACTAGGGAGAGGAGAAGACTATGTTCAATCGATATAAGAAGCGAAGTATCGCTATGATCTTGGTTCTGTCGCTCTTCTTCTTGCCGCTTGCATCTTGCAAGAAGCTGTCGAAGCTGGATCAATACAAGAACTATTTGGCTCTACGAGAGTACTCGAAGGCCGCGGCGCTAAGCGAATCGTTTGCTCAATCTACCGATAGGCAGCTAGAAGCAGGCCGCATCCTCGCCTCGCATATACTGGAATTGCAGAGCGATGTAACGGCAGGTAAGCTCGAGGGCTCGCTCTACTACGATTACCTCGTCGGTATGGAAGAGATGGGCCTGGGTAGCGAATCTGTATTGCAGGCAGCCATGGGGCAGTGGCAGGAAACGGAAGAAGAGCAAGAGCTAGTCAAGTCGGCCAATCAGGCGGTCAAGGAAGAGCGCTGGGCCGATGCGCTCATGCTACTCTCGGAAGCGAGGCCGTACTCTGTGTCGACCGCGTCGCTTCGACAACAATACGCAAATGTTCGAACTGCTTACAAACAAGATGTCATGACGCGCGTCGAAGCACTCGAGACCAAGGGGAATCTGTCAGCGGCAGCCGAACTTCTGGGCGATGCGGCAAACATGCTGCCGGGCGACAACGAACTGGCGCTCGCCGCACTTCGCGTGGACCGTCAGCGCTATGGTAACGAGCGCCAGGCCTTGATTCAGAACGTGTCGAACCTGCGCGCCCAAGAAGCCTACACGGCCGCTCTCGATGCGATCGACAGCGCTTCGGAGGATGTCCGCCTGGATGCGGAGGTCATGGCTCTGCAGGATCAGATTCAGCTGCAATATGAAGAGGCCTTGCTCGTGAGGCTGGAGCAACTGGAAGCAGACGACAAGATCGAGGAGGCACTGGACCAGGTCAGACAAGATCTGGACGTGTTCCCTGAGAGCCTACGCTTGCTCTGGAAGGAGCGGGTATACGAACGCTTCGCCGAACTGCCTGACAAGACGGTAGAAGATGGGGAGTAGGGGGCCTGAACGCGGCCATCCTTGGGCATATTGTTACTTGACTTCAGGGCCTATATCCGTCATAATGTCTGACGTGTCTGTGGAGGTGCGTAGATGAAGATTGATGTCAGTAATTTGAGGCATGAGCCCGGAGCTGTCATTCCGATCTCATGGGAGACCGACGCAAGCGGTTTCGAGAGCGTGATTCCACAAACCCGTTTCGAGGGAAGACTTCTTCTTACCGGACAACTGCAACATGTCGAACATGGAACATTCAGGCTTGACGCGCGTTTAACCGTGCCGTATCATGCACTGTGCGATCGATGCTTGACTGAGCTTGCACGTGAGCTAGAGTTCGATATAGATGAGCAGTTCGTTTCCGATTGGAGGCCTGCCCGTCCCGAGCGAAGCTACGGCTACGAGATAGAAGAAGAGGATACGGATGACTCGGACGAAGTGTACTTCACTTACCGAGGCCATACGATCGATCTTACGGAAGCGATCGGACAGCTAATGATTATGGCTCTGCCTTATCAGATGCTCTGCCGAGAAGATTGCAGGGGGCTATGTGCCACATGCGGTCGAGATTTGAACGAAGGCAGTTGCGACTGTCAAGACGAGGCAGATGGGGATAACAATTCTCCCTTCGCCGATTTACAAAATTTACTGTAAGGGCTGTCTCCGGCACTACAGGATGATGGAGGTGTATTATGGCAGAACCAAAAAGAAGATGGTCGAAAGCGCGTTCGCGCCGTCATCGGAATAACTGGAAGCTCGATGGCCCGACTCTTGTTGAGTGTCCTCGGTGTCACCAGCTGATGCAGTCACATAAGGTTTGCAAGTCTTGCGGAACTTATAAC
The DNA here is from genome assembly GCA_964558445.1 of uncultured Oscillospiraceae bacterium. Classification (GTDB taxonomy): domain Bacteria; phylum Bacillota; class Clostridia; order Saccharofermentanales; family Fastidiosipilaceae; genus CAYXVJ01. The sequence continues at coordinate 27,268 of CAZLEA010000002.1, read as the reverse complement.
GGACGTCAGGTTATCAGCGTTAAGGAAGCGAATTAAACGTTTCTCTACGAATGAGATTATTTCGAAGCAGCGGGTGTTTGCGAACTCGCTGCTTTTTGAACTGTAAAAAACGAACGATGGACGAAGGAGCAGTGGAGCTATGAAACATGCACTGGTCGCTATAGTCGGGCGCCCCAATGTTGGGAAATCGACCTTTTTTAATTTCCTCGCGGGAAGGCGCATCTCGATCATCGATGACACGCCGGGCGTGACGAGAGATCGACTCTATACCGACATCGATTGGCTCAATCATCGCATGACCATGATCGATACCGGCGGTATCGAGCCCGAGAGTAACGATGACTTGCTGCAGCATATGCGCATGCAAGCCGAAGTGGCGATCGACACCTGTGATGCGATCCTCTTCGTTGTCGATATGAAGACCGGGCTGCACGCCTCGGATCTCGATATCGCAACGATGCTTCGCAAGTCCGGCAAGCCCGTACTGCTCGTCGTCAACAAGGTCGATAACCCGGGTCAACCTCCCGCGGACATCTACGAATTCTACCGCCTGGGCTTCTCGGAGCTGCACTCCGTATCGGCCGTGCACGGCCTTGGCATCGGTGACCTCTTGGATCGCTTGGTCGAGGTTCTGCCCGATACGGCAGAAGAAGTAGAAGAAGAAGAGTCGATCTCGGTTGCCATCGTCGGTAAGCCGAATGCGGGTAAGTCCTCCCTCCTAAACCTGCTTGCGGGCGAGGAGCGAGCGATCGTCTCCGACGTCGCAGGGACGACTCGCGATCCGATCAATACCACGATTCGAACAGATAAGCAGAAGTATGTCTTCGTCGATACGGCGGGTATGAGGCGCAAGAGCCGCATCGATGATGCGATCGAACGCTACAGCATCATCCGCGCGATTGCCGCAATCGAGCGCTCGGACGTCTGTCTCTTGATGATCGATGCCGTGGACGGCGTCACGGAACAAGATACGAAGATCGCAGGACTTGCCAACCGAAACGGCAAGGCGGTGATCATCATCATCAACAAGTGGGACCTCATCCAAGACAAGGATACGAATACCATGGCGGATTACACCCGCGTGGTGCGAGAGAAACTGATCTTCATGAGCTATGCGCCGATCGTCTTCATCTCGGCTCTGAACGGCCAGCGAACCGAGCGCATCCTGCCCATGATCGACAGTGTCTACGAGCAGTCGACCAGACGGATCAAGACCGGTGTGTTCAACGATTTGATCGGCGAAGTGACCGCGATGCATCCCGCCCCGCAGTACAAGGGTAGACGCCTCAAGATCAGCTATGCGACCCAGGTGGCCGTGCAGCCGCCGGAGTTCGTGCTCTTCGTCAACAGTACAGACTTGATCCACTTCAGCTACGACCGCTATTTGGAGAACGAAATCAGACGTGCCTTCGGTTTCGAGGGTACACCCATCCGTTTGACCTTCCGTAACAAGGACAAGAACGACAAACTATAAGGAATTTACATGAGCGAAGCATTATCTAACGAGAATATGAATCAAGATACAAACGGTGTGATCACCGTCGAGTATCTGCGCAACGTCGCGATTATTGCTCACGTTGACCACGGTAAGACTACCCTGGTCGACGCTATGCTGCAGCAATCCGGCACCTTCCGCACAAACGAGCAAGTCGACACCCGCGTCATGGACTCGGACGATATCGAGCGCGAGCGCGGTATCACGATCCTGGCCAAGAACACGGCGGTCCTCCACGACGACCACCGCATCAATATCGTGGATACCCCGGGTCACGCAGACTTCGGCGGCGAGGTCGAGCGCGTCCTCAAGATGGTTGACGGCGTTCTCTTGGTCGTCGATGCCTACGACGGACCGATGCCTCAGACCCGCTTCGTGCTGCGCAAGGCGCTCGAGATGCGCCTCGTGCCGATCGTGGTCATCAACAAGGTTGACCGACCGGATGCTCGCCCCCGCGATGTCGAAGACATGGTCTTCGAGCTCTTCATGGAGCTTGGTGCCGATGACGATCAGCTCGAATTCCCGGTCGTCTATGCTTCTGCCCGTAACGGTTATGCTTCGAGAAACCTCGAGGAGGCGCTCTCGGCGGAAGCCAAGGATATCGAGCCGCTCTTCCGCACGATTATCGACACGATCCCGGCGCCGACCGGTAACCCGGACGGCGGTCTGCAGATCTTGGTCTCCAACATCGATGTGGATCCCTATGTGGGCCGCATCGCCGTCGGACGCATCGTGCGCGGTAAGATCCGTCACAACCAGCAAGTCGTCATCACGGCATTCGAAGAGACGAAGACGTCGCAATACAAGGTATCGAAGCTGATGCGCTTCGAGGGCTTGTCTCGTGCGGAGATCCAGGAGGCAAGTGTCGGCGAGATCGTCTGCGTGGCAGGTATCGTGGATAGCAACATCGGCGATACGATCTGTTCGCTCGATGCGATAGAGGCTCTGCCCTATGTCAACATCGACGAGCCGACGATCTCGATGACGTTCTCGGTGAATAACTCGCCCTTTGCCGGACAAGAAGGCAAGTACGTGACCTCTCGTCACCTGCGTGCCCGCCTACTGAAGGAGATGGAGACGAACGTCGCCATGCGTCTGGAAGAGACCGATTCCCCCGACAGTTACGTCGTCAAGGGCAGAGGTGAATTGCACCTGTCGATTCTGATCGAGAACATGCGTCGCGAAGACTATGAGTTTCAGGTCTCCAAGCCTATGGTTATTGTCAAAGAGGTGGACGGGGAGAAGCTCGAACCGGTCGAGCAGCTGATTATCGATGTACCGGAAGATTATGTCGGAGCCGTCATCGAGAAGCTTGGCTCGCGCAAGGCAGAGATGGTGAACATGCTGCCGCCCGAGAAGGGCTATACGAGGCTCGAGTTCAAGATCCCGTCGCGCGGTCTCATCGGTTATCGCTCCGAGTTCCTGACGGATACGAAGGGGAACGGCATCATGAACAGCGTGATCGCCGGTTTCGAACCCTGGAAGGGCGAGATCGAGACCCGTAGCCACGGTGTCTTGATTGCGTTCGAAGGCGGAACGGCGCTGACCTACGGTCTGCACAACGCGCAGAACCGCGGCGAGCTCTTCATCGATGCAGGTACGAAGGTCTACGAGGGTATGATCGTCGGTCGCAACCCGAAGAACGAGGACATCACCGTTAACGTTTGTAAGAAGAAGCATGTTACGAATATGCGTGCCTCCGGTGCGGACGAAGCCCTGAGGCTCGTGCCCCCGCTGCGCTTCTCTCTGGAGCAGTGTCTTGAGTTTGTCGACAACGACGAACTGGTCGAGGTGACCCCGTCCAGCATCCGTCTGCGCAAGCGCATCTTGAACAACGATATGCGTATGAGGCAGCGTTCGAAGCAGAGCTGATTTCCGAAGTAACGCAGCCATGGCTCCGTGTTATAATTGTTGTAGTTTGGACCGCCCGTTTGTATCGCAAACCGCGGCGGTCAGTACGAAACAAGTAGGAGACAGTCATGTTATCACCTAAACTTGCCCGTGCCCTGACCATCTTGTCCGTCATCGTCATCATCGTGGTGGCGCTAGGCGGCGGCTTGATCATCGGCTACCAATATATCTTGAACCAGAACGAGCGTTTCGCCCGCTATGATGCCGCCGTCGAGGCCAAGGCCAATCCGACGCCCACGCCGGATCCGGCGACAGCGACGCCGGAGGAGCTCGATCGAGACGAACCGGACCCACAAGACATACTCGTCACGGCAGATACGCCGGGCGCCGTCATGGTCTATATCGCTCTGGGCGATACGCCGTCCGATATAGCAGAGCGCCTGGAAGATCTGGGTGTCATCGAGAGCAGCACGATGTTCAAGATGCTCTCGAAGTTCAACGGCTTCGATGGTCTCTATCGCTCCGGTACCCACTTCGTGACCAAGGATATGGCCTATGACGAGATCATGTACATGCTGACGATGAATCCGGCCACCGTATCCGTTCGCTTCCCAGAGGACCTAACCTACGAGAACTTCAAGAAGCGTCTGTTCGATGCCGATATCATCTTCGACGAAGAAGAGATGGATGCGATCGTGTCGCACCCGACCATCTTCTCGGACTACAGCTTCGTGCGCGCTATCCCTACGATGGACTCCGCGATTGTGGACAGCGACCCGACGCTTGCCGAGCGTGAGTGGGCCCTCCAGGGCTATCTCTTCCCGGATACCTATCTGTTTGACCTGAACACCTCGGTCGAAGAGATCCTGCGCACAATCCTCGACAATACGGAGCGCAAGCTCAAGGACGAGTACTACACGCGCGCCGCAGAGCTCGGGATGAGTATGGACGATATCATCATCCTCGCGTCCGTCATCCAGCAGGAGAGCGGTAACTACGATGATATGGCCAAGGTCTCGCGCGTCTTCCATAACCGCCTGGCCAACGGTGACCTGCTCCAATCTTGTGCGACGGTCAACTACCTCAGAATCAAGCAGGGTAAGGAGCCGATCTTCATCGTCCAGGCAGAAGACCTCCAGATGATCAGCCACTACAATACGTATATCTCAGGCGATCTGCCACCCGGACCGATCTGCTCGCCGTCCGAGACAGCGATTCGCGCTGCACTCTACCCCGATGTGGACTTCCGCAATATCTACTATTTTGCTGCGAAGGGTGATGGCACCAATGCCTTTGCCGATACATACGAGGAACATCTCAGAAACATCGAGACATATCTCGTACCGCTCCAAGAGGGCATCGAGGACTAAACCGCTCAAGAATCAAGCACGAAACATGCCGGATCTATGGCTAAGCTATAGACCCGGCATTTGTGTATTCGTATTCGTTTGTAACTCGAGTTCCTAGACGCGGATGAAGTAGGCGCTGAGCAGATAGAGGAGCAGGGCGAGGCAGCCAAGCCAGAAGAAGACGTCGAAGTATGGATTCAGCGCCTTCTGCTGTTCCAAGATGCGGCTGTAATCGGTCGGCGTCTCCTCCTTCTTGACGAAGAAGACGCGTCTTCTGCTCTGCTCACCGATCAGCTGGCCGTCCTCACCGAATAAGTCGACCGGCGGAGCGGACATGGTGTTGAAGCGAATCAGGAGGGGGATGAGGAGGAGGCCCATCACGAGCGATATGATGAGGTTCGCGTAGAAGATCCCGGTGCTGTCACGACCAAGCGAGAGAATCAGGCGCGAGGTGAAGCTTGGAAGCAGCGGCGAGATGAAGAGAATCGACAGGTTCATCGCGGCATGCGAGAGCATAGGCGAGAAGAGCGTATCGGACTTCAGACGCAGGAAGCCGAGGATCAGTCCCGCACCGAGGGGCGCGAGCCAGAACATCGGATCGTCATGAAATAGGGCAAAACCAAGGGCCGACAACACCAGCGAGCTGCCTAGGTACTTGGACTTCGCCATCTGCGGCAGTATGATGCCGCGAAACATCAGCTCCTCGAATACAGCCGGTGCCAGTACCGTCACGATGATGAGGAGCGGCCACGCGAGGCCATCATCCGGCATGACGAGGCCGGGCAGCGTCTTGTCGGGGATGAAGACGTCGAGGCTTGTCAGCGCATAGATCAAGATGTTGTTTAGCGCATGCAGAGCAAGTCCCGCCGGGATACCGATGATGAAGGAGAGTAGGCCTAGTGAGAAGCTCATCTCGCCGGAGCCAACCACGTCCTTGGCCGGTATACGAAATCCCTTCAATATAGCAACGGATGGGAGTAAAACAAGCAGCAACTGCGTCAATGCGGTTGCGACGATGTGTCCCGAGAAGCCGTACTTCTCCAGACCGAAGAAGCCGTCGGGGAGAGCAAGCCATGTTAGGAGCAGGCCAATCTCTAGCACGGCAGAGATCAGTAGCAGGAGACCTGCCAAGCGCCGATTGAAGAAATCTAGAGCCGTACGCTCCGGTGCCGCAAGTTGTCTGAGCCGCGCAGGTAGGCCAGGCTTCCGTCGTTCCTGCTTCGTTGGCCGGGCAGCTGTTTCGACTGTCTGCTTCGCCTGCG
>CAZLEA010000002.1:1993-21211 GCA_964558445.1 uncultured Oscillospiraceae bacterium | reverse complement strand
CGTCGTTCCTGCTTCGTTGGCCGGGCAGCTGTTTCGACTGTCTGCTTCGCCTGCGCCTTCGGTAAGATCTCATCGACTCGGGGAAGCGGGGTACGAATCTCCTTGTTCTTCGCCTGGATCTCGCTTGTGCGAAGCGGGTTCGCTTGGTAGGAGGAGCGCACGACATGCGCCCTTGGCGGTTTCGTCGTACGTACTCCTTCTGTTCTCACGGGATCCGGCTTGGCAGAGCTTGTTTCTGCACCGGGCGGCAAGATCGTAGGTCTGATGCTTGCGCCCTCTTGGGCTTCGATTCGCAGAGCGGGCGGATCCTCCGTCATGGGCTCCTCGGGCTGGAGGTTTGGCAGGCGAATCGCTCGCACGCCGGGTACTCTGCTCTCGGCTACGGCTTCACGGGACGCCGGGGCCCCACCGGAAGCCCTCGTCTCATCGCTGTTCTTCTTATCTATAAGCCTCTCACTTGGGCCAAGTTCATCGCCGAAGAGCTCGTCTCCGAAGATGTCATTTAAGTCCTTATTGTCCTTCATTCTTACCTAATTGCTCCCATCTCGCATCCGTTCCTTCGATTATACCGAATTTCAAGTACAAAATATCCCAGCCTCAAACCCAATCGATGGTATCCTGATTTAGATGGCGTATCGTGCGAAGCTATGCAAGGTCGCCAAGGAGGGAGCAAGATGCCGCAGATGCACACAGAGAATCAATCGAATAACCAGAAGAAGAAACCGATCGCGCTCGTCTTATTCGGTGGTAGTGGTGACCTCACCTTCCGCAAGTTGCTTCCGGCGATGTACAACCATTATAGCCTCGGTAGCCTCGATCGTGAGTTCGAGATCATACCGATCGGCCGCAGGGATCTGGGAGTGAACGGCTACAGGGACCAGGCGGAGGACTGGGTTCGCGAGCACACACGCGTCAAGTTCTCGGAGGAGACCTACAAGACGTTTCGCAAACGGATTCACTATTTCCGCATGGATTTCGCCAAGCTTAGCAACTATGACGACCTCGAGACCTACCTGGGCGATACCTTCCCCGGGCACCAGCGTGTGTTCTACTATGCGGTGGCGCCCGAGTCCTTTGACACCATTACCCGTGGTGTGGCCTACGCGAAGCTAAACCGCCCCGGCAGCCGCATGATACTGGAGAAGCCGTTCGGCGATAATCTGAGGAACGCCAGGTTGCACAACGAGGTTCTGGAGGAGACATACGGCAACGAGAATATCTTCCATATCGACCACTATCTTGGCAAAGAGATGATCAGAAACATCCTCACCGTCCGCTTCACCAACGCGATCTTCTCGGGGATTTGGAACCGACACTTCATCGACAACGTCCAGATCAACGCCTTCGAGACCGTCGGCGTCGAGACCAGAGGTGCCTACTACGACAACAGCGGTGCCTTTCGCGATATGGTCCAGAACCACTTGTTTCAAGTGCTCTCCGTACTTGCGCTCGAGCAGCCCCGAGAGGATACGCCAGAAGCGCTGCACGAGGCACAGCTTGAGGTGTTGAAGTCTCTTAGACCGATCAATGGGGTGGATGCGCTCGACCACATGGTCCTCGGTCAGTACGAAGGCTACCGAGACGAACCGCGTGTCGACAAGGAGAGCAAGACCGCGACCTATGCGGCGCTAAGTGTCTATGTCGATACGCCGCGCTGGCTAGATGTGCCCTTCTATATCCGTACGGGCAAGAAGCTTCACAAGCGGGACACGGAGATTATCATCAACTTCCGCCAGACGGATCTGGATAGCCCGGCGAACGTCCTGGTGATCAAGATCCAGCCGGATGAGGGTATCTTCCTACGCTTCAATGTCAAGAAGCCGGGTAGCGAGCAGATCTTGAGCGAGGTCCACATGGACTACTGCCAGAGTTGCAACCTTGAGAACTATCAGAACACACCGGAGGCCTACGAGCGCCTCTTGGCCGCCTGTTTCGACGGCGACCACACGCTCTTCTCTCGCTGGGACCAGATCGAAGCGAGCTGGGAGTTTGCCAACCGTCTGCTAGATGCCTACAAGGCGTTTGACGGTGAGCTCTACCCCTATGAAGTCGGCAGCTTCGGACCCGAGGCAGCAGAGGACTTCCTCGCCAAGGACGGCCGCAAGTGGGTATACGATCTGGTCGGTGACGGATTCAAGAACGGATTCGGCAACGAGAATGACTTAAGACCATAATTTAGAGGAGGATTTCTATAAATGAGAATCATCGATATTTCCAGACCGCTGAATGCAGACATGGCCGTATACAAGAACTACGAGTCCAAGCACTTCCATCTGAAGACACTATCGGTCTACGAGGATAACCGAGTACACGAGTCCGAGATGAAGACGAACCTACATACCGGCACACACGTGGATGCGCCCAAGCACATGGTACGAGACGGCGGCGACCTAGACAGCCTCGATCTGAACCACTTCATCGGCCCCGCAGAGGTCTTCGATCTAAGCCACGTAGATGAAGCGATTCGTTTGGACGATATTCGAGACCTGAGTTTCGACCCTAAGCGCATCGTACTCTTCAAGACCAAGAACAGCTTCGAGGATCACTATAACTTCGGCTTCGTCTACCTGGAAGAGGATGCTGCACAACATCTCGTGGATCTGGGCATCAAGACCGTCGGCCTCGATGCGATGAGTATCGAGCGCGACAAGCCGAATCACGATACGCATAACATCTTGCTGGGCAACGGTGTTGCGATTATCGAGGATATCCGCCTCGCAGAAGTCTCGGCCGGGACGTACTTCCTCTCGGCACTGCCGCTTCGGATTACAGGCGCGGAGGCCTCGCCCGTTCGAGCTGTGCTACTCGAAGAGTAATTCGCACGTAGATGAACCCCGTGATACCGCTGTCGGTACCACGGGGTTCGTTCGATGAAACTCTTCATGCGCTGAAGACGAATATGTCATATTTGTGAATCCTGCAATCGTTCAAACGCGAACGGCTTGCAGGATGATCTTCTATGTGCCATAATCGAATGATTGAACATCAAATATTTCGACACTCAAACTATATTCTGAGAACCTAGAGCCAAGATGGCCAGAAAGCGTACGTCCATGTTAAACATCAACAACTTATACCTCCGCGAGAAGAAGAACGAAGCAGGGGAGATCATCGATTTCGGGATCGAAGTCCCCGAGCAGTTCAACTTCGCCTACGATTGCATCGACAAGATCGCAGAACACGAGCCCGAGCGCCGTGCCATGCACTGGTGCAACGAAGCGGGGGAGGAGCGTAGCTTCAGTTTCGGCGACTTCAGCCGCTACAGCGATCAAGCAGCTTCCTATTTCCGCTCGCTTGGTATTCGCAAGGGCGACATGGTCATGCTGATCCTGAAGCGTCACTATCAGTTCTGGTTTGCAATTCTGGGTCTCCACAAGATCGGTGCGGTCGCCGTGCCCGGGACGAGCCAGCTCAAGGCCTACGATCTTGAGTATCGCTTCGAGAAGGCGGGGATCAAGGCGATTATCTCGACGATGGAGGACGGTGTTGCCCCCGAGATCGAGAAGGCGGCGAAGTCCTACGGTAAGCTCGAGCACAAGATTGCCGTACATGGTAGTAGGCCCGGCTGGCTGGACTTCGATTTGGGACTTCGGGAGGCACAGGCCTGGGCCCCGCTTAGCAGCGAAGAATTGCCTAAGATCAACGACTGCATGTTGGTCTACTTCACCTCGGGGACGACGGGACTTGCGAAGATGGTCGCACACGACTTCTCTTATCCGCTCGCACACATCATAACCGCCAAGTATTGGCAGAACGTGGACCCGGACGGACTTCATCTGACGATCTCGGAGACCGGCTGGGCCAAGGCGATGTGGGGCAAGATCTACGGTCAGTGGCTGATGGAGGCCGGCATCTACGTCTATGACTTCGACCGCTTCGATCCCAAGAAGATGCTGGAGCGAATCTCTACCGACCGAGTGACGACCTTCTGTGCGCCGCCTACGATCTACCGCTTCTTGATCCATGAGCAATTGGAAGACTACGATCTCACGGCTCTCCAGCACTGCACGGTGGCCGGCGAGGCGCTAAACCCCGAGGTCTTCGATCGCTGGGAGCAGGCGACCGGTCTGCAGATCCGCGAGGGCTTCGGTCAGACGGAGACTACATGTACAATCACGACCTACTATTGGATGGAGGCCAAGTCCGGTAAGATGGGCAGGCCCAATCCGATCTATGATGTCGTGCTGCTAAACGACGAGGGCGAAGTCTGCCAGACAGGTGAGGTCGGCGAGATCTGCCTGCGCACCGTCGGCGGCTTCGACGATACGAGAAACGTCGGCATGTTTCGCGGCTACTACGGTGATGAGGACTTGACGCTTCAGTCCTGGCACGACAATGTCTACCACACCCATGACCTTGCGGTGATGGATACGGACGGCTACGTCAGCTACGTCGGCCGCAGCGATGATATGATCAAGAGCTCAGGGTACAAGATCAGCCCGTTCGAGGTCGAGAACGTCTTGATGACGCATCCTGCAGTTCTCGAGTGTGCCGTGACGGGTGAACCAGACCTGATTCGCGGTCAACTGATCAAGGCCACGATCGTGCTGGCAAGCGGTTACCAAGCTACGGCAGAACTCTCCGAAGAGATTAAGACCTATGTGAAGTCGAAGACCGCCCCCTATAAGTATCCGCGTGTCGTGGAATTCCAACACACACTTCCCAAGACCATATCGGGTAAGATTCGTCGCAAGATAATTCGCGGTGAGCGCGATTGATGTTATACTGAAGCTTGTGGGCAAAAACACATGCCCGTTAGTGAAGTCAAGAAGGGGAGAGTTAGGTTCATGATGTCTAGTGACGAGCTTTTTCGATTGGAGCGCGATAGCATAGGAGAGAAACAGGTCCCGAAGGATGCCTACTACGGTGTTCAGACGCTACGCGGCAAGGAGAATTTCCATATTACGGGCGAGGCCCTGCATCCGGAGATGGTGCGCGCTCTCGCAATTGTCAAGAAGGCCTGTGCACAGGTCAATCACGAAGCGGGCCTGATGCATAAGCACAAGGCGACGGCAATCGCACAGGCTTGCGATGATATCCTGCAGGGTAAGCTGCCGGATCAGTTCATCACCGATCCGATTCAGGGCGGCGCCGGCACCACCGCGAACATGAACGCGAACGAAGTTATCGCCAACCGAGCGAACGAGATCCTGGATGGCGAGCTCGGCACTTACGACATCGTACGCCCCAACGACGACGTCAATATGGGTCAGTCGACAAACGATGTCTACCCGACAGCAGGTAAGCTCGGAGCAATCTACTTGCTTCGCAAGACACTCGAAGAACTGGAATTATTGGTCCACAGCTTCGCCACTAAGGGCGCGGAATTCGACGATGTCGTCAAGATGGCGCGTACACAGCTCGAGGACGCCGTGCCGATTCGCCTCGGCCAGGAGTTCAACGCCTATGCTTCAGCGATTCGTCGCGGGATGCAGAATCTTGAGATGGTCGCAGCCGGCTTGACATCCATCAACATGGGTGGATCTGCCGTCGGTACCGGTATCAACGTCGATCGCTACTACTTCGATCATATTGTTCCTCGTATCAGTCGTCTCAGCGGTGTTCACTTCGAACAGGCAGACGACCTCATCGATGCGACGCAGAACGTCGACGTCCTGGTCCTCGTCTCCGCAGCGGTGAAGACGCTTGCAGTCTCGATGTCCAAGATCAGCTCGGACCTACGCCTGATGTCCTCGGGTCCCAAGACCATGGTCGGCGACATCAACTTGCCGGCCCGCCAGAACGGCTCGTCTATCATGCCGGGTAAGGTGAACCCCGTTATCCCCGAAGTCGTGAACCAAGTGGCCTTCCGCATCATCGGTAACGATCTGACGGTCACGATGGCGGCAGAGGGCGGCCAGATGGAACTGAATGCATTTGAGCCCGTGCTCTTCTACAGCCTGTATCAGTCCATCGAGATGCTCGGTAACGCGGCACACACACTGCGCGTCCACTGTGTCGACGGCATCACGGCTAACGCCGAGAAGCTTCGCAAGGACCTGCGCAGAAGCGTCGGTGTCATCACGGCCTTCGTGCCCCATATCGGCTACGAGAAGGCGGCTCGCATCGCAAACGAAGCACTCGCAAGCGGTAAGGCGCTGACGGACCTGATCCTCGCAGAGGGCCTGCTGAGCGAGTCCGATATCGCAGAGATCCTCGATCCCTGGGCCATGACGGAGCCCGGTATCGCGGCTGGTCACTTGATTCGCAAGGTCGAAGAGACTGGCGAGACGGTGCAGAAGGTTTAAGTCTTAGAGCATTAGATTTATAATACATATAGATAAGGGGCTGTCTACATTCCAGTAGTACAGCCCCCCAGTGTATTGATTTCGATTCGGTTTACTGACCCGTGATCTCCTTCAGGAAGTCAACCGCCAAGCGGATATCATCTTCCGGCGTATCGCCTGTCTCACGCTCGATGGTGAGGAAGCCGCGATAGCCGATGTCCTCCAGCGCCTTCAGGTAGTTTGGCCAATCAACCGAGCCCTGACCGAGCGGCACTTCCTTGAAGTAGTCGTCCATCTCGAGGTTTGTTCCGCCGTGGTAGACCGCGTGTGGGTCGACGGGCTTGATCTGGATGCCGTCCTTGGCATGCGTATGATAAATATAATCCTTCAGGAGGTAGACGCCTGCGACGGGGTCATCGTTTAGGACCATGATCAGGTTTGCGGGGTCGAAGTTGACGCCGACACCCTTGCTGTCGAGCGACTCCAAGAAGTTGAATAGGGTCTCGGAGGTTTCGGGACCGGTCTCAATAGCAAAGTGAGCGCCGATCTCATCACCGTAAGCACCCAGTTCGTTACAGACGTCTTGATAGACCTTGTACATGGGATCGGTCGGATCCGAGGGGATGACGCCGATATGCGTGGTCACGACGTTACAGTTAAGCTTCAGGGCCAGATCCATGATCCGCTTGCTCTTCTCGATATTGGCTTCGTTCTTCTCGACGATCGCAAATCCGCCGATGTCGCCGACGAGAGCCGAAACTTCCAGGCCGTTATCCGCAACGAGCTTGTTGAATGCGGCGATCTTCTCGTCCGTCATGTTCTCCGGTGCGAGTTCGCCGTCGATTGCATACACTTGGAGACCCGTGGCACCGATTTCGGCTGCCTTCTTCACGGCTTCCTCGATGGGAAGACGAAACGAGTCTACGATAACGCCAATGGGATATTTGTACATGATAGTACCTGCCTTTCTCAAATGGACAATTATGGTTCTAGTGTATCAGCTAATCGCCCGCTTGATAAGATGCAGACGGTTTCTTGGGATTCATTTCTACCCAATAACATATATATTAGATCTAATTGGATCGAATTATTGAGCTAGATATAGAAATGTGACGTTCTTCCTTGAATTGAGCGGAACAACTGTTATAATTGTTACGTACGTTATAGATACGTCAATCGAATTGAATCGCCTCGGATGCTCGAGGACAATAGGAGGAACATATGGCAATCAAAGTCGGTATCAATGGATTTGGCCGCATTGGCAGACTCGTTTACAGAGCGATCGCTGAGCAGGGTCTACTTGGTAAGGAAATCGATGTCGTCGCCGTCACGGACGTTTCGACAGATGCAGAGTACTTCGCTTATCAGCTGAAGTATGACTCCACCCAGGGTCGTTTCACGAAGGATGTCAGCTCCAAGAAGAGCTCGCCTGAGTTGGACGCAGACGACGTCATCGTCGTCGATGGCAACGAGACCAAGTGTGTCGCTGCTGCCAGAACACCTGATCAGCTGCCTTGGAAGGAGCTCGGTGTTGACTACGTTATCGAGTCGACCGGTCTCTTCACCAGCTTGGACGCCGCTGAGGGTCACCTCGCCGCCGGTGCCAAGAAGGTTCTCATCTCCGCTCCCGGTAAGGGTGGCGTCAAGACATTTGTCATGGGCGTCAACGAGAACGAGTATGACCCCGCAAACGACAACGTCATCTCCAACGCATCTTGCACAACCAACTGTTTGGCACCCCTCGTACACGTTCTCCTGAAGGAAGGCGTTGGCATCGAGACCGGTCTCATGACCACGATCCATGCTTACACCGCTACTCAGAAGACCGTTGACGGTCCTTCCAAGAAGGATTGGAGAGGCGGCCGCGCAGCAGCTATCAATATCATCCCGTCGACCACCGGTGCAGCCAAGGCTGTCGGTGAGGTCCTGCCCGTTACCAAGGGTAAGCTGACCGGCATGTCCTTCCGCGTACCTGTCGCAACCGGTTCGGCTGTTGACCTGACCTTCCGCGCAGAGCGCGACACCTCGATCGAAGAGATCGACTCCCTTCTGAAGAAGGCGAGCGAGACCTACCTCAAGGGCCGTCTGAAGTATGCCAACGAAGAGATCGTTTCGCAGGATATCGTCCACGATAGCCACACGTCGATCTACGACTCTCTGGCCACCTTGCAGAACAACCTGCCCGGTGAGAAGCGCTTCTTCAAGGTCGTTTCCTGGTATGACAACGAGTGGGGTTATTCCAACGCCATCATCGATCTACTGAAGTTCGTCAAGGAGAAGGACGGCAACTAAGCTTGTCTACCTCTCAGAGTAATTAAGAAGGCTCCCGATTCGTCGGGAGCTTTTTTGATCTCTACCTACAACAAGCTCCAAACCGTGCTCTGTGCGGTGTTACAGGCGTTAACGGGTCTGCATGCTATCTTGTAATCAGATTTACAGAAGATGATGAATCGGAGATAAGGTCATGAGAGATAGAAGGAATTATATGAGCCGACCATTCGCTCGGCACAAACTCAACAAGAGATGGCTTGCGGCGTGCCTCGGCACGCTCTTCTTCTTGATCGCCTTGGTGTCTTGTACACCGAAGCAAGAGGAGTTGCCGGGGGAGGGCGGCCGCGTGGTTGTCGGCGTGACCCAGGAACCGGACTTCCTCGATCCGTATCTGGCGGAAGCAGCAGGCACCAAGGAGATCTTCTACAACGTGTACGAGGGATTGCTTCGCCTGGAGCCGGACGGCTCGTTTACGTCGCTTCTGGCCAGCTCCTATGAGATGGCAGACGATGGTTTGTCGTATAGCTTCGTGCTTCGTGAGGGTGTCTTGTTCCACAATGGCGACGAGGTCAAGCCCTCAGACGTCATCTACTCGATCAAGCGCGGGGCCGGTCTGATTGACGGTACGGCCTATATCGAGCCGTTCTCGATCATCAGGGATGTCACGGCAGACGGCCAGACGATCACGGTAGCCTTGAAGCAAGCGGATCCGGATCTCGTCGGCTTCTTCACGAACGCGATTGTGCCGGAGACCTACGAGGATCTGGCGACGAAACCGGTAGGCACGGGTCCCTTCAAATTTGATTCCTATCAGCCGCAGCAGCGCGTGCTCCTCGTGGCAAACGATAACTATTGGCAAGACGGCGTACCGCATATCGATGAGGTCGAATTCCGTATCCTACCGTCTGCCGATGCCGCCTTCGTAGATCTCGAAGCCGGTAGAATCGATATCTTCCCGTATTTGACGGCGGACAAGGGCGAGCAGCTCTCCGGTCGTTTCAACCTCTATCAGGCAGAGAGCAACATGGTACAGCTCTGGGCACTGAATAATGCGGTCGCACCGCTCGATAACGTCTTGGTGCGTGAAGCGCTGAATCTTGCGATCGACAAGGATGCGATCATCGACTTCGTCATGTTCGGTTATGGCGAGCCGATCCACTCGGGTATGTCACCTGCTATGGGCGAATACTATAACGATAAGCTCGAAGCTTCCGCCAAGGGCGATCAGGTACGAGCCAGGGAACTGCTAGCGGAAGCCGGCTACCAAGATGGTTTCGAGCTTACGATAACGGTACCGTCGAACTACGTGGTCCACGTCCAGACGGGCGAGGTCATCGTCAATCAACTAGCCGAGGTCGGTATCCGAGCCAAGCTGGAGCCGGTTGACTGGGGTACTTGGCTAGAACGCGTCTACACCGGCCGAGACTATCAGACGACCATCATCGCACTGACCTCCGTCTATACGCCGTCGGACGTCTTACACCGTTATCGCTCGGACGATCAGAGTAACTTCATCAACTTCAAGTCCGCTGACTACGACCGGGTCTGGCAGGAGATGGAGGCAAGCCTCGAGCACCAAGACCGTGTATCTGCTTACCACGAATTACAACGAATTCTCTATGAAGAATCGGCCTCTGTCTTCTTACAGGATCCGGCTACGATCACAGCCGTGAAAAAAGAGCTGGAAGGGTATACAATATATCCACAGTATGTACAGGACATGGCGCCGATACGGTTCATGGATTGAGATCGATCGAGGCGGGTATTGGGCCCGCCTTTTGATTAGCTTAGAGGAGATGACGGTTGGGATTAGGGAAGAAGAGTAAGCAAGTCATATCGTTTGTCGGCTGGCGGCTGCTGGCCGTCTTCGTTACGCTCTTGTTTATTCTAGTGATAACGAATCTTGTGTTCTATGTGGTGCCGGGCGATCCGGCTCGTATTATGCTCGGGACCAATGCGAGTGAGGCAGAGGTCATGGCCCTCAGGCAGACGCTCGGACTCGAGCAGCCCTGGCCTCAGCAGATCGCAACTTATGTAGGCGGCTTGTTTCGCGGCGATCTGGGGACATCCATGCGATTCTCGCTCCCGGTTACGGACTTGCTTGGCTCTCGCTTCACGCTCAGCTTGATGCTGGCCATGGAAGCCTTGGTATTGGTCCTCTTAGTCGGGATTCCGCTCGCCGTCTTGTCGGCGAAGAAGCCTGGCGGTGCACTCGACACGCTGATTAATGTCGTGACGCAGACGGGGCTTGCGATCCCGTCGTTCTTCGTAGCCATCTTATTGACACTCCTGCTCGGCCTCGTCTTCCATAATTTCGGCGGCGTGCTCTATATCGAGCCCGAGAGAGGCTTGTGGCTCTCGATTCGAAGCCTGTTTCTCCCCGCGGTTGCCGTTGCGATTCCCCGTATCGCCTGGGTCGTACAATTCCTCCGCCAGGCGCTCATCGAACAGCGGAGCATGGATTATGTGCGAACAGCTAAGGGGAAGGGCGTATCCGCATTTCGCCTCTACTCGGTGCACCTGCTGCGAAACGCGCTCGTGCCGCTCGTGACGACGATGGGAATTGTGCTAGCCGAACTCTTTGCCGGTGCGATTGTCATCGAACAAGTCTATAACTTGCCAGGTCTAGGGCGCCTCTTGATCACCGCCATCGAAGCAAGAGACTTCCCGCTGACACAAGGCATCATCTTGTTGGTGGCGTCTCTGGTCGTACTGGTCGGCTTCGTGGTCGATCTCTTGAATCAGGCGATCGATCCGAGGCTTCGGCGGTCAAACGAGAAGGGAGGACGCTAATGGAACATGACTTGTTGGTGCTCGGCGCCTCGCCGATATACAAGAAGCGTTATCTTGGTATCTTCCACTCGTGGCAGGAATTCCTCGGTGTCTTGCTCCTCGGCTTGGTGCTGCTCTCTTATCTGGGCAGCCTCTTCTTCTCGCCGTACGATCCGTCCGCCTTGGATGCGGATGCTCGCTTCCTCGCGCCCTCTCTTCGGCATTGGTTCGGCACGGATAATTACGGACGAGATCTCTTCACCAGAGCGTTTCGGGCTGGCGGGACGAGCCTTGTCATCGCACTTGGCACTATCTTGATCGGCTCGCTTGGTGGGCTCGTGATCGGCGGTTTGGCCGGCTACTTCGGGGGGCTAATCGATTGGCTCTTGATGCGGCTAAACGATTCTCTGATGGCCTTCCCCTCGATGCTCTTGGCCCTGCTCTTCGTAGCGGTGCTCGGTGGCGGCGTGCCCCAGCTGATTCTGGCGATGGGGGTGTTGTTTGTGCCGTCCTTTGCCCGTGTTGTGAGAAGCGCCTTCCAACAGGCGTCGAACAGGGATTACGTCAAACGTTTGCGCATCATGGGAGCGAGGCCGCTCTATATCATGTGGCGTCATATTCTGCCGTCGACCGTGGGTCAAATGGTGTCTGCGATGACGATCGGGTTTGCGAACGCGATCTTGACGGAGACCAGTCTCAGCTTCCTCGGGCTTGGTATTCCGCCGACGGAGCCGAGCTGGGGACGCATGCTCTATGAGGCTCAGGCCTACCTGTTCGCGGCGCCATGGTACGCTCTGTTCCCGGGTCTCTTGATCGTGCAGACGGTGCTGGGGGCCTACTTCCTCGGCAGTGGGCTGAGACTTCGTTACCGGGAGGACCTATGATGTATCACTTGGAGCTGAAGCAGCTGAAGATTATGGCAGATGACAGTCCCGTTCCGATTGTGCGGGATCTGGATGTCCGTATCCCTGAGGGTGGGATTGTCGGTCTGGTGGGTGAGTCCGGCTCGGGCAAAAGCACAACCGCGCTCGCCATCACCGACTTATTACCACCGCAATTTCGGGTGGCAAGCGGAGAGATCTTGCTGGAGGGAAGAGATCTGCTCAGGCTTCCGCCAAGGGAGCGCCGGGCGAGGCTTGCGTCCAGGGTCGGCTTCATCTATCAAGACGCGCTCACGGCACTAAACCCGCTGATGCGAGTCGGCCGGCAAGTCGGCGAATTACTGACACTGCGCGGCGAGGAGAAGCCTGCGGTGCGAGAGGCCGTACTGGAGGCGCTGCGCTCGGTTGGTCTGGCGGATGCGGAGGCTGTCTACAGGGCGTATCCGCATGAACTGTCGGGCGGCATGCGTCAGCGTGTGCTGATCGCGATGGCACTGATCGGCAAGCCCTGCCTCCTGATTGCGGACGAATCGACGACGGCGCTCGACCGGCGCCTCTCGGATCAGATAATCGATTTGCTCAGAGAGGAGAACGAGCGGCGAGGTACCTCGATCCTGTTTATCTCCCATGACTTGGCTTCAGTAGCGAGGCTCTGCGAGGACCTGGTCGTGATGCGAGACGGTATCGTGGTGGAAGAGGGGAAGACAAGCGAGATCATGGCCGAGCCGAAACATGCCTACACGAAGATGCTCCTCGCTGCGCTGCCGACACCGGAGAAGAAGGGTAGGCTGCTAGGGCAAGAAGGGGATGCAGGCTTGCTCTCGGAGCTAGAGGCGGAGGATGGAGCGGTGATCTCAGAGTCGAAGGTCCTTGAGATTCGCGGGCTGTGCGCTGGCTATGGGGATGACGATCATGTGCTCGAAGAGATCGAACTGGATATCAGGCGAGGCGAATTCGTCGGTCTGCTTGGCGAATCCGGTTCGGGTAAGACGACGATCGCTCGTGTGCTGACAGGACAGCTACCGGCTAGCCGTGGTGAGGTGATCTACCGAGGTCAAGATATCTTGCATCTGGCGGGGCGCAAGCGACGGGTCGCAACCGAGGGGCTCGGTATGATCTTCCAAGATCCCTATAGCTCGCTTGACCCCCACATGACGATCTATCGCCAGATCGAAGAACCGCTGATTATTGCGGGCATCAAGGATAAGGCGCTGAGACAAGCCAGAGTACACGCTATCTTGGATGCCGTCGATCTGGATCGAAGCCTCGGCTCGCGCTTGCCGGCGAACCTGTCCGGCGGGCAGCGTCAGCGTGTGGCGATCGCGATTGCCATGATCCTCGAACCGGAGCTCCTGATCGCAGACGAGGCCGTGGCATCACTCGATGTCTCGGTGCAGGCTCAGATTCTAAATCTCTTGCTTCGTTTACGCAGGCAATTCGACTTCTCCTGCCTCTTCATCGCGCACGACTTGGATGTGATCTATCACCTAAGCGATCGTGTCGCCGTATTGTATGAGGGGAAGATCGTAGAATTCGCATCGGTGGAGGACGTGTTCCGGGCACCGGAGCACCCGTATACGAGGGATCTCATCGGTCGCATGCAGCAGAAGAGAGTCGGACAGGGAGGCAGAAATTCGCCTTAGCGACACAAACTTGTCATATATGGAGCGTATAATGGGCATATGGATACATTATTTATTGTGATGCCGGCCTATAACGAGGCCGAGAATATAGCGAACACGGTTGCGGAGTGGTACCCGGTGCTAGAGCATGGCTCGGAGGACAGCCGTCTGCTGATTATCAACGACGGCAGCACGGACGACACCTGGGCCATCTGTCAATCGCTTCGCGAGCACTACCCGCAGCTGCTGGTGATCGATCAGGCGAACAGCGGTCATGGACCGACTTGTCTGAACGCGTATCGCACGGCGCTTCGCATGGGCGCAAACTTCGTGTTCCAAACGGATTCGGACGGCCAGACCAGGCCGGAGGAATTCTCTCCTCTCTGGGAGCGACGCTACGACTACGATCTGAACATCGGCTATCGCTACCGCCGCGAGGATGGTATGTCTAGAGTATTGGTCTCGAAGGTACTTCGCTTCCTGATTCGCCTGCGCATCGGTGTCAAGGTGCGTGATCCGAACACACCGTACCGCTTGATGTCCAGCGTCAGCCTCAGTCAGTGGTTAAACTATGTACCGAATCAATTCTTCTTGTCGAATGCGGTCCTGACCGCGATCCCCGCCTACAAGGGCGAATCGATCTGTTGGCATCCCATCACGTTTCGACCGCGCCAAGGCGGCGTGAACTCGATTCATCTGGGTAAGATGTTTCAGGTGGGCGCTGCTGCCTTCGTGGATTTCGGTAAGGTGAAGCAGTATCTGAAGGAAGACGGGAAGAAGCAGAAGGGTGTATACACCATTATCCCGGTAGATAAATAGAGCGGCCTCTCCCGAGCCCGCTGTTCCCAGTATAACATGATTTGGCAAGCGATTGCAGTGCCGACATTACTAGTCAGGGGAGAATGGATCAGTATAATGGAAACAAGCCGAGCAGTAGCCATCGATAAGCGGATGCGTATACTGGTTTCGACTCCGAGTGAGAGGCTCGCTGCTCAATAACCGCGACACAATCCCGGTCGCATGGAAGGAGTGGATGATATGAATATTATCGTAACCGGTCATGGCATGAAGGTGGGCGATCAGCTCAGAACAGTGATTGAGAAGAGGCTCTCGAAGTTCGAGCGTTTCTTGGGCCCCGATGCAGACGCAACGGTCAAGGTAAGACCGGAGGGCGATCTCAAACGAGTAGAAGTCACCATGAAGGTCAAGAACCGATATTTCCGTTCCGAAACAGAATCACAAGATGTGCTTACCGCACTGGATGACGGCGTAGATGCCCTCGAGAGCCAGTTCCGTAAACACAAGACGCGCCTCGAGAAGCGTGTCCACGATTACGCCTATTTGATGGAATCGATGAAGGATCAGGCGATTGCTTCGGCTACCGGCCACGAACTGCCGATGGATGCCGATACCGAGATCAATATTGTTCGCCGTAAGCACTTCGACCTGGCACCGATGGATGCCGAGGAAGCTTGCTTGCAGATGGATATGCTCGGCCACGGCTTCTTACTCTTCTTGAATGCCGATACGGGTAAGGTAGCACTCGTCTACAAGCGCCGCGATGGCGACTATGGTCTCATCGAGCCGGAGTACTGATACGGTAATAAGCTTAAGTGAGAGTTTGGGGGTCGATCTTCGGGTCGACCCTTTTTGATGCTCATTTCGAGCACTAAGGGTGGCAAACCCGAGGTTTTCGAGTAGAATAGACATTCTGTTTGCGTTACGATATTAGCGTGACTTGCCGGGGTGATAGTATAGATGCTTGGCAGAACAGCCGAGAACACTTCAGAACAAACGTTCGATATGTGCTATAATGATGCGAGATAGATGGGGATTGAAGAGGAGCGGACATGAACTTTTTTGACTTATTTAACCAGGAGAACGGTATCGAAGACGAGGAGAACGCACGCGAAGAAGAGAAGAAGCAAGCGAAGAAGGCTGTTGTTACGCCTGCCGCAACTGTGGCCGATCTGACTGATGATCGCTTCGTTCGCGGCTTGAATCCCGAACAGCGTCAGGCTGTGCTTCATGACCGCGGCCCCTTGCTCATCTTAGCGGGTGCCGGTTCCGGCAAGACCAGAGTCATCACCCAGCGTATCGCTTATCTGATCTCGAACCGAAGGGTCAGTCCCTGGCAGATTCTCGCTATAACCTTTACGAACAAGGCTGCCAACGAGATGAAGGAGCGTGTGGCAGAGCTCATCGGCGATGTCTCCAAGCAGATGTGGATCGGCACCTTCCACTCGATGTTCGCCCGCATCCTGCGCAAGCATGCAGACTTGCTTGGCTATACCTCGAATTACAGCATCATCGATAGCGACGATCAGAAGAAGGTCGTGCGCGACATCATGAAGGAGTTGAACCTGGACGACAAGCAGTTCAATGCGAACAGCATCCACGGCTCTATTTCGAATGCGAAGAATAACTTGATCGGTGCCGAGAACTTCCTGCGCTTATCTGGCGGCGGCTACTACAATCAGAAGGTGGAACAAGTCTACAAGCTCTATCAGCAGCGCCTCCGTCGCAGCGATTCCATGGACTTCGATGACATCCTCTATTACACGGTCGAACTCTTCGATCAGCATCCCGAAGTCCTAGCCCGCTACCAAGAGCGCTTCCACTACATCATGGTGGACGAGTATCAAGATACGAACGGTGCGCAGTACAAGATCGTCAAGGCTCTGGCTGCGGCTCATCAGAACGTCTGTGTAGTCGGTGACGATGATCAATCAATCTACTCCTTTCGCGGTGCGGATATCAGGAATATCTTGGACTTCGAGAAGGATTATAAGAACTGTACGGTCATCAAGCTCGAACAGAACTACCGTTCGACGAACACTGTACTCAGTGCAGCGAACGCCGTTATCGCGCATAACAAGGGGCGCAAGGCGAAGAAGCTATGGACGAGTAAGCCGGGTGGTGAGCAGATCAGCTTCGCCGTATTGGACAACAACTTCACGGAGGCTCGTTATGTCGCCGATGAGATCAAGCGTCGGGTACGCCGCGGGGACCTAGGATACGACGATGTAGCGATTCTCTACCGGAATAACGCGATATCACGAAGCATTGAACAAGGACTTAGAGAACAAGCGATCCCGTATCGGATTTATGGCGGCCTACGTTTCTACGATCGTAAGGAGATCAAGGACGTGCTCGCCTATCTGCGCCTGATTACGCAGACGAACGACGATATCTCCTTTGAACGCGTAGTGAATACACCGAAGCGCGGTATCGGCCAGGCTACGGTATTGGCACTGGGTGATCTTGCAAGACAAGAGGGAAGATCGATGCTTGAGATCGCGGCGAAGGCGAATCTCTACCCCGAACTCTCAAGGGCTTCAAGGCGCTTGCAGGAGTTTGCTCACTTAATCGCTTCGTTTCGCCAGGAATTGATGCGAGACGAACTGTCCTTGACCGATTTCGTAGAGTTGGTTCAGGGCCAGAGCGGCCTGATCCAAGAGATAATCGATACCCAGGAGAAGGGTAAGGATGTGACGGTCGACCGCATCGAGAATATGAAGGAACTTCTGTCGGATGCCAAGGAGTTTATCGATAGCTATACGCCGCCGATCGACTTGGACGACTTGTCCGCCTTCTCGAGTATCGATGCACCAGATGATCTGCCCGTAAACGAATCTTCAGATCTTGGTGCCACTCTGGGTGAGGGAAGCAGCCTGAACGCGCATACACCGCTAGAGGACTTGCTGCTTGCCTTCATGGAGCAGGCATCGCTCTCGTCTTCTGCGGATTTGGCTGACGAGGAAGAGAGTTACGTTCGTCTGATGACGATTCATGCGGCGAAGGGGCTGGAGTTCAATCTCGTCTTCTTGGTAAGTGCGGACGAGGGGATCTTCCCAAGTTATCTCTCGGCAGACGATGAGATCGCGCTCGAGGAGGAGCGCCGCTTGGCTTATGTTGCGATTACGCGAGCGAAGCAGAAGCTCTATATCACCTCTGCTAGTTCAAGGACACTCTATGGTCAGACCCGCTCTTACTTCCCATCTCGTTTCATCGAAGAGATACCGACGGAATATATGGCATCGTATGGTGGCAGTAGCCGAGGCGATCGCCAGACGTTTGGTAGCAGAGAAGAGCGACGCGGCGGTGCAGCAAGACAACGCACGGGTCCGGCGGTACAGACCGGCTCAACTGCGGGCACCGGAAGCAAGTCAATTCTCTCGGGAGATTCCAGAGCTGCACAATCGAAGATCGGTTCGGGCATGGACTTCTTGGTGTCCGGCGGTAAGCAGAAGAAGGCGGCAACACCTGCTGGCGGGCCTCAGGCTCTGGCACCGCACGAGATTCATAAGGGCGACAAGGTGCGGCACGATACCTTCGGTGTCGGTGATGTTCTGCAAGTCGAACCCTTGGCAGGAGATGCGCTCGTCGTGATTCGTTTCCAGAGTGGGACGAAGCGGCTTATGGCGAACTTCGCTAAATTCAAGAAGGCGTAAATGGGGAGGTGTCGAATGGCTTATGGATTTTTTGCGATGATGAATCGGATGAAACTGATCAATCGTTGGAGTCTGATGCGCAATACGAGCTCGGAGAATCTACAGGAACATAGCCTGCAAGTTGCCATCTTGGCGCATGCTCTGGCGCTGATTCGACGCGAGCACTTCGCAGACGGGCGCATCTGTCCGAATCCTGAATCCGTGATGGCAGTCGCTATCTTCCACGATGCAAGCGAGATCATCACGGGCGATATGCCGACGCCGATCAAGTACTATAGTCCCGAACTGCGTGGTGCCTACCAAGCAGCAGAGGATGAGGCGAACGCTCGCTTACTCGAGATGTTGCCCCGTGAATTCGTGCCGCATTATGCAACCTTGATTCATGGGTCCGAGACGAACGAAGACGAGGCGATTCACGAACTGGTACATGCAGCCGACAAGCTGGCGGCGTATATCAAGTGCATTGAGGAGCTCAGTCAAGGGAACAACGAGTTCAAGGCAGCCAAGGAACAGTGCGAGGCGAAGGTCTTGGCGATGAACTTGCCGGAGCTTGATTACTTCATGGAGCATTTCCTCCCGGCCTTCCGTCAATCGCTAGATGAACTGCAGCAGGATCGAAGCTAATCGCTTGAATAAGAGTCAGTAATCTATACGCTTGTATGAACAACTTCGTTTCATGCAAGCATATTTGTATGGTGCAACGGAACGGTTCGGTCATATGGGTATGTTATAATACAGTAATCTTTGAGCGATCTTAGGCAGGCGTCAAGATCATGTAATAAGCGTGAAACAAGCTTCTAAGCCTTGCGTGTTAGTTTATAATTATGCGATTAAATCGAAACCGTAATATAAGGGGATCCATCATGAGACTTAGGTCCGTTTCTTTGTTATTAGCCGTCTTATTGATACTGTCGTTAGTCAACCCGTTTGCCGGAGCTGTCGTGGCCAGCACGATCGGTAAGGCGGGTGATACCGTGACGAATACCAGATC
>CAZLEA010000002.1:0-1893 GCA_964558445.1 uncultured Oscillospiraceae bacterium | reverse complement strand
CGACGACCGGCGCTGTATACGGAGACGTGCTAGAGATTGCCCGTACCGATACCCAGAATTATAATGTCCGATCGGCAGCAGATGCTACCGTGGATAACGTAATCGGAACTGCATCAAACGAAGATAAATATGTCATCTTAGGTACCGTGAGCGGTAAGAGAGTGACGGCGAACGACAGCCTCTGGTATGAGATCTGGTTTACGAAGACCAACCAGCGCGGCTACATCCTCGTCGAGGCGAATCAGCAGAAGGTCTATCGTGCAAACGATTCAACACTCAGTAGCTTCAAGACCGCTTATTCAAACCTCCAGGCAAGCGAGACCGAACTGAGCAATGCCAATACAACGCTGAATTCTTATGGCAATACTGCAAACCTGAAGAAGGCTTACGATAACTATGTCGAGAAGTCCGCGTGGCTAACACTTGCGAATAACGGTCAGCTGAAGGCTCCGGCGAATAAATATTACAATGTATATAATATCAATGCCTTTGCCACCACAGATGCCGTCATGATCGATGGGAACCGAATCAACGGTGTTAAATTCGCCATGGGGCTGACGGAATTGAGTCCGAACGCCACGGAAGATGCCAGATTAAGAGAGTTGTACCAGCTCCCTTGGACTTCTGTGCAGAAGGCCGTGACAGGTGGTGCGCGCTGGATCAACAATACGTACAACGCACGTCAACAAGAGACTATCTTCTATCAGAAGTTCAATCTCAAGGGTGAACACTATTGGCAGCAATACATGCAAGCTGTTGAAGCACCGCGCTCAGAATCCAGGAAGATCTACAGCGCGTTCACCGGAGGCACTACGAATATGAGAATCGAAGGGGAGATCACCTTCTTGATTCCTGTGTTCGCGGGCATGCCTACGCAGCCCAGCCCGGATCCTGCGAACCCCGGAAATACACAGGTTTATACCACTGCCGAGCTTGCGCTCACGTTAGATGAACTGATTACTCGTGAAGGCCTCGATACGAAGGGGACCTATTTCGCGCAATTCAAACAAGATCTCCAGGCATTCCCTGATATCACCTACTGGTATCCTCTGATCCAAATCTACAAGATCAATCCCGAGTGGCGCTTCATCGCGGAGACGACGAAGGATACATGGGGCGTGGCTCTATGGAACCAAGTGAATCCGGAAGATCGAAGCCTGATCTCGAATTACTCATATAATAAACCCTACATCAAGAACTACACGGTTTATGACGGATCGACGTTTGTTCCGGTCAATGAAGCGGGCGTATCGTACTTCATGGATCCCAGGAATTTCCTCAATCTGAGTGTGTATAACGCGAGTAGAAATATGACGCATTATGGTCAGATCTTCATGTTCATGAGTCTGAGACATTCGAACAAGGCCGAAACAAGAGCCGGTGTTGTCGCTATGTTCGGTCAGAACACGGGTTTATTGGCCATGGTCGATAACATCATGATCGCCGCTGCCGATGTCGGAACCAGTGCTTACTTCCTAGCATCCAGAATGCAACAAGAAGTTACATCGGGATCGACAGTGGCGAATAACGCGAGGGGAACAATCGATATCAATTATCCGCCGCTGAAGTCAGATCAAGATAGTGTGAGCTTCATGACGCAAGCACAACAGATTACTGCGATAAATACATATCTGAATGGTATCAAGGCAGACAGAGATAAATACTTAGCTTCAGAAACAGCTAGGACGGCAGTAATAACTGCCACAACTAAGGTAACAAATTCTAGGAATACTGTTAGTTCGGCTGCAGATAAGCTGTCAGCCAGCGCGAAGACACTTGTTACAGTAGGCACGACGCCAACCGTGACACCAAAACCGACTGCGGCCCCGGCACCTGTGTTGAAGGGTGATGTGAATGGTGATGGCAGAGTTACGAATACGGACAAGGTGCTGA
>CAZLEA010000001.1:205148-210827 GCA_964558445.1 uncultured Oscillospiraceae bacterium | reverse complement strand
GTTTGGCCAATCCTTCTCTATCTGCTAAGAATTTAGTAGAATAAACGAAGTAGCTAAACACATATTACGCATTACACAACGTAGAGATAAATTGAAGGATGACTATGGGAAAAGCACATGAGATCAGCGCCCTCGATGTAATCGGGCCCAATATGATCGGACCGTCAAGTTCGCACACAGCCGGCGCGCTACGTATCGCACTGCTAGCTGGTCAGATGCTAAACGGTGAGATTCGCTCCGCCAAGTTTAGATTATACGGAAGTTTCGCCAGGACCTATCAGGGGCACGGCACGGATCGCGCACTGGTCGGCGGTGTACTCGGATTAAGACCGGATGATGCGAGAATTCGAGATTCCTTCGATCTTGCCAAGGAGCGAGGCCTAGGAGTCGAGTTCGAGTTCGATTACGATGACGATACTGTGCATCCGAATACGGTTGATATCACGCTTCGCGGTGAGGATGGCTTCGTTACGGTTCGTGGCGAATCGATCGGTGGCGGCAGGGCGATCATCCGGCGGATCAACGGCGTCGATGTTGAGTTTACCGGTTCGTACAACACGATCTTGATTTATCATATCGACAGACCCGGTGTCGTCGCAAGACTGACGAACGTGCTGAGCGATAATAATATCAACATCGCCTTCATGCGCCTCTACCGCGAGCAGAAGGGGAAGCGTGCGTACATGATTATCGAGACGGACGAGACGCTGCCGAACGAGGTCAGCGTAGAGTTGAACCGGCTGGAGTCCGTCGATCGCGCGATTATAATTCCTACCTTGGATTCTGCGGGCAGCGCCCATAACGGCAAGTCGACAGCTGATCGTTCGCAAGACTCGTATGAGCTCGATCCGGATGCGCTGAACATACAGAGCGCGAAGCAGTTGCTGGCACTGGTCGAGGAGACAAGACTAAGTATCTCTGAGCTGATGATCAGGCGCGAACAGGCGCTCTTCGATCGCAGCCGAGCGGAGTGCTTGGACTTGATGGGCAGAGCCTGGTCGATCATGAAGGCGGCGGTGCACGATTCGATTCACTCGCCGCGCAGGTCGATCGGTGGCCTGATCGGTGGCGAGAGTCAGAGCTTGCACAAGAAGCGCGAAGAAGCGGAGGCTGCAGGCGGGGAGGCGCTGAGCGGCCACCTGATCAGCCGAGCCGCATCCTATGCGATGGGCGTCCTGGAAGTGAACGCGTCGATGGGCTTGATCGTTGCGGCTCCAACCGCGGGTGCGGCAGGTATCGTCCCCGGTACTCTGATCGCCTTGGCCGAATTACGCGATTTCTCGGATGATCAAATGATCGATGCACTGTACTGTGCGGCGGCGGTCGGCATGCTGATTATGGCGAACGGCTCGGTATCCGGTGCCGAGGGCGGCTGCCAGGCTGAGACCGGCTCTGCCGCGGCGATGGCCTCGGCCGCGGTCACACAGCTGCTCGGCGGTTCGGCACGTGCCGCGTTGAGCTCCTCGTCGACTTGTCTGCAGAACGTGCTCGGACTCGTCTGCGATCCGATCGGCGGGCTTGTGGAGGCGCCTTGTCAGCGCAGAAACGCGCTCGGCTCTGCGAATAGCATATTGGCCGCGGAGATGAGCCTGGCCGGGCTCGATAACATCGTACCGCTAGACGAGATGATTCTTGTGACGAAGCAAGTCGGTAGCGATATGCCAGGTACGCTACGCGAGACCGGCCTTGGCGGGACCGCGATTGCGCCGTCTGCTTGCGCGGCCTGCGGCCTTTGCTGATAGAAGCATATGGTAGAATGAGGGCATTGGCAGAATATTGCAGGAAGCGTGTGGGTAGCAAGAGCACCGTGGGACAGAAGCAAGTAAGAACAAGAGCGAATCGATTCAGACGAACAAGCCTATTTGTACTAGGCTTGTTTGTGTTCTGTCTGTGTATAGGCTCCGGTATAAACGCGGATGAGCGCAAGCCCCTGAACCTGGATTCCGAGAGTGCTCCGGCCAGAATCGACGATGCTCTGATGACACATACAGTCATGGAGAACGGCGATATTCTGGTTCAAGAATCGATAGATCTCACGATCCATAGCGAGATGAGCTCGCTTGTTCTGGTCTACGATTTCTCCCAGGCGATCAATGCAGAGATGACAGCTCTCAGCATGTCGATCGATACGGGCGAGGGCTACGGTATGCCGATCGATGTCACACGCAAGAACGGTGAGTCGGAGGATCGGACAAACGTACAATCTTCACAAACGCCCAAGTATCAGTTGATCCGAAGTAGTGGGAGGGAGAGCCTTCATATCATCTATTCGTTTCGTAAGGGCAGTCTTGTGAAGTTGAATCTGGCTTATAGCCTGACGGGTGCCCTGGATCGCTATCCGGATGCCGGTCTGCTCCGTCGTTATATCATCGATGATGAGTTCGATTATCCGATCACGCATCTGAAGGCCGAATTCTTATTCCCGGAAGGGTCGAGCGATGAGTCGATTGATTTCGAGTCTTATCCCTTCTACCGCTGGCAGAAACCGGTTCGCTATAGTATCACCGAAGAGCGTCGTGCAGTCAGTGTAGAAGTCTTCGACGTACCGGCCAACTACGGATTTGAATTAGTGCTGGCCTATCCCGAATCGCTGTTTATGTCTGTCCCTTATACGGAGAACTCGGATATATTACCGTCGCTTGACCAAGAGTTGGAGGAGATTTCCCGCCGCGAGCAAGCCGTGGGTGCTGTAAGCTCTTGGTTTGATCAGAGTTTCTTCTATATAGCTGTTGTTCTGGCAGCCTTGGCCTTCTTGGTGGCCGCCACCATACATTTCACCGATGTGATGCGAGGTCGCAGGGACAAGCTTGGGCCCTACATGAAGTATCCGCCCCTTGGCATCTCGCTCTCCGGTCTTAGTTTCCTGGTCAAACGCAAGGTGACCGGCCAAGATATCTATGCCGTCATGATCGCATTGGTTGGCATGGGATTGCTGCATTATGACAAGAATATCTTCGTGCTTGCAGAACCCGTCTTACCGGATGGCTTGTCCGAAGAGGAGGCCGAGGCACTCTTGCAGCCAAGTTTCGATTCGTTGACCGGTCGCTGGATGGTTTTTGGTCGCAAGGGCGCAGTCTATTTGAATCCTCACCAGATGATTGTCTACAAACACATGCGAGACTTGAATCGTACACTGGACGGTTTCTCGCCTGCCGTACTCGAGAAGATGAGTCGGACACATGAGCACTCATCTACTTACTATCGCTTCATCGCCGAGTACGCGCAGAGTGTCAAGGACGAACTGGCGGCCAAGGGTTTATTCGATAAGCATCTTCGGCGTACGATCCTGCTAAGTTTGATGAGTGTATTGTATGTCGTATTGGCTATCGTATCGTTTGTCCTGACGTTGAGCTGGTTCTCTTGGCTGATCTTGATACCGGGTGTCCTGATGGGTGTATTGACCCTGAATATTCGCTCACTCTCCGGTATCGGGCACTGGACGCTGCATCATACGCTGATGTTCAGGCGTTATTTGACCCGGTTTGCAAGCTTGCCTGCCGTGGAGCAACCGCCGACTGACAGCATAATTACGCTATTCACTTATGCGCTGGCGTTGGGTGTGGAAGCCGAGTTCTTAGATGAACTCTATAAGATCAAGACGCATGAAGAACTGATCGGGATCTCGTTTTATCGTTTGACGGGAACCGCGGATTTGATGCGGGCGACCTTGGCAGATACGGAGAAGGATCGGCAGAGTTCGCTTGAGGCCAAGATGAAGCAGCGGTTCAGAGAAGGCCGTGTCGACATGATCGGCATGGTATTCAACAGCAAGCATTTCTCGAAGTTGTAAAAATTGGTTAAACGTTAACGAATTGTAAGTTTGCAAGCTCGCCCGGATCAAGCGCTGTGATACAATAGCAGGTAGCCAAGCGCGCTTGAACTTTGGATGTGGCAAGTGTATGCTTTTTGGCTGTAATGATTGATATATACTTCCTGCATGAACGCAGATTATAACGATAAGGGAGCTACTTGCTCCACTAGACCGGGAGGACCCAAATGGCCAGGAATACGAGGCTCGCAACAACTGTTACCGCACGGTATACACCGAGCGTAGGTGCGGTTGATGCATTTTACTTGGACGGCCGGATTGCTGGGCGACGTGAAGAACAGTTCGCCGATATCACACTGGATCGCGATGATCGAGGATCCTTTTTTGCTGTATATGCCTCTTCGCACGGCAGTCGCAGTGAGACACATAACAACGATGGCAACCGACAGTTTTTGGACCAAATTGCAAACGATCTGAAGAAGAACAATCGACGTAACATCGATTATGAGATAAACGAATTGGCCGAGTGCGTGGTGAACGTAGCCGGACGACTGACTCTGGCCGATGCGGCAATCCGCCAGCCCTATTTCTCGGGCATCATTATCAAGGACGGAGAGATGGCCGCGATAACCCTGGGACGCGGCTGTGCCTACCTCTATCGTGACGAGACGCTCTATCCTCTGACACAAGACGAGTACCCGCTCGAGGCGATCGATGGTAACGGCCGCAAGGTCGCGAACATGAACGATTTCTCGGCCGGCATCGCAGGCACGATCCGCTATTCCAACATCGCACAATTGAAGCAAGATGATTGCATCATCATGTGCAACAAGGAAGTGATGGAGGCGATCGGACAACGCCAGATGCTTCGCATTCTGGACCTCGCCGAGGATCAGAGCGAGGCGGCGGGCATGATCATGGATCTGGCTGCCAGCGAGAACGAACACATCTCCATGCAATTCATGATCGGTTTCGTCGAGGACATCACAAACGTCGATCGCCTCGGTCGCGCGACTCTGGCCAAGGGCTTCACCTCCAGAATCACCGACCGCACCGGCTCGAAGAACACAGAGAGTCTCTTCGCCGGGTTCGAAGATCCCTACAAGGCACCGCCCGCACCGAAGGCCAAGCCGCTAGCGCCCCAAGAAGACGAGATCGCCATGGCCGACACCAAGCCTGCGATGGATCTGCCAGCCATGGATGCGCCTTTGCCGACCGAAGCCGATACCTATACAAGTGATGAGACGACAAGCTTCGTGGATCTGTCCGATCCGTTCGCGGAGGCGAAGCTTCAGCAACACTTCTCGAACAGTGAGAGCGAGGCAGAGGTACAAGAACCCGAGTTGCAAGATGACGCACAGCGTACGGACTTCTACCAAGATCTCAGCCAAGACGATTCTGCAGATGGCGGTATCGATTACAGCGGTTTCGGTTCCGCACACGATGATTACGACGACCTGGATCAGACACCGATCTATGCAGCCGAGACGCCCGAGCAGTTCGAGGGGGATCAAGGTCTCTACAGCGATGACGACTGGGACGATGAAGCAGCTTCTGTTTATGGCGATACGTATGGCGATCGCGACAGAGCCAAGAAGATTGCGGTTGCAGCACTGGCTGTCGTAGCCGTCATCTTGCTCTTCTTCATCATCAAGAGCCTGGCGACAGGCGGCAAGGGCGGGGAGACAAACCCGAGTTTGCCGAGCGACACGCTAGTGGGTGAATCGACCCCGCTCGTCAGCGATAGCAGCGATACGATTGAATCGAGTAGCGAAGCTACGGAGTCGACATCGGAAGCGACCGAGTCCAGTGAGACACCGTCAGAATCGGATGACGCGGAGCCTACACCGACCGAGTCGAATGAAGCTCCGAGCGAAGCGACGCCGACGCCAACAGCGCCGACCACAACC
>CAZLEA010000001.1:179849-205048 GCA_964558445.1 uncultured Oscillospiraceae bacterium | reverse complement strand
TACGTTGTACAGGCAGGCGATACACTGTTCAGTATTGTCGAGAAGCTCTATGGTGGCGATTTCAGCTACATTGAGAAGATTGCCAACCTAAACGGCTTCGATTCCGAGGACTTCATCCAAGAGGGTCAAGAATTAATCTTGCCTGCCGAGTAAGTAAGTCAACAAATATGAAACAAGCAGAATGCCGCTTCGATCTTGATCGGAGCGGCATTTGTGCATCATCTGTGCAGCAACGGTTTTGAGCTAGCGGTTTAGATGATTACAATTCTTACTCTTCCAAGTTATCGAATATACCCGGATTCTCAGCTAGTAGTCCGAGCGTGGTGTCCAAGAGATCTCCTGCCTTGAAATAGAGGGTGTCGGCGTCTGCGATGCGAACGGTTTGCATCCTACCTTGTTTACGGAAGGTCTCTTCCATACGAGGATAATTCTCGGAGATCGAGCCGATATGGCGATGCTGGAAGCAAGGATGCTTCTTCCCCTCGTGGTCGACCGAGTAGAGTTCTTCTTGCTCTGCTGTCAGGCGCTTGGGTATATCGACGATCTCTTCGATACAGTGAACGAGCGTATTTCTTGCGAAGTTCACGCCGATCAAGAGCACGTCCGCATTTCGCTTCATCAATTCGCCGTAGCAAGAGTCCGGGTGACAGGGTGTATTGAAGGCAGTTTGCCCCGTAACGAAGGCCTCGGCTTCACGACCGTAAGCTGCTACGGAGTGGGTCGGATGTAGGCTGCGGTGAACGCCGCTTCGCTTGCGGAAGAGGTCCGGTACAATACCGATACAAGACGGTGTCTCGTCGATCAGGTAGATGGGCTGCTTCGCGTTCACGTAAGCCCAGGTATGCGTCGGTAGAACCAGGAGACCGTCTTGCATGTAATCCATCAGTGCGTCGATGAAGGTCTCTGCGCCGCCCTCGATCGGACCGAGTGACTTCAGAGACATGTGCAGCCAGAGTGTACCCTTGGGGTCGATGCCGATTCGTTTGAAGTCTTCTGTCAATGACAATTTGTTGTTCATAATCTTCTAGCCTTTCTTGAGACAGGTGATAAGCTTATCCTAACGTATAAGGGTTGATTTGGACAATACGCATCAGACCTTGGTGGAAGACCGTTTCGCCAAGCGAGAGTAGTTGATCCAGGTCCATGTCCGGGTAGCGAAGCAATTCGAGTTCGCCGATGATGATGTACTCTACCTCGAGGTCTCTAAGAACGCCAAGCGCCCGCTCCGGATCGGACCAATTGTAAACTGTTTCCACATCCGTTTGTTTCGGCCAGACGACGTCGCTGTACGCGTTCGCATTTGTCTTGGACGTTCGCCAGAGCCACTCATGCGTCTCCCAGCCCATGACGGTCGGTAGGCCGGTGTAGGCTGAGATGCGGTTGAGATGTGTGTAGGAGTGCCCCGCAGCTTCGAGGATCGTAGGTTGGCCCGAGACGTGCTCGTTTAGCCACTTGATCGCAGCCGAGTCGACGGATAAGTCATAAGTCCTTGTCTCATGATTCACGCTACCGGAGATTGCATAGGCGCTATTCATCCAGGCTTGCGCATCCAGGCCCTGCCACTCGCTAGTCTTCGGATTGGGTACCCAGCCGGAAGTCGCAACAAACGGATAGTATGCCGGCATGATATAGAGCGATAGGGTGGCGAGCACCGAGACACCGTAAACCAAGGCATTAAACCATTTGAACTTCTTATGTACGGCCTTGTAGCCATAGGCCAACAATAGAGGCAAAAGCACCGCAAGAACAAGGCTCATGAGGATAAACGCCTGATACGTGAACTTAAACATCGTATTCGCCCGTGCGTAATTCGCCTCATAGATGTCTCTGACATAGAGGATTTCCGGAGCGATCACGAGCCCGATACCCGAGATTGCAAGTAAGATCACCACCCAGGAGCCATCCATCCGTTCGAGGAAACCCTGCTCGAGGGTCTCTCTCTTCTGGCGGTTCTTGACGAGGGTCAAGAAGATACAAGTCAGCAAGACCAGCAGAATATGCCCGCCCCAGAGAATCATGAGCTGCTGCGGGGTTGATTGATTCGTCGTTAGCCGTATGCTCTTGGAGATTGCTTCGAATTGCCGGTTGAACGGATAGGCGAAGAAGTGGGCGAGGAAAAAGAGGGAAGCAAGTTGCAAGCCGCCTCTGGAGAAGGCGTTTCTTCGAAATCTCATTAGCAAGAAGGCGATCAAGACGGCCAGCGCATAACCGAGCAGCGCTACCAGCGGATTGTCGACAGCGAGGAAGGGGAAGAATAAGGCGAACAATACGATCAACAGTTCTGCGAGACCGACAGGACCTCCTGCCTGTTCTTCATCTCGCAGATTGCGTGAGACGAAGACGAAGGCGATGACGACCAAGTAGATTGCGAAATCCCAGAAGTTACACATCATGAAGGCGGCGAGCAAGAGACCTGCGATCAAGACCGTAGGCTCCGTCAGCAGACGACGCCAGATGGCAAGAGACTGCCTCAGGAAGGATTTGGGATCCATCACGGCCGAGTCGTGATCCACCGGCAGAATCAGCAACTGCTTGCGATCGTAGTAAGCAAGCAAGATGCCCAGCAACAAGAGGACGAAGACCGTGTTCGCAACGTGCGCGTGCAGATCGGCCACGAGGAAGGAATAATAGGGGAACTCGTGTATGGTCTTGTCTGCTGTGTCGGGATTGTACCCGATATAGCGCGTCGAGTCGGCAAAGTAGAAGCTAGCCAAACTCCCCACCTCGATACCGCGATCGGATAGCCAGCGAAGCAGCCCCTGACCCGGCGCATTGTCAGCGTAGAAGAAGGCATGACTGTTCCCCGCGATTGCAACGAAGAAGGCTGCGAAACCTGCAGCAAGTGTTTGCCAGAGTGTCGTGAAACGCTCTCGGTATTGTCCTATAGCCATCTTGAAGAGCAACCAACCGAGTGCGGCAGCGAGCACCACTACATAGGCCATGGTGGAGGCCATACCTAGATTGTAGCTATACATCGGCATGATATTCATAAACTTCGAGAGCATGGTGTAGACGAATTGTCCGTAGTAGTAGTAATTGATCGGTTGACCGGCCAACCAGATATCCTTGGCAGGCAGATAGTCGCTTCGCCACATGCTCATCATGAAGCCGTAGTCCATGAACTTCTCCAGCCCCTCCGCCTTGGGCATCAAACCGCGCACATAGGTCCAAGCCGCAAGCGTCAAGACGAAGAGGCTTGCGAACAATAGGGCGGGAGTGAGGAAGTCTCGTTCGAGTATTGCCTCTCGAACGGCCTCGCGATTGCTGCGGCGCCCCCAAACAATCAGCAAGAGAACAAGATAGATGAGGACGATAGACCATCTTCGAAACGGCAGTATATGCAAATAAGCAGATGTCCACGAAGTATAAGAAATCAGCAGGAGTCCGATCGCAAGCGAGAAGGGGCCTGATACCGCCTTGTGCCGCTTGAAAATCGCCAGCGAAAGCGGTAGAGTTGGCAGGGCGATAGATAGTAAACCGATTGTCCAGATAAACCACCTTGGACCGTCATCACCGAATTGTATCGTCGGTACGGCCAGACAGATGACCAACAAGGAGAGGGCTGCAAGCACCCGCCCGTTCAGTATTGCATCTGTGATGCTAGTGTACGGATTGCTATCCTTGTTGCTTAGCGGCTTGCGGTTTGGCATACACGAGACCTCCTGCTGAGTATATAGATGAGTGTATAGAATAGTATAGCCGTTATTTGAAGCGAGAAGCCGGAACATATCAGAACATATAATGAAGAATAGGTGAAACATGACAGCTGTAACAGCGATAATCGTCGGTGCCGGCCACCGTGCACAAGTATACGCCGAATATGCGCAAACTGCTCCCGATCAGTTGAAGATTGTCGGGGTTGCGGATCCGGATGTCAAGCGAAGACAACAATTAGCCGAACGTTTCGGCTTCTCAGACGAGATGTGCTTCGAGAATGCAGAGGAGCTTGCCGCCAGAGGCCGTCTCGCAGATGCCATCATCAACGGCACGATGGATCAAGATCATGTGGCTACATCGATCCCACTGCTAGCCGTAGGGTATGACATGCTGCTTGAGAAGCCGATGGCGATCGACGAAGAGGAGATGTTTCGACTCTACGAGGCCGCATGCAGAAATGAGAGCAAGGTAATGATCTGTCATGTCCTTCGCTATGCGAATTTCTACCGCGAGATCAAGGAAGCGCTGCTTCGACATGAGATCGGCGACATCATCAGCATCGCCGCGACCGAACACGTGAATTACCATCATACGGCCGTATCCTATGTGCGCGGTAAATGGGGCAACAAGCATGAGAGCAAGTCGTCCATGCTCCTCGCCAAGTGTTCGCACGATGTGGATCTCATGATCTGGCTTATGGGCGATACGCCGACGAAGGTATCGAGCTTCGGCTCGGATGTCCAATTTACGGAACATAAGAAGCCCCTTGGGGCAGGGAAGCGCTGTCTTGTCGATTGCGAGATCGAAGCAAGTTGTCGTTATTCTGCGCGCAAGCACTATATTGAGTCGAGCGCCAAGCGATCTTATTATGTCTGGGGCGTTACGGACAGCCGCGAACAGATGACGGTTGAGGATCAAGTTCTATCGCTGCAAACCGACAATATCCATGGTCGCTGTGTGTGGGACTGCAATCACGATAACGTGGACCATCAGACGGTGATGCTGCAATTCATGGGCGGACAGAACGCGACACTGCAGATGGTCGGAGGAGCCGCCAAGTCCGAGCGCGACATCCATATCGTCGGAACGACGGGAGAGATCGAAGGCCTGTTCGAAGACGAGAGCTTCGTTATTCGCCGTCTTGATCACCTAAGCGATACGGGTTACACGGAAGAACGAGTCGAGGTCGGTTTGGATTCTAAGCGATCAGGCGGACATGGCGGCGGCGATCACGCCTTGGTCCAAGACTTCATCTCGTTAATCCAGGGCGAGGCAGTATCCGCTTCTCTGACAACGCTGGAAGATTCGATCTACGGGCATCTGGCGGTCTTCTGTGCCGACCTGGCGATGGAAGAAGAGCGCGTGATTCGCCTAGGCGAACGCCTCCCCGATATATGGCGAAGGTAATTGTTATAGGCGACCAAATACGCTAGAATGAACGATACGCATAATTGAGAACAGTGCCCGAACTTATCCGTCAGATCAAGTCTTAGGGCTTCTGTGTTAGAAGAGGTTTCTGATTGCTATGAAATACATGGGTTTAAACGAAATACGCGAGGCTTACCTGAGTTTCTTCGAATCGAAGGGGCATCTTCGCATGCCGAGTTTCTCCTTGGTTCCGAACAATGATCCGTCGATCTTGTTGATCAATGCGGGCATGACGCCTCTCAAACCGTATTTTACCGGTGCTGAAGTACCGCCTTCCCTTCGCGTCACGACTTGCCAGAAGTGTATTCGCACACCCGATATAGAGCAAGTCGGTTTCACGGCTCGCCACGGCACGTATTTCGAGATGCTGGGTAATTTCAGCTTTGGCGATTATTTCAAGCATGATGCCATCACCTGGGCCTGGGAGTTTGTGACGGAGCATCTGGAGATGGAGCCGGAACTCGTCCATGTTACAGTCTTCCGAGAAGATGACGAAGCTTACGATATCTGGCACGACGTGGTCGGACTCCCCGAAGAACGTATCACGAGGCTCGGTAAGGAAGATAATTTCTGGGAGCACGGCTCGGGCCCGTCCGGCCCTTGTTCCGAGCTCTTCTATGACCGCGGTGTTGAGAAGGGCTGTGGTAAGGAGACCTGCGGAGTCGATTGCGATTGCGATCGCTTCATCGAATTTTGGAACCTCGTGTTCACTCAGTTCGATCGCCAGGCCGACGGCAGCTATCTGCCACTCGCCAAGAAGAACATCGATACCGGTGCCGGCCTCGAGCGCATCGCGGCTGTCATGCAGGGCGTGAATAATTTGTTTGAAGTCGATACGGTACGAAGCGTACTCGACAAGGTCTGCGAGATTGCAGGTGTCCGCTATGGCGATGATCCCAAGACGGATGTGGCAATTCGTGTGGTGACAGACCATATTCGCTCCACGACGATGATGGTTTCCGATGGCATCTTGCCGTCCAACGAGGGTCGCGGCTATGTCCTGCGCCGCTTGCTGCGTCGCGCATCGCGCTATGGCCGTTTGCTCGGAATCGACCGTCTCTTCTTGAACGATTTGACGCCGCTCGTGATCGAGAATTCCAAGATTGCCTATCCGGAGCTAGAAGAGCGCCGTGATTATATTTTGAACATTATCCTACGAGAAGAAGCTCGTTTCGAGAAGACGATTCGTCAGGGTAGCGGACTGCTAGACGATGCTATCTTGGCAGCGAAGGCCGCAGGATCGGATATGCTATCCGGCGATGAGGTCTTCCGCCTCCACGATACATATGGTTTCCCCTTGGATTTGACCCGCGAGATTGCGGCAGAGGCCGGTCTTGGCATAGACCAAGCGGGTTTCCAAGCAAACATGGATCGTCAGAAGGAGCAGGCCAGAGCCGCCATCACGGCGAAGGGCGGAACCGCTTGGGGCGGATCCGCGCTACCCGAAGAGATTCACAGGCTGCCCGCAACCGATTTTAGCGGTTATGACCGGATGACAGATGAAGCGAGGGTCTTATTTCTCGCCACTTACGATGAGGAGAGCGGCGACCTCGTATCCGGCCCGCTTGCCACGTCGGGAAGCGAGGCGCTGATCGTGGTTGATCGAAGCCCGTTCTATGCGGAATCCGGCGGACAAGTCGGTGACATCGGCCTGATCACGACAACAGGCGATCTGGAGATCGAGATCACGGATACGACCAAGAGCGCGGAGGGTGTCTATATCCATCACGGACGCGTTCTGGATGGAACGGTCAATGTGGGCGATACGGTACAGCTTCAAGTCGATCGCGAGACTCGCCTGTCTACGATGCGCAATCACTCGACCACGCATCTTCTGCACAAGGCACTTCGTACCGTACTGGGCGATCACGTCACCCAGGCAGGCTCGTTGGTAACCCCGTCTAGGCTTCGGTTTGACTTCACTCACTATCAGGCAGTATCCAAGGAGGAGATCCGCGAGATCGAGCGCTTGGTGAACGAGGCAATCTTGGCAGACTATCCGATAACGGCGACGTCGATGAGTATGGCAGAAGCCAAGGAGAGCGGTGCCATGGCGCTCTTCGACGAGAAGTACGGAGATACCGTGCGTGTCATCTCAATGGGCGATTATTCCTGCGAGCTCTGCGGCGGGACGCATCTGGACCACACGTCTCAAGCGGGTTTGTTCAAGATCGTCGGTGAGCAATCGATTGCTTCGGGCGTACGCCGCGTCGAAGCGATGACCGGTCGTTCGGCATTTATGGATTATCTGCACTTGGACGACGAGCTGAAGCAGGCGGCCGATCGACTGAAGACGACGGTAGGCGAGCTTCAACCCAGAATCGAACATAACCTAGCCGAGCTGAAGGCGGCAGGGCGCAAGATCACAGAGCTGGAGGGTCAACTTGCCTCGGCAAGCAGCGGCGATCTACTAGCAGAGGCCAGAGATTACGATGGTATCAAGGTCTTGGTGACCGGTGCCAGTGCAAGTTCGGTCGATATACTGAAGGACTTGGCCAACGGCGCCCGCGACAGCCTGCAACCCGCAGTCGTCTTGATGGGTGCTCGTATGGACGATAAACTGAACTTCGTAGCGATGGCAAGCCCCGAAGCCGTCAAGCGCGGCATCCACTGCGGCCAATTGGTCAAGGCGGTCGCAACTGTAGCGGGCGGTGGCGGAGGCGGTCGTCCGGATACGGCGATGGCCGGAGCCAAGGACTTGGCGAAGCTAGACGATGCACTGGAGCTTGCCCGTCAAACCATTGCCGAGAAGCTGGGGTAGAGAAGATGAGTGACTGTATTTTTTGTAAGATCATAACCGGGGATATCCCATCGGCGAAGGTGTACGAGGACGACTTCGTCTATGCCTTCAAGGACTTGCATCCGCGGGCCAAGATTCATCATCTGATTGTCCCTAGAGAGCATCATAGCGACATCTTGGCGCTACAGGCATCGGGTCGTGCGCCCGAAGTGTTGAGCCAAGTATTGACAGCTGTGGAGGCGATTGCGAAACAAGAGGGGATAGACCGGCGCGGTTTCAGGCTGGTGAACAATTGCGGGGCAGAAGGCGGTCAGACCGTCATGCATCTGCACTTCCACCTACTTGGAGGCGAGACATTGGACGAAGATAGCATGTAATTCACTACAAATGGTCGAATTTGTGCCATTTATCTTTGATATCTCCTAGATAGACAGCACCTCTTCGGTTAGTATGACGTTAGATTGGCGTTATTTCTAACTTGAGAGGTGCATTTTTATGGAATTGAAGCGCGGGGGATTCACAATCCCGGGACAGAGCGATTATGAGCAATTAACACTGGAGCTTGCAGAGCGTTGGGGTGCAGACGTAGTTCGCGACAGCGACGGCACGGACCTCTCACAAGAGATCCTTGATGCGGGGTTCGACGTATACTCGACGATATGCATCATTCGCGACCATAACGAATGGGCGAAGGCGAATCCCGGCCATCTACAACAGTCCTTCTTGATGTCGGACCCGGTCATCGCGATAAAAGAGACACTGGATATCGATATTCTGGACGGCTTCTTCCGTGAGCAGTTCCAGGTGAACGAGACAGAAGAGAGCCTCTCATATTGGCAAGTCTTCAATCGGACAACGGGCGAGGAAGTTAGACGCGACTTGTGGAGATACGAGAACGGTATCGTAAGCTTGCAAGACGTTACCCCTTTCCACAGCTACACGGTCAATTTCATGGCTTGGCGCATCTGGGAAGAGATCTCGATGTACAACCACACGACAAACGATTGGGGCGACAGGGAGCATCTGGTTCCCTTGGATCCGATCTATCCTGCCGTACAGGCGTATATGCTGGACTGGCTGCGTAACTGGTGCGAGGCACATCCACAGACGAACGTGGTTCGCTTCACGTCCTTCTTCTATAATTTCGTTTGGATCTGGGGTGAGAGCAAGCGTCATCGCAATCGCTTCACGGACTGGGCATCCTATGACTTCACGGTCTCGCCCGAAGCTCTGAACCGTTTCCGAGATGAATATGGTTACAGCCTGACATCCGAAGACTTCATCAACGGCGGTAAGCTGCAGGTCACGCATATGCCGGCGACGAAGCAGAAACTTGATTGGATGCAGTTCATCCAGGACTTCGTCTATCGTTTCTCGAAGGAATTGATTGACCTTGTCCATGATTATGGCAAAAAGGCGTACGTCTTCTACGACGACAGCTGGGTAGGTG
The DNA here is from genome assembly GCA_964558445.1 of uncultured Oscillospiraceae bacterium. Lineage (GTDB taxonomy): Bacteria > Bacillota > Clostridia > Saccharofermentanales > Fastidiosipilaceae > CAYXVJ01. Next base: position 195,773 of record CAZLEA010000001.1, on the reverse strand, counting down.
TCGAGCCCTACGGCAAGCATTTCCCCGATTATGGCTTGGATGGCTTGATCAAGTGTGTCTTCTCGGGCTTCGAGGTTCGCCTCTGTGCGGAGGCGCCCGGCAACATGACAAGGGAGATTCGCTTGCATCCGTATTTGTTCCCGACGGGACTTGGCGGACAACCGACCTTTGCTCCTGGTGGAAATCCGACCAGAGATGCAAATCTCTACTGGAGAAGCATTCGCCGAGCACTGCTTCGCAAGCCGGTCGATCGCATCGGACTGGGCGGTTACCTGAGTCTAACCAATGACTTCCCGGACTTCGTCGATTGTATCGAACAGATAGCAGATGAGTTCAGACTGATTCGTGACTTGCATCAAGCCTCGCCTGTCGAGACGAGCAGCAGGCGTGTGGCGGTCGTGCACAGTTGGGGAAGCCTTCGCAGTTGGACGCTCAGCGGTCACTTCCATGAGAGCGATAAGCAGGCGTTGATCCATGTGATCGAGGCGCTGGCAGGCCTCCCGTACCTGGTTGAATTCCTGAGTTTCGAGGACGTGCTTGCGGGCCGTCTGGAGGATGTAGATGTCCTCATCAACGCCGGCTTCGGTGGTAGCGCATGGAGTGGCGGAGAGGCTTGGGGTAACCCTGATCTGGTTGCAGCCGTAACGCGCTGGGTCTATGAGGGCGGTATGCTCATCGGTGTGGATGAGCCGTCGGCCTTGGGTGGCGGCGGACAATATTTCCGTTTGGCTAACGTCTTCGGTGTGGATCTGGATACGGGTGCGAAGGTCTCGCATGGTCGGATCGACTTCGACTGCAACGTGTCTTATCCGTTTAGCGTGAGACCGGTGGGTCTGGAGACGAAACCGAATCTCTATTTGACAAGTGAAGAGACTAAGGTCCTTCAGGCAGAAGACGGCCATATTCAGTTGACGAAGCATTCGTTTGGTTCGGGAGAGGCTTGGTATCTGTCGAACTTCGTATACTGTAATGAGAACGCAGCCTTCCTCGGTGATTTGCTTGGGGGCGGAATCGGAAACGATGATGCATCAGATAACGTACACGTGGTAACTGCTCGTTTCGGTGACACGCTTCTTGTGGTAAACCAAACCGACGAGATTCAAACATGCAGAATCAAGTCGGTTGGCGATCATTTGATCGAATTGGAGCCAAATGCCATGCTATCACTTCAGATTTGAGCATACGAAATTTGTTATGTAAACAGAATTGGGGCACATGTTTCGGCATTGTGCCCTAATTTGTTGTCTGAATATTGTATAACATGCTGATTGCAAAAAATGAACCTCAAATCACATGGGTGTAAATGGTTGTATTTGCGTAGTTTAGACTTTATAACGCTTTGAATTGCACGGCAGAATGTACGATAGTAGAGATGTAGCAGATAAGAAATTATGCAAGATAACAAGAGAGGATATCTGCCACTCTGAGGGAGAGACAATGAGTAAACGTCGGAAGTCTAAGGAATTAGAATTGAAACAGACCGTTACCTGGAAGAAGGCGATGAACCGGGACTGGCAGCTGTATCTGCTGTTATTGTTCCCGATTGCCATGGTAGTCATCTTTAATTATGCGGCCTATCCGGGTCTGCGCATGGTCTTCATGAATTACAAGCCCGCACTCGGCTATGAGAAGAGCCAGTGGGTCGGCCTCGAGACCTTCCAGAAGGTGTTCAAGGACAAGGACTTCCACCGCGCGCTTCGCAACTCTCTGACTTTTAACCTGCTCGATTTAGCTGTAGGCTTCCCCGTACCGATTGTTCTGGCTCTGATGCTAAATGAACTGCGTTACCCCAGATTCAAGAAGATCACTCAGACTATCCTCTACTTACCGCACTTCTTGTCTTGGGTCATCATCGGTAGCGTAGCCTATCAGATCTTCAGACCCAGCTCCGGTATCATTAACATTTTGCTTGTCAACATGGGCGTTATCAAGGAGGGTATTCCGTTCCTGACCTCTCGTTGGCACTGGGCAGCAACCTATCTTCTGATCGGTGTGTGGCAGGGCATGGGCTGGGGCACGATCATCTACCTGGCTGCCATGACCGGTATCAGCGATGAGCTCTATGAAGCAGCCATGATTGACGGTGCCAACCGCTGGAAGCGGATCTGGTACATCACACTACCCGGTATCAAGGGCACCATCGTCACGCTCTTGATCATGAACCTCGGTCGCGTCATGGGCAGTAACTTCGAGCGATTGGATGTCTTCGGTAACAGCCAAGTCAGATCGTTCCAGTATCAGCTCGCGATTTATGTCTATGAGAAGGGTCTTGGTAATGCACAGTTTAGTATGTCGACCGCCGTCGGCTTGTTCCAATCCGTTGTCGGCTTGATTCTCGTCATCGTAGCAGACCGTGTAGCCAAGTCACTTGGTGAAGAAGGCTTGATTTGAGGTATATGAAATGATTGCGAAACGTAGTATAGCGAATAAGCCCAAGGTGAAGAAGAGCGGTCGCAAGCCAACCGAGCATTTTATGGTCAGCGACTTCGTCATGATGACCGTCATCGTATTACTCTGCATCACTTGTATCTTCCCGTTCATCCACCTGGCCGCCAAATCGATCTCAAGCAACAGCATGGTTATGGCCAAGAGCATAGTTTTGTTTCCGAAGGAGATCACCTTTGCCGCCTATATATCCTTGTTCAAGGATGGTTCCATGGTCTACTCGATGGTCTACTCGGGTATCGTCACCTTGATCTTCACGGGGCTTGGGATGTTGGTTTGTATCGCAGCCGCCTACCCCTTGTCGAAGCGTCGCCTGAAGGGCAGAAACTTCTTGACCTTCATCTTAATGTTCCCGATGTACTTCTCGGCCGGTCTGATTCCCGCCTATCTCTTATATAGCAATCTTGGCCTACTAAACAACGTTTGGGTCTTGATTCTGCCCCTGATCTATTCGCCTTATAACATGCTGATTATGAAGACATCGTTTCAGACCAGCATCCCGGATAGCTTGGAAGAGTCTGCCTTCTTGGACGGAGCCAGTAACTTCCAGATCTTAAGGAAGATTGTTCTGCCACTTAGTAAGCCGATTCTGGCAACTCTGTCGCTCTTCTACGCGGTCGGGCGCTGGAACTCGTATGCGGACAACAAGTACTTCATCCGAGCCGACCAGCTCAAGATGATCCAATACCGTCTGTATCAGATGGTCGCATCGGCCCAGGAGGCACAGACCGTATCCTTGTCCGAGGCAGCAGCGGTTACGAGCACACCCGAGGTCTTGCAGGCTGCGGCCATCATGTTCGTAACAATTCCGATTATTTGTATCTATCCGTTCTTGCAGAAGTATTTTGTTAAGGGTGTCATGATCGGCGCCGTCAAGGGATAGAGCACACACATAGGTTGATACCGGATAGACCGGTAGAAATATAGAATTTACATAGGAGGAAATGTAAATGAAGAAGATTCTTCAGAAGACATTGGCATTCGGCCTGGTTGCCGTTCTAAGCGTGTCGCTGCTTGCGGCATGTAGCGGTGGCGGTTCGACAGAGACCGAAGGCAGCAAGACGGCTACGCCGACACAATCCGATAAGGAAGATCCGTCCAAGGAGACGCCGACCGAGGGTGATGATACGGACGATACCGACCCGGGCGAAGAACCGGATGACAGCGAGGGTCTATGGCCCGCGTTCGAAGAGACGGTAAACCTCGTTATTCCGATCTATGACCGAGGTGTCGAAGGCGTCCCGAACGTCAGCGATAACTACTGGACCAAGTGGATACAGGAGAACTTCGGTGACAAGTACAACATCAACGTTCGTTTCGAGCCAATCGTTCGCTCCGACGTTATGACATCGTACGCACTGCTCGCCGCCGACCAGGATCTGCCGACCATCTTGATGGAATACGACTATCCGAAGCATGCCCAGTGGGCCAACGACGGCTACCTCGCCACTTACGATCTTGATGAATTCAAGGCTGTGGCTCCGACTTACTACGAGAGAATGGTCGAGCTCGGGCACCTGAATTACGTAGAGATGAACGGCGAGACCTACTTCGCCTTCGCTGAGCGTCCTTACAACAACACCGGTCATACCTGGCAGACCTTCGTTCGCATGGATTGGCTGGAAGAAGTCGGCTACGACTATGTTCCCGTGCTCTATGACGAGTGGGTCGACGCTATGACGAAGATCCAGGAAGCCGGACTCTCCGAGCATCCTGCAGGTGGTTCGATGGTCACAGGCCTCGGCTCCGACCAGAACTACGCCTACCGTAGCTATCCGCAAGACGAGAAGGAGTGGGCGACCTACGGTGACGTGAACATCCCCGCACTTAGCTGGGCACCGAACAAGGAGCTTCTCCGTCGCGAGAACGCCAACTATAACCTTGGCTTCACAAACCCCGAGTACTATATCACCGATGCCGAGACCAACAAGGCCAACTTCCTGAGCGGCCAGACATATAGCTTCGGCGGCTACATCTCTTCCAACATGGATTTCCTCACGGCTTTCTATGAGCAGAATCCGGATGCCAAGCTCGCTATCGCACCTGTAGGTGTAGAAGATCCCGACCACGGCACCGTTCCTGCCTACCGTGCCGACAACCCCTTTGGTATGATTATCGGCTTCTCGAGCATGGCTTCGGAAGATGAGATCACCGCCGCGTGGATGTACATGGAGTGGATGACACAAGAAGAGAACCTCTTCACCATGCAGTGGGGTATCGAGGGTGAGAACTACACCATCGGTGAGAACGGACTGCCCCAGAGCGTCAGTGATTACTCCGGTGATTACACCCAGGGCTTCACCAGCAACAAGGACTACTGGTGCGTAACTGTTGAGGCGAAGAACGCAGGTACGATCGAAGAGATCATCACCGCCAACACACCTCAGGATCTGCCCCAGAACTTCACGCAAGATATTATCGACTTCTACTACGCTCGTCTCGAGCAGGCCGAACAGGGCTATGCGGTCGTCGATCCGATCTTCGCTGTCATCTTGGAGTCCGAGGGCGAGTACCGCGGTTCCTTGACCGAGCTCTACATCGAGTACCGTGATCAGCTGACCATGTGTAAACCGGAAGAATTCGATGCTCTCTATGACAAGCTTGCCCAAGAGTACTTGGATGCCGGCTTCCAGGAGATCTTAGATGAGCGCGCCGCAGCATACGAAGACGGTTTCACAACCAAGCTGCCGGACTAAGCGATTTGCATGACAATTTGATGCATGACAAGCAAGCACCCTCGATCTGCTGTACATCTTACAGGGGGTCGGGGGTGATTCTATTCTTGAAACAGGTATAATGAAGGAGGTAAGTCGGCATGCACGAGGTACAAGACGTGACTAAGCAGAGAGTCATAACTGAATATCGCAACTATTTTCTTCCGTTGGATTTCCCACTTGTTTTCCTGAACGGTGACCACTGGCGCATCTCGGATGTACCGAGCGATCGTTTGCATTTCCATAATTGTTTGGAGATCGGCTACTGTCACAGCGACAGCGGTATGATGGACTTCTATGGTGAGAAGATTCGCTTCGAAGCAGGTGATATGACCGTTGTGCCGCGAAACGTGCCGCATACGACATATAGCACACCCGGTACCGAGAGTCGCTGGACCTATATCTTTTTTGATCCCAAGGCGATGTTCGACAAGTATCTCCCTCCGAATTGGAAGAGCTTCGATCTGCTACCGTTCGACTTCGTGCAGTATCGCTATGTCTACAAACAGAAGGACTACCCACACCTCTATAAGACCTTATCCCTTGTGTTCAAGGAACTAGAAGAACAGAAGCCGGAGTATGAGCTCAGCACGAGAAGCCTGCTCTTGGCCTTCTATATCGATATCCATCGTTTGCTTAGTGCGATGTCGTCGAACGGTGTACCGGATTCGGGCTCGAGCGAAGGCTTGATCGGATCGGTAGCCCATGCGATGAATCCGCTTGTGATCGCGCCCGCCTTGGAGTATGTGGAGAACCACTATACACAGCAATTCTCAACGGATCACTTGGCGGACTTGTGCCATTGGAGTCCGACGCACTTTCGTCGCGTCTTCTCCGAGATCATGGGTACGACACCGCTCGAATATATCAACAGCACGAGGATCTTGAAGTCTTGTCACTTGCTGTGCAATAGCAAGGACAGTGTTCTGAATATCTCCAGCCGAGTCGGCTTCCAATCGGTTTCGACGTATAACCGTGCGTTCGCCAAGGTGATGGGCCTGAGCCCACGCGAGTATCGCAAGCGCATAATGCAATTGGGTCCGGATGACGTGAGCCCGACGATCGTGGAGTATTCGGGTTGGATGCTGCCGGAGGATCTCAGAAATGGTAAGGAACACCTTGCAGAAGCATAAATCTATAGAAGTATTCGTTTATACTCGTTCAATATGAGGAGAGTGACATGGAATTTGGAATTTGTTGCGGCTTGAAGGATGCCGTGGTGATCGATGCTTACGGTTTTGATTATTTCGAAGTGAACGCGAACAGCATGGCTGTCTTGAGTGATGCCGAATATGAGGAGCAGTTACAAGGCTTCTTGGCACTTCGGACGCCCGTTCGCAGTACGAACGTCTTCTTCTCCGGCGATACGGTGTTGGTCGGTCCGGAGCGCGATCTGACGAAGGTCTTGGCCTATGTCGAGCACGTAGTGTCTCGCGTCAGCAAGCTTGGGGTCAAGGTCATGGTCTTCGGCAGCGGAGCCGCCAGACGCTACCGTGAGCCGCTTACGTATCCGGAAGCGATCAGAGAACTCATAGAGCTTCTTGGCTTGATGGATGAGATTGCTGCGAAGTATGACATCAGAATCGTACTCGAGCCGCTTAGCTATGTCGAGACCAATATCATCAATACGGTAGATGAGGCTGCCTCCTTGGTAGCTTCGCTGAACCTGTCCCATATCGGTGTCTTGGCGGATGTCTACCATATGTATGCCAACGGCGAACCGCTAGATGATTTGGCTCGCCTCGCTCCGCTGGACCACATCCATATCGCGACCCGCGAGAGGAAGATCCCGGTGACAGAAGAGCAGATGTTTGAGATTCTGGATGCAATCCGGGCCAGCGGCTACCGGAAGCGTGTGAGCATCGAAGCGGGATCGGACAATTACCTAGAGGATACGAAACGCGCGCTGGAGCTCTTCCGAGCCCATGCCGCTAGATAGAGTAGTCAGGATGTGTGTGATGAGACAAGATGTTACGGTACTTCTGGTTGGCGTCGGCGGTTACGGTACGACCTACGTAGACGCGATTCTCGGACCGGAGAAGAAGGATGGAATGCGGGTGATCGGCGTTGTCGATCCGTATGCCAAGAGTAGCAGAGCCTATCCGCTGCTTCTGGAGCACGGCGTACCTATCTACGATCGCTTAGACGAATTCTATGCCGAGCATGAAGCCGATCTGGCCGTCATCTCGACACCGACACATTTCCATAAACCGCAGACGGTCTACTGTATGGAGCACGGCAGTCACGTGCTCTGTGAGAAGCCTGTAGCTGCGTCACTTGCTGACACCGAGGAACTGCTTGACGTGAGCCGCCGAACCGGTAAGCAGGTAAGCGTGGGCTATCAGTGGTCGCACAGCCAAGCTATCGGAGATCTCAAGCGAGATGTGCTGGCCGGTCACTACGGGAAGATTCTGCGTATGAAGACGATCGTCTTGTGGCCGCGAAACGATGCGTATTACGCACGCGGCAGCGGTTGGGGCGGGAAGAAGCGCACGCCGGGCGGGGAGTTGATCCTGGATAGTGTGGCGTCTAATGCGACGGCACACTACCTGCACAACATGCTCTATGTAGCAGGCGATGAATTGGATGCGGCAGCTGTGCCGCAAGAGATCGAATTCGAGACGTATCGCGCGAATCCTATCGAGACGTTCGATACCTGTGCGATGCGTGTTCGGATCAAGAGCGGTGCAGAACTGCTCTACCTCGTGACGCACGCCGTAGCCAAGGAGAAGGCAAGAGAGCCCGAGTTCGTCTTCGAGTTTGAACAAGGTGTTGCCAAGGCGTTTACGGACGAGGGCGGCATACGTGTCGAGGGCCGCTTGCACGACGGCACAGTGATCGATTACGGCTACCCAAACGAAGATGATGCTAGGAAGCTCGTCTTGATGCGAGATGTGGTTCTTGGTGAGGCAAGCGTGATCTGCGGGATCGAGGCGGCAAGTCAGCACACGAAGTGCATGGCATATATCGAGGAGACACAGCCCGATTCGCCGATGTTCCCCGCAAATCGAATTGCCAGAGACTCGGACTATGGTCAGTACTATGTACCGGGCTTAGACGAATGCCTCGGCAGGGCTTACGAGCTCTGGAAATTACCCCGTGAACTTGACGGCGCGAATTGTTGCGTTTATAATGAAGCGTATTAATGCAAAGAACGGTCCTGTACTGTATTTGCCGCCGAGAGGAGGGAGAATATGTCAGAAGTCAGAGTTAAAGAAAATGAGTCCCTTGACAGCGCACTGCGTCGTTTTAAGCGTTCATGCGCAAGGTCCGGCGTTCTAGCGGAGGTCCGCAAGAGAGAGCACTACGAGAAGCCCAGTGTACGGCGTAAGAAGAAGTCGGAAGCTGCTCGTAAGAGAAAGCATTAATTTTTGTCCCCTTGCAGCTACGTGACGTCGCAGCAAGAAGGCCATAAGGGAATCAAACAACCCGGTGACTCATCCTTGAGCGCTGGGTTGTCTTTGTATAAGAAGAAGAATCGTGGGAAGGTAGGGCTTAAATGTCAGCACGCTTGGATAATAGGAAGAATCGATCACAAGAATGGCAGGGCGATCCGTCTCGATTGGACGGCTTATCGCTAGCTGAGCGTGTCCTCATGCTTCGCGGCATCACGGGCGTTGAAGCCGAGTTGATGTTGGCCGAAGAGATACCGCCCCTGGGCGACCCCTATCTGATGGAGGATATGGACACGGCCGTAGACCTCCTCTTGCCGTTGATCGAGCGTGGGGCCAGGGTCTTGGTCCACGGCGATTATGACACGGATGGTGTGACTTCGACTGCGATCTTACTACGCTCTCTTCGCAGGCTCGGCCTCGAGGTAACGGCTTATATTCCGAATCGCCTGACGGATGGCTATGGGCTGGCAGAGGGCGGTGTTTTGGCTGCGAAGGCAGAAGCCGTCGACTTGCTTATAACTTGCGATTGCGGAGTCCAGAGCTTCGCCGAGGTCGATTCGCTGCGCGAGGCCGGTATCGACGTATTGATTACGGACCATCACAGCTGCCTGCCCGAGCTGCCGCGGGCGAATGCCGTGGTGAACCCAAATCGCTTGGATGATTCGTCGCCGTACGCAGATCTCTCCGGTGCCGGTGTCGCGTTGAAGCTTGTCCAAGCGCTGGCCATAAGACTGGATAGGGAGGACTTATGGCAGGACGTGGTTGACCTGGCCGCTCTCGGTACAGTCGGTGACTCGATGCAATTGATCGGTGAGAACCGCAGCATCGTACGCATGGGGATACAGAAGCTTCGCCACGCGCCGTTATGCGGCCTACTCGCCCTGATGCGCTCCGTTAAGATCGAATCGACTCTCTGCGTAGCCTCGGATCTGGCCTACAAGCTCAGCCCGAAGGTGAACGCGGCCGGTCGTTTGGGTGACAGCGCGACTGCGCTCGACTTGCTCTTGACCGATACGGAAGAGGAAGCAACTCGCCTGGCCACAGAATTGTTGAAGCAGAACAACGATCGCAAGGAGATAGAGGCAGAAGCCGTCACCGAAGCGCTCGCAGAGCTTCAAGCACATCCGGATTGCCTGGAGCACAAGGGTGTTGTCGTCAGCCTCAAAAACGGTCATGCGGGCGTCATGGGTATCATCGCCCAGCGCTTGACCGAGCGCCTCGCTTGTCCCGTTGTCGCTTTGATGCGAGATGAGGAATCCGATCCGGGCAAACCGTTTTGGCGCGGTTCGGCCCGCGCATACGGCGACCACAGTGTCCTCGACTTGATTCGAGCCGCTTCCGCGCACTGCAAACAGTTTGGCGGACATCATGCGGCAGCCGGTGTCGAGATCGAGCTGGACCAACTGAAGGCGTTTCGAAGAGCCTTCTTGGCTGCAGCTGACGCTGTGACGAACGAAGAGATGCAGGGCGAAGAAGCCTACTACGAATTCGAATTGACACCGGAAGATTGTACGCTGGAGCACGCGTATGACTTGGCCCGCTTGGAGCCGTTCGGTGAGGGGAATCCCGAGCCCTACTTCCTTCTTCGCGATGCCGAGATCAGAGAGCATTGGTTGATCGGGCAGGATAAGCGTCATCTACGCTTGGGGCTGTCGATTGGCGGCTCACCCTCGCTGCCGGCTATCTACTTCTCCGCCGCATCGAAGCTTGCGGCCGATACGCAGCGGGCAGACTTCCTCGTGCGTTTACAAGTGAATCACTTCAGGGGTCAAGAGAACTTGCAACTCTTCGTCGAAGGGCACGCGCTCTCGGATGCAGTTACACAATCGTCCTTTGCTAGCGATCCGTTACAGGCGGAACAAGAGCTACTCTATTCTCGCTACGGCGAGTGGAGCGGCGTAGAGCTCGCAGCAATTCTGGGGGCGGATGTGGAGGATTTGGCTCCGAAGAGAGATGTTCTGGCTAACTTGTACCGCTATCTCATGGGGCGCCTCGCAGGTGCACCTGAGCGACTAGGTGTTGGCGAACTGACGAATGTACTCCAAAGCATGTATAATATAGAGACAAACCATTTCCATATCAGGCGAACCCTGGACATGTACCACGAGGCTGGCCTCATCGCACTTCGGGTCATCAACCGAAACGAATACCTCTTGGGATTGAAGCCGGCGATGGGCAAGGCCGATCTCTACGGGACACCGACCTGGAAGCGCTTACAAGCCAATTGATACGGATCCGGTAATAAGAGAAGAGAGGGGAACATCATGGACAATCAAGTTGATCGTACAGAAGAAGCAAGAGCGAATCAAGAAGCGGATGTTTCGCCACAGACCGCAGATAAGAAGACAGATATGGTGATAAGCGAAGCCGCAACGCGTTCGATTGTCCGAACAGAAGAGGATGGCCTCGTCTTGGCACCGGAGTTTTTCATGCATGAGCACGGAGAAACGGATGTCTCTCTCTATGCCGATATACCGGAGCATTATGCCGAGGACGTGACGGAGGCGATCGCAACCCTCCTGACGCATTACAAGACATACAAGCCCGATGGTGATGAGCATAAGATCTACGAGGCCGTCGATTTTGCGATGGCGTCACACAAGGAGCAGAAGCGGGCGACGGGTGAACCCTATATTATTCATCCGCTTGCCGTGGCCGATATACTGACTGAGCTTGAAGTCGATGAGGCGACGATTATCGCTGCCTTGCTTCACGATGTGGTCGAGGATACGGGGATTACGGAGGAGACGCTTAACGCTACCTTCGGCGCGGATGTTGCAAACCTCGTAGATGGTGTGACGAAGCTCGACAAGATGAGCTTCCACTCGAAGGAGGAGCTGCAAGCCGAGAACTTCCGCAAGATGTTCCTGGCGATGGCCAACGATATTCGTATCATCTGGATCAAGCTTGCCGATCGCCTGCATAATATGCGCACGATGAAGCATCTGCCCAGAGAGAAGCAGATTCAGAAGGCTCAGGAGACACTGGATATCTATGCACCGCTGGCGAGCAGACTCGGTGTCTACCGTTGGAAGTGGGAGCTCGAGGATATGTGTCTGCGCTACCTCGATCCGAATGCTTACTATGAGCTTGTGGGTGCGATCTCGCAGCGCCGGGCCGAACGCGAACAACACCTGGAGCAGGTGATCATGGAACTGAAGAAGGAGATCAACGATCTTGGCATCGAATGCGAGATCGAGGGTCGGCCGAAGCACTTCTACTCCATCTACCGCAAGATGAGCACGAAGGATAAGCATTTGGATCAGATTTACGATCTCTTTGCTTGCCGAGTCATCGTTGGTACGGTTGCCGATTGTTATGCTGTATTGGGTCAGGTACACGAGATGTACAAGCCGATGCCCGGTCGTTTCAAGGACTATATCGCCATGCCCAAGCCGAATATGTACCAGTCGCTACATACGACTGTGATCGGTCCCAAGGGCATTCCGTTCGAGGTGCAGATTCGTACCTATGCGATGCACCGAACAGCAGAGTTCGGTCTGGCCGCCCACTGGAAGTACAAGGAGGGGAAGGCCAACGCACTTGCCGATACCGAAGCGGATGTCGAGGGCAAGCTCTCTTGGCTGCGCCAATTGCTCGATTGGCAGAAGGACATGCGAGATGCCTCGGAGTATCTCGATTCGTTGAAGACGGGCTTGATTACCGAAGAGGTCTTCGTCTTCACGCCCAGAGGTGACGTGATCTCGCTGCCCAAGGGTGCGGTACCGATCGACTTCGCCTATACGATTCACTCAGGTATCGGTAACCACATGTACGGAGCGAAGGTCAACGGCAGAATCGTACCGCTGTCTTATGAGCTTCAGAACGGTGATATCGTCGAGATACTGACGTCTGATAAGATTCAGGGGCCGAGCAGAGATTGGCTGAAACTGATCAAGTCCAGCTCTGCACGCTCGAAGATCAACACCTTCTTCAAGAAGGCGATGCGAGACGAGGACATAGCCCGCGGTAAGGACATGTTCGAGCGCGAGCTAAAGAAGACCGGATTCTCGCCGCTGCAATTGATGAAGCCGGACTATATCGAAGTTATGCTGCAGCGTTACAATCTGCAGACGATGAACGACTTGTATGCGACGATCGGCCACGGTACGATTACGGCAGGTAAGGTAATTCCGAGGCTTAGAGACGAGTACATCAAGAGCTTGTCGACAGACGAACAACTGAAGCTTGGGTATCGGGTCTCGCAGTCGGGTCAGGTCGTGTATAGTCCGCAGACGGCTACCGTCACGACTGATGGTGAGATCGTGCCGACTCGCGGTACGGGCACCAAGAGTAAGAAACGCAAGACGAAGAACGAGTTTGGCATCGTCGTTGCTGGTATGGATAACTGTCTGGTGCGCATGTCACGCTGCTGCAGTCCTGTCCCGGGTGATCCCATCGTCGGCTACATCACGAGGGGTAAGGGTGTTGCGATTCATCGCCGCGACTGCTCCAATATCCGCAACATTCTGGCGGCATCCGCCTCCGGACCGGAAGATGCTGAGCGTGCCTCTCGCTTGATCGACGTCTATTGGGATGTGGACGATGCATCGAACCAGACGTTCCAAGTGGAGCTTCGTATCATCGCACACGACCGCAGTCACTTGCTTAGTGAGATCTCGAACGCGATTGCAGAGGAGAAGGCATCGATTATCTCGGGCCAGATGAAGGCCTACAAGGATGTGACCGCGACCGTCATGCTTACGATCGAGGTGACGAGCCAGGCGCAATACGATCGCGTACTCGGCCGAATCAAGGCGATTCGCGATGTGATCGAGGTGCAGCGAGGACGATAGTACATTCCACCTATTCTTTTGTATATGAAGGGCTTAGAGTCGAGATGCATCGATTATAAGCCCTTTATTCATTTTGGAGATTCGTAAGGCCTAATGTCTATACGTCATATAACTTCGCCTCAAGCCCGTGTGGCATAATGGCTTGATTCAGTCGTTTGCCAAGATAGTATGAGAATACGATAAATTCAGTGTGTATACTATATATAGTAATCTTTCGAGCAAATATGACTATATATAGTGGTTTGCCTTGACAGTGTCAGATGCTCCGTCTATGATAAATAGCATCTGACAAGAGCTGGAATCACGATTTATTTAGCAGATATAGATGGAGGAACAGAAGATGGCGAAGCAGAAGACAAGTGGTGTCTACCCGAATATACTCGGTAAGCCCGAGCGCATCGGGGATGTAGTCGTTCGTTATTATACGAAGGAACTGGAGGGGCAATCGGATAAGACGGTCTATGATCTGTTCGAGTGGGCCAAGCGCGATGTGTTAACGACGGACTACAAGACCGGTAAGGTCTTGGTGGATATGCCCGACTTGGAATTCCCTGTTTCTTATTCACAGAATTCGGTCGATATCATCGCCTCCAAGTATTTCCGCAAGGCCGGTCTGCCGGGTGCGCCCGGTTACGAGACCTCGATGCGCCAAGTGGCTCACCGCATGGTGGACTTCTGGGTCGCCTCACTTGTGGAAGAAGAGTTGATCGATGAGGGCGAGCAGAGCCAAATTCTCTACGACGAGCTGGTCTACGGTCTCCTGGCCCAACTCTATGCACCAAACTCGCCGCAGTGGTTTAATACCGGCTTGAAGCGTGCTTACGGCATCGCCGGCACCGGTGCGGGCAACTACTATTGGGATAAGTTGGAGGGGCAAGTCGTCCAAGCAGAAGACGATTATACGCGCACACAGGCTTCTGCTTGCTTCATCGTGTCCGTCCGCGATCAACTGCTTGGCGAGCACTCCATCTCGGAGCAGTATGTGACGGAGACGAAGCTGTTCAAGGGCGGCTCCGGTACGGGTTCGAACTTCTCCCAGATTAGGGCGGAGGGTGAACGGCTCTCCGGCGGCGGACAGTCCTCCGGTCTGATGAGCTTCCTGCGCGGCCTGGACCGCAATGCAGGGGCGATCAAGTCCGGTGGTACGACGAGACGTGCGGCGAAGATGGTCTGTCTGGACATCGACCATCCCGAGATCGAGACCTTCATCACCTGGAAGGCGAAGGAAGAGGACAAGGTCTGGGCGCTCTCGAAGATGGGCTACGACAGCAGCATCGACGGTGAGGCATATAACACGGTTTCGGGTCAGAATTCGAATAACTCGCTACGGATCAACGACGAGTTTATGAAGAAGGTCGATCTGCTCGAGATGGAACCGGATGCGGTTATCGAGCTTGTCGGTCGTATAGACGATTCTGTCAATCGCGAGATCAAGGTCCGTGATCTCTGGGAGAAGTTCAATCAATCGGCTTGGCGCTGTGCGGATCCCGCGCCCCAATTCACAGATACATTTAATCAGTGGCACACCTGCCCCGCAGGCGAAGACGGTGAGCTCTGGGCGCCGCATAACCGGTTGAACTCGACGAATCCTTGTGGCGAATATGCCTTCTTGGACGATACGAGCTGTAACCTTGCTTCCTTGAATCTCTACGCCTTCTACGATCCGGACGAGGATGTCTTCGACCTTGACGGTTACGCACACTATATCGACTTGGTGCAGCTTGTGCTCGAGGCGTCGATCAATTGGGGGCAGTTCCCGACCGCAGATATCGCTCGCCGTACCGAGGTATTCCGCACAACGGGACTCGGTGTTGCTAACCTCGGATCGCTCCTGATGGTCAAGGGCATGCCCTACGACTCCGATGAGGCGAGGCAGTACTCTGCTGCATTGATCTCGCTCCTGACCGGCAGAAGTTACCAGGTCTCCGCCTTGATGGCTAAACAGATCGGTGCCTTCCCCGCTTACGAGCTGAACAAGGACCACATGAAGCGGGTCATCCGTAATCATGCGAGAGCGTCGGGTGCACGAACGGACGCTTATGAGGACCTGAGCTATAAGCCGTATCGTCTGGATGCGGAGGCTCTGGCCGATTTGGATGCTGCCGATTTGAGTGAGGCGGTGGTCAGCGCATGGCATGGTGCGGTGGAACTCGGCGAGAACTACGGGTACCGAAATGCACAGGTTTCGGTGATGGCGCCGACGGGTACGATATCCTTTGCTATGGATTGTGACTCGACCTCCATCGAGCCCTTCTTCTCTCATATCTCCTATAAGAAGCTTGTTGGCGGTGGGCACATGGTACTCGCCAATCCGCTGATTCCGCTGGCGCTGAAGAATCTGGGTTACGGCGGGGAAGAGATCGAGGCGATCGTCGACTACGTGGGTAAGAAGGACGAGCACGGTATGATCATCGACGGTAAGATCGAGGGTGCACCCTACCTGAAGGAGGAGCACTACCCGGTCTTCGATACGGCGAATACGGCCGGTACGGGCAAGCGTTATATCGCGCCGATGGGTCATGTTCTGATGGTTGCCGCGCTGCAGCCGTTTGTCACGGGTGCCATCTCGAAGAC
>CAZLEA010000001.1:149687-179749 GCA_964558445.1 uncultured Oscillospiraceae bacterium | reverse complement strand
TTGTATGCGAAGTCCGGCGAGAAGCCCGCCATGCAATCGCTGTCAGCGGCACCGCCGGCGACCGTTGATCTCTCCTCGGGATCCAAGCGTGTGAAGTTAACAGGTATTCGCTCCGGACATACGCATCCGGCACAGATCGACGATGTGAAGATCTACACGACGGTAAATCGAAACGAGCACGGTGAGATCTCGGAGATCTATATCACGACGGATCGTGAAGGGACGACGATTATGGGTCTCCTGAACTCCTTGTCCAAGACGATCTCCGTGATGCTGCAATACAAGATCCCGGCGTGGAACATCGCGAAGATGCTTCGTGGTCAGCGCTACGAGCCCTACGGCTTCGTCCAGCGTCATCCGTACATCAAGTATGCCAGTTCAATCTCAGACTTGATCAGTAAGATTATTGATATCGAGCTCGGTGACTTCAGTCGTACGCAGGTCAAGCCTGAGGACGCGGAGATTCCGATGCCTCCGCTGCTTGCGTATGAGCTTCAAGTGAGCAAGGAGAATCAGTCGAAGGCGAAGCTTGCCGAGGCGACAGAGCTGGCAGAAGAGATTACGCAAGACCTCTTCGGTCAGTCCTTCATCCATGAGGCTGCTCTCGAAGCCGCGAGACATGGCGAGCGAGTTTATGACGGTACGTTGTGCTCGAGTTGCTCGAGTCCGCGCATGATTCAGAACGGAACGTGTTACGTCTGTATGGATTGCGGTACGACAACGGGCTGCTCTTAGTTTCGAGAGATCATCGGATGAGATACCGGTGATACAAGAGAATAGAATGGATGGATGTGAGGCCCGACTCGGATGAGTCGGGCTTCCTTCACGTTTGGGTAGAGACTAAGCTGCCAAAGGGATAATCGCTACATTATGTAGTCATCTCTTCGATTATAAGATGATAGGCTGTCCACATATAGTGGATTTCTCGTCAGAGTAGAGAATTTGACTTAGAGGAGCTCAGTACGGTTCATGGATTCTTATATCGTGTTATAATTATCGATAAATAGTTACTAATACAGCATTGTGAAGGAGATCAATCATGAAAACAGCAATTGTTACCGGTGGTTCCAGAGGTATCGGAGCGGCGATGGTCTATCGCTTGGGTGAGCTCGGCTATAACGTCGTCATCAATTACAACAGCGACAGCTCGAAGCAGCTCTGTGACGAGATCAAGGAGAAGATCGAAGCAGGCGGTAAGTCGAAGGTGGCTACGATTCAGGCAGACGTCTCAACTTACGAGAGCTGCAAGAAGATCGTTGATTTCGCTGTCGAGACCTTCGGTAAGCAGGTGGATGTCCTCGTTAACAACGCAGGCGTCACAAATAATATGGCCTTCCATGAGATGGATCACAAGGATTATGAGTGGCTCATGAACATCAACTTGATGAGCAACCTGCATATGTGCCGTTTGGTTCTGCCTTACATGGTGGAGAACAAGTCCGGTAACATCATCAATATCTCGTCTGTCGGTGGACTGATGGGCGTCGCATACCAAGGCGACTACTGTGCCTCTAAGTCCGGTGTCATCGGCTTAACTCGCAGTCTGGCGATGGAATACGGTAAGCTAGGTATTCGCATCAACGCAATCGCACCCGGTATGATCTGGACCGATATGCTTCGCGGCGTGGACCAGGATCAGGTCGCTGCCTTGAAGCAGTCGATCCCGATGGGAGAGATCGGTGAAGTTGAAGAGATTGCATATACCATGGAATTCCTCATCAAGTCCAATTATATGACCGGTCAGACTGTGTCGCCCAACGGCGGCCTTGTGATGCCCTAAGGCTAGCTTAGCTTACTGCCTATCTAAGATAAATACAGGTTTGAGCCTTCGGAGATTTGTATAGGTTTCCGGAGGCTCTTGGCTTGGCTTAAATGACTAGGGGTGTAGGGTCTGTGGCCAAAGCATGGTACAATAGCTGTTATCAATGTGAAGGAAGAAGGAAGAGTTATGAGGTTAAGTAAGGCCTTTTTTTATACGCTTCGCGAAGATGTGAAGGATGAGGATTCCGCCAGCGGTAATCTGCTCGTAAGAGCCGGTATGATCAAGAAGTCGTCGTCCGGCGTTTATATGCTGATGCCGCTAGGGCTGAAGGCGATGGCCAAGATCGAGGGAATTATCCGCGAAGAGATGAACGCGATCGAGAGCCAAGAGGTGTCGATGCCGGCCTTGATCCCCGAGGACGTCTATATCAGTTCGGGTCGCCGCGAATCATTTGGTAACAGTATGTTCTCCCTGAGGGATCGTTTCGACAGACCCTTTGTTTTGGGACCGACACACGAGGAGCTCTTCGCTTCTGCAGCCAAGATGATGATTCGTTCGTATAAGGATATGCCGGTCAGCCTCTATCAATTCCAAACGAAGTTTCGTGACGAGCCCCGCCCTCGTTTCGGCCTGATCCGCGTACGCGAGTTCACGATGAAGGATGCTTATACCTTCGATACGGATCTGGACGGCCTCGATACGGCTTACCAGGCGATGTTCGATGCGTACAAGCGCTCGTTCGATCGCATGGGCCTGGATTATGTCATCGTCACGGCCGACACCGGCGTGATGGGCGGCTTGCTCTCGGAAGAATTCCAGGCACTCAGCCCGATCGGCGAGGACATACTGGTTGTGCATGAGACATCCGGTTATGCGGCGAATCTCGAGGTTGCGAAGTGCATCCCGACAAGAGAGCGATCGACTGAAGAGCATCTCACCAAGGAAGTAGTCGATACGCCGAACGCGAAGACGATTGAAGAAGTCTCGGCCTTCCTCAAGCAAGACAAGACACAATTCGTGAAGACCTTGATCTATTTGCTAGATGGAGAGCCCTATGCCTTCTTGCTGCGTGGCGATCATGAGCTAAACGAGACGAAGGCCATGAAGCTACTTGGCAAGAGCGAGATTGAGATGGCACCGCCTCACGTGGTTGAGACGGTCACAAACGCGCCGGTCGGGTTTGCTGGCCCCATCGGTCTCGAGATCCCTGTGATTGTTGACCAAGAGGTCGATTTGCTCAAGAACTTCACCGTGGGTGCAAATGAGCAAGACAAGCACATCATCAACGTCAACATGGAAGACTTCAAGACGGATCACTTGGCCGATATCAGAGAGATCGTCGAAGGCGATATCTGTGAGAACGGAGCAGGCCCTGTCACCTTCAAGCGCGGTATCGAGATCGGTAACACCTTCAAGCTCGGCGACAAGTACGCGAAGGCGATGGATCTGTATTACGCAGACGCGAATAATGACTTGAAGCCTGTCGTGATGGGTTCTTACGGCATCGGCCCCGGTCGCTGTTTGGCTGCTATCGTAGAGCAGAATCACAACGAGAAGGGCATCGTCTGGCCGAAGTCGGTCGCACCGATCCAAGTCGCCTTGGTCCCGATCAACGTGAAGAACCAGGAGCAGATGGAGGCCGCAGAGGAACTCTACCAAGCACTCGAAGCCCGAGGCTACGATGTCATCTTGGATGACCGAGACGAGCGCGCCGGCATCAAGTTCAACGATATGGAGCTGATCGGTGCCTATCTACGCATCACGATCGGCCGCGATATCAAGGACGGTAAGGTTGAAGCCAAGATTAACGGTACGGATCAAGTCGACTTGCTTGAAGTCGGTCAGGTCTTGTCCTATGTCGAGGAGCTGTTCGCCTAAGCCGGTACGCCTGTACGAAGCAAGCACACAAATGAAGACTCCCTGCAGCGGATCCTTACGATCCATTGCGGGGAGTCTGTTTCTTAGTTGCAAATAGTTGTCGGCCTTGTAGTTCTAAGCGGCGATGATGGAGAAGAGGAGTACCGGTCGTCTCATCGTCTTATTGTAGAGCAGACCCTGGATCTGATCGCGAAGAGCGCTCGAGTTTAGCATCTGCTCCAGAGAGGACTTGCTGTTCTCGGCCTTCTGTGCGAAGTTCTTGATTCTGCGGATACACTCTTGCTCGAGTGCGGCTGTATCAGCCTCGTAGACGAAGCCGCGAGTCTGGACGACAGGTGTACCGACCAAGCGATTTCGCTTCTTGTCGAGGGCAATCGCGATCGCAACGACACCGTCATCGGATAGGCTGCGGCGTTGATCCAGCACCTCGTGGTCGACTGTGCCGCTTGGCGAACCGTCGATCATGATCGCACCCGCATTCGTATAGCCGGCGATGCGCGCACCATCCTTGGAGCACTCGAAGATATCACCGTTATTCAGGATATACATCGTGTCCCAGGGCTGACCGAGCTTATTGGCAACTTCCGTATGGATCGCCATATGGCGGTATTCGCCGTGGCCCGGTATGAAATACTTGGGCTTCACCAGCTGATGCAGAAGCTCGATCTCGCCGCGGTAGGCGTGACCCGAAACGTGTACATCCGCGTTGGCTGAATAGATGACCGTCGCCTGACGCTTGTAGAGCTCGTTGATGACGCGGTAGATGGACTTCTCGTTACCCGGGATCGGGGTTGCGGAGATGATGATCGTGTCTCCCGGCTTGATCTCGACGTTTCTATGCTCGGAGTAGGCCATACGGGTCAGAGCGGACATCGATTCACCCTGGCTACCGGTCGTAATGACAGCAATCTGGTTATCCGGATAGCGGTTGACTTGATTGATGTCGATCAGCGTGTCCGGCTTGATATCGATGTAACCGAGTTGGCTTGCGGCACGAAACACGTTTAGCATGCTTCGTCCGAGGAGGGCCACCTTGCGGTTCTGGCGTTCTGCTGCCGAGATGAGCTGTTGTACGCGAGATACATTGGAGGCAAAGGTAGCGGCAATCACCCTACCCGTCGCCTCTTCGAAGTAAGACGCGAAGATGTCGCCGACGACCTTCTCGGACGGGGAGAAGCCTGCATGCTCGATGTTGGTGCTCTCACACATGAAGAGCAAGACGCCTTGTCTGCCGAGTTCTGCGAAGCGACCGACATCGATCGGCGCACCGTGAATCGGCGTATAGTCGATCTTAAAGTCACCGGAGTGAAGCGCAATACCCGCGGGTGTATGCAGCGCGAGTGCCGACGAGTCAGCGATCGAGTGGTTGACGTTGATGAATTCGACCTTGAAGACACCTGCCTTGATAGCGTTGTTGTACCCTAGCTTGACCGTCTTCAGGAACTTATCGCGCCCCTTGACGCCCTTGTCGACAAGCTTGTAGCGTACGAGTTCGATCGTCATGGGTAGGCCATAGACCGGTACATCTACTTCCTTGAGTAACCACGAGATGGATCCGATGTGATCCTCGTGGCCGTGGGTCAAGAAGACGCCGCGAAGCTTGTGACGATTCTGGAAGACGTAGCTCATATCGGGGATGACGGAGTCGATACCCGGCTGATATTCTTCCGGGAACGCAACGCCGACATCGACGATGATCATATCGTTGCCGTATTCGTAGACGGTCATGTTCTTGCCGATCTCGCTGAGACCGCCGAGTGGGATGACCTTGAGTGTGTTCTGAGCCGTCTTCGTGCGTGTATTGGTCTTAATCGAGACCATGTCAGCGTGACGTCCTAATGTCTTCAAATGATCGATATTGAACTGAGGAGACACGTGGGGTAGGGGACGAAGTGTACCGTCGACACCGACCTCAGCACGTCTTGTACCGCTACGGCGTCTGCTTCTGCCGCGACCGGCGGATACGGGTGCACGCCCTGCCTTGCTTGGGTTGTTGGCTGTCTGTTTGCGGTTCTCGGGTGCAGTCTGCTTGCGGCTCTCGGGCGTGGCCTTCTTGCTTGTTCCGTCGCTGTTGTTGTTGCGACCGCCCGAACGGCGCGAGCGCTGGTTTCTCTGAGCGGGTTTATTCTGTTCGTTTGTCGATTCGCCAACTTGGAAGTTGGGTAAGGGTCTGGGGATGAAGATCTCATCTTTTTTCTTCTTCTTGTTATTGTCCTTGTTGTCAGACCCTGAGTTGTTTGAGTTCTTGTTCGTCATGTATCCTCCATGAAATAGACATAAGAAATCCAGCCGAACGATCGGCTTCGAAATTCCTTTTGTATAACCGAGCGGACTCGGTATCTGGCGGCAAAGGAGAGGGTATCTGACGGCTTCTGTGGCACTCAGCATCGTGCCCGAAGCAGGTATTCGCTCTATAAGAACACCGGCGAGCAATCAACATGCCTGGCCGCCGGTTCGTATCGAGGGTACTTCATCGTCGCTTGTGTGAGATCAAGCTCGCGTTTCCCATACCGTATTCACACTTGCCTTCTTACATATATTCTTACACCGTTTCAGGAAACCAGATGCCGTAGCGTGAGATACAAGCATAGCTTCCAGGGTGTCAAAATCTGATTCTTTGCTTATCGTACTTTATTTTGACATTATTAACAAGTGCTCTCGATTCGAATTAGCTAGATGCACAAATCACTTATTCATGAGATAATACGGGCAAAACATGATCGAACGTGATCAAAAGAGGAATTAGAGGTAGATATGCTGACACAAACCATCACACTAAACCATGCAAGAACGACTGCGGTCGTACATGTACAGAACAAGGCTGCCGCCTTCACCGGCTTCACCGGTGAGTTTCTGGATAGCTTCTTTGTTGCCGAAGGAGACAAGCTGAACCTATATATCGGTAGCGGCGATAAGGAGCTCCCTCTCTTACAGTGGCAAGAGATCTATGCACTGGCCGCTTCCACGATGCAGCAGCACAAGATCGATCGCTACGATGTGGATATCTCGCCGATCGTTACGGCCTTAGGCCATGAGGGTATCGTTCATGCCGTCCATGGCTTGGTGCTTGGTACTTATAACTTCAAGATCAAGCAGGAGAAGAAGGTGAGCACGATCAACCTCTTGCTCGAAGGTGCTACAGAAGAAGCTGAGGCGAAGCTTGCCGAAGCCCTCTCGCTAGCCGAGGCTGTCGTGATGGCCAGAGATCTGATTAATCTGCCGTCGAACTACCTGCACCCGATGGATTTCGCCAAGTCTGTCAGTGAGACGCTCACACCGCTGGGCGTCGAGTGCGAAATCATAGAGGCGGACCGTCTGAAGGAGATGGGGATGAACGGCCTCTACCTCATCGGTGACAGCAGCGACTTCAAGCCGGCACTGCTCGTGATGCGCTATCTGCCGCTTGGTAAGGATGCGGACCGACTCGGTCTTGTCGGTAAGGGTGTGACGTATGACAGCGGTGGCTACTCGCTGAAGTCCTCGCCCGGCATGATGGGCATGAAGAGTGACATGGCGGGTGCCGCTTCGGTTGCGGCGACAGTCTATGCACTGGCCAAGAATTCGACTGCGACGAACGTCGTTGCCGTCGCACCGCTCTGCGAGAATCGCGTATCCGGCAGCGCCATGGTACCCGGTGATGTCTACACCTCCTACTCCGGTAAGACGGTCGAAGTGCTCAACACGGATGCGGAAGGCCGCTTGGTCTTGGCCGATGCTGTCAGCTATATTCAGAAGGACGAGGGCGTCAGCCGCATCGTCGATATCGCAACCTTGACGGGTGCGGTTGGTAGCGCGCTCGGCAACGGTGTGACGGGTGTCGTGACAAACGACAAGGATTGGTGGTCCAAGGTAGAAGAGGCGTCTGCAGTGAGCGGTGAGCGCCTACACTTGCTGCCGGATTACCCGGAGTATCACAAGATGCTCGACAGCAATATCGCGGATGTGAAGAATATCGGTGATACCTTCGCAGGTGCGATTACGGGCGGACTCTTCATCGGACGCTTCACGGAGGAGACCCCCTGGGTCCATCTGGATATCGCTGCGACGTCTTGGATGACAAGCCCTCTGTTCCGCTTCCAAGCCAAGGGTGGCACGGGCTGTGGCATCATGACGCTCTATGCGCTCTGCAAGAACGAGAGCCTCTGAACATAGACTTAGCGAAACAATGCAATAACGCAACTCTGGTGTAGAGTTAAATATGGGCTGGATTAACTGATGTAACAGTGTTCCGGCCCTTATTTATTCATGTGGGAGTCAAATTTGACCTGTAACTATATATCAAGTATAAGTCGCATATTATCTATAGCCTCAATCGAAAAAAATAGTACAATATAGATAGCTTGTAGGGCTAGCCAAAATGTTTGGGGAAGGAGACATAGCAAGATGAAAAAGATAAAGACGAGTACATTACTGTTTGTTATGGCAGTGGTAATCGTAAGTGCGATATTTGGCGCTAATACTATCCAACAAGAGAAGCTGATCGCCGACAAGGATGCCCCATCTTCTATCTCATCGTATGATGAATTTGTTTCGATGCATAATAAGATGTATGCCGATCCGGAATTGGATAGCTCTTTTGAAGAAGAGTTCTTGGCGTATCACACAGAATATATTCAAGGAATCGAGAACCCCGGAATTGAATTTATAGGTGTCATTTACAGCGCCGCTGCACCGACTCAAGTGATTCAGCGTGTTTATCACCTCCTCGACGACGATGGTCGTGTTGTAGCGCATTTCTATGGCCATACAATCGAAGGGCGCTTGACTCATCTTGGATGGGAAGAATCGACCTTCTCGCGTTTGATTCGTAAGGCTTATGCTGTGCATAACGGTTATTTCGATATACGGGTTCAGAGAGATGGCTTGATCCTGGAAGTCTTGGTTCAAGAGGGTGAGGGCGATAACTATAGATCGGCCACAATCTTGGACAGTGAATTTACCGAAACTGCATTTGATAACTTGCGCCCGTAGATCTGCTGTGGTATTATTGTTTAGCGTTTGACGAATTGCGGTTGATAACCGTTTATCACGTACGATTTGTTGAGATTATGCAGTACAGGAGGTGAAGAAGAATGCCGAATATCAAATCTGCTATTAAGAGAGTGAAGGTCACAGCCAAGAAGGCTGAAGCGAACCGTTCCAAGAAGTCTGAGCTGCGTAGCCAGATCAAGAAGACCAGCGTTGCTATCGTCGAGGGTGCCGAGGGTACCGATCAGATGATGAAGGCCACTCAGAAGAAGATTGATCAGGCCGCCGCTCGTGGTCGTCTGCATAAGAATACTGCTGCCCGTCGCCAGTCCAAGTTGGCTCGCGCCTACAACGCCAGTAAGGAAGCGTAAGCTTCTTCTCACCGGTTGCGGTATACATAAGACTGTTGAATGGAAGGGGTATCTCGATAGAGGTGCTCCTTTTTTGAACGTTTGAATATAGTATCAAAACCAGAGGGTTGATTCCTGGTAATCTTCGATGCTTTTTGTCCATTGTTTATTATGCATCCGATTCTTCTCATGCTATCATTAACATGATTTTGTATGGACCCAAAACCTTATTTTATGAGAAGAGAGTGGAGAGCGATGCAGTATTATTTGGCGATTGACATGGGAGCCTCGAGCGGGCGACATATCCTGGCCTATGTAGAAGACGGTAGCTTGCAGACTGAGGAAGTGTATCGGTTCGAGAATAAGATGATCGAGTCAGACGGATCCTATTATTGGGATACGAAGCAACTCTACGAACATATACTGACCGGTTTGAAGCGATGCAAGGAAGTGGGGAAGATCCCGCGAAGCCTCGGTATCGATACCTGGGGTGTAGACTATCTGCTGCTAGATGATCAGGGACAGGCTCTGTCCGAAGCATATCACTACCGTGACCCGCGTACGGAACAAGCCGATGGTCCGGTTCACCGTATCATTTCCGAGAGCGAGCTCTACAAGCGGGTCGGCATTCAGAAGATGCCGTTTAATACGATTTATCAATTGATGGCGGATCAAACAGAGCGCCCCGAGCTCTTGGCACGGGCGAAGACGCTCCTGTTGATGCCGTCTTATTTCAATTACTTGCTGACCGGTAACAAGGTCAACGAATATACCCATGCTAGTACAACCGCGCTTCTCGATGTGCGCGGGCGCGATTGGGATTGGGATTTGATCGAGCGCCTCGGCTACCCTAGAGAGATCTTCGCTAAGATTGAGGAGCCGGGCTATGTGGTCGGCAGCTTCACGGAAGAAGTCCGGGTAGCAGTCGGCTTCGATTGCGAGGTGCTCTTGCCGCCGTCACACGATACGGCAAGTGCTTATCTGGCTGTCCCGGCCAGAGACGACAAGGCGGTGTATCTCTCCAGCGGTACGTGGAGCTTGCTTGGTGTCGAATCCGATGAGCCAATCCTGACAGATGGGGCTGAAGCCGCGCAATTTACGAACGAGGGCGCGTATGGCCGGCGCTATCGCTTCCTGAAGAACATCATGGGGATGTGGATGGTCGAGAATATCCGCCGCGAGTGGCCCGTGAAGCCGTCATATGAAGAAATGAACGAAGCATCCAGAGCGGCTTGCGATTTCGAAACACTTATTGATGTCAACGATCCGCGCTTCATGGCACCCGAGAGTATGATCGATGCCGTACGCCTGGTCGCAGCCGAGACCGGTCAAGTTGTGCCCGAGAGCCTCGGCGAGTTACTGATCACCGTTTATCGCAGTCTGGCCGCGTTCTATGCCAAGTCGATTCGTACGCTAGAAGAGATTACGGGCAAGCAGTACACAAGCCTGAACATCGTCGGCGGCGGGTCACAGAACGCCTACCTAAACGAACTGACCGCCAGGGCTTGCGGCATGGACGTCTTAGCCGGTCCCTCGGAGGCAACCGTTATCGGAAACATCCTCTCGCAGATGATTGCCAACGGCGAACTCAGAGATGTTGAATCTGCGCGCGAGCTGGTACGCGAGAGTTTCGATATTAAGGTGTATAACGAATAGAACTAGGCAATTAACGAGTAGTATTTGGTTTCGATAAGCGTAAATTGTATGTAGAGAACGAGTCGCAATAGCGCAAAGGAGGATTCATTCATATGAGCAGATTCAAGGAAGCCAAGGGGAGATACGAAGCCCTCGGTATCGATGTCGAAGCGGCACTGGCCAAGCTGGCAGAGGTTGCAATCAGCATCCATTGCTGGCAGGGAGACGACGTTTCGGGATTCGAGAACAGCGGAGAAGCCCTATCCGGCGGCATTCAGGTCACGGGTAACTACCCGGGCCGCGCACGTACACCGGAAGAGTTGATGGCGGACTTCTCGCAGGCCACGGACCTGATCCCAGGTAAGAAGAGAATTAATTTGCATGCAAGCTATGCGATCACGGGAACGGAGGTAGTCCGGCGCGACGCGCTGAAGCCGGAGCACTTCGACGCTTGGATCGCTTATGCCAAGGAACGGGGGATCGGCATTGACTTCAATCCAACGTTCTTCAGTCACCCGATGGTCAAGGACGGCCTGACCCTGTCAAGCCCGGACGAGGAGACCAGACAGTTCTGGGTGCGCCACGGTATCGCGAGCCGGGAGATTGCCGCTTACATCGCCAAGGAGCTCGGTGAGCCGGTCTTGAACAATGTTTGGATTCCCGATGGTATGAAGGACGTGCCGGCGGATCGTATGGGTCCTCGTCTGCGTTTGAAGAAGAGTTTGGATGAGATTTTTGCCAAACCTTTGGATGGCGTAATCGATGCGGTAGAGAGTAAGGTCTTCGGTATCGGACTTGAGAGCTATACAGTCGGCAGTGCAGAGTTCTATTCGGCGTATGCGGCCTCGAATCCGGGTGTCTATTACCTGCTTGACAACGGACACTTCCACCCGACCGAGATGGTTTCGGATAAACTGTCTTCCATGCTCTGCTTCTTCGACAAGGTGCCGCTGCACGTCACGCGTCCCGTGCGTTGGGATTCGGATCACGTGGTGGCTTATGACGATGAGACGCGTGAGATTGCCCGTGAGATCGTTAGAAACGATGCGCTTGATCGCGTGATCATCGGTCTCGACTTCTTCGATGCCTCGATCAATCGCGTCGCGGCTTGGGTCGTTGGCGTACGCAATATGCAGAAGGCGCTGCTCTACGGTCTCTTGCAGCCCTATGAGCAACTGAAGGCGTATCAGGATGCAGCCGACTATACTGCCATGCTGGTCTACCAAGAGGAGATCAAGTCGTATCCGCTAAGCGATATCTGGGAAGAATACTGCAAGCGAGAGGGTGTGCCGGCTGATGCTTCGTGGTACAACACCGTCAAGCAATATGAGACGGACGTGCTTCTGAAGCGTGTCTGATCGAAGAAGATAGATTCTTACGGATGAAATGAATTCATCCGGGTGTAGAGGAGAGATAAGAGCATGAACATCGAATCATTGGACGTTATCCAAGCCTTCGCACGGCTCTGCGACGACGGTTGGCAACAGGGTTGGCATGAGCGTAACGGCGGAAATCTGACATATCGTATGCGCGAGGAGGAAGTAGGTAAGGCACGTGCGTATTTCGCGAAACAAGCCCGTCCTTGGGTTCCTATGGGCGTTCGTGCAGAGAATCTCGCAGGCGAATATTTCATCACGACGGGTAGCGGTAAGTACTTCAGGAACGTCACGCTAAACATCGCCGATAGCATCGGTATTGTGGAGATCAACGAGCTGGGAGATGCTTGGCGAATCGTCTGGGGCCTCACCAATGATGGCAAGCCGACCAGCGAATTCCCGAGCCACTTCATGAATCACTCGGTCCGCAAGACTGTGACCGGTGGCGAGAATCGCGTGATCTACCACGCGCATCCGACGGCGGTGATCGCACTGACCTTCATCTTACCCCTAAGTGCCAAGGCCTTCACATCTGCGCTCTGGCGCAGTGCGACCGAGTGTCCCGTTGTCTTCCCGGGCGGTGTCGGTGTCGTGCCGTGGATGGTACCCGGCGGCCCCGAGATCGCAGAGGCGACAAGCGAGCTCATGGCAGACTACGAGGCGGCCGTCTGGGCGCACCATGGCCTGTTCTGCTCGGGTCCGGACTTCGATACCGCCTTCGGTCTGATGCATACGATCGAGAAGGCGGCCGATATCTACCTGAAGGTCTTGTCTTCGGGCCAAGAAATCAAACAGACCATCACGGATGATGGTCTGCGGGCGATTGCCAGGGATTTCAACGTTCCTCTGAACGAGTCTCTATTGGATTAATACCGGGTTCAAGCAAGCACGAGCTTGTGGAATTTCTTCTTACCCTTACGGACGATGGCTTCACCACCGGTGAAGTCATTGTTGTTTAGGAGGTAGGCGAAGTCGCTGACCGCTTCTTCGTTTAGCGAGATGCCGTTCTGCTTGATCAGCTGACGGCCTTCGCTCTTGGATGAGATGACCTTGGCACGGACGAGGACGTCCAGCAGTTGCAGGCCGCTATCGATGTCAGCTTGCGAAACCGTGGTCGACTCCATCGTGTCCGAGCTGCCCTTGCCACGGAAGAGGTCTTGGGCTTGTTGCTCAGCTTCCTTGGCCTTCGTCTCACCGTGTACGATCTTCGTGACTTCGAAGGCGAGACGCTCCTTGGCGCGGTTGATCTCGGCATCTTCGAGTTTCGCGTACTCGTGCACTTCTTCGGTAGGGATGAAGGTTAGGAGCATCATGCAGTTGATGACGTCCGCGTCATCGACGTTTCGCCAGTACTGGTAGAAGTCGAAGGGGCTGCACTTCGCGGGATCAAGCCAGAGGGCTCCCTTGGCCGTCTTGCCCATCTTCGTGCCATCACTGGTTGTCAATAGCTTGAAGGTGAGACCGTAGGCCTCGCCCTGCTCCTTGCGGCGGATGAGATCCGTACCGGCCAGGATGTTCGACCACTGGTCGTCGCCGCCGAGCTGGAGGCGTGTACCCTGTGTGCGATAGAGGTGGAGGAAGTCGTAGGCTTGGATCAGCATGTAGCTAAATTCAAAGAAGGTCAGACCGCCTGCCTCGAGACGTGTCTTGTAGGCTTCTGCCGCCAACATATGATTGACGGTAAACTGCGAACCGATCTCGCGCAGGAAGTCGATCAGATTCAAGTCGAGTAGCCAGTCTGCGTTGTTGGTCATGATGGCCTTGTTATCGGAGAAGTCGATCAGGATACCCATCTGCTCCTTGAAGCATTCGATGTTGTGCTCGATCGTCTCGACCGTCATAACTTGTCGCAGGTCGGAGCGTCCGCTGGGGTCACCGATCATGCCGGTGCCACCGCCCATCAAGGCGACAGGGACCAAGCCTGCCCGCTGCAAATGAGACATGACCATCATCTGGACGAAGTGTCCGACATGTAGACTGTCTGCCGTAGGGTCGAAGCCGATATAGAAGGTAGCACCCGGTGTGGCCAGATACTCACGCACAGCCTCCTCATTTGTACACTGCGCAACGTATCCTCGCTCTTGTAAGATGTCAAAGACGTTTCTCTTCACCATGTTTGCTACTCCTCTCGTATAATTAGCATTGATCAGTTTAGCGGATGTATACGGCTGTGTCAAAGTCTCGATTCGTTCGTCCCTCACGGCAGAGCGATCCGTGAATATCGCTTGCGATCAGGTCCAATTCGTACTGTCTGCGGAAGGCCAAACCCTTGTCGCCGTGCTCAAGGAAATCCGACGCCTTCGTAATCAGCGGAAGCTTGGCGTACTTGGACATGAGCTTGAGTATGTAACGGCCTTGGCGATTGAAGGCGAGGACGCGAAGGTACTGTGGACCCTCGTCATATGCCATCTTGCGATCCTCTTCGGTGATGCCAAGGAGGAGTGCGCTAAGGGCACGGGACACGCGCGCCTGGCTGAGGTGGCGGCTTCCTGCTTGATTCAATAAGCGATCGTAGATCGAGCGTTGTATACCGCTTGAGTTTAGGGGAGGGTCGAGGCGTGCCGCTGCGGCGTGGAGGCGCTCTGCCAGGCCGTCGTTCATCCCCGCAATCGGTCGCAGTTCCTCTACTGTGCTGCGACGAAGCATGCCGTAGACTAGCGGACCGATATCTTCCGGTAGGAGCAGCTTGCCGTGTGCTGCCGAGTCGACCATGGATGCGGTACTAGAGTGGGGCAAACGACCTTCGAGGGCATGCATCAAGGCGATGGGATCATGGCGATATTGCCGCGCCGTATCGCGCAGATTTGTTGCTGAATCGAGGTACTCTCCGCCGACTCGTTCATGGGTGAAGGGCCTAAGTTTACTGTCGCCGGGTAAGTCTGCGATCGCTTTGAGGTAGCTGATTCCAAGGATGTTATTCGATTGCTTCATGAGGCTTGCCGCAGAAGATCCCAGCTTCCCCTCGACATAGCGGCTCATGGCGGCGGCATAACCGATGCCCTCGCGAAGCGCACTCTGCAGCTTGTCTCCAAACAGAGGATCGTTCTCTGCTTCGGTGAGAAGCTCTGCAATCTCTATGAGTGGCCGAATGTCGCCTGCTTCCGAGCCGAAGGCCAGGCGGCCGATAACAGAGGCTGAGGCGAGGCTTCGAACGCCGCCCTCGGCGAACAAGTCGGCCGATGCGGTACAAAAGAGGGTAGGCAGTTCCAAGACGAGATCTACATTGTTCGATATCGCGAGGCGTGCCCTGGTCCACTTATCGAGACAAGCAATCTCACCGCGCTGGGTAAACGAGCCGGACATAATCGCCACGACCGCGCCGTCTTGGACCACTTGATCTCGGACGACCTCGATCTGATGACGGTGTCCGAGATGGAAGGGATTATATTCTGTGATGATGCCGATTGACTTCATGTATGCTCCAGTCTTATTCGTAGTTATAGTATTATTATAAGGAATATCTAGGAATTGAGGAATTGATTTGCCGTGCGAAACAAACGAGATCAGAAGCCGTCATACAAGAAGCTTCTGTTTGTAAGCGGATTCATTCTGCTTGGCATATTACTCACGCTGCTCTTATCACAGAACTTGTTGAAGCGGCAACTGTCCGGGGTCAAGTTCGATATCACTGTAGCGGACTCGCTAAACGATAACGGACTCTGGGGACCGAAGCTGAATCACGAACGATTATTACTTCGTCTCGAACGAGAGTTGCTCAATGCGAGTGATGACGAAGAGACGAGGATAGGAGCTGGCTTCATGGAAGAACGCTGGCTCGACTTGGGGCCGGCTCTATTCTATAAGACGGATGATGTCTTGCTACGGGCAGACCACCACGCTCTGTTCTTGCTCTATGCGGCGGAAGCGGGAGATACCGCACTCTTCTCCGAGATAGAGGCGCAGATTGCGGCTAATTTCCTGCGCAGTGATGGCCTCCTCGAGCGGGCGTCCACCGTCGTAGCCAATCCGTCGGAGGCGAATCAGAAGAGTGAGGAGAGGCCCTATCTTGATGAGATAACGGAAGAGGTACTCGCCTCCGATCCGACGGTCTATTTCTCTGCCGGTACAGAAGCTTATATCGATGATAGTGCGACCC
This sequence comes from uncultured Oscillospiraceae bacterium, assembly GCA_964558445.1. Taxonomy (GTDB): domain Bacteria; phylum Bacillota; class Clostridia; order Saccharofermentanales; family Fastidiosipilaceae; genus CAYXVJ01. Next base: position 163,684 of record CAZLEA010000001.1, on the reverse strand, counting down.
TCACCTATATGCGAGCGCTGGCACTGGCTCATCAGAAGTGGGGGGAAGCAGGCGCTCTGGAACAGCTTCGGACCACTTCGGCAGCTTATCTCTCGCGTTCGAAGGACGGTCTGCCGCCGCTTGCGGACTGGGTGATCGAAGTTTGGCCGACACCTCCTGTGTTTGTCGGCGAAGAGGGAGGCGTCACACCTACACCGACACCGGCGAATCAAGGCGAGAGCGTGAAGCAGCTTGGTTTGATTCGGCTAAGAGACATCGATCTCTATACGCTCTATGTCTTGCGCGATCTGGATCCTGCTTATGAGACGATCTACGAAGAAGCCCTGGCTATCGTTTCGGGAGGACTAAGGGACGGACTAGCGGTTTATGCCGAAGCCTACGAACCGACATCGGATAGCTATATTCTCTATACCGATAACGCAGTGGTTTCACTCGAAGACCAAATCTCGATCATGATGCATTTGGCAGAAGTCGATGCCTTGCCGCCACAATCATTGGCCTGGTTGAAAAGTCGTCTTAACAATTATCGACTTGTTGAGACGTACACCCTTCAAGACGTCAATACAATAGAGGGTAATACATTGCCAATACGTTATGCGCAGTTGGCACGATTGGCGAGAATAGAAGGCGACATAGATTTATATGCCAAGGCACTGGATCGTTTGCTCGATAGGAATCTATCAACGGTGACGCTTAGTCCGATTTATGGCATGGTCTTCCGTGATCCGACCGAGAACGATGATGTGCGCATCACCTTCGGAGACAATGTCTGGGCGCTATTGGGCACGTATTAACTGTTTACGTGAATTACATTTTGGGTATTTCTTGTTACCTTGTCACTTGAAGGCACAAGATGGATTGTCTATACTTAACGGTGGCATATACATTGATTCAATTCATATATTCGACCACGTAAGAACAAGAGAAATAAGAAAGAGGTAATGGTATGGCGTTTATGGATGCGATTTTTGACCGCGCCAAGGCGGACAAGAAGACGATCGTTCTACCGGAGTCAAATGACGTCCGAGTGTTGGAAGCTACAGCTAAGATTTTGGAGCGCGATGTCGCGAACGTAATCTTGGTGGGTGACGAGACACAGATCAAGGAGACTGCGGGTACATGGGATGTATCGGGCGCAACAATTATCGATCCGAAGACCTATGAGCGCACGGCAGAGATGGCCGATGCATTCTATGAGCTTCGCAAGAACAAGGGCATGACTCCGGAGAAGGCTGTAGCCACGATGGATGATGCCCTCTATTTTGGTGTCATGTTGGTCAAGATGGGTGTCGCGGACGGCATGGTCGCCGGTGCGGCGAACAGTACAGCAGCAACGCTTCGTCCCGCGCTTCAGATCCTGAAGACGGCTCCCGGTACCAAGCTTGTTTCCGCCTTCTTCTTGATGGTCGTACCGGATGAGAGCTTCGGAGCCAACGGTGCGTTTGTCTTCGGTGACAGCGGCCTCGTTGAGAACCCCGATGCGAATGCGCTCTCGGAGATTGCGATCTCATCTGCGAATTCCTTCCGTCAATTGGTTCAAGAAGAACCCAAGGTCGCTATGCTCTCTTACTCCACCAAGGGCTCTGCCAAGAGCGAACTGACCGAGAAGGTCGTGGAGGCTACCCGCTTAGCTAAGGAGAAGGCACCGGAGCTGATGCTCGACGGCGAACTCCAGCTCGATGCTGCGATTATCCCCTCCGTCGGTGAGACGAAGGCGCCCGGTTCCAGTGTTGCAGGCCATGCCAATACGCTCGTGTTCCCCGATCTGAATGCCGGCAACATCGGCTATAAGCTCGTCCAGAGATTGGCTAAGGCGGACGCATACGGCCCGATCACTCAGGGTATTGCTGCACCGGTTAACGACTTGTCTCGCGGCTGTTCCGCAGATGATATTGTCGGTGTGACCGCAATCACTGCAGTGCAAGCACAGGCGAAGTAAGCTTGATATAATAAGGAGTAAGATAAACAGATGATTATTTTAGTTATTAATGCAGGCAGCTCGTCCTTGAAGTACCAGCTGTTGAACAGCGAAACAGGCGAGGAGATGGCAAGCGGTGTCGCCGAGCGTATCGGACTTAGCTCACCCTTGATCAAGCACAAGAAGAACGGCCACATGAGCCCGATCTCGGTTGACATGCCGAACCACTCCGTTGCGGTGAGAGCCGTGCTCTCCACGCTCACCTCGGAAGAGCATGGTGTGATCAAGTCGATGGACGAGATCGAAGCTATCGGTCATCGTGTCGTGCATGGCGGCGAAGCGTTCGCCGACTCGGCGCTCATCACGCCGGAAGTCAAGGCCGCAATCAGCGATTGCGTCGACCTGGCTCCTTTGCATAACCCCGCAAACCTAACCGGTATCGAAGCTTGCGAGCAGGCGATGCCCGGTATCCCCCAGGTCGCCGTATTCGACACAGCGTTCCACCAGTCGATGCCCGCCCATGCCTACATGTACGCGATTCCCTACGAGTTCTATAAGCAGTATGGCGTCCGTCGCTACGGCTTCCATGGCACGAGCCACCAGTTTGTCGCCAGACGTGCAGCCGAATTGATGGGTAAGCCCATCGAAGAGCTTAAGATCGTCACCTGCCACCTCGGTAACGGATCGTCGATCGCAGCTGTCGATGGCGGTAAGAGCGTCGATACATCCATGGGTCTGACGCCCTTGGCCGGTGTCCCGATGGGCACGCGTAGCGGTGATATCGATCCTGCAATCATCAAGTTCTTGCTCGAGAAGGAAGACAGCGAAGCCGGTATGTCCACCATCCAGGATATCGACCATATCCTGAACAAGCAGTCCGGTGTGCTCGGTATTTCGGGCGTCAGTTCGGACTTCCGTGACCTCTACGATGCAGCCGATGCGGGCCATGAGCGCGCGCTGCTCGCTGTTGAGATGTTCTCTTATAGCGTCAAGAAGTATGTCGGTGCTTATGCCGCCGCCATGAACGGCCTCGATGCCATCGTCTTCACCGCCGGTGTCGGTGAGAATACGCCCGACGTCCGTGAGCGCGTATGTGCCGGGCTCGGCTTCATGGGTGTCGAGATCGATCTGTCTCAGAACGACACAAGAGAAGAGAGAGACCTCGCTACCGCCGCGTCTCGCGTTCGTGTCTTCAATATCCCGACAAACGAAGAACTCGTGATCGCCCAAGACACACAGCGCCTGGCTGGCAAGGCCTAGTCGCAATTTACGGTTTGAATCCGGTTCTCGGTCTTCGGATCGAGGATCGGTTTTTTTATATTCAAGTGCCGATCGGCTTGCACTCGATGGCCGAAATGAGTAGACTGTATTCAAAATACTTTGATACACGAAATATTTGATGCTATACATGAATTTGCGATATTTCGGTTCATGGGTGAGGTGGGGCCGAGATGGCAATGACAGAGTACAACGCGAAGATACTGGATCTGCTTCTCAAGATTTATGAGAAGATCCTGGTTACGGAAGAAGAAGCCCTGTTGAAGGGTCATTTTTCGAATTTGTCCAAGACGGAGATGCATACTCTCGCTACGATCGGACCGTACGAGAAGCGAAGCATGGGTGAGACGGCAGCGAAGCTCAATATTACGACCGGGACCCTGACCGTCGCGATCGATCGCTTGGTACGCAAGAAGTATGTCCGCCGCGAGCGTGCGGAGAACGACCGTCGCGTCGTGCTCTTGAGCCTGACGCGTGAGGGGAAGATTGCTTACCGCCTGTTCTGGAAGTTTCACACACTGCTCGTAAACGGGATGGTGGCAGACCTGGCCATGGATGAGCGCAAACAGTTGTTGGATGCCTTGTTGAATATCGATTCCTATATCGATGAGCAATACGATAAGTACAAGACCAGAGAAATTATGGGGGATGACAATGAGTAAGGATGAGATTCAGAAGCAAGTTCGCGAGACCGTCGCCAATGCGGCGAGTATGGAAGTGGATGCACTCCGAAACGATCAGGATTTAATCCGTGATCTGAGTTTGGACTCGCTGGCCGTTTATGAGATTGTGGTTGACTTGGAAGCTGCCTTTGATATGCAGATCGCAGACGAAGACGTCGAGCGCCTGCACACGATTGACGATATCGTAGCTTATGTGGAGGCTGGTATCGCTTCATAGAGGAAGGCTTCTTCTTATGCATTATGTGTTTATCTATAATCCGAATGCCGGTATGCGCTCGGATCCGCGGATTAAGCCGTACTTGGAACGCCTGGTTTCGGAGCCTGCCTGTGATACGATTCACTTCATGGCGACCGAGAAGAAGGGGGATCCCGAAGTCTATGCACGGCAGGTTGCGAAGCGTTACGGCAAGGATGCCGTCGTCATCGCGGTCGGCGGTGACGGCACCCTAAGCGAGATTGCCAATGGCTTGGTGGGCAGCGATACGCCGCTCCTGGTTCTGCCTACCGGACGGGGCAACGACTTCTCGAGAAGTATCTATGTGGATAGCGAGCGTGATCCGATCAAGATCCTGGATGCGCTCAATATCGTGTGCGATGAGGACCGAAGCGACTACGCAACTGTTTATGATATCGATTTGCTTCGCGTAGAGGCGACGGATGTTAGCTACCCGACTTGCGACCTCAAGGAGACTCTGTTAACACGCTACTGCATCAATGCGTTATCCATCGGCTTCGATTCCAACGCCGTAATCGCAAGCGATCGACTGAGCCGCAAGTTGTCGTTTCTGGGTAACAGTATCTACTATGTGGGTGCCTTGTTGGCCTCGTTTCGCAAGATGAAGTTTCGTTTCGATTTCCGTATCGATGAAGAGCGCTACGAGAATCGCGCTTACTCGCTGCTTGCAATCTGCAATGCCAGATTCTATGGCAGCGGCTTCCAGCCGAATCCGAAGGGGCGCCTGGCGGACGGTTACCTCGAGGCGACGATCTCAACACCGGTCAATTTGTGGCATGTGCTGCTTATGGCAAGGAAGTACAAGGCAGGCCGGATCGAGGAACTCGATATTGTTGAGCTCTATCGCGGCAGAGAGGTGGAACTGCTCGCAGGTGAAGGAGATAAGCTCATCGTTACGATTGACGGGAACCCGTTCTACTGCAAGCATTTGACGGTACGAAACGAGCAGGCGAAACTGAAGCTTATGGTGCCGAGATCCCTGACAGTTGCCGATGCCTTGAAGTAGAGAAGTTATGATGTATAGACAATAAGGAAGGCCCCGATACTAGATGTCGGGGTTTGTTTCTTGTGTGGAAGCAGCGATGATGCGGTCGATCGCCGCGAAGTCACGGGGGACTTCCTTGTTCGAGAAGGCCTCTTCGAGCCACAACTTCATATCCTTGGTCATGGCCTTCGAATTCTTGTAATTCTCCGGTAGGAGCGGCTCGCCGTAGTGGATGATTAGTCTGTTTCGTCGCTTGGTCTTCTTATTGAAGAAGCTAGGCAGCTTGTGGTAACGACTGAAGATCTCGAAACCGCCGTCAATGAAGACGGGTATTAAGGGGACACCTGCCTTCATCGCGATGAAGGTTGCGCCCTCATGTATCTTACCGAGTCTGCCGTCGTGCGAGCGCGTGCCCTCGGGATGTACGAGTAAGATGTTTCCCTCGTCAACCTGCTTCTTGGCCAGCACAAGTCCGCGAATCGGACTGCCGTGACGATTGAGCGGTATGCCGCGACCGACCTTCATGATCATGCGGCCGAAGGGGCCGTAATCCGTGAGCAGATCCTGAGCTGCCATGCAGGCAAAGGCAGGGAAGTGGTCCTTGGGCAGGAAACTTGCTACCCACATCGCATCGACGAAGGTCTCATGATTCACTGCCAGAACGTAAGGAGAGTCCTTGGGGATATTCTCCAGCCCGCGTCCTTCGAACTTCAGGAGCGTGCGCGTTGCGAACATGCCGAGTCGGTAGAGAAGCCTACCGCTTAGGCCGCGCTCGACGGGCCGCGCCAACTGGGAATGATCTTGTTGATTATCTTCTTGAACCATGTCTCTCCTCAAACGTACAATTGAAATCTGAGTTAACTATACGGCCAAGAACTTCGCTTGTCAAAGCAATTTGTTAACGTTATCATGGGAAATATATTTCTCCATACAATTATGAGCATAGTGATGATATACTTGGATCGTCAAAATATTCGATTATCGAAACAAATCAAGATAAAGGGGCCAAGAAGATGAAAGTTATCAAGGGAAAAGCACTCTACAGCGCCGAACGCTTCGCGACAACGATTGACATGTTGCGCAACAGGAGCGAGAAGTATGCCAATAACCCGGCCTATATGTTCCGTCGCAAGCCGCATGCCGAGGTCATCATCAAGACCTACGAGGAATTCGTCAGCGACATCGATGCGACCGGTACCGCTCTCTTGAAGCGCGGCCTTGAGGGCGCACATATTGCCGTCATGGGCGAGAACTGCTACGAGTGGGCCGTGTCCTACAATGCTGCCTGCGGTGGTGTCGGTGTCGTCGTTCCTCTAGATCGCATGCTACCTGCCAACGAAGTGGTTTCCCTGATAAGCCGCAGCCAGAGTCGCTGTCTCTTTGTTACCCCTAAGTTGATGGATGTGGCGAAGTCCGCTGTAGCCGACTATGACGGTCTCGAGCTAATCGTCGTGATGGATCAGGTTGTGCCGGACGGTCAGGCCGTCACGTTGCCAGATGATCCTCGCTTCGTTCGTTACAGCGAATTAATCCATGAAGGCCTCGCCCTCTTGGAGGGCGGGGACCGAAGCTTCCTCGACAAATCGATCGATCCGAGCTCGCTTGCGATCATCTTGTTTACCTCGGGTACGACGGCCGCGTCCAAGGGCGTCATGCTCTCGCATCGCAACATCACGAGTAACATCTATAGCATCGCATCCGTTCTGGAACTCTATCCGGGCGAGCGCGCGCTATCTGTTTTGCCTCTACATCACACCTTCGAGACGACAACCGGCATGTATACGATGCTCTACTTCGGTGTTTGCATCTGCTTCATGGACGGCTTGCGCTATCTGGCGAATAACCTGGTCGAATGGCGCATCAACTGCATGGTCGGCGTACCGCTGCTGTTCGAGAACATCTACAAGCGTGTCGATAGCAAGATCGAGGAGTCCGGTAAGAAGCCGCTCGTCAACGTCATGCGGCCGATTGCCCGCAATCTGAAGGCGGTCGGCTTCGAGTTCAACCGCAAGATGTTCAAGTCGGTTATCGACGGCCTGGGCGGTGGCCTGCGCCTCGTCGTCTCGGGTGCTGCTGCACTCGATAAGGAGATCTTCCAAGCCTTCAACGACTTCGGCCTGACCTTCCTCGAAGGTTACGGCCTGACGGAGCACTCGCCTGTCGTCTCGGTACACAATCCGAGGTTGCTTGTGCCGGGTTCCGTCGGCGTGCCGCTCTATGGCGTAGAGGTGGCGATCGATGCAGAGAGCTCGGAGACGGGCGCCATCGGCGAGATCCTCGTACGTAGCGATTCGGTCATGATGGGCTACTTCGAAGACGAAGAAGCGACGAAGGAATCGATCGATGATGCCGGCTGGCTTCACACGGGTGACATGGGCTATATCGATCAGAAGGGCTGTATCCACATCACGGGCCGTATCAAGTCGATGATCGTTCTCACGAATGGCAAAAAGGCCTTCCCCGAAGAGATCGAATCACTCGTGAACAAGATCCCGGGCATCAAGGAGAGTGTCGTCTGGGGCGAGACCAACTCGCGCGATGCAGTCGATATCTGCGCGAAGATCCTGATCGATCGAGAGGCCATGCCGCTTAGCGACAAGGCGGACGATGCCGAGGTCTCGGCTTACTTGAAGAAGGAGATTGCCAAGATCAATACGCAGATGCCCGGCTACCGTTCCGTCGCCTACTTCGTATTCACCGAGGCGGATTTCGTTCGCACGACGACGCTCAAGGTGAAGCGCCAAGACGAGCAGCGCCTGATGCGCTCTCTGCTCGATCGTCTGGATAAGACCATGCGTCAGATGAGCGGAACGAACGTAGATAGGCTGACAAATCATGATTGACGGATCACCGGAACTGAAGAAGACGATTCAATCGGACCTGCTTTTGCTTTTGGTAGCTGCAATCTGGGGGCTTGCCTTCGTCGCTCAGCGCGAGGGGGCGAGTAATCTGCCGCCGATCTTGTTTGTGGCGATACGCTATCTCTTGGGTGCCGTATCGCTTTTACCTGTGATTTGGTTTCTGAACAAGAAGGAGAAGAAGGGCCCTGCGAAGCCGCGCACGAAGGCTGCTTGGCTTGCCGCCTTGCCGGGAGGACTCAGTATGGGCGCGGTCTTGTTTCTGGCCTCCTTCCTCCAACAGAGCGCGCTTGTCACGGCAACCGCGGGACAGGCCGGTTTCATCACCAGCCTATATGTTGTCTTGGTACCGATTATGGGCATCTTCCTTGGGAGGTATCGACTGAACCTGATGAGCGGAGCAAGCCTGATTATCGCGGTCATCGGTCTATATCTCTTGAGTGTTCAAGGCGAGCTTGCCATCGCAGGATCGGACTTGATCTTGATCGTGAGTGCCTTCCTCTACGCGCTCCATATTATCTTGATCGAGCACTTCAGCCCGAAGACGGATTCGCTTCGCTTGTCGACCCTGCAATTCCTGGTCGCCGGTGTGATCGGTTTGGTCGTGAGCCTGATCATGCAAGTGGACATCTCTTGGGCCGGCATACAGTCTGTATTGGTGCCATTGCTCTATACCGGTATCTTCTCCTCCGGTGTGGCCTATACGCTGCAGATCTTCGCCCAGCGTCATGCGCAGGCGAGTCATGCTGCGATTATTATGAGCTCGGAGTCTGTCTTTGCCGCTGTTGGCGGTATGATCTTCCTCTCCGAAGTGATGCAGGGGAGAGCGATCGTGGGTGCTCTGTTGATGTTTGGTGCCGGCGTAATCTCGCAGCTCTCATCGCTAGCCACGCACGGTTTCTGGAAGAAGAAATCCTCTTCATAATGTGATATTTATGCCAAAGCGAACGCTTGTTCGCCTCCGCCCGGGTCTGCTATAATGACGGCTAGTGAGGGAGTGCCCCTCTCATGCCGGACGGAGGAACTTGTATGGCAGAGCTGATCTACGGACCGAGTATCGACTCGCTTACCCGCGATGTATTGGGTGAAGTGGCGAGGCTTCATGAATTGTGGCCGGATACGAGGGCAATTATCTTGGTGCCCGAGAATCGTAAGCTTGCAACCGAGCGACGTTATATGGATACCGCCGGTGCGAGCGGTCTGATGATGGCAGAGGTGCTGAGTTTCTCGCGCCTCTCGTTTCGAATCTTCGACCTGGCCGGACTGAGACCTCAGGATCGACTCAGCCGTGAGGGGCAAGCCATGCTGCTCGCCGCCTTGATCGAAGAACACAAGGATGAGCTGAAGCTCTTCTCTCGTTTGGCGTCAAGAAGCGGCTACGTGGAGCAAATCCTGGCCGTACTGGGCTACTTGCGTCGTTTCGGCATTCGGTCGGAGCAGCTCTTGGCGACAGCCACGAATAGTTCGGATCAGCAATTGCATGCGAAGTTCCATGATTTGGCACTCCTCTTGGAGCACTACAACCGATCCTTGGCGATGCTCGATCGGACCGACTCGGAACAAGGGCTGGAAGATCTTGCCTGTTTGCTCGAGTCTCTGGTTGATGGCCGTGCCACCAAGAATCTGCAGAAGCGCTTGGCGGTCTTGAAGGACACGTGGATTTGGTTGACGGGTTTCGGTGAGACCCGTGATTTTACACCCCAAGAATATAGAATCTTAACGGCGCTCGATGCGCTATGTCATAAGCTTAGTATTACGGTCGTGACCGATAGTCTCGTCGGTGATAGGGCATCATCCGTACACGTGCATCCCGCCTATCAGATCGGCAGCGAAACGGCGCATAATCTAGGTGGCTTTTTAGGTATCAGTCAGAGCAGATACGTCTCGGACAACAGGCGTCAGGTACCGCTGCTGGCTTCGATTCTCGCTTATGAAGAAGCCTTGTCTTGTGACGAAGAGAGCAGACGCTATTTAGAGAACTTCCTTTGTTTGCAAGCAGCCACTTCTGTCCAAGACGAAGTGAATCGTGTAGCCGCAGAGATTCGCCGCCTGGCGCTTGGCGGTCACTACCGCTACCGAGATATGGCGATCTGTTTGCTGGATACGAACAGTTATCTGCCCCTTATCCGCAGTACCTTCCCGGCATATGAGATACCGGCCTTTATCGATTCGCGCCGTTCGCTGGCCGACACTCCGATTCTGCGCTTCATTCTGGCGATGCTGGATACCGCAAGCTCGAATTGGCAGGCCGCACACCTGCTTGCCTTTTTGCGTTCGGGACCGTTTCCCATCGCAGCAAGCGAAACGGATTTGCTCGAGAACTACTGGCTTGCTACCGGTATGCACCACAGCGGGATCTTCTACATGGAGCGCTATCCGACAGAGCTCAGAGAGCTTGTCGAAACCAGGCTCCTGCCGCTTCGAAGGCCTCTTGAGGCGCTTCGCACTAAGAAGACTTGTCGCTCACTAACCGACGCGTTTCGTAGTCTGCTTCGTCATCCGAATTTGGATCTGGCTACCTGGGTCGCTTCGGAAGTGGAGCGACTCTCGGCAGCAGAGGATAGCGACCATGCGGTCTCCTTGGCCAAGGCTTGGAACAGCCTCGGCCAGATCCTGTCCGACTTGGATGAGCTCTTCGGTGACAGACCGTTTGATCTCGCCATGCTGCGCCGGATTCTGCAGGTGGCGGCTGAGTCCAATTATGCAGGCGTAATCCCAAGTGACTTGGATCAAGTCGCCATCGGACCGGCAACAGAGATCGTAGGCTCGGAGTGCAAGCTGCTCTTCGTCCTCGGTGCAAGGAGCGGTCTTCTGCCGCCAAGCAGCATGAATACGGGATTGCTCAAGGATAGCGAGTGCGAAATCCTCTCGGAGGAACAAGACGTGCATTTGCCGGGTTTGAACGACGATCAGGTCCAGAGCGATGCGTTTATCGTTCGCCAGTTGCTCTTCACGCCGTCACAGAAGCTCTATCTGAGCTATAGCGGTAGCCGAAGCGAAGCGTCGACCGTGCTGCAGCGCCTGGCTGACGCGCTGAATTTGGCTATAGAACAAATACCGAAACAAATCGAGAGCCCAGACGACTATCGCTTGCTTGCGGCAGACGAACTTCGCAGGCAATTAATCTTGCGAGACACTCGCGCGGCTTCTGCACAGACAGTAGAAGGAGCAGGCGAAGACACTGCCGCGTGGGAAGCGCTGCGACGTTGTCTTGCCGCCACGGATCCATCGCCAACGAGTACTAGTGTTCCCGGCGAGCCGGAAGCGGACACCGACTTGGCGTCGCTAACGCATGAGCTCTTGCGCCACATGCCGAATATCTCGGTTTCGGCCCTGGAGACTTACGCGGCTTGTCCGTACGAGTATCTCTCTAAGTACTTGCTGCGCGTATCGGACCGAGAGATCGCGGAACCGACGGCGATGAATCGGGGAAGCTTGCTGCACGCGGCGTTCGAACTTGCCTTCAGTGAGCTAAGTCTAGACTTACTGGCCACAAACTCCGATGAGGAGCGCGAGGCTGTCTGGACAAGTTATCTGCAACGCGACCCCGAGCTAGAGGGCGAACGAATCTACCGCGAAGCACTGACAAGTCAAGCGGATTTCCTGACCTTCGACAGTGACGGGTATCGCTATGCGGCGGGCAGGCCGGTGCAGAAGGTGATTCGGATGGCCTGGCCTGCTCTGCTACGCCAATTATGGGAGTCGAACTATATGCCGTACCGTTTCGAGCATAGCTTCGGCGAGCGCAATCCGATTCCTGCACTCCAAGTGCGTACGGAAGATGGCTTGATCATCAATTTGCGCGGTACGATCGACCGCGTGGATATACGGCATACAGAGTCGGGTCAGATCGGTTTTTGTGTCGTGGATTACAAGAGCTCGGAGCACAAGATCGATTACGATGCCCTGTTCGAGGGACTCGATCTCCAGATCCTAACCTATCTGGAGGCGGTCATGGCAAGCGGCTTGCCCGGTGTCAGAGCAGAAGATCTACTTGCCGAAGAGGCGATGTACGTACGCTTGGACGAACAGCATCACAGTATAGAGCAGATGCCGGGAGACTACGATGCGGCGGTAGAGAAGGCACTTGCGGCATACTATCAGCCGTCACAGTTTAAGCGAAGCCCGGAGGAGCTGGATCTGTTGATGCAGATGAATCGGGAGAATCGCATGCGCCTGACAGAGGACATACTGGCCGGGCGATTCGGGGTCGAGCCGAAGATGTCGGGGGGAGATCGGACGCCTTGCGACTATTGCGAACATCGTTTTGCTTGCCGTATGGAGAAGCCTCTGCAGCAAGTCAGACGCTTGGCAGGCTTGAAGCGTTTGGCCGCCCAAGAGGGGGAGAAGCCGGATGTAGAAGCCTTGCTTCTGTATCTTCGCAAGCGGTATGGGAGGGATAATTGATGGCGACGTATACCGAGGAACAACAACGAATCATCGATGCGCCGGCAGGGAATATACTGGTCTCTGCGGCTGCCGGCTCCGGCAAGACGACGGTTATGGTTGAGCGCATCATCTCACGGATCCGAAGAGGCGATGTGGACGTTTCGGGGTTGCTGGTGTTGACCTTTACGGATGCGGCGGCCGCGAACATGAAGGCGAAGATCAGCGAGAGCCTCGGGCAAGCGATCCGAGCGGCCGAAACAAGCGAGGAGCGAGCCTATCTGAATCGCCAGGCGCTCTATCTTCCCTATGCGAGAATCTCGACGATACACTCGTTTTGTCTCTCTGTTGTTCGTGAGTATGCGTATTTGCTCGATCTGGACGAAGACGGTATCGAGGCACCGGATGCGGATTTCCGTACGGCCGATCAGACGGAGAGCGAGGAGCTCTTCGGCCTCGCAGTCGATCGGGTGTTGGAACGCCACTACTCGCGCCTGGAGATGTTGGATGCGGAGGAGAGAGAGCAAGACGAGAGCGGGGACGTAATCGATAGCTCATTTACGCCCGAAGAGCACTCGGAGGCCGCACGCTTTCGTCTGTTACTGGACAGTTATGCGGGTAGCAAGAACGACGACGCGATACGAAACAGCATTCGCGAAGTCTATTCGTTCTTACGTTCCATGCCGGCTTATCGAGATTGGGTCGAAGCGGAGCTTCGCGAGGTGGAATTGGCCGCAAGCGACTTCGATCGAAGCCGTGCCGCCGCTACACTTCGCCGCCGCCTGCTACGGGCTATCGACTCGCAGTCAGAAGTGCTCAAGGAGATGGAGACGCTCGTTTCGGATCCGTCAAGCGAGATCTTGTCGACGAAGACCAAGGCGGGCATACAGCGAAACGAGGATACGAAACAAGGCTGCCTGGAATCACTTGCCGGCATCGCGGCATTGAAGAAGCGCTTGCTTGCCGATCCGAAGCTTCCCTATACCGAGATACAAGCTCTGCTCAAGACCTGCTTGTTCCCCCGTGTCACGCGCTACAAGGAGATGGAACATCGCAATTGGCTCAGCGATTGTATCCGCTATAACATGTCTGCGATTACGGGATTCTATCTCGCCCACAAGGATGCGCCGCGCGGTACGCTGCCGGCCTTTGCTTACAAGAAGAACTTGATCGAGGAGGATCTACAGGCCATGGTGCCGGTGATTCGTGCCTTGTTTATGTTGGTGCTCGAGACCGACCGCGAGTATACGATTCTGAAGGCGGGGGACGGTGTCATCGACTTCAACGATTTCGAGCATATGGCGCTGGCGCTGCTTAAGAAGCCTGAGGTGATCGATCTCTATGTCCGTGAGATTACAGAGATATATGTCGATGAGTATCAAGACACATCCAGTATTCAGAACAGCATCATCGAGGCGGTCGGGCGTGACAATATCTTCGTGGTCGGGGACGTCAAACAGAGTATCTATCGCTTCCGTCATGCCAGGCCCGAGCTCTTCAACCGTAAGATGCAGATGTACGGGGAAGCAGATTCGCTCGGAAGCGTCTATCTGATGAGCCGGAATTTCCGCTCTGTTCATGGCGTCTTGGCTGCGGTCAATTCGCTCTTCGAACGCGTGATGGAGGAGAGTACGGGTGAGATCGATTATCTGGA
>CAZLEA010000001.1:133075-149587 GCA_964558445.1 uncultured Oscillospiraceae bacterium | reverse complement strand
GCTAGGCTGATCGGCGATATCATCCGCCAAGAGGGTTATGGCAACGGGCATCCGTTAGCTCCAAGTTATGGCGATATTACTATCTTGTGCTTCACGCATAATCATGCGAAGGCGGTGGGTGCGGAATTGACTCGCCAGGGTTATCCGGTCAGCAGCATTCAAGATAACGGTTACTTGGAAGCAAACGAGCTCCGTTTGATGGAGGCTCTCTTGCAGCTAGTCGGTAACGAGCTACAGGATGTGCCGCTGCTGACTTGCTTACGCATGCTGCCTATATACGGCAGATTCTCGGATCGGGAGCTACTCGAGATGAAGGCCTTCTCCCTACGTAATCGTAAGGAGCGAAATCCGTATGAGCACTATCACGAGGCGGTGCGCTACTATCTGCAGCATGCAACAGGGCCGCTACAAGAGAAGCTAAGACGCTTCATGGACTGGCTGCACACGCTTCGCGAGGCATCCGTCTACCTCAGCGTAGAGGAGCTGATTACCCGCATCTATGTCGAGACGGCGCTACCCGAGGCTGTTATGGCCGAGGAGGAGGGTCAGCTTCGCGTCGAGAATTTGCGCCAATTCAAGGAGTGGGCAGCCGATTATGAGCGGCGCGGCAATAGAGGCTTAGCCTACTTCGTGCGGTATCTGGAGGAGAAGCGCAAACAGGGTAACACCGTGTCGCCGTTCGAAGAAGATGGCGATCGAGACGACAGTATCCGTGTCATGACCTTCCATAAGAGCAAAGGCCTGGAGTTCCCCCTCGTCTTCCTCGTCGGCTTGAATCGGAAGCTTGTCGGACACAATCGCCGAGGCAGTTCGTTTGTGGAACTTAGCGAGCGCGGCGGTATTGCCTACCGAATTCGCAGGCCCGATCGGGTATTGTCTTATCCATCGATCATCACGGAAGCACAGAAGGAGGAGATGGATGATGCGGCCTTCGCCGAAGCATTGAGACTGCTCTATGTCGCCATGACGAGAGCGGAGAACAAGCTCTACTTGATCGCAAGCCATAAGCGACGTAGGCAGAGCAAGTCATCTTCTTATCAAGAGCGTCTAAAGAAGTTTGCAAACGCGCATCTGGCACCACATTACCCTGGGGCTTCAATTGCTTACGGGCGACAAGAACTCCTGCTGGCGAGTACGTACTCGGATCTGGTCTTCATGAGTCAGATTGCAGCTCATCCGATGCTGGCGGAGCACTTCATAGCGGCAGATACGGGTGAATCCGTGACGGCCGGGTCTTGGCGATTTACGAATATGGCGACAGGGCAGGCATGGCCGGGCTATGAAGTGAAGCCTGTTACTGATGCATCGACTCCGATTGAGGCGGCAGTATCCCATGAGCAAGCAGAAGAAATGCTAGACGAGACGGCCTTCCGGGAGATCTGTGCCGCTTATAGCAGCAAGTATTCGTATCCCATGGCGACGAGAACTGCTCAGAAGTTTGCGGTTAGCGATATGAAGCGCAGGATGCAGATGCTGGTGCAGATGTCCGAAGATATGGATCCTACAGTTGCCTCGCCTACGGCGGATGGCGTAGAGCTTGGGGAGTTGACGGGAGGCGGCATCAATACTCAGCTTGTCGACTGGCTCGCGCCCGAAGCAGATACGGCTGCGAAGACCGGGCTTGGGCCCAGTGAGCGAGGAACCGCGCTGCATACGGTGCTGCGCTTCTTGGACGTCTCTGAACTACGCGGGGGAACAGAAGGTCACATGATTGAAGCGCTCCGCCATTTCGTAGACGAAGGCGTACTAAATGATGCTGAACTAGAGGCCGTACTGCCCTATACGAAGCACTTACAGGCCTATGTCGATTCGCCGATTGCCAAGGAGATCTTGCAAGTCGAGGCGGCAGGAGAGCAAGTCTATCGCGAAGTACCCTTCACACTTGCCGAACCGATGCGAAGCTTCGCTTCGGATTTGGGGCCGGAGGGCGATGACAGAATATTGATTCAGGGTATTATCGATTTATGGTATGGGAAGGGCGAAGACAGCGTCTTGCTAGATTATAAGTCGGATGTATTGCAAGGGAGCGAAGAACAGCGCCTCCGCACGCTAAACGAGCGCTATCGGATCCAGCTCGAGCTCTACAGCCGTGCAATCTATGCGGCTACGGGTAGGGCCGTCCGGCGTCGCTTGATCTGGTCGATACCGGACAGAAGACTCTATGAGATCGAAGCAGTGGACTTGGCTGAAGTTCTAGGACTCTGAGGATTTCGGGGGCGGGGCTGTGTCACAAGCTTCATCAGCGCCACAGGGCTCAGCTACATCACCCGGCTTGCCAAGCGCATGTGCTTCTGCGGCACGGGTTCTTCCGGCTCGTCCGCCAAACGCCTTGTTATCTTGTTTGTTTCGCTTGCGAAGCAAACGGAAGAAGGACTTGAGCATAGCTCTCGCTTCCTCGGCTAATACGCCGGACGTCCATAGGACCGTGTGATTCTGTGGGTAGTCCTCATAGAAGTTTGCCAGGGATTCGACGGCACCTGCCTTGGGATCGGAAGCTGCGTAACAAACCCTGTATATCCGAGATTGCTGGATGGCAGAAGCACACATGAAGCAGGGCTCGAGCGTGACGTAGAGCGTACAGCCATCGAGTCGCCAGCTGCCAACGGCGTCGCTTGCCTCCCTGATAGCCGCAATTTCTGCATGGCCGAACACATCGGCCTTGTGCTCACGTGAATTGTGGCCACAGCCGATGATCTCGCCCGAAGGGTCGACGACTATAGCGCCGATCGGCACTTCGCCCAGGTCGGCTGCGACCCGGGCTTCTTCCAGTGCCTTCTCCATATAATAAGTATCGGAATGTATCGTTTGCATCGCGGACTCGGATCAGGCCTTGAGCTCACAAGAGGATGCCGAACGAATCTGCAGACGAAGCACATTCTTGTGACCGAAGACGGCGCCGAGTGTCTCGACGTAGGCATCCACCTTCGCTGTAGGGACGAAGGCTTGGATCGTACCTGCGAAGCCGCCGCCGTGTACGCGGTTCGCGCCCTCACCCGCTAAGACCAGGTCGGAGAGAGCAAGTGCCATGGCGATCGGTTGGCTCGTATCCGAGCGAGATGAAGTGACGTTCTGGAGCAGGGTCCAGCTCGAGTGACCGGACGTATTGATGGTGTGAAGGAAATCTTCGAAATCGGCACGGTTCAGAGCGGAGGCTGCTTGGTCGACACGTTTGTTCTCTTCGAAGAAGTGAAGCGCACGAAGGACGGCGCGGTCACCGTGATTCTTGCGAAGCTCAGGGATAGCCGTGAGCACATCGTCTTCGTTCACTTCGCGAAGTACCGTGGCATCGAAGTGCTTGGCAACAGCCTTCATCTCGTAGGGGATGGCGGCGTACTCGTCGGTCAGATCGGCATGGCTGCCATCTGTCTTGGTGATGATGAGTTCGTAGCCCGCTTGGTTGAAGTCGACATCCAAGTGATTGACAACGGGATTACCGAGGTCTTCGAAGTCGATGGCGATGAAGCCGCCCACCGCACAACCGCACTGGTCCATCAAACCGGAGGGCTTACCGAAGTACTCGTTCTCCGCGAGTTGCCCGATCTGAGCGAGCTCCAGCATGCTGAAGCGCCCCTCGTTATAGAGTTCGTTTAGGATCGTGCCGACGAGGATCTCGAAGGCGGCCGAAGAGGAGAGGCCGGAGCCTGCCGGGACGTTGCTGCTGGTGTAAGCGGTGAAGCCGCCGATCTTACCGCCGCGATTCCGGATGCCCGCTGCGACGCCGCGAATGAGGGCGGCCGATTCATTGATCTCATCTTCTTGGGGCGTCAGGATATCGAGGTTGATGCGATCCATACGCGAGAAGCCCTCGGATTTCAGTTCGATGATGTTGTTGTCGTTTGTCGCTACGATAGCGATGACATCGAGGCTGACGGCTGCACAGAGCACCTTGCCTTGCTGGTGGTCCGTATGGTTGCCCGAGACTTCCGTTCTGCCGGGTGTCGAGAAGAGGCGTACGTCTTCGAAGCCGGGGAAGTAATCGCGGAAACGGCCGGCTAGGTTCCGGAAGCGATTGCTGACTTCTTCAAGCTTCTTCGGGTTCTCGCCGTAGACAGCCTTGACATCCTTCAAGTGAACGAGCTCACCCGGTTTCTCCAGTAGATATGAAAGATCCATGAATTTTTATCTCCTTTGTTGTGTTACACAGATATTTCCATTATAATTGGCTTCGTTAGACAAGTCCAAACATTTCAGGAGAGTTTAGTGAATATGGCTATGAAACAAGGTCGCTGTCCCAATTGCGGCTCGTTATTGATGGTGAACGATGCGGATGCCAAGGGCGTATGCATGTTTTGTCATGCACGCTTCAATCCCGCTCGCGCGATTCAGATCGATCAGAATCCGGACGATGTGGAGTTCCCCAATGAGCCTCAGGACGCCTTGACCGAGGAAGAGAATCAACTTGCTTTTTCTTCCGTTCGTAGCGTTCAGGTTGCCGCGCCGGTGCGCAGTCAGCCCGCCCCACGCAAGAAGAAGGCGCCGAAGCCCGGTCAATTGACACCGCAGCAGAAGGTGGCCATGCAGAAGCGCGTCTTGATCGAACCCGAGGTCTCGAAACAAGACAAGCTCAAGATGATCGGCAGTATCGCCGCTGTCCTCGTGATTATGGCTGCTATCTTCCTGCCGCTTACCTTGCGTCGTGTATCCAAGGAGAAGGAGCTTGCACAGCGCATCAACGAGATTGCCGTGTTTGACGTGCCGGGTTCCGAATACTATGACTTCAACGGCTTTCGCAATACGGAACTGGTTATTGTCAGCCCCGTAGAGGTAACGGAAGCAGACGTCGCAAGTGTCATGGCGAACTACAAGGCGGCAAGAGCCGAGATCTATGAACTGTCGAGCGACGATTTGCAGAACAACGTGCGCCTTCGCGTAGCAGCTCCCAACGGCAATTTCGAGCGAAACGGAGCAGGCGACTAAGACGAAGCACAATTGAATAACGAATCTAGAGAAGAGGTGTATCCGAAGGGTGCATCTCTTTTTGTTCGCGAAACTCCTGGGGGATATATAGGACAGCAAAACGAATGAATGTTCTTGACAGTATCGAACAAACGTTTTATTATGATTGCAGAATATATGTTCGCTAAACGAAGACGAAGCAGAACTGCGATGCAGTCGGGAGGATCGTGATGAGCGTTTTGAATAGTTTGTTTTATTTGATGATGTTGGCGCTTGTGGCCGTATTATATGCAGCATATGCGAGACATAGAGAGATTTCGGCCCGTATGCAAGAAGAGTTGACGTTCTCCGTAGTAGATGAGGATTCCCATAAGTATACAGCGGATGAATTTGTCGAAGAATCGCAGATGTTCTATGAGATTGAACGAGTTGAGGAACATGAGGCAATTGTCTATCGCTTGGCTGACTCCGGTCTTAGACTCTATAGAAGAGATGAGGAAGTATTGGATTTGATCGGTGACGGACTACCGAGAGATCTGCAGCCCGACGAAGCGGAGCATACGATTCGCATAGCATAGACGAAGCGAATAAACGGTATAGGAAACATAAATGAAGCGTCCAATTAAGCCCATTGGACGCTTCTGCCTATTATTGATTTGCTGTCGTTTGAAATGGATATTGTGTTACTTGTTTCTTTATTACTTACTTCGTTTCTGCTATTACAATATCGTATCTGTAATTCAATTATCCGTTATACTCACAAGGGTCATACGAACGGGCGTTCATTGTCTTGGCTTCTCTGTGCGTCATCCCAATCGGTGGATGATAATAAGTTGGCCGTCAGAGTTCCGTAATACGTTGTAAGGCGGGTCTGTCTTGCTTATTGTAGCATCCATCCTTTCTTGATTGTTTGACAAGTGGAGTAGTAGATTCCGTATTTGGTCTCTATCACTTGAGAATGGATCGGGCAAGTTTGTCAAACTCTGAGCTTGTCGATCCGGCACATGGACTGCTGATTCAATTCGGATACATTGTTATTCAGTTGTTGCGGCGACTCTGAGGCAAGAGGGGATTGCCCTCTGCTGCATCTTGCGAAATGCCCTCCGCTTCGCTGCTGTTTCCCTTGTGCGTTAATTATACCAGTCAAGAATCGACAAATAAGCGCTTTTGCTAGGGTACGAATCAAGCAATCGATGATATAATGTAAGAGTTGTGAGCGCGAATGCCGTGAAGACGCAGACATCCCGAGGAATCCTTTGTGATCGGCGGGATTTTTTGGCTATTTGGACAAGGTTATTTCGCATGCTTTGTGTTATCATATATCAAATATTTTGGCAGAAGACATTCAGTTAACTAAGCGAATAAACGCGAATAAGGAGATCAAGCATGGCGATGATTTTTGAGCACGAATCGAGAACCTTTAATGAGTTTCTATTGGTTCCGAACCTGACGAGCACAGAATGCAAACCGGTCAATGTCGATTTGAAGACACCTCTGGTTCGTTATAAGAAGGGTGTCGAGGAATCCAAGCAGTACTTGAATATACCCATGACGTCTGCGATCATGCAGTCGGTCTCCGATTCGGGTCTCGCTATTGCGCTGGCCAGAAGCGGCGGCTTGTCCTTTGTCTTCGGTTCTCAGCCTATTGAATCGCAGTGCGAGATGGTGCGCAAGGTCAAGAAGTTCAAGGCGGGTATCGTCGTTTCGGATACCAACTTAACACCGGAGGATACGCTTGCAGACGTGCTTGAGATCAAGGATCGCACCGGTCACTCGACGATCTCCATCACCGATGACGGCACCTCGAACGGTGTCTTGCTCGGCCTCGTTACGTCGCGTGACTACCGTGTGAGTCGCATGACAACAGACGAGTTGGTGAAGAACTTCATGCGTCCCCTAGATGAACTCGTAACGGCCAAGGAAGGCGTAACCCTGAGCGAAGCCAACGACATCCTTTGGGCCCATAAGCTCAATCAATTGCCGATCGTAAACGAGACCGGTCATCTGGTCGGCCTCGTCTTCCGCAAGGACTACGAACAGCACAAGGATAATCCGCTCGAGCTGCTCGATCCGAGCAAGCGTTTGATCGCCGGTGCAGGTATCAACACACATGATTTCGAAGAGCGTGTACCTGCTCTGGTCGAAGCAGGCGCGGATGTGCTCTGTATCGACTCGTCGGACGGTTTCTCCGAGTGGCAGAAGATTACGATCGAATGGATCAAGGAGCGCTATCCTCATATCCCGGTCGGTGCCGGTAACGTGGTCGATGAGGACGGTTTCCGCTACCTCGCCGAAGCAGGTGCAGACTTCATCAAGGTCGGTATCGGCGGCGGGTCCATCTGTATCACACGTGAGCAGAAGGGCATCGGCATGGGCCAGGCATCGGCGGTGATGACGGTCGCAGAGGCCAGAGATGCTTACTTCAAGGAGACAGGCGAGTATGTGCCGATCTGCTCGGACGGCGGTATCGTCTTCGATTATCACATGTCACTTGCGCTCGCTATGGGTGCAGACTTCCTGATGCTCGGCCGTTACTTCGCCAGATTTGATGAGAGCCCGACCCGCAAGATGCTTGTGAACGGTAACTACGTCAAGGAATATTGGGGTGAAGGTTCCAACCGTGCCAGGAACTGGCAGCGCTACGGCTATGCCAACACAACGGGCGGTATGGTCTTCGAAGAGGGTGTAGATTCTTACGTGCCCTATGCCGGTTCACTGAAGGCGAACGTGGACACGACTATCGCGAAGCTGAAGTCGACCATGACCTCGTGTGGCTCGCTCTCGATCGAAGAGTTCCAGGAGAAGGCCCGTTTGGTCCTCGTATCCGCGACCAGTATTGTCGAAGGCGGCGCACACGACGTGATCAAGAAGTCGGAGAGCAACTAAGCCGGATTTGCGAATCTTGCCTACTTGTTGTATCATTTGGCATATTCATTAGAGTTGATAAGACAGTAACGATCGTTTGCTCGACGCTACTTCATGATGAAACGAGATTGCGCAGAGGCTGCATCTCGTTTCGTTATTCTGATGGACAAACGGGCAGCGTGCGGTTTCCAAACGATGCTCGATATCCGTATGAGGAGAAATTGAACATGGCAGAACAAGTATATGAATTAACCTTAAGCGGTGTGAACCGCCTGAAGGATGAGCTTGACCACCGCAAGGTAGAGCTTCGCACCGAGATTGCCGAGCGTATCAAGGTCGCCTTGTCGTTTGGCGACTTGTCCGAGAACTCGGAATACGACGATGCCAAGCAGGCACAAGGTGAGAACGAAGCACGCATCCTCGAGATCGAGGGCGTCTTGAAGAACGCGCGCGTGATCGATGACGAGGATATCTCGAAGACAAACGTAACAATCGGTTGCCTTGTGACGCTCTTGGATAGCGAAACGGGCGAGACCTCGCTCTATACCGTCGTGAGTCCGAAGGAAGAAGATATCTTGGAGAACAAGATCTCGACCGAATCACCGGTCGGTGCCGCTATTCTCGGTAAGAAGAAGAATCAGATTGCTCAGGTGAAGACACCCAGAGGAATTCTCAAATACAAGATCGTTAAGATCGAAGTACCCGCAAACTGATTGATTCAAGCAAATCGAAATAATAGTGACCAAGGTGAGGATAAATGACAGAGAATAACCCAAGTACAGAGAACAAGCAGCAGGCGAACCAGCAGACATCGAATCAGCAGATGGATGTCCGTATGGAGAAGCTCGACAAGCTGCGTTTGGACCGCGATCCGTTTGAAGAGGTGACCTACGATGTGACCCACCACGCAAGCGAGATAATTGAACAGTTCGAAGAATTGGAAGGGAAGGTCGTGCGCCTGGCCGGCCGTCTGATGAGCAAACGCGGTATGGGTAAGGCAAGCTTCTGCGACCTGATGGATAGCAGTGGTAGAGTCCAGACCTTCACCAAGTTTGATGTATTGGGTGAGGAAGCATACCAGAAGTGGCAGACACTAGACCTTGGCGACATCGTCGGTATCGAGGGTGAGGTCATGCGGACCAATCGCGGTGAGATCTCGATTCGCAACTTATCCTATACGCTGCTTGCCAAGTGCGTGCGGCCACTGCCGGATAAGTACCATGGTCTGAAGGATACGGATACCCGCTATCGTCAGCGCTACCTGGATTTGATGATGAATCCCGAAGTACGCAAGACCTTCGAAACGAGGTCTAGGATCATTCATACGATGCGAGACTTCCTGCACAGAAGAGATTTCCTCGAAGTGGAGACACCGATCCTGAACACGATTCCGGGCGGTGCGGCAGCAAGACCGTTTGTTACGCATCACAATGCACTTGATCTGGATCTCTATTTGCGTATCGCACCGGAGCTCTATCTGAAGCGCTTGATTGTCGGTGGTTTCGACCGCGTCTTCGAGATCGGCCGTAACTTCCGCAACGAAGGTACGAGTGTCCGTCATAATCCGGAATTCAGTATGATCGAATTGTATCAAGCTTATACGGATTATCACGGCATGATGGAACTGACCGAGTCCATGATCGAAGAGATTTGTCAGACGATTCATGGTACGAACGTGATCAGCTATGACGGAACAGAGCTTAATTTCTCCACGCCGTTCAAGCGTCTCTCGATGCGCGATGCGGTGCTGGAGCATACCGGCATCGATTTCTATGCGGTGTCAAGCTTCGAAGAAGCGAAGGCGCTTGCCGAGGAGCGTGGGCTAGAAGTCATGCCCGGCTGGCAGCGAGGCGATATCTTCAACCTCTTCTTCGAGACCTATGCTGAGGATAAGTTGATTCAACCGACCTTCATCTACGATTACCCGATCGAGGTATCGCCCTTGACGAAGAAGAAGCCCGGTCACCCGGAGCTTACGGAGCGCTTCGAGCTCTTCGTGCACGGTAACGAGCTGGCGAACGCCTACTCGGAGCTAAACGACCCGGTGGATCAGCGCGAGCGCTTCCGGGCACAGCTTGCGAAGCGTGAGGCCGGTGACGACGAGGCGAATCGTATGGACGAAGACTACTGCGTCGCCTTGGAATACGGTCTACCGCCGACAGGCGGTATGGGCATGGGTATCGATCGACTCAGCATGCTGATGACGAACTCGGTATCGATTCGTGACGTGCTGCTGTTCCCGACGATGCGCCCGATCGGCCATCAGGAGAAGTCAGAGGACTAAGCTTCATGGTTTCACAAATGAGTTTATAAGCAATTGAGCACTCCGTTCGGCAGTTGATTGGCCGGGTTGAGTGCTCTTGCGTTTTGGAGGTGGATATGCGTACGGTTCGAGACGGAATATTGTTTCATAACGTTGTTGACTTGGAAGAGACGAAGAGCGGGCTAAGGATGTGGCGCATGCCGCAGGAGCTGGCCAAACGACTGGACAAGCGGCAAGCGGCCTTCGGTACCGGCGTGGAACTTCGTTTTCGAATCGAGGGAGAGAAGGCGATTATCAGGTTACGTGCGGAGGCAGCCGAGGAAGCTCAAGTGGCGTATATCTACTTCGGCTCTTTCCAGGGCGGATGGATGCACTCTGCGAAGGTGATCAAAACCGAGGAGACCGTAATCGAAATTCCGAAGCCCAGAAATTTGCTAGAGCTTAAACAAATCGCCAAGGAGCAGGGCTTGCCATTCGACCCCGAAGTCGTTCGAATCTTGCTGCCGTATTGTCCCTGTTACTATCTTGGTTCAGATGGCGTCCTTCGAGAGCCCGATGCCACGCAGTTGCCGGCACACACGTATCTCGCGTACGGATCTTCAATTACGCACGGTAGCTTGGCGCTCGCCCCGCCCTATACTTATCCCGCCCGTATTGCTCAGCGCCTAGGCTGCGATTACCTGAATCAGGGTTATGCGGGTGCGGCTCTGCTCGAAGCCGAAGTCGCAGAATTCTTGGTCAGTCGAGACGATTGGAGCTTCGCCAGTGTTGAGATGGGTATCAATATGCTAGACGACTTCGATCTCGATATGTTTGAGGAACGCCTCGATCGCTTCACGGCGATCTTGGCCAAGGATCCAAGACCCGTGTTTGCAACCGGCATCTATGGTTTCAACGGAGAGGGGCAGAAGAAGGCTATGGCCTTCCGTAAGATCGCACGGTGCTATGCAGGTGAACGCTTGATCTTCATCGAGGGAACGACACTGCTGAATCAACCGGCTTACATCTCGCAGGATATGGTGCATCCGACACTCGAAGGAATCGAACAAATTGCTATGGGTTGGGAGGCGTTCATGAGAGCTTCGGGACAACTGCCCGAAGATGTCGGATCGATTAATAAGCTGTAAACAAAGTCATATCCAAGCCTCGGTCGCCTCTGTTTCGGCCGTTTGGCCCGCGTTCGTATGCTATAATTCTCCGGTGATATCTGTAAGTGATGGATTGATTTGTATTTTTGAAAAGAGGTAAACCCCGGTGACAAATAAGGAAGCATTGGCGATACTGGGCCTGGAACATCCGGCCAACCGCCAGATGATCGAATCCCGTTATGCCCGCTTGATCAAGGGCTATGGGCGATCGAACCCCGAGAAGATGGCCGAGATCAATGAGGCGTATCGTACGCTGACCGAGGATTCTCGTAAGGTTACAATCGAACCGCGTCTTCAGAAGGAAGTGGCGGGTAAGTCGCTCTATCAGTGGAAGAATATCGTGCACTACGGTAAGACGCCGGCCCTGGTTACGCTTGTGGTTATCGCTTTGGTTGTCTCGATCGTCATGTCCGTTGTCCGTAAGGAAGATCCTGACTTCACCCTGGCTGCGATCGGTAGCTTCTATAACCGTGAAGACAACATCATGGAAGATAAGGACTCGCTATACACGATCACGGATTTCGCAGAAGATAACCTCGGCGTAGAGAGGCCGCTGGTTGATCTGCTCAGCATCGGCAGTAATGCCGACCCTCAGGTGGAAATGGCGAACGTCACGAAGCGCATCCTCTATGCCGGCGGTATGACTCCGGCGGATATACTGCTCATCGACAAGGCGAATTTCGACTACCTTCAAGGCGAGGGTGTATTGATCTCCCTGGAGGATTTCTATACAGAGCTGGCTACGCGTTACAGCGAAGAGGAACTAGCGATTATCGAGCCGGTCTACGGTCACGTATCGATCAGCGATGAAGAATTGGATGCCAAGCGAGAAGAAGAGAAGGCAAACGGTAAGAGCAGCTCAAGCGAAACGGAAGAGGACAAGGATTGGTTGTCCGAAGACCTCTACATCGTCGGATTTGACTTCAGTGAATCGCAGCTCTTCAATAGCCTTAGCATGCTCGGTTACGAACAGATCGTAGGCATCACGATCCATAATAAGGATAACGAGAATGCATATGACTTCATCGAAGACTTGATTGCGAAGCAAGATGAGTTGATGGCGATCTCACCGGGGACGGTGGAGCCAACACCGACGCCAGCGGCATCGAATATCGTACCGTAAGCATAGACTGCTGTTGTTTCGGCTACGAAACAGCCGTTTCTTTGACGATTGCCAGTCTTTTGCTATGGTTTGGTCTGTAATTCTGTGCGGGCTTTTACTTGAAGCAAATTCGGTTCATCTGTTACAATTGACTGAAGAAGCCGTAAGGGGGAAGTTTGTCTATATGGACTACCTAGAAGGTGCATTGCTTGGTCCGGTATGGAGCGATACTGATTTTGAGAATCGGACCCATAAGGGTGCTGCTCTTTTAATCAGCGTTGCTTTCTGGGCCGGATTTGCTTACCTGCTACTGTCGTTTTATGCGGATACGCTCTCTCCTTGGTTACAGACGCCATCGATGTGGCTCGCCGTCACACTCATCAGCGTCCTCGTAGCGCCGGTTCTCTGCTACTACTATTATGATTTGCCGTTGCTGCTTCGGTTCGTCGTTTTGATGTTCCAAGCGGCGAAGTATGTCGCTGCGGTCTTGATCGTCTACAGTTTGGTCGTACCTGCGATTTCGCTCAATTTTGATGCCCTGTTACCTAACCTCCTGGAGTGGATGGATAGCACGGTCGGCACCTTTGTGGAGCGTAATACAGAAGTTTATGAGCTGTTTGGTCTACTCGTCAGCGGTATAGTCTTAGTCTTGATCGGAGCAATCGTACTGATCTTGTCTCTGGCAGCGATCGTCTTGACGCCGATCCTCTACGTGCAAATTGTGAAGTATACCCAGCGCTTGTTCGACTGGCTGTTCTTATCGGTCATGAAGCAGATTCGTCGTCTGCAGACACGATACAGACAACAGGAGCAATTGCGCGGTAACGCGGCAGGGGCAGCGATACAGAGGCGTCCCGTGAGTACAGCGGCAAGTCCGGGTAGTCAAACCGAAGTTCGTAATCCGAGTGTCAGACAGCCGAGCGAGATTCGCCCATCAAGCGAGCAGAGACAGGCTCAGACGAGGCAAACGAATTCATCGGAAACAAGGAAGTAAACACCAGTTGTTTGTCAAACTGCCATCTCGTTTTGAACGGCGCGGATGGCTATTATTAAGTAAAGAGGTAGAGAGAATGGCACAAGGAGTGCGTAAGACCAAGATTGTATGTACGATCGGACCTGCGAGTCAGAACCCGGAAGTATTGAGGAATTTGATGAGAACGGGCATGAACGTCGCCCGACTGAACTTCTCGCACGGCGATCACGCCGAACAGCAGGAGAAGGTTGACCTCATCAAGGTAGTTCGTGAAGAAGAGAACCTGCCTGTTGCCTTGCTCCTTGACACCAAGGGTCCCGAGATTCGTACAAACGACTTCGTCGGCGGCCGTGTCACCTTGAAGGAAGGCAACGAAGTTTATATCCGTCACGAAGAAGTGCTTGGTTCGGATAAGGAATTCTCCGTCACCTACAAGGGCATGCACGAAGACCTCGTGGTCGGTGACAGCATCTTGATCGATGACGGTCTGGTCGAACTCGAAGTGCTCGCGATCGAAGACAAGGATCTTCGTTGTGTCGTTCGTAACTCCGGTGATGTGGCGAACCACAAGAGCATCAACTTGCCCGATGTCGATACCAACTTGCCGGCTATGACCGAGCAGGATATGAGAGATATCCAATTTGCCGTCGACAACGACATGGACTTCATCGCCGCATCGTTCGTTCGCAGAGCCGATGACGTGCTGCAGATCCGTCGCTTGCTCGAGAAGATCGGTGGCGAAGGTATCCACATCGTCTCCAAGATCGAGAACCGGCAGGGCGTCAGAAACTTCGATGAGATCCTCGAGGTTTCGGATGCGATCATGGTCGCTCGCGGTGACCTCGGTGTCGAGATCCCGGCTTATGAAGTACCTATCGTTCAGAAGATGATGATCACGAAGTGCTACGAGAAGGGTAAGCCCTGTATCACAGCTACTCAGATGCTAGACTCCATGATCCGCAACCCCCGCCCGACACGTGCCGAAGCAAGTGACGTTGCGAATGCGATCCTGGATGGTACGTCTGCCATCATGTTGTCCGGTGAGACGGCCAACGGCCGTTACCCGATCGAAGCCGTCAAGATGATGTCGGAGATCGCCCTATACACCGAGCAGAACCAGAATTACTGGGAGAACTTCATCAACACGCGCTTCGACCTCAGAAGCAGCGTCACGAGCGCAGTCAGCCATGCCAGCTGCTCGGCCACCATGGACTTGGATGCCAAGGCTATCGTTGCCGTCACCTACTCCGGTCGCACCGCACGTCAGCTCGCTTCCTTCCGTCCGGACTGCCCGATCATCGCGACAACCGTTTCGGCTAGAGCACAGCGTCAGCTTAACCTAGCTTGGGGTGTCATCCCCTTCCAGGTAGAGGAGATGAGAAGCACAGACGAGCTGTTCGCCACCGGTCTCAAGGTTGCTGCCGATTCCGGCCTCGTCCGTAACGGTGACCTCGTTGTCATCACAGGCGGTACGCCTGTCGGCATGAGCGGTACGACGAACACCATGAAGGTTGCGAACGTAGGCGAGATCCTCTGCCACGGCCTCGGTATCCCGAGCATCGACAATCGTGCCGTGACGGGTGAAGCCACGGTTCTGACCGAGGATGCGGGCGTGAAGCTGCCCGGCACCGTCGAAGGCATTTTGGTTGCCGAAGACACCGATGACAGCATGATTCCTCTGATGAGACAGGCTCGTGCCGTTGTCGTTGAGTCGACCGATCATGACTGCCATGCCATCACGGTAGGGAAGACACTGGATATTCCGATCATCTATGCTTGCGAGAATGCAACCAAGATCATCAAGCAGGGTCAACTGATCACGGTTGATGCCGCGTCCGGTTTCATTTCCTAAGATCATTATGAATGTACAAGCATTGGTTCTGGCCCGCCTGATCGAGGCGGATGCACCGATCAGCGGTCAGAGCTTGGCAGATGAGCTTGGCGTAACCCGCTCAGCCATCTGGAAACATATCGAAGCACTTCGCAGCGGCGGTCTATCGATCCACTCGGATCGCCGCGGATACCGCTTGGAAGAATGGGCAGAAGCGTTGCAGTCGAATAGACTGGAGCGCTTCCTGCATTTCTCGGCTCCTTCGTATGCAGGGCAATTAACCGTGCTGGAACAAGTGGATTCCACCAATAGCGAAGCGAAGCGTCTGGCGCGTCAAGGGCTTGCGGATCGATCGCTTGTTCTGGCTACCAGACAAACGGCCGGCAGGGGGCGACTCGGTCGTGCATGGTCGTCTGAATCCGGTGACGGTTTATATCTCTCGATTCTCCTTCGTCCGCGCCTTCGTCCGCAAGATCTGATGTCCGTGACGCTCTTGGTCGCCCTCGCTGTGCGCACAGCAGTCGAAGAGCTGTCTGATTTGGCTGTCGGACTGAAGTGGCCAAACGACGTGATAACAGACAATCGCAAGCTCTGTGGCATCCTCTGTGAATCGGTTCTGGAAGATGCGGGGATTCGCGAGCTTGTTATCGGTATCGGCCTGAACATCAATCAGTTAGGCTTCGCATCCGACTTGGAAGACAAGGCGACGAGCATGCGGCTTCAGAGCGGATACCACTATGATCCAAACTACGTAACCGCACGCCTGATGTATCACTTCGACCGCTACTATACGCGTTTCCTCGATCAAGACAGGCGTTTCGATTCCTTCCTCGCTGAGTATCGCGATGCATCGTTAACCCTCGATCGGGATGTCACCGTTATGGACGGCGATAAGTCATATACAGCGAAGGCGACGGAGCTGACACGAGACGGTTTCCTGGTTCTACGGCTTGCCGATGGGACAGAAGAAGTGGTCGGCAGCGGTGAAGTATCGATTCGTGGTATGCTCGGCTATGTTTAGGCCCTGCTTCACAGAAGGTTTACAGTTGATTAATCAATGCTCGTGAATTTATTTCTACATGATTTAAGACTTGGGTTTACAATAGAGACAGTTGAAAAGTGAAGCATCCGGTTGAACAACTGTAGCAGAAGGAAGTGAAGAAATGGACAACAAGAATCAAAATCCGAACGAGAACAACGAGACGATTGAAACCTATCAAACAAACGAGATCAATCAGCCAATCGGGGCTAACGAGATCAATCAGGTGAATCAAGCATATACGGCAGACGAGACAAGTCATGTAAACCAAACAAGCCAAGCCGATTATCAATCCTACCAACAAACGGATTACCCCTATCAAGCCTATCAGCCTTACGCCACGGGTGCACCGCACGTGAAGCAGAAGGTGAAGAAGGCGAAGCCTGAGAAGCAGC
>CAZLEA010000001.1:66199-132975 GCA_964558445.1 uncultured Oscillospiraceae bacterium | reverse complement strand
ACGGGTGCACCGCACGTGAAGCAGAAGGTGAAGAAGGCGAAGCCTGAGAAGCAGCCGAGACAGAAGCGCTTCGGGCATGGTCTTGGCTTCATTGCGGGGCTCCTCGCAGCCTGTATCATCGGCGGCGCAGCCGGAGGTATGATCGTCTACAATACGATTACACCTACGCTGCAACAGTTCGATGAGAAGCTTGCCAGTTTGCAATCCGAGGTGGATTCCGCACCGATCATCAGTACCGGCAGTACAAGCGGTAATACAAGTGGCAGCTCCACCACAGGTACCGCCACACAGGCGACAAACGGTGATCTAACCGTCTCCCAGATTGCAGATCTTGCGTCCCCTGCGGTCGTGGCGATCGGCACGCAAGCGATGCAAGAGACGATCATGGGTTATCAGACCGTGATGGCTGCCGGATCCGGCGTCATCATCTCGAAGGACGGCTATATCGTGACAAACAATCACGTGGTCGAAGGCGCGACAGAGACGACGGTTACCCTCTCAAACGGTGAGGAATACGATGCCGTCATCGTCGGTACGGATCCGACGTCAGACCTCGCAGTTATCAAGATCGATGCCGATGTCGATCTGCCCTTCTTGAGCTTCGGTGATTCCACCGAGCTCCAAGTCGGTGAGACCGTGGTTGCGATCGGTAATCCGCTCGGCGAATTCGAGGGGACGGTTACCAGCGGTGTTGTCTCCGGTAAGAATCGCACGATCACAATCGACGATACGACGATGCTAAACTTGATTCAGACGGACGCCGCGATCAACTCCGGTAACTCGGGCGGCGCTCTCTTGAACCTGAGAGGCGAAGTGATCGGCATCAACTCGGCGAAGACCTCGGCGGTGGGGGTTGAAGGGATTGCCTTTGCCATCCCTAGTGAAGTGGTTATCCCGCTTGCGGAGCAGTTAATCGAATTCGGCGAGGTGACGAGGCCTATGCTTGGAATTACCGGCTCCCCCGTACCACAGAACAATTACGGTTTGCCGCGCGGTGTCATGGTCTATGAAGTCCTGGCCGGCAGCAGTGCTCAGAAGGCCGGTGTCAAGAAGTCCGATATCATCACGGCGGTGAACGGGAATACGGTGACCTCGGTCAATGACATCAACGCGTACAAGGCTCAGCTCGATGTCGGCGACACCATGTCGCTATCGGTCTATCGCGATGGCCAAGAAATCGTCATCGATGTTGTCTTGGAAGCACCCTGATGAAGCGTTACAGACCCACGCAGTAAGTCCACTTGAGATCATTTGATTAGCTAAGAAATCGGAGAATAAGAATGCCGCAGTGAGAACTGCGGCATTTGTTCGTTACTGGTATTGATCCATGTGGGCTTGAAGAGCTCTGCAATCTGCTTCTACGTCGCAGGTGATCTCGACGTGCTCTTCTTGTGAGATCGCTACGATATTAGCGAGCCCCACAAGTGTGGAGATCAGGCTGCCTGAGACCAAGCGGTCGCCCTCTTCTGTTGTAAACACGATTCGTCCCTGAGCGTTGGAAACAAGCTCCGAAAAAACGTGCGGATCTACTCTGGTTAGTTTCATAGAAATTTACCTCCTGACCGGATTCTCGGTCGACGGCCGCAGCCGGAAGGGTCACCCGACCCCTATCTATTATCCATATCGGGTTAAGTCTAATGATTCGCCGGGATTTGTCAACTTCATTTGCTCCAAATGAGAGAAATTGGTGATAGTGCTCGAAACAAGCAGGGAATCAACTGAGAAGACGAATGATTAAGCGCCTTTTGGCACCTAGGTCTTGATCCGCTCTTGCAAGGTAGACGTGGATAGACGTAAGATAGTGGGCAGTGTAGAACTTGTCTGTATTATTAGGGTGAGTATTTGTGAGAGAACTGTTTCCATATCTGAAGAAATATCGATTGCAATTGGGACTTGGTCCCGTTTTTAAATTCATTGAGGCATTGATCGAATTGATCTTGCCTCTATTGATGTCTGCCATTGTCGACAAGGGGATAAACGGACAGGATTCCGACTTGATTCGGCGCTACGGCATACTGATGATGATTCTGGTCTTCCTCGGCGTGAGCTTCTCGTTTAGCTGTCAATATATGGCATCGGTTGCGTCGCAGGGAGTGGGAACAAGCCTTCGTGATGCCCTGTTCAAGAAGGCGAATCGGATGAGCCAAGAGCAGCTCCAAGAGTATGGCACGGCGTCCCTGATCAATCGCGTAAACGGTGATGTGAATCAGATTCAGGTTCTGGTCGCCATGTCGATTCGCCTCTTGTCCCGATCACCCGTACTTGCTATCGGTGGGGTGATCATGTCGTTTTTTATTAACTGGCGGATGTCGCTGGTTCTCCTGATGATTGTACCGCTTGCCGCCGTCTTGCTCTTCTATATCATTCGCGGCAGTACGAGGTTGATGAAGCGCGCTCTGAAGCAGTCGGACAAGGTTACCGAGCTGTTTACCGATAGCCTCGCCGGAGCTCGCGTAATACGTGCGTTTGCAAGAGAAGATCACGAGCGCAAGTATTTCGCCAAGAAGGCGGATCAGCTAACGAAGTCTTGGATCTTCGTCAACGGTATCTCGGGTCTGATGAATCCCCTGACGAATTTGCTCTTCAACGGTGTGATCGTCTTCATCATCTGGCGTAGCGGTATTGGTGTCAATATCGGTACGATGACACAAGGCGATGTCCTCGCACTCGTTAACTATTTGTCGCAGATCGTCGTTGCGCTCATGGTCTGGGCGAGTCTTGCGTCTTTGTTCCCGCGTGCGTTTGCCGCAGGGGCCAGAATCAGTGATATGTTGCAGACGAAGACACCGGAAGAACAAGATCCGAGAGATAGAGATGTCGATAAGCCGGATCAAGTTGCGCCTCTAAACGAGACGATTCTTCGAGCCAATGAGCTTAGCTTCACCTACCCCGGCACCAGGACACCGGCCCTCGAAGGCCTCAGTTTCGACTTGGCCGCCGGTGAGGAGCTGGGTGTGATCGGTGCGACCGGCTCGGGTAAGAGCACGCTTGCGGCGCTGCTCGTGGCGCTCTATCCAAGAGATGGCGGCGACTTGTCGTTCATGGGCAGGTCGTACGACGATTGGTCTACGGCTATGCTTCGCGAGGAGATAGCATGGGTCCCGCAGAAGGCCGTATTATTCAAGGGGACGATACGAAGCAACTTATTCTTCGGTATGAAGCCGAGCGAACAAGCGCTCTATCGTGATCCGGATCCGGAACAAGCGGCGGCTCTCGAAGAGAAGATGTGGGCCGCACTTGAGGCTTCGCAGGCGGCATCGTTCGTCCGTCAGTTACACGATCGCTTGGATGCCCCTGTCGAGCGAGGCGGACAGAATCTGTCCGGTGGACAGCGCCAGCGACTTAGTATCGCAAGAGC
Source organism: uncultured Oscillospiraceae bacterium (assembly GCA_964558445.1). Classification (GTDB taxonomy): domain Bacteria; phylum Bacillota; class Clostridia; order Saccharofermentanales; family Fastidiosipilaceae; genus CAYXVJ01. The sequence goes on along the minus strand of CAZLEA010000001.1, from coordinate 129,617 downwards.
CTTGATGCGCGAGGCGAAGCTCTACATCTTCGACGACAGCTCGAGTGCGCTCGACTATCTGACGGATGCCAAGATGCGCAAGGCGGTGCGCCATCTCACCAAGGATGCCGCGGTCGTCCGTATCTCGAATCGCGTCTACCAATTACTGCAAGTCGATCGTATCTTGGTGCTCGACAATGGGCAGCAAGTGGGTCTGGCCAAACATGATCAATTGCTAGACGATTCCGAGATCTATCAGGAGATTGCCAAATCACAGGAAGGAGGCGTCTATGCGAACAAACGGTCGTAGCACATTGGGTGGCAAAGAGACTCTGGCCCGTCTCCTAACCTACCTCTACAAGTACCCCGGTCGCCTCACTGTGATCGTGTTGACGGGCCTAATCGTAGCCATCACATCTCTGGCATCGCCTTGGCTGATCGGTTCGGCGATCGATCAACTGATCGGCGTGGGACAGGTGAATTGGGACGGACTGAAGCGAACGGCAATCCTCCTGGCACTGGCCTATCTCATCGGCGCGCTCGCCCAGTGGTGGTCCTACCACTTGACCCAGAGCATCAGCAACTTGGTTGTGGCGGATCTGCGCAAGGCGAGTTTCAATCATATCTCACGCCTACCGCTCTCGTATCTGGATCGAACAGCGCGCGGCGACTTGATCTCGCGTATCACAAACGACATGGATGACATCGCCAACGGCTTGATTCAGACGCTCAATCAGATGTTCTCCGGCTTGTTGATCCTCGTGGGCTCGTTTGCGCTCATGTTCTATATACAGTGGGGCGTGGCCCTGCTTGCGCTTGCGATTATGCCGCTAAACTACCTGGTAACAAGCTTCATCGCCAAGCGTTCGCATCAGATGTTTCGCGAACAGGCGACGGTCCGCGGTGACCTCGAGGGCCTGACCGAGGAGATGATTGAGCACGAGGACTTGGTCCAGGTCTATGGCCAAGAGGAAACGATCGAGGCACAATTCTCTGACCAAAACGAGCGGCTCTACATCGTCGGTCAGAAGGCCCAGTTCTTCTCCTCATTGACGAATCCCGGCACGCGCTTCGTGAACAATATCGCGTATGTCGCTGTCGGCATCTTCGGTGCCTTCTTCGCCTTAAGCGGTGCGATCTCGATCGGTGAGGTGTCGCGTTTGCTGAATTATCAGATGTCCTTTGCCAAACCGATCAACGAACTATCGGCCGTATTCACGGTCTTGCAGAATACTCTCGCATGCGCCGCCAGAGTCTTCGAGCTCCTGGACGTTGAGGAAGAGGAGGAGACGCTGCATCTCCCTACGCTTCGTGCCAAGGAGGGCGCTGTCTGCTTCGATGACGTGCACTTCGCGTATACACCGAAGCGTCCTCTGATCAAGGATCTTGACTTGGGCGTTCAACCAGGTGCTATGGTGGGCATCGTCGGACCGACAGGTGCCGGTAAGACGACGCTTGTGAACCTCTTGATGCGTTTCTACGATGCGAACCAAGGCGATATCAAGATCGATGGACAGTCGATCTATCAGGTGTCCAAACAGAGCCTCAGAACTTCCTTCGGTATGGTTCTCCAGGACACCTGGCTGTTCTCCGGTACGGTTCGTGACAATATCGCGTACGGGAAGCCGGATGCGACGGACGAGGAGATCAGAGCCGCTGCAGTGGCTGCGAGGGCGGACGGCTTCATCCAGCGCCTGGCGGACGGTTACGATACCGTCCTCGAGAATTCGGGCGCACAGCTCTCGCAGGGTCAGCGCCAGCTACTCACGATCGCTCGCGTGATGCTTACGCTACCGCCGTTCCTGATTCTGGACGAGGCGACCTCCAGCATCGATACAAGAACCGAGATGCTGGTCCAAGCAGCCTTCCTCGATCTGATGAAGGGGCGAACGACCTTCGTTATCGCGCATCGTTTGTCGACGATTCGGGATGCGGATCACATCTTGATGATGGAGGACGGTTCGATCGTGGAGCAGGGCAAGCACGATGAGCTCATCTTGGCACAGGGCGCGTACTACAATCTCTATCGCAGTCAGTTCGAGGAAGTTTAGCGTACAGATTCTCGTTTGTTCTTATATCATTCCAATGATGGCAAAGGCCGCCGTAAGTCATTTCTTACGACGGCCTTGTTGCTGCGTTCGGATCTCACGTGATCGGTCTCAGTTCCGTTCACGTGATCAGCCTTGCTTCGGCATCTTGAAGCTATCCTTGAGCGAGACAGAACGATTGAATACCGGTGCCTCCGGTGTGGAATCGACGTTATCGAGGCTGAAGTAGCCCAGTCGCATGAACTGATACGCCATGCCCTCCTTGGCCTCAGCCAGGTCAGCCTCAAGCTTCGCCTGCTTCACTTCAAGCGACTCCGGATTGATGACGGAGGCATAATCCTCTGCCGTATCGGGATCCTCGAGCAAGAATAGCTTGTCGTAGAGGCGAACCTCGGCGTCCACTGCGTTCTTCTGATCGACGAACTGAATCGTACCGCGGACACGGCGCCCGTCCGTGACGTTACCGCCGCGGCTGTCCATGTCCACTTCGGCGAAGACCTCTACGACCTTACCGTCTTCATCCTTGCGGCAACCGGTACACTTGATGACATAAGCGTGCTTCAGGCGCACCTCGTTACCGGGATAGAGGCGGAAGTACTTCTTGAAGGGTTCTTCCATGAAGTCGTCGCGCTCGATCCACAGGTGCTTCGAGAAGCTGACCTTGCGGTTACCGGCCTCGGGATCCTCCGGATTGTTCTCCGCGTCGAAGTACTCGACTTGCTCGTCCGGGTAGTTCGTGAGCGTCAGCGTGATCGGGTCGAGGACTGCCATGCGGCGCTCGGCTGTCTTGTTCAGATCTTCGCGCAGACAGTGCTCCAAGAAGGCGATGTCGACAACCGACGGCACCTTGGAGACACCGACCTGGTCGCAGAAGCTGCGGATCGATGCCGGCGTGTAACCTCTCCTGCGCAGACCGGATAGGGTTGGCATGCGCGGGTCGTTCCAACCGGAGACGATGTTGTTCTCGACCAGGTTGCGCAGCTTGCGCTTGCTCATGATCGTGTAGTTGATCTCGAGGCGCGAGAACTCGATCTGGCGCGGCTTGTCCTCGATCGGGATGTTGTTGACCACCCACTCGTAGAGCGGGCGATGGTCCTCGAACTCGATGGAACATAGGGAGTGGGTGATGTTCTCGATGGCATCTTCGATCGGATGCGCATAGTCGTACATCGGGTAGATACACCACTCGGTTCCTGTTCTGTGATGCGGTGTGTGCGAGATGCGGTAGAGGACCGGATCTCGCATGTTCATGTTACCTGCACTCATATCGATCTTGGCACGCAGTACGCGACTGCCGTCGGGGAATTCACCGGCCTTCATGCGGGAGAATAGATCCAAACTCTCCTCTATCGGCCGTTCGCGATACGGGCTGTTCACGCCGGGGCTTGTCAGCGTCCCTCTCATCTGGCGAATCTCTTCTGCCGTGGAGTCGTCGACATAAGCCAGCCCGTTTCGAATCATGCGGACGGCGTAATCGTACATCTGGGGGAAGTAGTCAGACGCATGGTAGAAGCGATCTTCCCAATCGAAGCCTAGCCACTTGATGTCTTCCTTGATGGCGCGGACGTACATCAAGTCTTCCTTCTCGGGGTTCGTGTCGTCCATACGCAGGTTACATAAGCCGCCGTTTAGCTCCGCCAGACCGAAGTCGATGTTGATCGCCTTCGCGTGGCCGATATGTAAGAAGCCGTTGGGCTCAGGTGGGAAGCGTGTGTGTACCTGTCTACCGTGATAGCGGCCGCCCTCGGCCATATCTTCGTTGATGAGCTGCTGTATGAAGTGGCGAGGCAGCTCTGTGTTTGCGTTGTCGTTTGTCATATATTTGTGCTCCTTAGCTTAGTTGTTCGTGAATCGTTTGTCCCTTGTGTTTCGCCCTTCAATCTATTCGCCGAGTTCCGAATTGACGCGCTCCGAAGAGTACTTGGCTCTTCGAATCGCTTCATCCTTACCGAGGAGGTAGAGGACGTCTACAGCCCCGCCGGGAGTAACAGCAAGGCCGCTAGCCGCAACTCGAATCGGCCACATGACCTGTCCGTTCTTCACCTCTAGCTGCTTGGCGATGTCTACGAGATAATCGTGTAGCACGTCGTAGCTCCAATGATCCAAGGCTTCGAGCCCCGGGATCAAAACGTCTAGCATCTTCTTCGAGCCGGCTAGATCCGTCTTCATCTTCTTATGCGTGAATAGGGCGAGGTCGTAGTCCTCGGGGAAGCTTCGCAACATAAGAAGTTTCTCAGGCAGCTCCGTCAGTACTTCGAGACGGGGTTGCAAGAGCAGGGCCAAGTGACGGCGGTCGAAATCTACGCCTGGTGCGTAGCGATCGAAGTAGGGGTTCAGGCAATCGAGGAGTTCTGCCTCGTTCATCTGCTTGATGTATTCCGCGTTGTACCAGCGTAGCTTCTTGTAGTCGAAGACTGCGGGCGACTTCGCGATACCGGCGATGTCGAAGTGCTCTTCTAATTCCTTCAGGCTAAACAATTCGCGATTGTCCTTGGGTGCCCAACCGAGCATCGCGATATAGTTCGTGATCGCCTCCGGTAAGTAACCTTCTTCGACCAAATCGGCAAAACCCGTGGCACCGTGACGCTTCGAGAGCTTCTGACCATCCTCGCCGAGGATCAGCGGTAGGTGGACATAGACCGGTATCTCGTAGCCCATCGCTTCATAGAGCAGATTATACTTCGGGGTGGAGGAGAGATACTCCGAACCGCGCACCACGTGGGTGATCGCCATACTGTGATCATCGATTACGTTGGCAAAATTGTAGGTAGGAAACCCATCCGTCTTCAAGAGAATCTGATCTTCGAGCTCCTCGTTACGGACCGTGATGGTACCGTAGACCGCATCCGTGAAGCTTGTCTCGCCCGTAAACGGCATCCTCTGGCGGATGACATAGGGCTCGCCCGCGGCAAGCTTGGCTTCGATCTCGGCCTGGTCCAGATCCCTGCAGTGACGATCGTATCCGGCGAATTGAGCCTTGTCGTCTCCAGAGCTCTTCAGCGATTGCAAGCGCTCCTCGCTGCAGAAGCAACGATACGCCTTACCCTCAGAGACCAAACGCTCTGCGTGCTCGCGGTACATGCCGCGGCGCTCGGATTGGATATAAGGGGCATACTTGCCGCCGATGTCCGGCCCTTCGTCCCAGTGCAGACCGACTTGCTTCAGCGTGTTGTAGATGACTTCCAGCGAACCTTCGACTTGGCGTTCTTGGTCTGTATCCTCGATACGTAAGATGAAGTCGCCGTGATTGACCCTGGCGACCAGATATTCGTAGAGTGCCGTGCGCAGATTACCGACGTGCATGAAGCCGGTCGGACTGGGCGCAAAACGCGTGCGAACCTTAGTATGCATAGTTTGCTCCTTCAAAAAGAGTTTACAGTTCAAACTCTGTATTTCCAACGATCTTTGTTATCATACAATTATAACCTCTTTTTGGCTAAGGACAAACTGTCCTTTGCCGATACTGCCCGGAAACGGCTTGGAAGAATACGGAATTGGAAACCCACTATGTTTGGATACGTTCGCCCCTATAAACCCGATTTGAGAATTAAGGACTTCACGTGGTACCGTGCGGTCTACTGCGGCTTATGCAAATCGCTGAAGCGAGGCTACGGTGAGCTGCCGCGCCTGGCTACGACTTATGATCTGACCTTCATGGCTGTCTTGCTGCTTGCCTTCCATGGTGAAGCGCCGGTGATGGAAGCCGATCGCTGTGTCCTGATGCCGCTGAGGAAGCACGGTATTGCAGAGGCTCACCCTGTGCTGGATTTTACGGCTGCGACAGCTGTTTTGCTTGCCTTGGAGAAGATGCAAGATAATATTGATGATGGCGATCAAGCCATCTTGAATCGGGTCTTCGCCTCCGGTTATCGAAGACCCGCGAAGAAGGCGAAACAGAACTATCCGCAACTTGCCGACGTCATCTCCCGAGGGATGGAAGCATGCAAACGATTGGAAGAAGAGGCCATCTCAGGAAATATGGATAAGGGCGCACTTCTGCCGCGTGCGTTTGGCGAGATGTTAAGAGATATCTTCGAGCTGGCACCCGGTATGACGGCAGTCGATCCGATCACGAGGGAGGCACTCTTGCTCTCTGCCGTGGACCTTGGCGAGTGGATCTATTTGATAGATGCACAAGACGACTTCGAAGCGGATCGAGAGGAGGGACGTTACAACGCCTTGCTCTACTTGCCGCCCCAAGAGATCGATCCGGATCACCGCCAAGCCTACATCGACAGTTTGCAAACAGAGGAGAAGATGCTAACGGAGAGGGACCACTTCGCGATGCAAGCTGCTGCGAGGCTCTACTTGCTTGAACAGCGAATTGACAGACAGTTGGCCCTGCTCACGTACCCGAGGTTTGGCGAATTGATTGCCAATGTAGCCTGTGATGGCCTGTTCGACATACGCATGACGGTCATGAGCGGCGGTGTACCGACCAAACTCTAGCGTGTTATAATGCGGTATATTTATAGTGATTAGTCGATCGTTTGAACGAAGCGACCGATCCGAATGAGGTAGATTATGGCTCAGAAGAATCCATATACGGTATTGGGAATCAAGCCCGGTGCCACAGATGAGGAAATCAAGAAGGCTTATCATGAATTGGCCAAGAAGTATCATCCGGATCACTATCACGGACATCCGCTGAAGTCCCTGGCAGAAGAGAAGATGGCAGAGATCAACGAGGCCTACGATACTTTGACTAACCCACAGAAGCGTGCTGCTTGGGAACAAGCCGGGCGCTACGGGCAGGGCGGTTATACTCAGAACCAAGGTCCGTACAATCAGGGCCCGTTCGGCCAACAAGGGCCGTATGGTCAGAATCCGTATCAGAGACCGGGTGGGAATCCCTACCAGGGGCGAGGCTACTATGGCGGCGGAGGCGGTATGAGCTTCTGCGATTCGATGATGCTCCTTTGTTGTGCAGACAGTCTCTGTGAGTGCATGGGCGGTGACCTATGCCTCTGTTGTTAGCGGGTGCCTGATGCCTAGACCGATATCTACTTCGCGTATCGCCTTCGGCGGTATACTCACCGCTTTGATTCTGCTGCTCATGGCGGCACAACTTGTTGTCCCTACCGCAGACCTCTTCATCAATTTCTTGATGTCGCTTGCGATCTGTATCGCGATCTTGGAGATGGGCCGTCTGTCTGCCTTCTTGATTTATTTGATCGTATCTGCCATCGGTTTCGCTTGGCCCGGTATGCCGGCGAATCTGACCTTCGCTCTTGTGGCAGGTCTCTTCTCGTTCGTCAAGATCGGTTCGGAACAGGCGCTTATGGGCCGTAGGTTTGGGAAGACCGTAACGCTGCTACTCAAACTTATGACGATGGTGTTGCTCGGCGGACTCTACTTGTGGGTGATGACCGAATTCTTCGTGCCGGTGTCGCTTGTCGATCACATCTTCGCTATGCCCTATGCACGTTATTGGCTGGTGCCGGCAATTGTCCTGATAGTCCTTGTCTATGACTATCTTCTATCGTCCGGTATCGACTTCTACTATCAGCGTCTGGGGCCGCTCCTCAAGCTTCGTCCTCGATCTTAGATTTGTTCTGCCGCCTCACGCCACTGCGTCTGCCGTGTTCAGGCAGATTCTTCGTGCGGCGATACCTTGTGGCTATGTGTCTTGGTACGGCACCTGAGCGCGAGCGCATCGAGTGTCGAAGCGCGTCATCCAAACTCGACCCCTTCGCCACCGTGCCATCCGTTTCTTCTTGTGTTTGCGAAGCCTTGCCCAGTGCTCTTCTCTGGTAACGAAGCCAAGCGAGGTAGATGATCCTTGTCATGACCTTGATGAACTTCCAGAGCAAGATGAGTAAGAAGATTGCAAGCAAAAGCAAAATAAATATAACCAATTCCCGATTCGTATTGATCACGTTCAGGATATAGTTCAGCGTGTCGTTCTGTGCGAGTATGACCGTGTCGCTACTCAGGTTCACGCGAATTATGGTCCCGTCGCTCAGTTGATACTCGACATAGCCGATTACGTCGCTTGTCGAGAGCGGCAGCTGCATGTCCTCCGGCTTCAGTACCTCGGTCATGGCAGCTTGATAGGAGTCGCCGATCGGATGCGTGTAGTGCACGGTTTGGTTATAAACGAGGTTCACGGTCTGCCCCGCAATCTCGTAATCGCGGCGATAGACGGAGCCTCTGGACGCCAGGATCGACGATTCGTAGCCGGCGGAGATACGCCCGCTGATGCTCTGTAGGTCCGAGATCAACTGGCGATTATTCGTGAAGCTAGACTCAGTGTAGGGACCGGTCATGAGGACAGCATAAGTAATATTCTTGATCTCATCGGTCAATAAGAGAGCTGCAGCGAAGCGATCGTCATAACTCGAGAGCATCGCTCCTTCGACCTTGTTGTCGCTGAAGCTCCAGGCTGAGATGAAGTCGTTGGAGAAGTAGTGGCGAGTCCCGTCCGCCAGCGTATACATGTTATCGCGCTGACCAAAGTAGCGCAGGAACTGCTCGTCTCGCAGTGCATAACGAAGCAAGACCATAAGATCCTTCGTGCTGCTGTATTGATTGGGATCGTAGCGTCCGTCGGAATTGGTGAAGACGGTCTGGCTCATACCGAGTCCGGAGGCACGACTGTTCATGGTATTCACGAAGCTCTCTTCGGAGCCGCTGATTTCTTCAGCGAGTGCCAAGGCCGCCGCAGCCGAGTCATCCAACAGCAGCGCCAAGAGCAGATACTCGACGGAATAACGCCGACCGGCTACGAAGGTGCTGGTATCGTCAGCCAGAAGTGCGGCCTCCTGACTGAGGGTGATGACCGCACGTTCGTCCAGATATTCCATTGCGAGGACAGCCGTCATCAGGTGATTCGCCAGCGGCATCGTCATCGTCATATTCGCCTGCTTCTCGTAGAGACGGATGCCGTGCTCAAGTTCGATGATCGTGGCGCTGTCCGAGTTAAGCGACATATTCAGAAACGACCAGTTCAGAGGCTCGCTGACTTCGGGCTCGCTTGCCGAGGCCAGGAGCACGTTTAGCGGGGAGAGCGTTAGCAAACAGATGAGAAACGCCGTGAGGAAACGTACGGCTCTGCCATAGCGAGGGCTTGGCCCTGCTTGCTTAGCCGCAGTATGTTCTCTCTGGGTTGTCGTATTGCCGGCAAGCTTCATCGCTGTTTGCAATCCTCCGAGTTTGATCTGATATTTCTTAGTTAATTCTTATTTAAGCATACTATAATTTACCACAGAAGGTGAAATACTGCCTTAGTTTTGATATATTGTTAGAAGCATAGATCGAGATGGCTAGAGAAACGATTTGTGCACCGATTAAGTAAGTCACTCTGGGAGGTTTATATGGCAGAGATTAGATGGAATCCGTTTACACAAGATTGGGTGATGATCGCCTCGCACAGGCAGGATCGCCCGCAGATGCCCAAGGATTGGTGTCCGTTCTGCCCCGGTTCGGGCCTTGTACCCGATCACTTCGATGTCCTGAAGTATGACAACGACTTCCCGGCCTTGTCGCCGAATCCGCCTCAACCGGATGATGTAGCGGGCGAGCACTTCAAACTGGCACCCGCTTACGGCAAGTGCGAAGTGGTTCTCTATTCTCCCGAACACGAGATTACCCTGCCGGAGCTTCCTCTCTCTCATGTCGAGAAGCTGGTCGCTTTGTGGCGCGAGCGCTTCGTAGAACTGTCCGCAGACGAGAAGGTGAAGTATGTATTCATCTTCGAGAACCGCGGCGAGCCGGTCGGCGTAACCATGCCGCATCCGCACGGTCAGATTTATGCCTATCCCTTTTTGCCCAAGAAGATGGAACTCAAGCTCGCATCGCAAGACGAGTACCGTGCCCAGACCGGCAATTGCCTGATGTGCGATTTCTTCGCCGCAGAGGTAGAGGATGGCCGCCGTATCGTCTATCGAAATGATAGCTTCAGCATCTACTTGCCGTTCTACAGCGAGTACCCGTACGGTATCAATATTGTTGCCAACCGCCACGTGCGCACGATCGATGACCTGACGAAGGAAGAGGAGAAGGACCTGGCCGACGCCGTCTTGATGGCTGCCGGCACCTTGGATTCGTTGTTCGATACGAAGTTCCCGTACATGATGTGCATGAACAATGCACCTGTTAATCTGGACGGTGTAGATGAGCCCGATTACCACTTCCATATCGAGTTCTTCCCGCCGATGCGCAGTGCGGACAAGATCAAGTACAACGCTTCGAGTGAGACCGGTGCCTGGGCGCACTGTAACACGACCGCACCCGAGGCCATCGCCGAGGATCTGCGCAGCGCCGCAGTTCGATTCCGCGAGAAGATGAAATAAGAGAGTATAGCATGGGACGAAGAGCCGAAGAGGCAGGACCGACCAAGGACCGACACTTGAGACGAGGCTCCCTCATCTTGAGCCTATGGATGTTGATTATGGCACCCTTGATTCTGGTTGCTTGCGGCAGTGACGACAACGAAACCGTGGAACCGGCCGATTACGGCACCTACGGTATGCAGATGGCGTTTCGCTTGGCTAATGATTCGATTGCCGAGCGTGAGCCCTATAGCGCAAACGAACGGGCGACCGGTGACCTGATCTTGGAGGAGCTCAAACTCTTGGGCTATCAGCCAGAAGTTCAGACCTTCAACGTAACGCACGAAGACGGTAGTGTGTACACGAGCCGTAATCTCATCGTGCGCATCGATGGCGAGGGTTTCTACAGCGAAGAGGAGCTGGAGCAATTTAACGAGCGCACACCGGCCGTAGCCGGCACCGTCACGCAGGCGACCAAGACGAAGCCGACCGTGTATGATAAGCAGATCGTCATCGGTACCCACTACGACTCTCCCTATCTGCCGGAGGATGAACCGGAGGAGACAGAAGAGGGAGCGGAGGCTCAGAGCGAGGATGAGGGGACTACGGACGAGACTGTTCTGCCGTCTGCGAAGTTTGACGGCATATCGGATAATTCGTCCGGAGTGGCTGCCTTGTTGACTACCGCCAGAGCGCTGGTCGATCAGCGCTTCGCTTATGATATCGTACTGGTCTTCTTCGGCGCGGGTAACGACGACCATAGCGGTGCCGAGGCTTATCTCGCTTCGCTAAGCGACGTAGATCGCGCCCGTACCGACTGCGTCTACACCGTGGAACGAATCTATGCGGGCGACAAGCTCTATGCGCATGCGGGGCACAGTTCGCTCCAAGCAGGTAAGAAGTATGATATGCGTCGCAAGCTCTACGAAGCGACTGACGTAGCCCTCGAACATAATCTGCGCGGTACCATGGGTGTCGATCTTGTGATGAATCAAGGTGGCTACATGGTGGATGTGCCGGGTTATGAAGAGCCACATATCTTCCGCGAGTTTACCCTCCACGAGGGTGACTATACGCCGTTTGACCGAGCGGGCATACCGATCGTGTTCCTGGAGGCTGCTGAATATGACGTGGATTCGCTTGATTTGGTGACGGAGTCGGATCACCCGGCCTTTGAACCGATCGGTGGCATGGTCAGCGGAAGTGCATACGATAACGTGGCAAGCCTGCGTGTCAGTCTTGGCTCCGAGATTCTACAGAAGCGCATCAACACCGTCGCGTTTATCTTCGTAGAAGCGATTCGCAAGGGCTCACATGCCTACGTACCCGTCAGTGAAGCCGAGCTAAACTTGCCAAGCGAGAGTGAACAGACTTCGACCGCCACGGGCGATCCGTCGGGAACGACGGCCAAGTAAATGGTATAATATAAGTATCTGATTAAACACGACTTAGCTCTCCGGAGATGAGTCGCAGCGAGGAGGTTGCAAGATGATACTGAACATGACTGCCTTTTTTAGCCTCGATGCCTGGTTGATCTGGTTGATACTCGCGGCGTTGTTTCTCTTGATCGAGATGTCTACCGTCATGTTGTTGACAATTTGGTTCACGGGCGGTGCCCTGCTGGCGATGATCGCGGCTCTGCTCGGCTTCAACGTCTATGTACAGATTCTAGTCTTCTTTGTCGCTTCCGGCGCCTTTTTGGCAATCGGATGGAGATATCGCAAGCGTCTGAACGTCGGCCGTTTCGGTAAGACGGCGACCAATGCAGATCGTTTGATCGGTAAGATCGCCGTCGTGACCATACCTCTGGACGGCGAGATGAATCAAGGACAGGTGAAGGTCGAAGGCATGGTATGGTCTGCCGTTACCCGCGACGGATCGAAGATTGCAGTAGGCGAACGTGTTCGTGTGCTGGCGATTACCGGAGTCAAACTCGTTGTCGAGGCGGCATCTCTCGCAGCAACGACGGAACAACAACAAGCATAGGAGGACAATATGAACGAATTTACTACCGCCATGACCCTACTAGATAGCGACATCGAATCTCTATTGGTTGTGATCGTCATCGTCTTGGCCATCGTCGTAGTCTTGGCCAGAAACATCCGCATCGTACCCCAAGCCAGAGCCTATGTAGTCGAGCGCTTGGGCGCTTACCTGACTACCTGGGACACGGGTATCCACTTCAAGATCCCGTTTATCGATCGTATCTCGCGTATGGTCTTACTCAAGGAACAAGTGTATGACTTCCAACCGCAGCCTGTGATTACGAAGGATAACGTTACGATGCAGATCGACACGGTGCTCTTCTACCAGATTACGGACCCGAAGCTCTACACCTACGGTATCGAGAATCCCGCACAGGCGATCGAGAACCTCACCGCTACGACCTTGCGTAATATCATCGGTGATTTGGAATTGGATGAGACCTTGACCTCACGCGATCTCATCAATACGAAGATGCGCTTGATCCTGGACGAGGCGACCGACCCCTGGGGTATCAAGGTAAATCGGGTTGAGCTGAAGAATATTCTGCCACCTACCGATATCCAATCCGCGATGGAGAAACAGATGAAGGCTGAGCGTGAGAAGCGCGAAGCGATCTTGAGAGCAGAAGGTGTCAAGGAGGGCGCGATTCGCGTCGCCGAAGGTGAGAAGGCCTCAGCCATCCTCCGTGCCGATGCCGTGCGCGAGCAGAAGATCCGTGAAGCAGAGGGTGAAGCCCAAGCGATTCTCGCAGTTCAATCCGCCAGAGCCGAGGGCCTGCGCATGATCAAGGATGTTCAGGCAGACGCAGCCCTGATTTCCATACGCAGCCTCGAGGCACTAGAGAAGGTTGCAGACGGCAAGGCGACGAAGATTATCATCCCGTCCGAACTGCAGAACCTGGCCACGCTCGGAACCACACTCAAGGAAGTGATGGGCAGCGAGAACAAATAATCGAGAACTTAGACAAGCCAAGCGTATGCTTCGTGCTTGAACCATCAAGGGCTTGTTGCGAGATGTATGTATCGCCGCAAGCCCTTGACTTATGAGGAGTAAGATCATGCTACTTGGTCTACGAATTACAAACTTCGAAGTGCTGCGAGACCTGAGAATCGGTTTGCAAGCCGAGGATCTGGCGGGAGATGAGACCGAACTTCGTTGTATCGGAGAACTAAACGCCGTTATCGGAGAGAATGCAGTCGGTAAGACGTCCTTGTTTCGCAGTCTGGAATTCCTAAGAAGCGCTCTGACAGCAGACCTTGTCGCTGCATCGACCAAGGGGGCCAATATCGGCTTCACTCACCTTCGATCGCGCCACTGCAAGGAGAACATGAGCTTCGAACTCGTTTTGTTCGACCGTCCCCTGATGGCGATACTCATCTATAAGCTTGCTATTTCGGCGGATAAGCACGGTCGTCCTAGGGTCTGTGCCGAACGGGTGGAGGCACTAGCTGTCTCCGAGGCACAGGCAGAGCGTCTGCGTACGGATGCGATGCTGGTCGGCCCGAGACCGGAGCTTACGACTTACCTCCGGTTGGAGAACGGCAGAGGCACGGTCCGCTATGAGGGAGAGATGCGCCAAACGGAGTTGAGCGATCGCAAGCGACCCGCACTCGCAAGTTATGGTCGCTTGAAGGAGTACAAGGAGATCTGTGCACTCTACGACTTGATCTCCTCTTGGTATTTCAGTCGTTTCACGGATCTCGGAGAAGAGGAGGGATTACATCGTTTGCGTGACAAGCATCGCTTGCAATTGGATTTGGGTAACGGTGAACACCACCACATCAACGAAGAAGGCAGCAATATCGCAAACGTCCTGGCGTACATGAAGAGGCTGGACCCCGTACGCTACAGTCAGACGATGCAGATGCTGGTCGAGAAGCTATCTTATCGCGGCGATCTGACGAAGGCCGTTCAGAGCGATGCGCTCGGTAGCGGTGAGTACAAACTGCTCGCCCTGTTTCTACTCTTGATGGATCCGGAACCCAGGTCTCTGCTGTTTATCGAGAATCCGGACCACGGACTCTATTACAATATGATCGATAAACTTGCCGAGGCGATGCGCGATTATATCTGGAACGAACACGAGACGCAGATCTTCCTCAGTACACACAGCCAGAACCTACTGGAGAGCCTCGCACCCCGAGAGGTCTGGGTGATGCATCGCAGCGAGATCCCCGAGCGAGGCAGTCATGCGATCAATGCGGAGGACTTACCACTCGTCAAGGCCTTCTATGATGAAGGGGTCGGCATGAGTGCACTCTGGTACTCCGGCCACCTGGATATTCGTGATCTAGAAGGGGAGTAGGCTTATGCATCATATTGAGGTCTTGGTCGAAGATTCGTCCGGTGCCAAGATTGTGGATGGACTCATGCGGTCGATACTGAGTACACGATCTGTCTCTTGGACGTATGAACTGCGACGACATCGCGGCGCAGGTAAGATTCCGGAGAACCCGGATGAGAGCCCCAAGCGGTTTGCCTCCGGCCTCCTGCAATTACTCCCTGCCCGTTTACGCGTCTATCGCTCGGCCTATTCGCCTTCGGAGCGTAATCTGGTGATTGTTGTTCTGGACAGTGACGATCATCTGCCGGCTCTGATCTACCGCGACTTGATTCGCTTACGTGCGGAATATGCGGGGGATCTGCCTGTCGTGATTGGTGTTGCCGTCGAAGAATTGGAGTCGTGGCTCCTGGCAGATCGTGTAGCTCTCTTGGCTGCATATCCCGAGATCGACCAAGCGGTCTTGGATCGCTATGAACAAGATTCGATCGTCGGTACATGGGAAGTGCTCGCCCGGGCGATTATGGGTCATCGCGCCAAGCGCTTGATTCAAGCAGGCTATCCTGCAGTCGGTACGTACAAATACAAGTGGGCAGAGGCGATCTCGCCACAGCTCGATGCGAAACGAAATGTCTCACCCAGCTTCCACCGGTTCCACGATTATCTGCTAAAATGCTTGGATCAATTGGAAACGAGATAAAGAAGATGACTCTGGCTCCCACATCCCTATATATACATGTACCGTTTTGTCAGGCGAAGTGCCAATACTGCGATTTTGTCTCTTATATCGGACAAGAAGCAAGGCAGCTTGATTATTTCGATGCCCTGTTCAACGAGCTCCGTGCTCAGGCGGCTTATCTGGAGAAGAGAGGCGAGCTTGTACCGCTAAGAACGCTCTACTTCGGTGGCGGCACGCCTACCTATGTCCCGACAGAGGCGATCACGCGCGTGGTTGATCTCGTACGCTCTCTCTGGGGCTTCGAAGACAACCCCGAGATCACCGTCGAAGCGAACCCCGGATCAGCCGATAGCGAGGGCTTGGCCATGCTCTATCGTGCCGGTGTCAATCGCCTGAGCGTCGGTTTGCAGAGCAGTAGGGATCACTTGCTTCGCCGTATCGGCCGCATCCATAAGCTAGATGATTTCTTGCTAAGCATCGCGGCGGCCAAACAAGCCGGTTTCGAGAACATCTCGGTTGATCTCATGATCGGCTTGCCGGGCCAGACGATGGACGATGTAATAGACAGCGTCTCACTCTTGTTATCCTTGGATCTTAAGAACGTTTCGTTTTATTCCCTGATTATCGAGGAGGGTACGCCGTTTTATGCTCAGCAGCAAGCAGGTCAGATGGATGATCTACCAAACGAAGATACGGAACGTGAGATGTACGAGGCCGCAAGAGCGCTGTTGGGTGAAGCAGGCTTCCATCATTATGAAGTCAGTAACTCCGGGCTTCCGGGTTATGAAGGGCGCCATAACTTGGTCTATTGGCAGGGAGAGCAGTACGCGGCTTGCGGGCTTGCGGCTGCCGCATACCTCGGCGGGACACGCTATCTGAATACGGATGATCTGGAGGAGTATATCCAGATTTATGGCGACGGCGAGACGGAGGCGTTTCGAGCGGTCGTGCAGGCAGACGTGATCGATCGAGATGAGGAGATGCTCGAATTCTTCTTGCTCGGATTTCGCCTGCTGGACGGGCTTGATCTCGAGGCGTTTCGCAGGCGTTTCGGTGAGGAGCCGCCGGCTAGAGTGCTCCATAGCCTCGCCCAGCTCGAAGAGGCGGGATTGATCGAATCGCAAGCGGGTGAGCGAGCGGATCGAAGGGAGCACTATCGCCTAACGAGGCACGGCATAGACCTGGCCAATTTCGTATTTATGGAGTTCGTGTAGGGCAATTTGTACCTATGTGCCACACCTTGGCACAGTACGTTCACAAAGTATTTACCAAGTTGATTTGATATTCATTGACATTCCCCGTAAATGATAATAGAATGGGTTTAGCACTCAGGAGATTTGAGTGCTAAATTTTGATCAGAGACGAAAGGGGCAATGGTACATGACACTGGATCAGCGTAAGAGAGATGTGCTTCGCACGATTGTAGAAGACTATATTGAGACTGCGGAACCTGTGGCATCCAAGACCCTGGTCGATAAGTATCATTTGCCGGTCAGCTCGGCGACTATTCGTAACACGATGGCAGAACTCGAGCAATTGGGTTATCTCGAACAGCCGCATACATCGGCGGGCAGAGTGCCCTCGGACCTCGGTTATCGTAAGTATGTCGAGGAGTTGATGCCGATCCTACCGATACAAGAGGCTAACCGCCTTGCGATCCGCCATAACCTGAGTACGCACGCAGATGAGATGAAGGAGCTGCTGAAGCAAGTCTCCTGGATCTTGTCCGAGGGTACGGGCTACACCTCACTTGCCGTCTCACCGCGCTTGGCTGCCAGCAGCTTGAAGCAACTCAAGATGCTGATGATCGAGCCAGGTAAGGTCTTGGTGGTTATCGTCTTGTCCGCAGGACTTGTGAAGGATAAGATCGTTCGTTTGCCGGACATACTAAACCCGCAGCAACTAAGCGATTTGTCGCTTGCGATCGAGCAGCGACTGGACGGTGTTCGCTTACAGGACATCACACTGGTCACGGTTCAGAGCAGTATGCAGAATAGCGATCTGCCCGAGAGTCTGCTGAACCAAGTTGCCTACGAGGCTTATAGTGCGATCAAGCAGGCGGATAACCTAGAGACTTATATCGATGGCATGCCCAAGCTGTTCTCTCATCCCGAGTTCCGGGATACGGAGCGCGCGGGTGCCGTCCTCCACGCCCTACGTGACGATGGTTTGATCATCGGCATGATGGAGGAGACGGATCCGACCGTGATCGACCGTGAGGAAGAAGCGGTTTCGGGATCGCTTAGCGTAAACGAACCGACACGCTTCATGATTCGCATCGGTCAGGAACTGCAACAAGAAGAGTTCAAGGACTGCAGCTTCGTCGCTGCGACCTGTCGCTTACCCGGCCAGATCAGCGGATCGATCGGTGTTATCGGGCCGAGACGCATGGCTTACAGTAAGGTGATCTCTCAGATTGGGTTTATACGCCAAGCGATATCCGAACTGAACGAATTTGAGATATAGAGATACGAAACAAAATAGAGAGTAATGTACGGAGGAATTAGACTTGAGGAAGAAGGATAAGCGAGATCGTTTGACACAAGACGTGATGGACGAGACATCGGAAGATATGCTAGATACCGAATTGTTGTCGGACGAAGCAGAAGACGAAACCTACGAGACAGCTGAGGCCGCGCCGGAAGAAGATTTGTTGGCCGAAGACCAGAAGGATTTGCAGATCGCAGAGCTAAGCGATAAGTATATCCGCTTGATGGCCGAGTACGACAACTTCAGACGACGAAGCCAGAAGGAGAAGGATCAGCTCTATGAGCGTTCGATCACGGATGTTGTCGGTGAGTGGCTGCCGGTTGTCGATAATTTGGAGCGAGCACTCAAGATCAGTGAGACGAGCGAATCCGGCGAAGTCCAGCAATTCCGAGAAGGTTTGAACCTCGTCATGAGGCAAGTCGAGAAGAGTCTTGTGAAGCTCAAGGTCACGGTTATAGACCCGCTTGGCGAGACCTTCGATCCCAATTTGCACTCAGCCGTTTTGCATATAGACGATGAGCAGTATGAGGCAAGCGAAGTCGTGGAAGTCTTCGAGAAGGGTTATGTTCGCGAAGGGACCGTCATTCGCCACGCCGTTGTGAAGGTCGCCAATTAAGCGATCGATATAAATTAGTGAATCAATTTAGTTCAAATAGATATGAAGTTTTTTTAGGAGGATTACAATGTCAAAAGTTATCGGAATCGATCTAGGTACAACCAACTCGTGTGTTGCCGTCATGGAGGGCGGTGAGCCGGTCGTTATCACAAACTCGGAGGGTAACCGCACGACGTCGTCCGTTGTCGCGTTCACCAAGGACGGAGAGCGTCTGGTCGGTCAGATTGCGAAGCGTCAGGCCATCACGAATCCCGATCGCACGATTCAGTCGATCAAGCGTGAGATGGGCAGCTCCCACAAGGTGAATATTGACGATAAGTCTTACACCCCTCAGGAGATCTCGGCCATGCTGCTGCAGAAGCTCAAGGCGGATGCGGAAGCCTATCTGGGCGAGACCGTATCTCAGGCTGTCATCACGGTACCGGCTTACTTCTCCGACGCGCAGCGTCAGGCGACGAAGGACGCAGGTCGCATCGCCGGTCTGGAAGTGCTTCGTATCATCAACGAGCCGACCGCAGCCGCTCTGGCCTACGGACTCGATAAGGAAGAGGATCAGAATATCTTGGTCTTCGACCTTGGCGGCGGTACCTTTGACGTATCGATCCTCGAGATCGGTGACGGTGTCTTCGAAGTTCTCGCAACCAACGGTAACAACAGACTTGGCGGTGACGACTTCGATAACAAGATCGTCGATTGGATGGTCTCAGAGTTCCAGAAGACGGATGGCCTGGACCTGCGTAACGACAAGATGGCGCTACAGCGCCTGCGCGACTCGGCTGAGAAGGCCAAGGTCGAACTTAGTTCCGTTACCAGCACCAACATCAACTTGCCTTACATCACAGCCGATGCAAGCGGCACGAAGCATCTGGACCTGACGCTTAGCAGAAGTAAGTTCAACGAACTCACCGCAGATCTGGTCGAGCAGAGCATGGAGCCGCTGCGCAAGGCAGTTGCCGACTCCGGTCTATCGAAGGATAAGATCAACAAGATCTTGCTCGTCGGTGGTTCGACTCGTATTCCGGCAGTCCAGGAAGCCGTTCAGCGCTTCTTCGGCAAGGAGCCCTTCAAGGGCATCAATCCGGACGAGTGTGTCGCGATCGGTGCAGCCATCCAGGCAGGCGTCCTGACCGGTGATGTAACCGGTTTGCTCCTCCTCGATGTCACACCGTTGTCTCTCGGTATCGAGACCATGGGCGGCGTGTTCACCCGCATCATCGAGCGTAACACCACGATCCCGACCAAGAAGAGCCAGATCTTCTCGACCGCGGCCGACGGCCAGACACAAGTAGACGTGCATGTCCTCCAGGGCGAGCGCGAACTGGCCCGCTACAATAAGTCGCTTGGTAACTTCATCCTGGACGGTATCGCTTCCGCACCGCGTGGCGTGCCGCAGATCGAAGTCACGTTTGATATCGATGCCAACGGTATCGTAGAAGTATCGGCAACCGATAAGGCAACAGGCAAGGCGCAGAATATCACGATTACCGCATCGACTAACCTCAGTGACGAGGACATCGATCGCGCCGTCAAGGAAGCAGAGCAGTACGCTGCCGAGGACAAGGCTCGCAAGGAAGAGATCGAGACCAAGAACGAAGCGGAGTCTGCCGTATATAGCGCAGAGAAGAGTCTGAAGGACCTCGAGGATAAGGTGGATCCTGCCGATAAGGAGAACATCGAGTCCAAGATTGCGACCGTCAAGGAAGCGATCTCTGCCGAGAACTACGAGAACATGAAGAGCGCAACCGAGGAACTGACACAGGCGATCTATCAGATGTCTGAGAAGATCTACAGCCAGTCGAACCCGGAAGCCGCAGGCGGCCCCGAATTCACGCAGGATGGACCGGAAGCAGGCTTCAAGGATGCCGGCTCTGACGAGTAAGCTATGTGCTTGACAAGAGACAGCTTATTTCGTTGAATACATAGGTTAAACGATGACTTGGACAGCCTGAGCATGCTCATACGTGAGACAGGCTGTCTTGTTCGTCATCAGTTAGGAGGGCCAAGTGGCAGATAAGAGAGATTACTACGAGGTGCTTGGCGTCGGCCGAAATGCGACAGACGATGAACTGAAGAAGGCCTATCGCAAGCTGGCCAAGAAGTATCATCCGGACGTGAATACGGATGACAGCGAGGCAGAGGCGAAGTTCAAGGAAGCAAACGAAGCGTATGCGGTCTTGTCGGATGCGGATAAGCGGCGTCAATACGACCAATTCGGTCATGCCGGTGTAGACGGTCAGGGCTTCGGCGGTGCGGCTGCCGGCTTCGATTTCGAAGATATACTCAACAGCATGTTCGGCGGAGGCTTCGGCTTCGGGGGCGGACAATCACAGCGAAGTCAGGCCAGACGCGGCTCGGACCTGCGTTATCGCATGAGCCTGGACTTCATGGAAGCAGCCTTCGGTACCAAGCGCACGTTTAAGATTACGAAGGAAGACAGCTGCGACCATTGTGAGGGGACGGGCGCTGCGCCCGGTACATCCGCACATACTTGCTCGACTTGTCATGGTAGCGGCCAGGTACAAGCACGCCAGCAGACGATGTTCGGGACCATGATGACGACCAGAACCTGTGATGCTTGTCGCGGTACGGGCAAGATCATTCCGACACCCTGTCCCACTTGTAACGGCAGAGGTCGTCGCCGTGTCGAGAAGGAACTCTCGATCGAAGTGCCTGCCGGTATCGACCACGGTCAGATGATGACCATGCCCGGTGAGGGAGAAGTCGGTACACTTGGCGGAGGATATGGCGATCTCTATGTCGAGATGAATATCAAGCCGCATCCGATCTTCACCAGGAAGGGCTTCAACACCTACTGCGAGGTACCGGTGAGCTTCGTCCAAGCTGCGCTCGGCGAAGAGATTGAGGTCCCGACGATTGACGGTACCATGCAATACAAGCTCAAGGAGGGGACACAGCCCGGCGACGTCATCACGATTCGCAACAAGGGTATCCCGATCCTGAAGCGAAACAACCAGCGCGGCGATGCCATCGTGACGGTGAGTATCGAGATTCCGAAGAACTTGAACAAGGATCAGAAGGACTTGCTAAGTCAATTCGAATCCAGCACGACGGATCGTAACTATGCGAAGCGAGAGGGCTTCTTCCATAAGCTGAAGAATCTTTTTGCCGATCGTAGCTAAGTATAGAAGAGAAGGAAGAGACTAGGTATGAAGTGGTGGCAGACAGAGATAGCAACAAGCCAGGAAGCGGCCGACAGCGTAATTGAGAGTTTATTGGAGATGGGTGCGGTCGGTGTGGCTTCGGAAGATCCGTTCGACCTGAAGCTTGCCTACGAGAATAGCAACGAGACTGTCTTCTTCGACCCGTCTTACTTGGAGGGTCTGCCGGATCACGTGTTGGTGCGAGCCTTCTTCCCCGGACAAGGCGGCTCCGTACGGTTTGGTTTCCGCTTGCCAGATGATGAGAAGCTCAGCACACAGGATGTGATCAAGCTCTACGATGCACGCGACTACCAAGTATTGGATACAGAGGACTTCACATCCATGGTCCATGAAGAGCTTATGCGCATCGGTCAGTTCCTGGATATCGCTCCGGCAACGGTTGACGGACGCTTCATTGATGAAGAGGATTGGGCCAATCAGTGGCGTAAGCACTATCGCACAATGAAGGTATCCGAACGACTGGTGATCAAGCCGTCCTGGGAGGATTACAAACCGCTTCAAGGAGAGAAGGTCATCACCCTCGATCCCGGTTCTGCCTTCGGAACCGGTTCGCACGAGAGCACACAGCTTAGCCTCGAAGCACTAGATGAGTTCATGAATCCGGGCTCGCTCGTGCTGGACCTTGGTACCGGATCTGGTATCCTCGCTATCGGTGCCGCTCTCTTGGGCGCGAGGCACGTGGATGCCTGCGACATCGATCCGCATTCTGTCGAAGTTGCTCGAGAGAATATCGCCAGAAACGGATTAAGCGACAAGATTAATTGCTTCACGGGTGAGCTGGAGGATTGCGAGAAGCGTTATGATGTGATTGCCGCGAACCTGCTGGCCGATCTGCACATCGATTTGGCCGATCAGATTGCAAACCGACTAAGCGATCTGGGCCTCTACCTGGCAGGCGGTATCATCTTGGATCGCAAGGAGGATGTGATTAAGCGCTTCCGCAGGGCAGGGCTTGGACTGCATCTCGCAGTAGAGCGAAACGACTGGCAGATGCTTGTCTTCCACAAGGTCTATGAAGAAGCCATCGATCTGGATTAATCCGTATGGACCAGAAGGTCCGAGCATATAGAATTCGATAAGAAACCGGCTTGTGAGCGTGTCTTGCAAGCCGGTTTCGTTGTATTATCTATTCTGGTATTCGGGTACGCGTTCTAAGAAACGCGTTTGATCGAGCGGATCTTGAAGCCTGCGAGGTTTGTAGGGGCAGCTTGTTCGGGATAGGGTTCGTTGGAGGCGCTAGATGAGAGTGCACCGGCTGCAATTGTATCGCTTGTCGTGGCCTTCGTGTCTGCTTCGTAAGCGGATATGGCGGCCATCATCACGGCTACAAGCTCGTCCTCGCTCATGTCATCGGGGACTGCAGCTGTATGGACGGACGCGACTGCAGGCGTGAGGGGCGATGTGCCGAGCAGATCTCGGATTGTTGTGCCCAGATCCTCTATTGCCCGCTTCTCGGACGCGATGTGGATGATGAGCACGAAGAGCAGTACAAATACGGCAACAGTGAGTGCGATCAAGAAATATTGGACGGGAATCAGCGAATCAGCCAATAACTGAGGGGTCAAATTTGTCAAGTTGAACATACTACCTCCTGAGATCGAGTCTGCGACCATGAATTTAAGCGTATTTTAGCATATGTGTCACATTATTAATAGTAGAAATTGGTATTTGCAATATCAAATATACTAATTTATGATAAACTTAATCTAGATATATGGTCCGAATGACGTTAGACATAACGCATTGGATCGTATAGGACAAGATTGGAGGGATGCAACCGTGAAGAAAGAGATGATAGCCATGATATTGGCAGGCGGACAGGGTTCACGGCTCGGTGCACTGACCAAATCCGTGGCCAAGCCTGCCGTGCCGTTCGGAAGCCGTTATTGTATCATTGATTTTCCGCTGAGCAACATTACTAACTCGAGCATCGATACCGTTGGTGTATTGACGCAGTACCAGCCACTTGCGCTGAACACTTATGTAGGGAATGGCCATCCTTGGGACTTGGATCGAAGTAACGGGGGTGCTTTTATTTTGCCACCTTATCAGCATGCAGAGGGTAAGGACTGGTATACGAATACAGCGAACGCAATCTTCCAGAACATCACGTTTATCGACGAATTCGATCCAAATTACGTTCTGATCTTGTCGGGTGACCATATCTATAAGATGAATTACAACCGTATGCTCGAGGCACACGTGTCAGGCGAAGCGGACGCGACGATTGCAGTCTATGAAGTTCCTTGGGACGAGGCGCCGCGCTTCGGCATCATGAACACGGACGAAGAAGGCCTGATCGTCGAGTTCGAGGAGAAACCGGCCAAGCCCAAGAGCAATCTGGCTTCGATGGGTATCTACTTGTTCTCCTGGCCGATCCTCCGTCAGGCACTGATCGAAGACGATCAAGACGAGACGTCAAGCCACGACTTCGGTAAGAATATCATCCCCAAACTCTTGGATGAGGGGAAGAAGCTGATCTCGCACCGCTTCTCAGGCTACTGGAAGGATGTCGGTACGATCAAGAGTCTGTGGGAATCCAATATGGACATACTAGACCATCCGGACGAGTTGAATTTCCGCGATGAGACCTGGAGAGTCTATAGCAGGAACCCGATCAAGCCCGCTCACTTCATCTCAGGTAAGGCCCAGGTCTCACACTCCGTCATGACGGATGGTTGTCAGGTCTATGGTACGGTTCGGCACTCGGTGCTCGCGCATAGCGTGTATATCGAAGAAGGCGCGATCGTCCGTGACAGTGTCTTGATGCCGGGCGTACGTGTCAAGAAGGGTGCGGTATTGGACAAGGTGATTGTCGGTACGGATGCCGTTATCGGCGAGGACTCTCGCATCGGCGGTGAGTCGGATCCGAAGAATTCGTATTTCAACGACCACATCTGCTCGGACGATATAACTCTGATCGACGGCGGTTTGGTTCTGAAGCAGGGGGCGGTGGTGCCCGGTAACTGTATGGTAGTCAGCGGTATATGCGACGGCGAGGACGATGTAGTCGATCGCGTCGGACATATGTCGACGTTCTAGAGGGAGGGTGTCATGCTAAGAGATACATGTGGCCTGATTTTGGCCGATGACAGACGAATTCAATTGGGTGACCTAAGCCGTCCTCGGGCCTTGTCGGCCATACCGTTTGGCGGTCGCTATCGGATCATCGATTTTGCCCTATCTAACATGGTTAACAGCGGGATTCGAAGTGTCGGCGTGTCGACCTTCGAGAAGTACAAATCTCTGATGGATCATCTCGGTACGGGCAGTGCATGGGACTTGGATCGCAAGTATGGTGGCCTATCCCTGATTCCGCCCTACGTAGCAGCTGAGCATTATGGCGATACGGGCGATGACTTAACCGGTATCCTGGACTTCTTCCGCGATCTCAAGGAGAAGTATATCGTAGTCATGAGCAGTAACGTCATCTTGAATACGACGTTCCTCGATATGGCTGCCTTCCACAAGGAGCGTGATGCAGAGATTACAATCGCGTACAACCGCGATGGTGATAAGGGCGGTAACCCGAATTATATCCTGGATATTAGTCGTAACGACAAGGTCAAGGCCATCTTACTCAATCCCGTCAACAGTAAGTCCAATCGTTCCTCGCTCGGCATCCTCTATATGGAGCGCCAACTGTTTGTCGATATCTTGAGTGATGCACTGTCTCGTGGTGTCTCTCAGGTGGGTATCGACTTCTTCGCCAAGCAAGCCGATCGCTACAGGATCTATGGTTATGAATCGAAGTCGACCGTGCTCAGAATCAATTCGACCGCAACTTACTTCCAAGAGACGATGCGCTCGCTAAACGAACCGGTTCGCTCCAAACTCTTCTGGTCGGATAGACCCGTATTTACGAAGGTTAAGGATGAAGCGCCCGCCTTCTACTTGGATCAATGCTCGGTCAAGGACAGCATGGTATCGGACGGTTGCTATATTGAGGGCGAAGTCGAGCACTCCCTGCTCTTCCGCGGTGTAACCGTAGGTGAGCGCAGCCGGGTGAAGAACAGCATCATCTTCCAGGATACGTATATCGGCGAAGGCTGCGAACTGGAGAACGTCATCATCGACAAGGACTGCGTCATCCGCCCCGGCATCAAGCTGATTGGCCAGGAGGCGCACCCGATTGTGGTGGCCAAGGGCAGTGTAGTATAAGCCCAAGCTTCTACGGAGGGAGTTCGACACATGAATACACTTAAGGTCTTGCATATTGCGTCTGAAGTCGCCCCCTTTGCCAAGGTGGGCGGCCTCGCCGATGTCATCGGCGTACTGCCGGGAGAGCTTCGGAAGCTCGGGACGGACGCGCGCGTCGTCATGCCGCTCTACAAGCAGATCAAGGATGCTTACGCCGATCGCCTCCAGTTCCGCCGCTATGGCAGCATCCGCATGGGTTGGCGCGAACAGTACAGCGGCTTGTACGAGATGGATTACGAGGGCGTGCACTTCTACTTCATCGACAACGAGTATTACTTCGGGCACGATCAGATCTACTTGGAGTATACGTTTGATATCGAGCGCTTCAGTTTCTTCCAGCGTGCGGTATTGGAAGCGATGGGCATGCCGATGGATTTCTGGCCCGATATTCTGCACTGTAACGACTGGCAGAGCGGCCTGGTTCCGGTCTTGATGCAAGCGCACTACTGGCCCTACGGCTTCTTCCGTGACGTGAAGACGGTATTTACGATTCATAACCTGGAATACCAGGGCATACACGGTGCCGATTATGTATCGGATCTGTGCGATTTATCGGAAGATTATATGAACGAGTTCGGTGTGCTCCATGACGGTGCCGCCAATTTCATGAAGGCGGGTATCGTCTACGCGAATGCCGTGACGACGGTCTCACAGACCTATAGCGAAGAGATCATGACGAGCTTCTTCGGTGAGGGCCTGGATTATGTGTTGCAGAGCTTTCGCTTCAAGATTTCGGGTATCATAAACGGAATCGATATGGAACTCTATGATCCCAAGACAGACAAGCGTATAGAAGAGAACTTCGACTTCGCAAGCTACAAGAAGATCAAGCCGCGAAACAAGCGAGCACTGCAAGAGGAATTCGGACTCGAACAGACCGATTCCGTACCGCTTTTGGCGATGATTACGCGACTTGTGGATCAGAAGGGGCTTGATCTACTGCTCCCGATTCTAGATGAGCTGTTGGAAGAGGACATCCAAGTGATCGTGCTCGGTACGGGCGAGCAGAAGTACGAGGATCGTTTGAATGTGATTGCAGCCAGGCACGGCAAGAATATGCGGGCGGCAATTCGCTTCGACGGAGCACTGGCCCAGCGCATCTACGCAGGTTCCGATATGTTCTTGATGCCGTCGATCTTCGAACCCTGTGGTTTGTCACAGATGATCTCGATGCGTTACGGTACGATTCCGATCGTGCGTGAGACCGGCGGTTTGCGTGACACGATTGTCCCGTACAATCAGTATACGGGGGCGGGAGATGGCTTCTCGTTTGCTAATATTAATGCACACGAATTCTTGTTTGTGACGAAGGAAGCGATCGATATCTGGCGAGCGAAGGATATGCGCTGGCATAATCTGGTGAAGAACGCGATGGCCAAGGACTTCAGCTGGACCCTGTCCGCGAAGAAGTATATCGACTTGTTTGATTCCTTGATTCGTAAGGCCAAGGAGCGACATGAGCGCTTGGCACCGCAAGAGCAGAAGGCGGAATCGACAGCGAAGGTGGAGCCCAAGACGAAGGCAGAACCGAAGACCAAGACGGAGCCTAAACCTAAGGCGAAGCCGCAAACGAAGGCACAGCCGAAGGTCTAGGCGAATACAGCAGAACCTGTATGATTATACGAAATCCCCGAGTGAACCGATCGATCGGATCACTCGGGGATTCTTCAGTTGTGTTTGAAGACCAGTTGTTTGCCCTCTACGAAGGCGCTACCGCTGTAGGCCTCGAGCGTGTACTTCTCACCATCGGGTGTCACGACCTGCTTCTCTTGATCGGATGCGTTGATCGCCAAGACGATCTGATCCGGACCGTCTTGCTTGTGGCCGAGGAGGTCATGTCGCTCGCTGTCGAGATAACGTTGATAGATCAGTAACCTGCCGCTCGCACTGAGTGTACGGACGAAGCCTGTTTGCAGAACCGGATAGCGTTCACGAAGCTCCCCGATACTGCCGATCTGTAAGCTGAGCGGGTCTTCTTGCAAGCTGTGATCGAAGGTCCTGCGGTTGAACGGATCGCGGTAGCCCTCCATCCCGATCTCATCGCCATAATAGAGTGAGGGTGTGCCGGGGTACGTCAGTTGGAAGAAGCTAGCCAAATGAAGTAAGTTCAAACCGAGTTCTCGCTGTTCTGCGGACAGGCGCATGTTCATCTGCAATTCGCGACTGCCCGGATCGGGATCCCCTGCCACTTCCGTGATGAAGCGGGCCGTATCGTGACTGCCGATGAGGTTCATCGAGGAGGCAAAGGCCGGTGCAGGATAGTGCTCTCGTATCGTCTCCAGACGATTGATAAACTCATCTGCCGCGATATAAGACTTGAAGAAGTCGATGACAGCCTGACGAAACGGGTAGCCCATCACATTGTCATGGGTACGACCGAAGAGGAAGTCTCGGTATGAGCCGTAACTGACCTTGTTACTGGCATCCTCCCAGACCTCACCGAGGATCACCGCTTCGGGATTCTCGTCCTTCAAGACCAGGCGAAGCTCGCGAAGGAAGCTGTCGGGCAATTCATCGGAGACATCGAGGCGGAAACCGGAGGCGCCGCGTCGAAGCCAAGTGCGTATCACACCGTCCGGACCCAAGATGAAGTCGCGGAAGGTGAGGTCGTTCTCGCGAACGGCCGGCAAGTCCTCGAAACCCCACCAAGAATCATAGGTGATGCTGTCCGCATCTTGGTGCATGTTGTACCAGTTGAAGTACGGCGAATAGCTCTTCTCGAGCAGACCTTGAAATGCGCCCTTCTCCGGGTAGTGCCCGTACTTATTGAAGTAGATGCTATCAGCACCCGTGTGGCTGAAGACCCCATCGATGATGATTCTCATGTCGAGTGCCCTTGCAGCTTCGCAGAGCCTTGTGAAGTCGTCATTCGTGCCAAGCATCGGGTCGACGCTCAGGTAATCTGCTGTATCGTAGCGGTGATTGGACCTGGCCTCGAAGATCGGATTCAAGTAGATGATTTGTATGCCAAGGCTGCGCAGGTAGGGCAGCTCCTCTCGGATACCTTGTAGTGTACCGCCGAAGAAGTCCAGCGCCTTGTAGCCTTCCGGTTCACGCCCGACGATATCGACCTCGGCGGTCCAGTCCTCATGGTAGATTCGTTGGTTCGAATGGTGACCGTTTAATTGTTTGGCGTAATCGTAGTCTTGGCCACGCTTGAAGCGATCGGGGAAGATCTGATACATAAACTTGCCTGCATACCAAGAGGGTACGGTGAAGTTCTTCTCATAGACCGTGATCTGAAACGGCTGAGGCAGACGACTCACGTTCGCCTGATAGCGAGGCGGTGTTGTGCCGGTGATGGCGTCACCGCTGTGATCGCTGCGAGCAGATACATACAAAACAGATTTGTCACGCATACGGATCTCAAACCAGTAAAAGAGCAGAGCGGGTAAGCCCGGTGTTCGCAGTCTGACATGGAAGCGGGCAGGAGAGTCCGAAGGACTGTCGCCCACAACTTGCATCATGATGCGGCCTTCCGTGAAGTCTTCTAGCCCGTAGGCATAATTCAGGAGTACGAAGTCGAGCTCGTCTATCTGATCGACCACATCAATCGTTAAGTCTATATAGGTATCGCAGGGAGCGGCGCCGTATGGCTTACGGTACTGGAGTTCCCTGGTTCGGTGAACAATGCGCATGAATAACCTCTTCCTCTTAAGGATAACTTTTCTTATTATACATCATAAGCCCTCCGGAGAACTTATGATGTATAATAGGTGAGATATGAGTCAAAGAAAGGCTGGAGCACTATGAAATGTCCGACATGTGGAACGGAAAACGAGAATAGGAACGTATGCATCAAGTGCGGCACCTTCCTCCAAGGGAAGCGCCTAAACCGTAAGCAGTTGAGCCCGCAGGAGAAGCGCAAGGAGTTCGGGCGTAAGTTCTCGGGCACGATCAAGTCTTGTTTCTTGTCCGGCTTGTTGATTCTGGTGGCGCTCGTTGTGTTGACCGTGGTGTTTATCTTCTTGTCGCAATTCCTGGGTCGCTTCCTGGATTTCTCCGAACCGATCGTCGTGACGGACGAATACGGATCGGTTGTGACGGACGAGAGCGGTAATCCTGTTTATGAGACCGATGAATCGGGTAACGTTATTCTGGTTACCCCCTCTGTGTTGATCGAGGGCTCTGTAAGTGAGACCGATTGATGTCCACGCCGCCCCTAAACCCTATAACTCACAATTTACTTAGATTTATTATGGATAAAGGAAGGTCTGAAGATGACTGACTATAAGCAATTGACTGCCGAGACACTCGCTCGGGTATCCGATTTGGATAGCGAGTTTATCTATCCTCTGCTGGAGAGCCCGCCGAACCCGGAGCTCGGAGATTATGCGCTCCCTTGTTTCAAGCTTGCCAAACAGCTTCGCCAAGCACCGCCCAAGATCGCAGCAGATCTGAAGGAGAAGCTTGTGGATTTGCCCTCGTTTCTGAAGGAGGTACGCCAAGAAGGCGGTTACCTAAACTTCTTCTTGAACGAAGCTTACTATACGGCAGATGTGATCGCTTCAACCTTGGACGAGGATTTCGTCCCCGGTGCATCTATGGCAGGTAGCGGCGAGACGGTTATCATCGAATATTCCTCGCCGAACATCGCCAAACCCTTCCATGTCGGCCATGCCTTTACGACGATACTAGGCGAATCGCTTGCCCGTATCTACGATCGCCTCGGCTACCAAGTAGAGCGTTTCAATCACCTGGGAGATTACGGCACGCAGTTCGGTAAACTGATGGTCGCATACGATCGTTGGTGCGACGAAGAGGCACTAGAGATCGAGCCGATCAAGGAGCTCACGCGTATCTATGTCAAGTTCCACCAAGAGGCAGAGCACGAGCCCGAACTCGACGATCTCGCGCGCGATCGCTTCCGTCGTCTCGAAGCCAAGGAACCGGCAGAGATGGCACTGTGGACACGCTTCCGCGAGCTTAGCTTGAAGGAGTTCAATCGTATCTACTTGCAGCTGGGCATCGAGTTCGATAACTGGAACGGAGAGAGCTTCTACGGCGACTTCATCCCTGCCGTCGTGGAGGAGCTCAGAGAGAAGCAGCTCTTGACAGAGAGTCGCGGCGCTCAAGTCGTCTTATTGGAAGAGAAGGATATCCCACCCGCCATCATCCTCAAGAGTGACGGAGCCACGATCTATGCCTCGCGCGATATTGCGGCGCTGATCTGGCGGTGGAACAACTATCACTTCAGCAAGAACATCTATGTTGTCGGTATGCCGCAGTCGCTTCACTTCACACAGGTGTTCGAGGTCGCACGCCTCATGGGCTACGAAGCGGCCGATAACTGCTTGCATGTGACCTTCGGAACCGTTCGATTCCCGGATGCCAAGTTCTCTACACGCGAAGGTAACGCGATCCTCCTCGAGGACGTACTTCGCGAAACCGTGGCGAAGACGCGCGAGATTATAGTCTCGAACAATGCCGAACGCCAAGAGCAGATGACAAACGATGAGATCGACACGGTTGCGAACAAGGTCGGTTTGGCAGCTGTCCAATATACCTTCTTGAAGAACGGTCGTGACCGAGACATCATCTTCTCTTGGGACGATATGCTAGACTTCAACGGCGACACCGCACCCTACCTGCTCTATACCTATGCCAGAGCCAAGTCGATTATGCGTCGCGCAGATGAGGCAGAACGCGATGCCGTGCCAACAAATAAGGATTTGCAGCTACTGACGCATGAGCTCGAGTTCTCGCTCGCCAAGCTCATCGATGAATTCGACGATGCGGTCGCACAGGCGATGCGTGCCAACGAACCCTTCATGGTTTCGAGGCATGTATCTCTCCTAGCTCGCCAGTTCAACAAATACTACAATCATGTCACGATTCTGGGGGCTTCGGACCCTGATGTACGCAGAGCACGACTGGCCCTGCTGCAGGCGGTCTGCAAGGTCCTTGAGTCAGGTCTTGGTCTGCTCGGTATCGAGACCGTAGAGAGAATGTAACAGACAAACACGAGAGCGAGGGAGGAGAGACCAAGATGCAGGGGCAGCAAACGGATGGATCGAAGTCGATACGATGGCCGGATCTGACCGGGCTGGAAGCGTTTGGCGCGTTGCCGTATCGGCATGCCCGCCTGAATCTGCTGGAAGCGGAGAGTCGCTTGCTGGCCCGCTATCTTCGGAGTAAACGCAGCCCGGATCAGATCAGAAGGCAGCTAGATGATTTCGCGCCGAGTCTTGGCGAATTCCTCACGGCCGGCGGCTTGGCGGCTGCGATGTATCGTATCCGACCAAGCGATACGCGCTTGGCGGAGGAGCACCTCTATTACCAGGATCTGGCACCCGAACTTAATACCTTGATCTATGAGACCTTCAGCGGCTTGCTACAACAAGATGAATTGTTTGACCTCGGTCAAGCAATTGGCAAAGGCAGCCTGATCGCACTCCACAACCTAAACCTACTGAATCAGGAGCGCGAGCACCCGCATGCGAAGGCCGAGTACCGGATTATGCGTCAGTTTCGCGACCAGCACTTCCCGACGCTTCGCCCCGAGCGCATGGCGAGCCATCACTGGCATGTTCCGGAACTGCTCTTCTACGAGACAGACTATACGGCAAGCGATCTGACTTGGATCGATAAGCAAGTCTTCCAACCCCTGGTCCTGGAGCGCCGTGAGCTTGCGGCAGACCAGGGCTTCTTGCACTTCTCTTCGCTTGCGAAGCGTCGAATCGGCATCTTGGATGACGCGCATCAGGGCCGTGTGGACGTCAAGGAAGCGATTGCTAAGTGGCTGGTCCCGATCGCTGCACAGGCGAGGTATCGCGTCGCGCAGCAGACCGGCAGACATCTCGTGGATCTCTATCCGACAGCTGCGGCGACCGTGCATCACAAACAAGACTTGCCGGCACCGCTTGGTACGGAAGTCGAGACTGATTTGGCACAGACTTGGGGGGAACCGGGTACAGGAGAAGAGATGACCGTCTCACCTCTAAACGAGGCTGTTACGAAGATCCTCGCCGACGTGCTTGGGCCGGATGTGCCACCGTACTTCGAACAACTGGCGAAACAGTCTTATATTCAAGAGAGCAATATTGAGAATCACATGATTTTCTGTCTGCCTGCCATGGAGGTACCGTTTATCGCGATGGTATCGATGCACGATAGCAAGCAGCTTGCCGAGACCATCGCCTCGCTTGGCTATGCCCTGTCGTTACTCGCGACAAACGAGAATCCGATGCCGATGCTTCGTTTCCCGGCCATGGATGCACAATCTGCCAAGGGCTTCGGCCTCGTCGGTCTCGTCTTGGATCGCCTGCCAGGCGCTTATCTGACGCCAGAAGAGGGTAAACAGGTACGCGATGCACTCCTCGTACAATTGCTAAACGACCTGATCTATACAGCCATGGTCGAGGAATTCGAAGATTTCTGTTACTCGGATGAGAGCGATGACGTTCGCCGAAACGAGGAGTGGCTCAGACTCATGGAGCGCTGGTACCCTGATCTGGCCGACGACCACGAATGGCTCTTGATCCAAGAGGAGAGCTGGCGCCTGATTCCAAGCCTCGTGCTCGCACCCTACTATGGTGTAGCCGAGTTCTCGTCTCGTTTGCTTGCACTCCAATTATGGGATCTGGCCAAGGACGATGCCGAGGGGGCGAGAGCTGCCTATCTGCGCCTGATCGCCGCCAAGCGCTCGGATAGCCTCGAAGAGAGTATTCGCCAAGCGAAGCTTCGACCGCAAGACGATACCGATGTAGTGAAGCGCTTGGCTTATCAAATGGCTTTTGGTCTCGGATATTAGAGGAGAATCTGTTTATATGAATCGTTTACCGGAGGCCTTCGTCCAAGAGATGGAGCGCCTGTTAATACAAGCCGGCTTAGGAGACGAGAAGGCTTTGTTCCTGGAGGGTTTCCGGCAGCGCGCGCACACGGGCCTTCGTCTCAATCCTTTGAAACAAGCAAATTTAGATCGATTGCAAGACGATCTGGAACGAATCTTCCAGACAGAAGAAGGACAGTCGTTTCGCTCTGAACTTGTGCCTGTCGCCTGGTCCGATGACGGCTATGAGACGACGGATGTTCTGGCATATGGCCGAAGCCTCGCTTATCGCCTCGGTCTCTACTATATTCAGGAGCCGTCGGCGATGCTGCCGGCACAGGCACTCGGGGTGAAGCCCGGTGAATCGGTCATCGATCTGTGCGCGGCCCCCGGTGGCAAGAGCGCACGCTTGGCCGCCGATCTAGGAGGCGAGGGACTGCTTGTCTCCAACGACATCAGTAGCTCCAGAGGCCGCATACTCGTACGAAACTTGGAGCAATTGGGCGTCCGAAATTGCGTGGTCACGGCTGCGGATCCGGTCGACTTAGCCAAGCGCTGGCCCGGAGCATTCGACCATGTCTTGATCGATGCGCCCTGCTCCGGCGAGGGGATGTTTCGCCGTGCGCCCAAGAGCATCGCATCTTGGGCGGAGTATGGACCAAGTTCGATTCGGGAGATACAGGCGAATATCCTGGAAGCAGCCTACGAATTGCTTCGTCCCGGCGGGACCATGGTCTATTCGACCTGTACGTTTAATCGCTTGGAGAACGAGGCTCAGATCGAAGCCCTCTTGATTTCTCACCCCGACCTACGCATACGAGATTTGCGCGATAATCTGCCAACCGGCGCATCTATCGACCCGGGCATCTCGGGCGATCATCCGGAACTCGGGCTTGAGCTTGCGGGCCGAATTTGGCCGTGGCGAAATAGGGGTGAGGGGCACTTTGCCGTCTTGATCGAGAAGACTGCCGAAACGCTTGAATCGCCTGCCGTTCCTGCTGTTGGTAAACAAGTTAAGCGCAAGAAGATTAGTACCGGAGACAGAGAGCTGATCTATCGCATCTTCGAGGATTTGCTGACGGAGGATGCTTGGCAAGAGCTTAGAGCGAAACTTGACTCTCGTATGCAAATCGAGCACGGGCGTGTCCAATTGCCACCGGAGCATGCACTTGGTCTTGACGGTCTGCATCTGCTCAAGGAGGGGCTCTACTTGGGTAATCTGGTCGAGGACAGAAGAGGGAACCGTTTCGATATCTCACACTCTCCGATTCTGGCCTGGCAAGCGGATATGTTTCGTCTTGATCGAAGCCTCATGCTTACAAGCTGTGATGCACGTGTGACGAAACTTCTGAAGGGCGAGACGATAGAATTAACAGAAGAAGAACAGGCGAGGCTGGTAGCTGCTTCCACATCGGAAGCGAGGGGTATCCTCGCCGTAACAGTGGATGGCTACCCGCTGACTTGGGTGAAGATTGATCGGTCGGGGAGACTGAAGAATCTGTACCCCGTCGGCTGGCGAATACAATAGAAACGGATGACCTACATGAGACTAATCGTAGCAAGCCATAATGAGCATAAACTAGAAGAGATACGCGCAATACTGGCGGATTTGGACTTGGAAGTCGTCTCTCTTCTCGATCTCGGCTTCGACACAGAGATTGAAGAGAACGGAACCAGCTTCCAAGAGAATGCACTGCTGAAGGTGAGAGCGCTTCGGGATATCTACCCGAACGACTACATTATGGCCGATGATTCAGGCCTCTGTGTGGATGCACTGGACGGAGCACCGGGCGTGTATTCTGCCCGCTTCGGCGGTGTGGGCAGTACATATCCCGAGAAGTTCAGACTGCTCTATCGTTTGATGGACG
Organism: uncultured Oscillospiraceae bacterium; assembly: GCA_964558445.1. Taxonomy (GTDB): domain Bacteria; phylum Bacillota; class Clostridia; order Saccharofermentanales; family Fastidiosipilaceae; genus CAYXVJ01. Next base: position 94,244 of record CAZLEA010000001.1, on the reverse strand, counting down.
AGAGTGGGCGTACGGACACCTCTGCCAAGTTTCACTGTACGATCGCCGTGATGCGGCCGGATGGCAGTACGTTCACAGTAGACGGTATCGTCTCGGGGGAGATAACGAGAGAGGCAAGCGGCGCCAACGGCTTCGGCTACGATCCGATCTTCTACCTGCCCGAGTACAAGCTGACGACGGCCCAGATCGATCCGGTGTTGAAGAATCGCCTGTCGCATCGTGCCAAGGCCCTGGAGGCGATGCGAGAAGTGTTAATTAAAGAACTTTTGTAAACGTTTGTGAATTGTTCGCCCGACTTGCCTGTGCTATATTAGGTGGACGATGTGTGCACATGGGGAGGATAGGGAACGAATGGCAGAGAATGAATTCTATTTGGTGAAGTCTGCGGTCTTACCTGAAGTATTTCTGAAGGTGATGGAAGTGAAGCGCCTGCTGAGCTCGGGTAAGTGTTCTTCCGTCAACGAGGCGGTCCGCGTGGTCGGTATATCCAGAAGTGCATTCTACAAGTACCGTGATTCGATCCTGCCTTTCTACGAGACTACGGCCGGTTATGTTGTTACCTTGTCCTTTGTGGTCGAGAACCTGCCCGGTGTCTTGGCCGCCGTACTCTCTTGCCTCGCAGAACAGCATGTGAATGTCTTGACGATCAATCAGGGGATACCGATCAACGGCCTGGCAGACCTCAGCGTCTCGCTCGAAACCCGTGAGATGAGCGGTACTCTGGCCGAATTAATCGCACGCCTGTCGAAGATTTCGGGCGTCCGTTCGCATCGGATATTGGCCAGAGGAGATGAATAGGAGGCCGAAGTGAACGTAGCGATATTGGGTTGTGGTGTGGTTGGCAGTGCGGTTGCTTCGCTGCTCCTCAGAAGTGAGGAGCGCATGGCCGTCCGCTTCGGTAAGCGACCTCGCCTGAAGTGGATTCTGCATAGACGATCCTTGAGCGGTACGCCGCTTTTTTCATTTGAGGCAGAATCGATCGACACGATCCTGGGCGATCCGTCCTGCGAGCTGGTTGTCGAGACGATCGGCGGTGTTGAAGCCGCTTATGAATACAGCAAGCAAGTGCTCCTGGCAGGCAAGCATCTGGTGACATCGAACAAGGAGCTTGTGGCGACCCATGGCGTGGAACTACTTGCCTTGGCGAAGGCGAACGCTTGTCACTACTTCTACGAAGCTTCGGTCGGAGGAGGCACGCCGCTTGTGCGAAGTCTTGGCGAGGATCTCGCGGGTAACGAGATAACGGCTATGCATGGTATCTTGAACGGGACGTCCAACTTCATCCTCCAAGAGATGGATCGAGATCAGCAGGATTTCCGGACAGCACTTGCGATGGCGCAATCGCTTGGCTATGCGGAGCACGATCCGACGGACGATGTTGATGGCCTGGATACCGCGCGCAAGCTTGCGATCCTCGTGTCCCGAGTGAGAGGCGAATATGTTCCCTGGCGAAGCGTGGCCGTGGAGGGCATAAGACGCATCGGTCCCGAGCAGATCCGTTATGCGAAGGCTAGGGGGATGAAGATCAAGCTCCTCGCGCTGATGGCAGATACGCATGACCATGGCTTATACCTTCGAGTTGCTCCTTATCTGGTTTCTCCCAAACACTCGCTCTACAATGTGGATGGCGTTTATAACGCGCTTGCGGTTCAAGGATCCGAGATCGGTGATTGCCTCTATTACGGACCGGGTGCGGGCGGACAGGCGACGGCGAGCAGTGTCCTGAGTGATATTATCCAAGTGCTGATTCGGCCGTTTGCCGCTTTGTCGGCAGAGATCTGGACGAATGATGAGGCAATCGTGGCAACGGATGGCGAACATCCGGTGGACGCCGTGTTGTTTGCATCTAGCGAACGGGGGAGAAGAATCCTCGAGCAGGCCAAGTGGCCCGCTGCCTGGGGTGCCGAACTTATGCAGACCGAAGACGGACCCGTACTAAGTTTATCAGGAGCTGGCGGTGTGACTGAAGCGGAGCTTCGACGGTGGCAAGAAGAGAACGGCTTGTCCAAGGATCTCTTGGTGATTCGCAACTTAACTTAGTCATCAATAAATCAATATAGATAAGTAAAAGAGCCATCCAACCGCGATCGAATGGCTCTCTTGAGATCAAGTCATCAAGTCATCTAAGTGCATCAAAGACTGTCTCCTACGATAGCTAATTAATATCTGTCGTAGTTGTTGTTATTGCGGCGAGCGTTCTTACGAGCTCTGCGGCAATCGGGGCAGCGAACGGGATCGTTCTCAAAACCCTTTTCCTTGTAAAAGGCCTGCTCGCCTTCTGTGAAAGCGAATTCAGAACCACAGTCTTTACAATTTAGCATCTTGTCAGCCATGCGTACTTTACCTCCTTGTGAATTCGGATTGTCTAAAAACAATGTTCCTTCTTCAGAGGTAAATCTGACATGACCGGAGCAAAAAAGTATCTAGGACGTTTCCGTTGGACTGATAATACCACAGTGTTTATTGAATCGCAAGCTAGTTTCATAAAATAAATAGGCCAAGAGAAGTTTGCACAGTAAAGTTGAACAAATACAGTTTGTGAACTATTTACGAAAAAGATGAAGAATGAAAATAGAAATACTAAATCCGAGATACTGTAAGCCAGAGCCTCTGTCTGCTGTCGCACCGCTATTGGCTTGGTGTTATAATACTTTGGTAAGCGCTTGTTCGCAGCCGCAGCGACGATACGCCGGATAGGAGAATCATTTGAGCTTTGTTATCGCCATAGAGGCATTGAAATTCTACAAGCTGAAGCAAGAGAGACTGGTCCAAGTCCTGTTTCTGCTCTGCTTCGGCCTAAATGCAGTAAGTATACTCTATCCGATCGGCGATACGGACTTCAGCTCGTTATCTGCTTGGATGACTCGCTCGATGACCCTGATGCAAACCGGTGAGAGTCATATGATTTTGTACCCACCCGCCTTGTCCGGCGGCAACCTGCTCTTCTTGGGGACGCAGATGCTTGTACTCATCGCGAATCTCTTCGTGAGCTATTTCTATGCGGCAGCCTATAGTGCCGAGCGAGACGGTATGCCTGCGATGAAGGGCGTGAAGAACTTCACTCGTTCGCTGCCCCGCCTACTCTTGTTACTCTTACTCTTGATCGTACCCGCCTTCCTCAGCATGTTCTTGCTCATGATTCCGTTTGTGTTGGGTGCTCTGATGTTTGTCTTTGCCCCACTCTTGATTACAGAGCAGAGACTTAAGATCGGCGATGCACTGCAACAATCTTACGAGCTCACCAGGGGACGCAAGTTCTATTTGTTCTTCTCGTTTGTCCTGATCTCAGTCTTCACATCGATACTGGAGAACATCACTCGTGCGATCTCCGGCAACAATCAGTTGACTTGGGTCTTGTTATCCTCGCTGGTTACGGCGATCAGTGCCTTGATTCTGGGTCGCCTGATCGGCTTATGTTATGTATTCTTCGGCAAGCAATTACGCTACTTATCGTTTCAACAATTCTTCAACCGAAACCCGCAAGAGGCTATGCGTAGCCTGCTCGGACAAGAAGAGGATGATGGCAAACACAAATCGGATCGCAAGTGAACCGCAATCAGAGTGAACCGCAACCAATAGGGGGAGGCCTGTTATGGATGAGAAACAAACGCGTGCACAACGGACGGAAGAAGAAACCGAACTCAGAGATCAACTGCTTAGGCTACTGCATGCGAAGGCCAGACTTGGCGCAGATGAGATCGCCGATCGCCTCGGTACGGATACGGCTACCATCGAGACCCTGATGAAGGAGCTGGAGGACGAACGCATCGTTCTGGGTTACGGTGCCTTGATCGATTGGTCCAAGGCCAACGATGAAGACGTCACCGGCCTGATCGAGGTGCGAGTCACACCGCAGCGCGGACGGGGCTTCGATCGCATCGCGAAGCGAATCTATAGTTTCGACGAAGTCTCCTCTTGTTACTTGATGAGCGGAGATTATGACCTCTTGGTGACGGTCGAAGGTCGATCGCTGCGCGAGGTTGCGGAGTTTGTGTCGGAGAAGATCTCGGTGATCGAGGATGTGCTGTCTACACGAACCCATTTTATTTTGAAGAAATACAAATTGAACGGCCACAGCTTAACCGAATCACCGGACGATGAGCGGGAGGTGCTGGTGCTATGAGCAAACAGGTACAAGACCGGCTATCCAGGCGGGTCCTGGATCTGAAACCGTCCGGCATCAGACGTTTCTTCGATATGGCCAATGAGCTCAAGGGGCAGGTGATCTCGCTGTCGATCGGCGAACCCGACTTCGTGACGCCGTGGCATATCAGTGAAGAAGGCATCTATTCTCTCGAGCGTGGCCGTACGCACTATACAGCGAATCAGGGCATGATCGAGCTTCGCGAAGAGATCGCGACGTTCTCCGAACGACGCTATGGCTATCAATACGATCCTGTGAGCGAGATCCTCGTGACCGTCGGTGGAAGCGAAGCGATCGACATGGCGGTCCGTGCGCTCTTGAACCCGGGCGACGAAGTCTTGATTCCCGAACCGGCCTATGTCGCTTATGCGGCTTGCGTCAGTTTGTCCGGAGGCGTGCCCGTGGCTCTACCGCTCGAAGCGAAGCACGAGTTCAAGCTACAGGCCGAGGATTTGGCTGCGGCGATCACACCGCAAACGAAGCTTCTGCTCCTGGCTTATCCGAATAATCCGACGGGTGCGGTGATGAGCGAGGCGAATTGGGCCGAGCTTGTGCCGGTGCTGGAGGCGAATCCGGAACTTCTGATTATCAGCGATGAGCTCTATGCCGAGCTTGTCTACAAACCGGCGACCTTCGCCTCTCTGGCTCATGTGGAAGCGCTTCGCGATCGCGTTGTGGTGATAGGGGGCTTCTCGAAGGCCTTTGCCATGACAGGCTGGCGCATCGGCTATGCGATGGGGCCTGCAGATATCATCGCGGCGATGAACAAGATCCATCAATATGTGATTATGAGTGCACCGACTCTCGCTCAGAGTGCGGCCATCGAGGCACTTCGCAGCGGCGATGAATCGGTCGAGCATATGCGTCAAGCCTATAATCAGAGGCGGCGCGTGCTCGTTAGGCGTCTAAACGAGATGGGCCTGCCTTGTTTCGAACCGCTAGGCGCCTTCTACGTCTTCCCGGATATCCGGGGGAGCGGTCTCGATTCGAATCGCTTCTGCGAGGAGCTCTTGTTGCGGCAGAAGGTTGCCATCATCCCGGGCTCTGCGTTTGGTGAGAGCGGCGAGGGCTTCGTTCGGATCAGTTACGCCGCATCCCTGGAACATATCGAAGAAGCCATGGATCGCTTGGAAGCGTTCTTGGCAGACATAAGAGAATCATAGGAATCTAGATTGAGGAGAATTATCCCCCCATGCTTGAATACGAACAGTATCGCTTAGAGATTGAGGCCCAGACCGAACCTCTGGCGCAGTTGAAATCAGCCCTGAATATCAGCAGAATCGACGATGAAGCGTCGGAGCTTGAGGCGCGTGCCATGGAGCCGGGCTTCTGGGACAAGGCCGAAGAGGCACAGAAGACACAGACGAGAATTACCCATCTTAGGCGTAAGGTGGAGCACTTCCACAGCCTCGAAGACAAGGTCGAAGAGCTGCTCTTGATGTGCGAGCTTGGTAACGAGGCCGAAGACCTTGATATGCTGCGCGAGGTAGAGACGGAACTTGCCCATCTGAAGAGCGATATGGAGAAGCTTCGTCTGGAAACACTCTTCACCGGCGAATATGATGACAAGAATGCGATCTTGACGCTGCATGCGGGTGCGGGCGGTACGGAAGCACAGGATTGGTGCGAGATGCTCTACCGTATGTATATGCGCTGGGCGGACGATCATGAATTCCAGACCAAGGTGATCGATATCCTGGACGGAGACGAAGCGGGCCTCAAGAGCGTCTCGATACAGATCAGCGGTGAGAATGCTTATGGCTATCTTCGCTCCGAGATCGGTGTTCACCGTCTGGTGCGCGTATCGCCGTTTGACTCGTCCGGCAGACGCCATACCTCGTTCGCCTCTTGCGAAGTGATTCCGGAATTAGACGATACGATCAACATCGAGATTCGCCCCGAAGACATCAAGATGGACGTGTATCGCGCGTCCGGTGCAGGCGGTCAGCACGTTAACAAGACTTCGTCTGCCGTCAGACTGACCCACCTTCCGACCGGCCTTGTTACGGCAAGTCAGGCGGAGCGATCGCAGTTCCAAAACCGTGATCTTGCGATGCACATGCTCAAGGCCAAGCTGTTTGCGCTGGCCAAGGCGGCGAATATGGAACGTATCGAGGATCTGAAGGGGGACCAGATGGATATCGCCTGGGGCTCGCAGATCCGCTCTTACGTATTTATGCCCTACACGATGGTCAAGGATCACAGAACGAACTTCGAAGACAGTGACGTGAACTCGGTGATGGATGGAGAACTAGACGATTTCATCTTCGCCTACTTAAGTTACAGCAGTCAGCAGAGTCAAGGAAAGGACTAGAGATTACACATGAGCAAAGTATTGATTATGATGGGAAGCGATTCGGATATCCCGCAGATGGAGGCTTGCTTCTCGCAGCTGGACGCCTTCGGTATTCCGTTCGAGGCACATATCTGTTCGGCACATCGCACACCGGATCGTGCAGCGAAATTAGCCGGCTCTGCCGAGGATAACGGCTTCGGCGTCGTGATTGCCGCAGCCGGCCTAGCCGCGCATCTACCAGGTGTCTTGGCCGCGTTTACGACGCTGCCGGTGATCGGTGTACCGCTCGCCTCAGGCCCGCTAAACGGTGTGGACGCTCTCTTGGCCGAAGTACAGATGCCCCCGGGGATCCCGGTCGCCACGGTTGCGATCAACGGTTCGCTAAACGCCGCGATCTTGGCCGCGCAGATCCTCAGTGTGGGATCCGAGGACCTTCGCAAGAAACTACATGCATACAAAGAAGAACTGAAGACGAAGGTAGGTGCCAAGGATGACGCCTTCCAGCGCTATCTGGTCGACAGACAAGCGAAGTAACGGAGAGTATTGCGCAAGATGAAGCATGAGATGATGGATAAATGCGGTGTGTTCGGCTTTTTTGATACGACGGATACGAGGACGGACGCGGCACGCATGGCTTATTTCAGCCTGTTTGCCCTACAGCACAGAGGACAAGAAGCAGCCGGTATCTGCGTGAATTTGGGTAACAGGCTCTTTACGCATCGTGAACACGGCCTCGTGGTCGAAGTGTTCGATGAGGTGACGCTTAACGTACTGAAGGGCTCGTCGGCGATCGGACACGTCAACTTGACGAAGCAGACCGGCGTCGGTGAGGCAGACCTCATGCCCTTGATGCTGAAGTCTAGAAACGGCCAGGTGGCGATGAGCCACAACGGTTCGATTACGAACGCAGAAGAGATTCGCGAGAAGCTGGAGGACAACGGTGCCGCCTTCAACAGCGAGTCCGATTCCGAAGTCTTGTTGACCTTGCTCGCCCGTAACCGCATCTTGACCTCGCGTATGGAAGACGCGATCTTCATGACGATGGCGGAAGTGACCGGCTCATATGCCCTGACACTGCTGACGACGGACGCGCTCTATGGCGTTCGCGATCCGCTGGGTATCCGGCCGCTTTGTGTCGGTAAGCTAGACGATGCCTATGTTCTCGCGTCTGAATCCTGTGGACTGGATGCGATCGGCGCCACCTTCATACGTGATGTGGATCCGGGTGAAGTAATTACAATCACGAAGGACGGCATGCGCTCGGAGTTCCTCCAAGAGACCTTCCGTACGACGGCACGCGATCAGGGCAGAATCTGTCTCTTCGAGTACGTGTACTTCTCGAGGCCGGACAGCGTCGTGGACGGCGCCTCCATCTATGAATCCCGCAGAGAAGCCGGACGGATTCTCGCAAGGGAAGCACCGGCTGATGTCGACCTCGTCATCGGCGCACCGGACTCCGGTCTGACCGCGGCCATGGGTTATGCAGATGAGCTCGGTCTACCGTACCAACAAGGTATCTTGAAGAATCGCTATGTCGGCAGAAGCTTCATCAAGCCGACACAGATTCAGCGAGAGCTCGCTGTCGCGATGAAGTTCTCGCCGCTTCGCCTGCCGATCGAGGGTAAGCGAATTGTCTTGATCGATGACTCGGTTGTGCGCGGTACGACAACGAAACACGTCGTCAGCATGCTGAAGAAGGCGGGTGTCAAGGAAGTGCATCTGCGCGTCGCCGCTCCGCCTGTCGCCTACCCCTGTTATTACGGTGTCGATATGCCGACCCAAGACGAATTGTCCGCAGCCAATATGACCAAGGATGAACTCCAAGCCATGATCGGAGCCGATAGCCTCGAGTATATTTCACTGGAAGGCTTGAAGGAGAGTGTCAAGGGCCTCACCTGTGGCACCTGCACCGCTTGCTTCAACGGAAACTTCATCGCCCGCACACCGCGCGGAGCAGAAGAGCGTCTGCACGATGTCGATCTGGTAGCCGGTGGTTATCGCAAGACCGAGTATAAGGATTGAGCAGATGACAGATGAGTTGATGTTGAATGTTGCGGTTTGTGTGTCGGGCGGAGGAACGAATCTTCAGACGCTGATCGATGCCAAGCAAGCGGGGAGATTGCCGCTGGTTCGTCTGGCTGTAGTCATCGCCTCCAGACCGGGTACGAAGGCCGAGGCGAGAGCGAAGGCGGCGGGGATACCCTGCCTCATAATCTCGAAGCGAGATTATGAGAACCAAGAAGCGTATGATCTGGCTATGATAGATGCGCTCCGGCCCTATGAGATCGGCTTGGTTGTCTTGGCAGGCTTCCTGACCCGCCTCGGTGATTCGTTCATCTCTTCGTATGAGGGACGCATCATCAACGTGCACCCAAGCTTACTGCCGCTCTTCGGCGGTCAAGGCTTCTACGGTATCAAGCCGCACGAGGCCGTCTTGGCAGCAGGTCACAAGGTCAGTGGTGCGACGGTACACCTCGTGACCGCAATCTATGACGAGGGACCGATTCTCCTACAGAGAGAGGTTTCGGTACTAGAAGATGATAGTCCCGAGAGCCTGCAAGCTCGTGTGATGCAGGAAGCTGAGCAAGTTATCTTGGCGGAGGCGGTCGACCGCTTCAGCCGTGGTGAGTGGAATTAATATAGACAATCGACCGATTCGGTCGGAGAGATAAGAGGAGTAGACATGTCTAGAGCGTTATTGAGTGTATCTGATAAGACGGGTTTGGCTGAGCTGGCAGCAGGCCTCGTTGCCCAGGGGATCGACTTACTGTCGACCGGCGGAACTGCATCGTTTCTTCGCAAACATGGGTTTCAGGTGACGGATGTCAGCGAGATTACAAGCTTCCCCGAGTGCTTGGACGGGCGTGTGAAGACACTGCATCCGAACGTCCATGCCGGCATCCTGGCGGATCGCCGTTTACCGGAGCACATGGCGTTCTTGGAGGAGGCAGACATACAGCCAATCGATCTGGTGATCGTAAACCTCTATCCGTTCAAGGAGACGATCAGGAAACCGGGCGTAAGCTTCGCAGACGCGATCGAGAACATCGATATCGGCGGACCGACACTCCTGCGTGCAGCGGCCAAGAACCACGCGTCGGTGACGGTGATCACGGATCCGGCGGATTACTCTCTGGTCCTGACAGAGCTGGCGGATCAAGGTAGGACCGAAGATGCAACCAGGCTCTATCTGGCAACGAAGGTTTTCTCGCACACAGCAGCATACGATGCACTGATCGCATCTTACCTGACCGAAGAGACCAAGAAGACAGACGGTCCTCAATTGCCGAAGTATCCGAATGAGCTTACGCTCACGTACGAGAAGAACGACGAGCTTCGCTACGGGGAGAACAGCCATCAGACAGCTGCCTTCTACCGCCAAGTCGAATTGCACGAGGGATCGCTGCCGGCTGCCAAGCAACTACACGGTAAGGCCTTGTCCTACAACAACATCGGTGATGCGGATGCCGCGCTTGCGATGCTAAAGGAATTCTCCGATGAGCCGACCGTTGTCGCGGTGAAGCATGCCAACCCCTGTGGGATCGCAAGTGCCGACTCGATCGATGAAGCCTGGGACAGAGCTTACGAAGCGGATTCTGTCTCGATCTTCGGCGGTATCGTGGCGATCAATCGCCCGGTCACGAAGCAGATGGCCGAGAAGATGGCCAAGATCTTCTTGGAGTTGATCATCGCACCGGCATACGAAGACGGTGCCTTCGAGATCCTCAGCGCGAAGAAGAATATTCGCCTGATGGAATTGCATGGTGCCGCTACCCCGTATGTAGAGGGGACAGTTGCCGTGAAGTCCGTCTATGACGGCCTGCTCGTACAAGACGTCGATCTGGCACCGTTTAGCAGAGAACAGCTCTCGCTTGTAACCAATACCGCGGCGTCGAACGATGACCTCGAAGATGCCATCTTCGGCATGAAGGTCGTGAAGCATATCAAATCGAACGCGATCTGCCTCGTCAAGAATAAGCAGACTGTCGGCGTTGGCCCCGGGCAAGTGAACCGGATCACGGCGCTCGAGATTGCGGTCGCCCAGGCAGGTGATAAGGCGAAGGGGGCAATCTTGGCCTCCGATGCGTTCTTCCCGTTTGACGACAGCATACAAGCTGCGGCCAAGGCCGGTGTGGCCATGATCGTCCAGCCCGGCGGTTCGCTTCGGGATCAAGATTCGATCGATGCTTGTAACGTGCATGGTCTGCCCATGTACTTCAGTGGCAAACGCCACTTCAAGCACTGAGAAGAGGTTAGGGATGAAGTCTATGGATGTCTTATTAATCGGCGGAGGCGGCCGCGAAGCCGCCTTGGCCAAGAAACTGGCCGAGAGCAAGCGTATCAACAAGCTCTATGCCGCGCCCGGGAATCGGAACATCGCTCAATACGGTAGCTGTTTCCCTGTCGCCGCGACGGATCTCGAGGGTATCGTCTCGCTGGCCAAGACGCTGGCGGTCGATCTGGTCTTCGTTGCACCGGACGATCCGCTGGCGATGGGTCTGGTCGATCGTTTGGAATCGCTGGGTATTGCTGCCTTCGGGCCGAAGGCGAAGGCGGCACAGCTGGAGGCGAGCAAGTCCTTTGCCAAGGAACTGATGCGCCAGATGCGTATCCCGACTGCCCAATCCGAGGTCTTCCACTCATACGAAGAAGCGGTCGCTTACGCGAAGACATGTCCGCTACCCCATGTGGTGAAGGCGGATGGTCTGGCTCTCGGCAAAGGCGTCGTGATCTGTCACACCCGAGAAGATCTCCTAGAAGCCTGTGAGCAGATGATGAAGGACGCTATACACGGTGAAGCGGGGAAGACCTTGTTATTCGAGACCTTCCTCGTGGGTCAAGAGTTCACGCTCATGGCCTTCACCGACGGACTGAGTTATAGCCTGATGCCGACCGCACAGGATCACAAGCAGGCCTACGATAACGACCTGGGACCGAATACCGGTGGTATGGGCGCGATCTCGCCCGGCATTGAACTTCACCCCGATGAACTTCGCGTGATTGAAGAGGAGATTGTAAGGCCGACGCTAGAGGGGCTTCGCCTGCGGGGGATCGATTATCGCGGCGTGATCTACTTCGGCCTCATGAAGACGGCAGATGGCGTCAAGGTAATCGAGTACAATGCCAGATTCGGGGATCCGGAGTGTCAGACACTAATGCCGCTACTGGAGACGGATTTGCTAGAGATTGTCCAGGCCATCGTGAATCAGCGCTTGGCGAATATCAATATTTCCTGGAAGAAGGAAGCGACTGCCTGTGTCGTACTCGCCTCCGGCGGATATCCGGGAGCGTATGAGAAGGGCTATGAGATTACGGGCCTCCAAGATGTCTTGTATGCAGATGTCTATGAGGCCGGTACGGTTGCCGGTACAAACGGACAAGTCTTGACGGCAGGTGGCAGAGTCCTGGCGGTTGTAGCGTCTGCGCCCACGGTGACGGAGGCTATTGAGGTATGCTATCGGGAAGCGGATAAGATTGATTTCCGAGATAAGATGCTGCGTCGCGATATCGGCAGACGTAAGCCGATACTAGAATAGGAACTACAGATATCGTAATGAAGCTTGGGTATTTCGGGGGAACGTTCGATCCCATCCATATGGGTCATGTGCGCTTGCTGAGGATGGCCAAGGAGACGCTGGATCTTGACCGCGTGTTGGTCATGCCTGCCGGTCATCCCTATCACAAGACGCACGATGTCACCTTGATGACGTATCGCTACGCGATGACGAAGCTTGCGCTCGAGGGTGAAGACGCGATCGATCTGTCTACGATCGAGATGCTTCGTCGCGGGCCGTCATATACGCTCGAGACGGTTCAAGAGATTCGGTTGGGCTTGGCGGATGAAGACGAAATCTACTTGATCTGCGGTCTCGATGTAGTCTTGCAGATTCACCTCTGGTATGAAGCGAAGCAGTTGCTTCAAATCATGAAGATCGCGGGGTTCGTAAGACCCGGTGTCGACCTTAGAGAAGCTAGGGCGCGCGCGGAGATCTTGCGCCGTGACTTCGGTGCGTCAATCGAACTCTATGAGATCGATGCGCTCGATATCTCCTCGACCGAGATCCGACAAGCTCTGGTATCGGGCCGCCGCGATGAGGACTTGATGCTGCCGCCTGCAGTAAGAGACTTCATCTCACTGCATCACCTCTACGAGAAGGAGCCGGTTATGAAGGCCCTTCGCACCGAGACGATTCACCGCTTGGCCGAGATCGAGACGATATTGTTTGAGCGTCTGAGCTTGAAGCGCCTGATTCATAGCCTGGATACGATGTATTATGCGGTTTCGCTTGCGCTTCGCTTCGATGTGGATCCGGACCGGGCAGCGCTTGCTGCCTTGGCACACGATATCGGCCGTGAGACGGATGCTCAAGAGCTTTGGGAGAAGAGTGTTGATGTACCGGAACACTGGAACGGTTCGGTTGCATTCTTACACGCACCGGCTGCAGTCACCATGATTCGTGAGCAACTTGGCATCGACGATCCCGAGATCTTGGAGGCGGTTCGCCTGCATACGACACTCGATGCCGATGCATCGGATCTGGCCAAGGTCTTGTTTGTCGCCGACAAGGCGGAACCGAGCAGACAGTTCTCTGACTTGGGTCCGATCCGGCAGTACGCAACCGAGGACCTCGATCGCGCCACGCTCGCTTGTCTGGAAGCGGTCGAAGCGTTCAACCGGCGGATGGACTACGTACCGGAAGCTGCAAGCCTGAGAGCACTCTCAGATCTGCGTAAGCGTGTAGCCAGGAGCGAAGACAAATTATAAGATTACAGTTAGAATAAACGAAGATGATGAAAGGCAGGATCAAATCTTGGCGAATGACAAAGAGACCAATCAACCTATAAACGAAGCAGATATCCCCGCTACGAAGATGGCAGCGGACATGAAGACCATACTCGAGGAGCGCAAGGCAGAAGATGTCAGCTTGATCCCGATTACGGAGCGCAGTAGCCTTGCTGATTACTTCATTTTGGGCACCGTTCAATCTACACCCCAGGGGCGCAGTATCTCCGAGCATCTGATCGAAGAGATCGAGGAGCAGTACGGACGTAAGCCGATTCGAACAGAGGGTCTCGATACCGTGCGCTGGATTCTGCTCGATTACGGCGACGTTGTCGTCCATCTCTTCCATCCCGAAGAACGGGCTTACTATAGCTTGGATAAGCTCTGGGCGCACGAAGAGCCGGCCCCTGCCTCTACCGATTCAGATGAGGACGAGGATTAGTCGTTTGGGTGAAGAATCATGATTAACCATGAGAAGCAGTCGTATTATACGGCTGCTTTTGTTCTATGCTGACTGTATCCGATTGAGAAGGACAGGAGGCCAAGGATGACAGAGAATCGACTCGAATGGTTGAGGCAGCATATACCCAAGCTGATATTGAGCTTGGCCCTCTTGCTCTTGTTGGTATTACTCATGAGCCTGCTCTGGCCCGAACTTCGTCCGGAGTTGATTCGCCTCGAACCCGTACAGTCTTCCGAACCGCAGACGAGCGAATCGACCGCAGATGCCTCGGTCGATCAAGTTCAAGCAACTGAGCCTTCGTCTACCGCGTTGTATCCCGCTTATATCACCGGTGCAATCGTACGACCGGGTGTCTACTATCTGGAACCGGGGGCTATCGTCGCGGATCTTGTCTCGCTCGCGGGAGGCCTACATGCAGACGCGGCAACGGATTACGTGAATTTGGCCGCGCCCGTCAGAGCCAATGAGATGCACCGGATCCCCTATCAAGATGAGGTCTTGGAAGGGAGCTGGCCGACATCGCCGGAGGAGAATGCAGAAGGGGATACCGAAGCCGGTCTGATCAATATCAATACGGCAAGCGAGAGTGAACTGGAGACTCTGCCCGGAATCGGTGCGGCTACGGCCAAGGCGATTGTTGCCTGGCGGGAGGCCTCAGGCCCCTTCCTTGTTATTGAAGATATCATGCAAGTATCCGGCATCAAGGAGGCCAGATTCAATCAGATCAAGGCGCTGATCACAGTTTGAGCTACCTTGCGAAACCGCCTACACTATTGCTTTGGATAACAACTGTTATAATAAACAACATGCAGAACTGAAGTTTGAGAGGCGGATTTATATATGAGCTTAGTAGATGAGCAATTCATTGCGAATTGCAAGGATATATTAGCGAACGGAGTGACGGATGAAGATCAAGATGTTCGTCCCCGTTGGGAAGACGGCGTGCCGGCCCATACGGTGAAACAATTCGGTATCGTGAATCGATATAATTTGGCTGAGGAGTTCCCCATCTTGACACTTCGCAAGATTAACTTTCGCGCCCTCGTAGATGAGTTGCTCTGGATATGGCAGCAGAAGTCGAATAATATCAACGATTTGAATTCCAAGATCTGGGACCAATGGGCTGATGAGACCGGTTCGATCGGTAAGGCTTATGGCTACCAACTAGGCGTGAAGCACAAGTATCGTGAAGGCGAGTTCGACCAAGTCGATCGCGTGCTCTTCGACCTGTCGCATAACCCCGCGAGTCGTCGTATCATGACTAATTTGTATAATTTCGAAGATTTGCACGAGATGGCGCTCTACCCTTGCGCTTATAGCATGACCTTCAACGTGAGCGGTAATAAGCTAAATGCGATCTTGAACCAACGATCTCAGGATATGCTGGCTGCGAACAATTGGAACGTCTGCCAGTATGCCGTCTTGGTCCATATGTTTGCACAGGTTAGCGGGCTTGAGGCCGGCGAACTCGTACACGTTATCGCGGACGCGCATATCTATGATCGTCATATACCGATTGTAGAAGAACTGTTGACCCGAGAAGCGCACAGCGCACCCAAGCTTATTATCGACCCGAATGTCACTGATTTCTACGATTTCACCGTCGATAGTTTCCGCCTCGAAGGCTACGAGCACGGTCCCGGTGTGGGCCGTTTCCCGGTTGCGATCTAAGGGGAGGGTGATATGGAATTAATAGTTGCAGTCGATCGGAATTGGGCGATCGGTCGTGGTACGGACATGCTCATCTCCATCTCCGCGGATCTGAAGCGCTTCCGTGAACTGACGATGGGTAAGATCCTCATTTATGGACGCAAGACTATGGCGAGCTTCCCCGGTGGGAGACCGCTTGCCAAGCGCAGGAATATTGTGCTCAGCCGTACGATGGATCGAGGCGAGGATTACGAGCTCTGTACGGATTACGAGGAATTGGCACACGTCTTGGAACAAGAAGACACCGATGATCTGGTCTTGATCGGTGGTGCTTCGCTCTATACAGCGCTGGAATCGTTTTGTTCTCATGCAGAGATCACGTACATCGAGCATGCCTTTGATGGACCGGAGCACTTCATCCCGAATTTCGACCGATTGGATCGCTGGAAGCTGATATCCGAATCCGAGCCGATGCTAGACGAAGCCAGTGGTTTGACTTATCGCTATCGTCGTTATGAGAATCTGGTAGTGAGGCCGCTTGCGGATCTTGCGAAGCTCTGACGGAACTGAAAGGTATGACGGATAAACGAGGTATAAAGAAATATGTTGAGCGCCTCGATATAGACAGAGAGCGCTTCTTGAACGCGGAGGCCGACGGTTCCACCTGGATCGGACTGCCGCTTCGTTTGGCGCGCTTACGGCTTAGTCGCATGGCATCTAGTATCTCGTATTTCATGGTATTCGCGATCTTCCCGTTCTTGATTCTGCTACTCAGTGTCGTCTTGTTGTTCGGGGATAACCTCTTACAAGTGGTCAGTAAATCTATTGATCTTGCCGACTTCTTCCCGGAACCGGTGCTCGAATTCTTCAACAGTATTTATCGCGAAGCGAAGGGAGCAGGTTCGATCTCTGCCATCTCTGTAAGTATCGCCTCGCTTGTCTGGGCAGCGTCTAAGGGCATCAATGCCATTATTCTAAGCATGAGACAGATTTATAATACGAAGCCGAAGCGAAGCATCTTCTTCGTTTCTCGTATTTTGTCCCTGTTTATGACCGTTGTAGCGGCGTTATTCATGGTTATCGTCATGATCGTCTTAGCGTTTAGTGATGCCTTGATGTCTCGCTTGACGGACTGGACGGGACTTGTGATTCATAATCGTAGCCTCATTCGCCTGATCAGCTTCGGTACCGGCTTCACGATACTAAATCTAACCTTCTTCTTGATCTATTATTTCTCTGCTGCTAGGAAGACGAAGCTTCGACATGCGCTCTTGGCCTCATCGCTTGCCGCATTGAGCTGGGTTATCTTATCCGCTATCTTCTCGCTCTACGTGTCGCGCTCTGCCGCCCTCACGTTCTACGGTAGCTTGACCGGTGTCGTGATCTTGATGCTCTGGCTCTATGTCTGTACCTACGCACTTCTCCTGGGTGCCGTACTACACGCACTGCTGCGTGATCGTAATAATTTAAAAGAGGCTTGGAAGCATGAATCTACTCATCAAACAGATCGACCTACAAACGAATCCGGAGTCTGAGGGGTTGGATCGTTGCTATCTGCCATCCTCGGATGCCACAGCGCAAGAAGACGCCGTCTTGTTTGGTGCGTATTCGTCCGACAAGCTCTGCGGACTTGTCACCGGACATGGAGACGGTCGTATCTCTAGCCTCAGCATCCACCGTGACTATGACGATCGCTTAGCCGAGAAGCTGATGGACCGCATTGTATGTGCGCTGAAACTTCGAGGTATAGATGAACTCTTCGTCTTGCCTGATCAAGTATCAACTGCCTTCTTCTTAAGCTATGGTTTCGTGCCCGCTAAGGAAGAACAGGTATTGGATGGCAAGCCCTACACGAAGCTACTGTATCGCCCGCTTGAGATTATGGATCTCTATGACCGCGAGGGGCGTCTCACGGGGCTCTATGCCGAGCGTGGCAGAAGAATCGATGACGGCCTCTATCACCTGGTTGTAAATGTCTGGAAGACCGATGGGAAGGGGAGATGGCTCATCAACAGGCGTGCCCTGGGCAGAGGATCTAGCAGTGACGGCTTCTGGGAGACGACCGGAGGCGTTGCGGTCGCAGGCGATGACAGCCTCGGGGCAGCGCTACGAGAGACCAGAGAAGAGCTTGGCATCGAGCTCGATCCGGCAGAAGGACGCTTGTTCAAACGCCTATTTCGCTGGCGTGAGGAGCGCGGTGGCTGGATCCAAGATGTCTGGGTCTTCCCTTGGGCAGGCGAGCTCGCCGACCTTCGCTTCCAGCTAAACGAGACAACAGATGCGATGTGGGCAGATCAAACAACGATTCGCCAGATGATAGAAGAGGGTCGTTTCCTGGACGGTGAGTTCTACCCCTACTTCGATGAGTTCATGGCAGAAGAGTAGTAAGTGCAATCGGTATAGGCATCTTGCTGAGCTATTTGTAGATACAAATAGCGAAATGACACTTCAAAACAGATAATTAATTCACAAATTGTTAATGAGTTGTAGATTGAATAGATGTATTATTAGGGTAGATAGCCGTTTGAGAACAATTTCTATTTGTTGAATTTGGAGGTGTTAATATGCTTAAGTTCTCAGTTCCCAAGGCGTTACGAAACAGTGCTTTGTTTGTAGTGGGGATTCAGTTGATGTTCTTGCTCGCTGCTTGTCAAGACACGACCACGACGAGCCCTTCCACGACCTCAGAGTTAACGTCATCAGCAGACCTGACACAGCCCTCTGAATCAAGCGTTCAATCAGAGATGCCGTCCTCTCCAGAGACCGTGCCGACGTCTTCACAGACTTCAGAACCCTCTGTATCGACCGACCCTAGTGATACGGATATACTGACGCCACCCGGCGAGTGGACCGACATAGACGATCAGATGGCCTTGTTATTCCGCCACCCAGACGCTCCATACTCCATCTACCGAACCACGGCAGATATTGAGTTCAAGGACAAGGATACAGACTACTACCTGCTTGTCGAACATGGTGAGGACGAACAGATTCGCTGGTTGGCCAATGGAGAATATCCAGCCAGTCCCTTTTATTCCTTACAAGTCAACTACATAGATGAACAGACCTTCGTCTGGGGCATCGTCAAGGATGAGGCGCTGACAGGAGAGGAGACGCCGCACGAGGTAGATCTTGATTATGTCATCCTCTTCGTCGATGGCGAAGAGATTCGTGCAGAGATACATGACGATGCATACCTCTTCATCGTGGACGGTTACAAGCTGCCCGATAAACTGAATTTCTATAACGAAGCAGGCGAACTCCAAGGCGGTACGGCCAATGAACCGAGTGGAGTGGACTTCTCTACGATGCCGCAGCCGCCCTCGAATTAAGTAAGATGTGATTGCCTAGAGTAGACCCAACTTGTGCTTCCCCCCGTTGTAGACATAATTCTGACAAATGTAGCAGGATAATTTGATCTGAATTGTATAGACCGGAATAATTGACTATTTCTAATAGTATGATAGAATTATGAAGTCTTCGGGGTGTGGCTCAGGTGGTAGAGCGCTTGGTTCGGGACCAAGAGGCCGGAAGTTCAAGTCTTCTCACTCCGACCAATCAGAGCATAGTTTGAGTATTTGTCTCAGGCTATGTTCTTTTTTTGTACCTCGACTGATCTCATTTACGAGATGTTTGTACAATTTCAATTCAGAATCTTCTTGTTTATCTACTTTTTGGGCAATGAGCATAAAATGAGTAGAAGTTCCAAGAAATCTTGCTTGGTGATTCTACTTACTAGTCAAAATATTATAAGCTAAACCGAATTGATCCAGATCAATTATCATATGGCTCGGATTGAACCAGGTGATTTGCAGATCTGTTTAGCCAGTTCACCTAGTGGTAATTCATGACGTATAATCTTGTATATTCGTTCTAAACAGTAGAAAGGATTAGTATTGATCAAATTATGTCAATCTTCCTTGACAGCCTTGTGCAATTTGATTAATCTTTACTTAGTTCCATTCTATCGATATTGAAATAGAAAAGGTGGTAGGGGTATGGAGTTGACTGATATAGTAATCAGAAACATGAGTAATGCCGGTAAGTTAAAAGCTGTTGTGTCATGTACCTTCGATAATGTCTTCGTTGTTCACGATATTAAGGTCATCTCCAGCTCGCAAGGTCTGTTTATCGCTATGCCGAGTCGCAAGACGCCAAACGGGAACTTCATTGACATCGCACATCCGATTCGCACCGAATTCCGTAATTATCTCTCAGAGCTCATCTTGGCGAAGTATGATGAAGAACAAGAAGACGAAGAAGATTACGATTCCTATGACGAAGACGATGAAGATGACGACGATGACTACGATGAAGAGGATGAGGATTACGACGATGAGGACGACTTCTATGACGAAGAAGAGGATTTGCTAGAGGTGTCGGGTGACGACTAGGATCCGGTTTTGTATGGCCTATAGATGGAACAACTGAATCATTCGAAGCTGTGTTCGGTTTCTCCGGCACATAGAGACTCGCACGATATGTTGCGGGTCTTTTTCTTGTTTGAACCCAAATTATCTTATGTTTCATTTGTCTCTAAATAGAAATGAGAATGATTGTTAATCCTGCCAAGACATGATTTTTGTAACCTAAGCATCCATAACAGCTAAGGATGACCTATATAATTAGCTTATAGGACAGCAGTTTCTCCATTGAGAGTCGATGACAGTCAATTTCCGCAGGACTCGTAATCAGAAATTCTGTGAAGGAGGGGTCGGAGAATGTATGACATAACTGGAAATTTAAAGAAGGGCTTGACTCAGCTGATAGTTCTGAAACTTCTATCCGAAGAGGATGAGATGTATGGATTCAAGATTATTCATACGCTAACGGAGCGAGGTTCGGAGCAGTATCATTTGACCGAGGGGGCTTTGTATCCTGCCTTGCATCGCTTAGAGAAGCATGGCCTGGTTCGATCCAGGACAGAATCATCCGGTGCGCGTGTGCTCAGACGCTATTACACGATCACCGATGAAGGTAGGAAGCAACTAGAGAGCGATCTTCAGAAGTATCACATCCTGACGAAGGATGTTGCGAAGATTCTGGGGACCGAATAGGCTATTTCTATTTGGCAGATTTGTTCGAACTGCTGTTTGATGCATATACTTGCGGAAACTATCCCGGAACAAGTTTGGCGCCATGAATATGAACCGACTCTAGTCACACGAGAGAAGCGTTTAGATATCGAGGCCTCATCCGGCACAGATCGTTGTGCGGGGTGGGGGCTCTATCCATTTATGATGCGTTTCGTCACCATACCTTGCAAAATACGGGCTACATGTTAAAATATCAGAAGCTATGAACAGACAGGTAACTGCAACTGAGATCTAACAGAGAGTGTACGTAGGTGAGAGGTACACAGATTATCGCAGTATACGGATCAGCTGGGAGCTTGCACCTTGTGTGCAGATGAATTGAACCGATTCTTATCACTAGATTGGGTGGTTACGCGATGCGTCCCTTTGGGGATGCTTTTTTATTATGTAGGCAATCAAATGAGAAACGATGGAGGCTATATGTACGAGAAGGTAGCAAACGATCTGAATTTCACCGGCCGCGAGGAAGCGGTTGCGGCCTTGTGGGCCGAACAGGGCACGATGAAGGAGTCCTGGCGCCGCCGCGAGGGCGGACCGGTTTATACCGTGTTTGACGGACCGCCGACCGCCAACGGTAAGCCGCACATCGGTCATATCCTGACACGAGCGATCAAGGACGTTATCCCTCGTTATCGTACGATGAAGGGCTACCAAGTTGAGTTCAAGGCCGGTTGGGATACCCACGGTTTGCCGGTTGAGCTCGAAGTCGAGAAGGCGCTTGGCATCAATGGTAAGGATGCGATCGAAGCCTATGGTGTCGAAGCATTCGTACAGAAGTGTAAGGAGAGTGTCTGGACCTACAAGGATGAGTGGGAACAGATGTCCGATCGCGTCGGCTATTGGGCCGATATGGACAATCCTTATGTCACCTACGAGAATAACTACATTGAGTCCGTCTGGTGGGCACTCAAGGAGATCTGGAAGAAGGGGCTGCTCTATGAAGGCCACAAGATTGTCCCGTACTGCCCCCGCTGCGGCACGTCTCTATCAAGCCATGAAGTTGCTCAAGGCTATAAGGATGTGAAGGAGACCTCGATCTTCGTTCGCTTCCGTGTGAAGGATGAAGAGAATACTTATTTTGCTGCTTGGACCACCACGCCTTGGACCCTGCCGTCAAACCTCGCCCTCTGTGTGAATCCGAAGGCAGATTACGTGCTGGCATCGAAGATGGAAGACGGTACGGAGTATCGTTATTACGTTGCTGCCGCACTTCTGGATACGGTGCTCGGCGAAGAGCACACGGTTCTGGAAACCTATAAGGGCTCAGACCTCGAGTACAAGGCCTACGAGCCGCTCTTCGATTACAGCTTGGACACGGTTTCTAAGAGCAAGAAGCAGGCCTGGTTTGTCACTACGGATAACTTCGTCAGTCTAGATGACGGTACGGGCATCGTACATATCGCCCCTGCCTTCGGTGAGGATGACGCGAAGGTCGGTCAGCGCTACGACCTGCCCTTCGTCCAGCTCGTCCAAGAAGACGGTAAGTTCCCGGATTCGGTCACCGATTTCGCACAGATGAACGTGATGAAGGCGAATCCGAAGATCATCTCGAAGCTCGAAGCAGAGGGCAAGCTGATGTATCGCTTGCCGATCGAACATAACTACCCGCACTGCTGGCGTTGCGACACGCCCTTGATCTACTATGCGCGTCACAGCTGGTTCATCCGCACGACGGCGGTCAAGGAACAATTGATTCGCAATAACCGCAGCATCAACTGGATCCCGGACAACGTCAAGGAAGGGCGTATGGGTAACTTCCTGGAGAACCTGGTTGACTGGGGTCTGACCCGTGAGCGCTACTGGGGCACGCCGCTGCCCGCCTGGCGTTGCGAGGATGGACACGTCCATGTCATCGGTTCGATCGAAGAGCTGAGATCCTTGTCCGACAATTGCCCGGATGAGATCGAGCTGCACAAGCCCTACATTGATCAAGTCCATGTCAATTGCCCGATCTGTCAGAAGAATATGACCCGTGTGAGCGAAGTGATCGACGTTTGGTTTGATTCGGGTGCGATGCCGTTTGCGCAGTATCACTATCCCTTTGAGAACCAAGAACATTTCGAAACCCACTTCCCGGCCCAGTTCATCTCTGAGGCTCAGGACCAAACGCGCGGATGGTTCTATTCGCTTCTGGCTGTGGCGACGCTCCTCTTCGATGAGTCGAGCTTCCAGAACTGTATCGTCATGGGTCTGGTCCAGGACAAGGACGGTATCAAGATGAGCAAGCACAAGGGGAACGTCGTTGACCCCTGGGACGCTCTGGGTAAGCAGGGTGCGGATGCCGTGCGTTGGTACTTCTATACGAACAGCCAGCCATGGTTGCCGAGTCGCTATTCGGATGCCGCGGTCAGTGACGGTCAGCGCAAGTTCATGGGCACCTTGTGGAATACCTATTCCTTCTATGTGCTCTATGCCAATATCGATCGCTTCAATCCGAGCGAGCATAGCCTGAAGCCAGAGAGCCTGACGGTCATGGATCGCTGGGTGCTGTCACGTTTGAACACGCTGGTGGCGAAGGTGGATTCACTACTTGAGAAGTATGATATCTCGACAGCAGGTAGACTGATGGTTGACTTCCTGGATGACGTATCGAACTGGTACGTCAGACGAGGGCGCGAGCGCTACTGGGGCGAGGAGATGACAGAGGACAAGATCTCGGCATACATGACGCTCTATACCGTCTTGAAGACGGTCGTGCTCTTGGCCGCTCCCTTCGTGCCGTTCGTAACGGAGGATATCTATCAGAATTTGGTGCGTAACTCCGAGCCGGATGCGCCCGAGTCCGTACACTTCTGCGATTACCCAGAGGCGGATCACAGCTATGTCGACGACTTGCTCGAAACCCGCATGGCAGCCGTGCTGGAGATCATCAGTATGGGACGTGCAGCGCGCAATGCCTCATCCATGAAGAACCGTCAGCCGCTCGCTCGCATGCTCGTGGCGTCGCCCGTGGAGCTGCCCGAGACGTTCACGGCCTTGATCACGGATGAGCTGAACATCAAGTCGATTGAATTCATCTCGGACGACAGCGCCTTGCAAGACTATCGCTTCAAGCCGCAACTTCGTACGCTCGGCCGCCGCTTCGGTAAGAACTTGCCCAAGCTTGGCGAACTGCTCGCCGGTCTGGATGGTCGTGCCCGCTATGCTGAGCTCCAGGAGCACGGCTTCATCACGATTGAGCTAGACGGTGCTATGGAGCGTTTGCATGCAGATGATCTCCTGATCGAGACAATGCAGGTGGAAGGCTTCCAGACGGAGCAAGATCGTGACTACACCGTTGCGATCGACTTGCATCTGACAGACGAATTAATCGAAGAAGGCTATGTACGAGAAATCATCTCCAAGATCCAGACGATGCGCAAGGAGAGCGACTTCGAAGTCGTCGATCGTATCCGGGTCTATCATCGATCGAGTGAAGTGCTCGACGCCGTCTTCTCTCGTCAGAGCGACATGATTGCCGCCGAAGTGCTCGCCGTGTCGGTCGAGCCGCTCGGAGAAGATCAAGAAGGCCGCGATTGGTCGATCAACGGTGAGGCCTGTACGCTTCGCCTTTTGAAGGTTGTGAACTAAATGCCGGGACCCGTAAGCGCAAGCATCTTCAACGCCCTTGGCGGCGGATCCGATGCTATCTTGACGTATGTTATCGGCATGGTCGTACTGTTTGCCTCGTTATCGGTGCATGAGTACGCCCATGCTTGGACCGCCTATCGCCTGGGCGATACGACGGCGAGGGACCAGGGTCGCTTGACCCTGAACCCCTTGTCGCACATGGATCCGATGGGCACCTTGTTTATTCTGCTAGGTGCTCCTGTCGGTTGGGCGAGGCCCGTTCCGATCAACCCGAGTCGTTTCGATCCCAAGCACAATATGAAGCGCGGGATCGCACTCGTCAGCGTTGCAGGGGCGATCTCAAACCTGATGATGGCGTTTGCCGCCTATTTCCTGCATGCGTTGACGGTCGTCATCGCCTATCGTACGGGTATCTTGAATCAGGCTAGCGGCTCATCATTTCTGGTGAACTTGGTGGATGTGCTATTGTTGATCTTTGCACTCTTCTATATGCGAAACATCTTCTTGGCCATCTTCAACTTGCTGCCGATCCCACCGCTGGACGGCTTCAAGTTCTTCGGCTCACTGCTACCGAACAAGATCTATTACAAGATCATGCGCTATGAACGCTATATCGGCATGGCCTTCTTATTCTTATTGATCTTCGGTCGCGGTAATCTCTTCACGCTGTTGACATGGCTTGCCACACCGTTTGAGTGGCTGATCAGTACGCCGATTAATTGGCTTATGGAACTGTTATTAAGATGAGTACACAGGGCAAGAAACGAACATCCCTGCCTGAGGAGAACTTGCGTTTGGCTGTCGATGCTCTGCAGGATCAGGATCGGGAACGGGCCGCGTTGAAGGGGCCTGAGCTTCAGATCGGGGATTTCTCCGGTCCTCTGGACTTACTCTATCATCTGATCGAGAAGAACAAGATCGATATCTACGATATCCCGATCGCGTTTATCACGGAGCAGTACATGCTCTATTTGGCAGATCTGGACGAATTGGATATGGACCTGGCTAGCGACTTCCTGGTGATGGCATCCAGCTTGCTGCAGATCAAGTCGGCCATGCTTCTGCCCCTGCTTCGCCCATCCGAAGAGAGCGGTGAGGAGGATCCAAGAGACGAACTGGTGCTTCGACTCCTGGCCTACAGGCGTGCCAGGCTCCTGGCCAGTGAGATTGCACGTCGCCAAGAGACTTGGACAGGCGTGCACTACCATCTGCCGGAGACCGCCAAACAGCTTGGGATTCGCATCAATTACGATGAGCTTGCCAGACCGCTGCGTTATGAGGATGTGCTGCGCGGTGCCCGTTCGGTAACGGAACGCAACACGGCTCGCTACCAAGACGTCGCCTCGAAGATGTCCAAGATCCTCCAGAGAGAGAAGATTTCGCTTCGTGAGAAGCTGTCATCGATCTGGAAGAGTCTGCAGAAGAGGGGTAAACTCTTCTTCACGGAGCTGTTCCCCTATGGGGCCAGTCGTGCGGAGAAGGTGACCGGTTTCCTCGCGGTACTGGAATTGTTGAAGGCGAATCGTATCTTGGCCCACCAAGAGCACCCGAAGGATATCATCGAACTGGAATATAATAAGAAGACCGAAGGCGATGAGGTCGGTAAGACCCTACTGGCCTTCGTCCGCGAAGGGAAGATGGAAGAAGAGTATGACTGACGGGATTAGAAGTGAGATAAATGAGGGCCAAGGCAGCCAAGAAGAGCACTTCTCCTGGAACCAAGATCGTTTGGTCTCAGGTATCGAAGCGCTCTTGTTCGCCTCGGGCGATCCGCTGTCGCTTACAGAACTTGGCCATCTGTGCGGCCAAGAAGAGACGGATATCTTGATCGCGCTTGCCGCCTTAGCTAAGAAGCTGGAAGAGGATTCGGATTCCGGTATCATGTTGCGCCGTATGGAGCAGCGCTATACGCTTGCAACGAAGCCCGAGGTCAAGAGCTTACTTGAGCAACTCTACAAGCCGAAGAACCGTCCTAGGCTCACGCAAGCAGCCTTCGAGGTGCTCGCGATCGTCGCGTATAACCAGCCTGTTACAAGAGCTCAGATCGAGCAGGTTCGCGGCGTGAACAGCGACTCGATCATCAGCCGTCTCGAAGAGCGAGGTTATATCTACATCTCCGACACGCTCGATGCGCCGGGAAGGCCGTCGCTGTTCTGTACCACGGAGAAATTCTTGTTGGAGACGGGCATCGCCTCGCTAGACGAACTGCCTCCGCTCGAGATGATTATGTACAGCACACTCCAAGAATTTGAGCACAAATACGATCTACATCCGGAGCGAGACTAACTATATCCACAAAACGATCAGAGACAGTCGTAATCAAGTCTACAAAAGAATAATTACGAAAACTTCCTTTATTGTATGCTTGCCCAGTTAACATTGTTGTTTTATAATTGGCATAATTAAACAATGGGTAAGGGCTTAATTGACCGAACCGAGAACTGGAAAGGTGTGCTATATGAGTTCTAAGGATATGATGCAAGAATTCCTATCTCGACGAAGTGACAGCGCTGACCAAGCTCCGAAGACGGGTATTGCGTACCAACGAGTAATCGATCTTCTGGATGCGGACAGTTTCGTCTCGTTGGGCAGTCAGATTCAATCGCTTGCACCTGCCGCTTCCGGCAGGACCGGAGTTGCGGGAGAAGGCCTGGTCAGCGGCTATGGCCAGATCGATGGCCGCTTAGTCTTCGTCTCGAGTCAAGATCAAGCCGTTTACCATGGTGGGGTTGGTCAAGCCAACGCAGCCAAGTTCATCCGAACGATCGAGCTTGCCATCCAAGCCGCAAGCCCTCTGATCGTAATCTATGATAGCGGCGGTCTTCGTGTGGACGAGGGGCTTATGGCGATGGATGCCGTCGGTGCGATGTATCAAGCGCTACTCGAAGCCAGAGAATTGATCCCTGTTATCGCTCTCGTGCCGGGACCTGCTCCTGGTGTACTAAGTATATTGCCAGCCGCTTCGGACTTCGTCATCATGGCGGAGGATGGTGGCGGCATCTATCTGCAGGGGCCGGGCATCACAGCCGCAGAAGAGGACCCCACGAAGTCGCCGGCTGATATTGGCGGCGCGGCTGTCCACGCCAAGGCGAGCGGACTTGCATCGCTTACAGCGAAGACGAGTGACGACATGCTCTCGCTCAGCCGCAAACTTCTGACTTACTTGCCCGATCATGTGGGCGGCTTCCTCTGGACGGAGTCAATCTCCGATGATCCGAATCGCACGGAAGAGCGCTTGGATCGTTTGGCCGAGAACATGGATTCCGGTTATGAGATTGCAGACATCGTGTCTGATGTCTTCGATCATGACAGTATTCTCGAGTTATATGCCGATTATGCTACGGAGATCTACGGCGGCCTTGCAACCTTGGGTGCACAACCGGTCTTGTTTATCGCGAACAAGAAGCCGTTGATGGGCCTCTTGTCGGCGACGAAGATCGAGTCTCTCCTAACCCTTGCGAACCGCTTGAATTATCCTGTCATCAGCTTCACGGACACCAGCGGGTTTATCAGCGGTTTCGCTTCGGAAGCACAGAATATTACGGCTGTTGCCGGTCGCATCATGAAGGCGTTTACCGAGTCTGCCGTGACACGTATCAATATCATCATCGGCGAGGCGATCGGTCAGGGCTACTTGGTCTTCAACAGTAAGGCCACGGGTGCTGATCTGGTCTATGCATGGCCGACCGCAGCGATCGGCGTACTGCGTCCCGATAGTGCCGTAAACTTATTCCTGACCGATGAATTGAAACGAAGCGAGGATCCGATCACGGCGAGGAAGGCACTGGAAGCAGAGTATCGCAAGCAGGAGATGTCCGCTCGCATGGCGGAATCGACGGGTGCGATTGACGAGGAGATTCGCCCTGCTGCCACGAGACCGCGCATCTATAGCGCGCTGCAGATTCTGGAAGGCCTATAAACTTGATATAAGAGACGAAGGAGTTGTCTATGAGAACATATAAGATCACCGTAAACGGACGCACGTATGAAGTCAGTGTCGAGGAATCCGCGGGAGTCACAGCTCCCGTAGCAGAAGCTGTTT
>CAZLEA010000001.1:59435-66099 GCA_964558445.1 uncultured Oscillospiraceae bacterium | reverse complement strand
GCTCCGACCCCCGCTCCGGCCCCTGCCGTGGAGACGAAACCCACAGCACCTGCCAGCGATCAGTTGACGGGCGAAGTCATGAAGGCTCCGATGCCGGGCACAATCCTCTCCGTCAAGGTCAAGGTTGGAGACCAAGTGAAGAAGGGGACTGTCCTCTGCATCCTTGAAGCGATGAAGATGGAGAATGAGATTCAGTCCGGTCGCGACGGCGTCATCACCGGTATCAGTGTCAGCGCCGGTCAATCAGTTAACGCGGGAGACCCGATGCTCAGTATGGATTAACTATCCTTGGCACAGTAATTATTGAATGGAGGACAGCATGGCTAAGGTAAAAATCGTAGAAACAATTCTCCGTGACGCACACCAATCGCTCGCCGCAACGAGGATGCGCTACGCACAGATGGAAGCGGCCTTACCCTATCTGGATAAGATCGGTTTCCACGCCCTGGAGTGCTGGGGCGGTGCTACCTTCGATGCTTGCGTACGATTCTTGAACGAAGATCCGTGGGAGCGCCTGCGCAAGATCAAGGCGGGGACACCGAATACGAAGCTGCAGATGCTGCTTCGCGGTCAGAACCTCTTGGGTTACAAGCACTATGCCGATGATGTGGTCGATGAATTCGTGAAGAAGTCGGTGGCCAACGGTATCGATATCATCCGCATATTCGACGCGCTAAACGACTATCGCAACATCGAGCAGGCGATGAAGGCCACGCTTCGCGAGGGAGCACACGCACAGGCTTGTATCTCGTATACGACAAGTCCGTTTCATTCGCTGGAGAAATTTGCTGCAGATTGTAAGCAGCTAGAAGAGATGGGTGCCGATTCGATTTGTATCAAGGATATGGCAGGTCTTCTGCTCCCAAACGATACTTATGAATTGACCAAGGCAATCAAGGAAGTCATCACGATTCCCCTTGAGATCCACACGCACTACACGACGGGCATGGGCGCTATGTCCTATATGAAGGCGATCGAGGCAGGAGCCGATATCATCGACACGGCACTCTCGCCGCTCGCGATGGGCAGCTCCCAACCGGCCACAGAGGTTATGGTCAAGGCGCTAGAGGGCAGTGAGTACGACACCGGCATCGATATGGAAGCCATGATACCCGCCACCGAGATCTTCCAGAAGATTCGTGAAGAGTGGATCGCATCCGGCATCATCAGCCCCAAGGTACTCGGTGTGGACACCAATGCTCTGCGCTACCAAGTTCCCGGCGGTATGCTCTCGAACCTCGTCTCCCAGTTGAAAGAATCGGGTCAAGAGGATAAACTAACAGAAGTATTAGATGAGGTCCCGCGTGTGCGTGAGGACTTCGGGTATCCGCCGCTAGTCACGCCGTCCAGTCAGATTGTCGGTACGCAAGCGGTCTTGAACGTCCTGACGGGCGAACGTTACAAGATGGTGACCAATGAGTCCAAGGATATTATGAGAGGCATGTACGGCCAGACTCCGGCTCCGGTGAACGAAGCGCTTCGCAAGCGTTTCCTCGGTGACGAAGAAACGGTTACCGTACGGCCAGCCGACTTGATACCGGCCGAATTGGCATCGGTACGTAAACAGGCGGCACAATATATCGAGAGTGAAGAGGATGTTCTCACCTATGCGATGTTCCCACAAGTCGCGGAGAAGTTCTTCAAATGGCGCTTACAAGAGAAGCATAAACTAGACGACACGGTTGGTAGCGTGGAACAGCAGATCCAACCTGTCTAAGACGGAGGTTGGATGGATAAGTTGCATAGCTCTCAATCTGTTCTGGACTTAATCGAGGATAGATACAAGCGAATGAGTAAGGGCCACAAGGCCATCGCTCGCTACATCATGAACAATAAGCAAGACGTCACTGAACAAACAGCGGCCGGTATCGGCCAGGCTGCCGGGGTCAGTGAGTCTACGGTTGTCAGATTTGCCGCTGAACTTGGTTTCAGCGGCTTTCCTGAGTTTATTCACTTGCTCAGAGATGAGCTGCGCACGAGTATGACGGCCTCACAGCGCGTGAAGGCATCGTCTAGGCTCTCTGCATCGGATGATATACTCGGTAAGGTCTTAAGTCGGGACGCCGAGCGTCTACGCAAGGCATACGATAAACGAGACCTTGCGTCTTTCGAAGCTGCAGTAGATATGCTCTTGGCCGCTGAACGTGTCTTCGTTGTGGGCGTGCGCTCATCCGGACCACTCGCGTCCTTCTTCCATTTCTATTTGAATCTGATGCTAGACGATGTGCGCTTGGTCCAAACGGCCAGCGGTAGCGAGATGATCGAGCAGATCATGTCGATACACGAAGGCGATGTCTTCGTTGGTATCAGTAATCCACGCTACTCGAGGCGCCCTGTTCGCACGATGGCCTTCGCCAAGGAGGCGGGTGCGAAGACGCTTGCGATTACGGACGGTCCGGAGTCGCCTCTGGTTCGCTATGCGGATCTGAGCTTGTTTGCCAAATCGGATATGGTGTCGTTCGTCGATGCCCTCGTGACGAGCTTCAGCACGATCACCGCCTTGTTGGCGGCGATTGCGATTCGTCGTGAGGCGATCTTGACGACGCGCCTCGACCGTTTGGAGACGATCTGGGATGAGTACACGGTGTACGACAAGGGCCTGAGTGCCAAGCCCAGACCCTTCGAGTTCACAGAAGAGGATTCGGAGTAAGAGACGGTGTAGGATGGTAGAGTTTATGGATACCGGCAGAGGGCAAACGAAGGAAGCAGACAGCAAGCTTGCAGCGACCGCTGCGATTCGCATGGCGATCTCGCAGAGCAGAGAAGAAGAACGTGCCTTGATCGCCTCGCTGGCGGATGAAGGTGTCTACGCTTGTGCAGTCGATATCGGCGGTGAATTCATCGGTTCGATCTCGCGCATGATTGAGCGTGCCGTAGCCGTCGCCAGACGAGAGGGACTGATCGGCCACACGTATACGGAAGAGGGTGCCGTGGCGGGCGCAGCCCACGAAGCGGCCTCTCAGCTGGTGAACAAGGCGACAGGTTTGAATATCGGTGGTAAAATCGGTATCGTTCGTTTAAACAACAACGTCAGTGTCTGTACCTATTTCGGAATCGGCTTGCTCCACCTGGATGAAGCCGCCATAGGGCTTGGGCACCGAGCGATGTAAGAGATGGAGAGCTACGATATATGCAGATAGCCATTGATGGGCCCAGCGGAGCAGGTAAGAGCACGATTGCCAAGGCAGTCGCGAAGAAACTGGGCATACTCTATATAGACACCGGTGCGATGTACCGAGCCGCCGGCTTGAAGGCGGCTCGTATGGGTTTGGAGCCGGACGATTGGGCGGGTATCGAGGAGATGCTCGTCCATACGAATGTCGACCTTCGCTACCTGGACGGCGAACAACACGTATTCTTGGACGGTAGCGATGTGACCGGCGAGATTCGTACGCCCGAGATCTCACGCTGGGCATCCGATATTTCGGCTGTGCCCGCATGTCGTCTGAAGATGGTGGAGCGTCAACGCGAGATCGCGAGCTCGAATGATGTCGTGATGGATGGACGCGATATCACCTCGTTTGTCCTGCCGGATGCACAGGTCAAGATCTACTTGACGGCAGATCTCGATATCCGTGCCAAGCGCCGCTTCGAGGACTTGTCTGCGTCAAACGACGGACAGATCCTGGACGATGTGAAGGCGGATCTGGCGTTTCGCGATAAGCAGGATAGCGAGCGTGCCTTTGCCCCCTTAATGAAGACCGAAGATGCTGTCGAGATCGACAGTAGCAGCATGGGAATCGATGCTGTCGTGGATACCGTATTGCGCCTGGTTCGCGAGAGGACGGACTTCTATCAAACGAAGGAGTCGTCCGATACATGAAACAAGAGAAGAAACCCCGGGTACTGCCAAGTGAGATGAATCGCGGCATGAGGCGTGTTGTTCGAGTGATCGTCAATGCGTTTATGCATGTGGCGTTTCGTATGGAGTATAGGGATATGGATAAGCTCCTTGGAGAGGGACCGGTTCTGTTGGTGTCCAATCATGCGAGCATCTTCGATATACCGGCTATTCACGTGAATTTCAAGCCTTGGATCTACTTCGTTGCGAAGGAGGAGCTGTTTCGTAAGCGCTTGGCCAATCGCTTCTTGCGCTGGTGGGGGGCCATCCCGATCAATCGCGAGAGGACATCGCTGTCATCAGCCAGAGAGATTCTGGGCAGGCTAAACGAGAAGCGAATCGTCTCGATCTTCCCGGAGGGTACCAGGCTTCCCGTTGGAGCGAATTATCGAGACTATCTGCCGAAGGTTGGTGTCTTACACTTCGCCAAGCGAAGCGGAGCGACAATTCAACCGCTTGGTATCAAGGGGCCGTTTCGCTTCCGATCACGTGTCGTGGTAACCGTTGGCGATCCCTTTAGCTTCGATGATTTGCAGCAGGGGCCGGACGGTCCAAGAAGTGACGAAGAGATGGTTGTCGAGATGATGCGCCGTGTCTATAAGCTAAACGGCGTGAATTATCCCGAGGATATGGAAGCTGCGAGGCTTGCGACATGACAGGCGATACGAAGCAAGTACAACACCCTCATCCTTCGCCCAGAAGCATCGCACTCGCTAAATCGGCAGGTTTCTGCTTCGGTGTGAAGCGCGCCGTGGATATGGCTTATGAGCTAATTGAGACAAATGGGGGAGAGCGCCCCCTCTATATGTACGGTGAACTGATTCATAATCAAATTGTCACCGAAGATCTGATCGCCAGAGGCATGCAGGTAGCAAACAGCCTTGAGGAGATAGAACCCGGTAGCATCGTCTTGATCCGAGCGCATGGTGTAGCACCCGAGGTCTACTTGCGACTCGCCCAGATGAATTGCAGTGTCGTCGACTCGACCTGTACCTACGTGTCCAGAATTCAGCGCTTGGTGAAGCAGGCACATGACGCGGGGAAGCAAGTTATTCTCGTTGGTCGGGCGGATCATCCGGAGATTATCGGTATTAACGGTGCATGTGAGAATCAAGCGACGATTCTGGAGACTGCAGATGAGGCTGAGAAACTCGCATTTAATGATGATACGTATGTCCTGGCGAGCCAGACAACTCATTCCGTACAAGAATTCGACAAAATAACCCGAATATTGCGAAATAAAATTGCAAAGCTTGAAATATTTGATACAATATGTATTGCGACTCAAAAGAGGCAGAAGGAATCCTTGGAATTGGCGACCGAATCTGACGTAATGCTCGTCATTGGCAGTCAGAGCAGTTCCAATACGAGGAAGCTTCTCGAAACTTGTCGAGTCGTGTCCGAGGAGAATTATTTGATTGAGACGATCGAGGATCTGGACAAGCTGCTCACGGAGGGTAGATTGGCTAAGAAGAAGGTTGGTATCACAGCAGGTGCTTCTTCACCGGAAAGTATTATCAGGGAGGTTATTCACAGAATGAGTGAAGACGCAGTAAACAACGAACTAGAGCAGGGTGATATCAGTTTCACAGACTATATCGAACAGATCCCTCAGCTCCACAGAGGTGCTACCGTGAAGGGCATCATTGTCCGTTATGACGACGAATCGGTCTATGTAGACGTTCGCGACAAATCGGAGGGTAAGATTCCGCGGCACGAGTTTGAGAATAATCCCGATTTTGACCTGGATCAAGCAATTGAAGATCGTACAGAGATTGATGTCTACGTCCGTTCTATCCGGAACACAGAAGTTGGTAAGGAAATTCTTCTCTCGAAGGCTCGCGTTGATTTTGCCAAGTACAAGAATCAAGTCGAAGAAGCGTTCAACGAGAAGACACCGATTACGGTTAAAGTTGTTAATGTGGTTAAAGACGGGGTTATCGCCAGCTACGGCGGCATCGATATTTATATCCATCGTACCCAGTTGGAATTGGGAACGGTCACGGATCTCGAGCCCTATCGCGATGAGAGTTTCGAAATTCTCGTCACACAGTTTGATCCGGAGAAGCGCAGACTGCGCGTGTCGGGATCTCGCCGTGCACTGCTCAACCGCGACCGCAAGGAGAAGTCGGAAGAGCTATGGTCCAGCATCGAGGTCGGTGACATCTATGATGGTATCGTCCGCAGCCTGACCAACTTCGGCGCATTCGTCGACATCGGCGGCGTGGACGGATTGGTCCACATCTCCGAATTGTCCTGGAACCGCATCAAGCACCCGTCCGAGGTGGTTGCCGTCGGTGACGTCATTCAGGTGTACGTTAAGGACTTCGAGCGTGAGAAGAAGAGAATTTCTCTTGGTTACAAGCGCATCGAAGATGACCCGTACCACAATATCGAAGACCGTTTCCCCGTGGGCGCAATTGTCCATGGTAAGGTTGTCCGCATGTTCAACTTCGGCGCATTCGTCGAGATTGCGGAAGGCGTGGATGCACTCTGCCACATTTCTCAGATTTCGAGCAACC
Organism: uncultured Oscillospiraceae bacterium; assembly: GCA_964558445.1. Lineage (GTDB taxonomy): Bacteria > Bacillota > Clostridia > Saccharofermentanales > Fastidiosipilaceae > CAYXVJ01. Next base: position 59,736 of record CAZLEA010000001.1, on the reverse strand, counting down.
GCTTGAACCGTCCGGAAGAAGTGTTGAAGGAAGGCATGGAAGTCGATGCTCGTGTCCTGGATGTGAACAACGACTCGCGTCGTATCAGCATCAGCATCAAGGATGTGGCTCCGATCGATACGCTCCTCGACCCGACGGCAGAGAAGCCGGCGGCCAAGCCGAGAAGAGCAGCAGAGGATTCTGCACCTACATCTTACGTCGATAGCGGACAGGACAGCACCATCGGTTCTGTCTTGGCAGCAGATGAGGATGTCAAGGAAGCACTCGAAGTCGAGACCGCAGTCGAAGAGCCTGCCGTCGA
>CAZLEA010000001.1:37878-59335 GCA_964558445.1 uncultured Oscillospiraceae bacterium | reverse complement strand
AGGATGTCAAGGAAGCACTCGAAGTCGAGACCGCAGTCGAAGAGCCTGCCGTCGAAGATGTTGTTACCGAAGATGTCGCAGTCGAAGAGCCTGCCGTCGAGGAAGTAGCGGAAGACGCCTTGACCGAAGAGTAAGCGAAACCTATATCGTCTAGCGATACTATTGAGGGAGTCTGCCTTAGGGTAGGCTCCTTTTGGTATTCTAAGGACTCAATGAATCAGGGCTCACTTCGCTTCTTGAGGCGTATTTGGGCGAATACCGCCGTGATACCGAGGAAGAGCAGAGAGTAAACGAGCAGTGCCAAGTAGGGCCAGCGAATCGTGACGGCCGTAATCGGTCGAAGGAAGTAATTCCACGCCTGCGAGGTTACGTAGGTCAGGAGGTATGACGAGAGTAGAGCGAAGATGAACACCTCCCAGACATGAGTACGAACGATTCTGCGCTCGCCTCTCCTGCCTAGGCCGATCTCATATAAGAGGTCTAGTTCTTGTTCGCGTGTGAAGTAGGGACTCTGCGTGAAGCCGATCAATGCGACCAGGGCTAGCTGGAGGAAGTAGAAGAGCGATACGTTGAAGAGGATCCCTAGCGCGTAGTGGATGCGCATCTGTTCGATGCGCCTGCTGTGATGGTCCGTGATCAGAAGCTTCGTGTGGCGCCAGTTCCAATCTCGCAAGACAATCGTATGTATGCTGATGAGGGCGCTCTCGTCAACACGTAGTCTTGCATAACGACCGCTGCTGTCAGCAGGATCGAATAAGTCCAGATAGAGCGTTTCGCTTATTAGAAGCCTTGGGCCCAATTGGTTCGTGACAGGGTCGATGAACCAGGGGAGTCGATCCGATACATCGGAGATGAGAAGCGAGTCGATCTCTTCTGTCTGCTCGGTGAGTACCAAGCGGTCCCCCGCCTCGCTGCGAATCGTAGTGAAGCGATCGATCAGAATCTGTTTGTCACCGGCGTATTGGATCTCGGGGATGAGTATCGCAGCCTCCAGATTGACCCAAGCTTGGTAGTCCACGCTCGGTTCACCCTCCCAATAGGCGATATAGTCTTCTTCGTTTAACGGGTACAAGTAGAAGTCGACTGCCCACTTCGAGGCGTCGTCTGCGTAGCTGTCCACACCTTGATTCGCGGCGAGTCGATCCCGGAAGCCGGGCTTCAACCATTCGGTGTCGAGCATGAAGCTTACGGTATTGTCGCTGCTTAGATAACGCACGTCGATCAGGCCCACGACTGTATCCGGTATATTGCTCAGCAAGCTTGCTACATCCGCCTCTAGCGTCTTCGGTGAACCGGCCTCCGAATATAGGTCGTAGGAGACGCTGTTTGCGATGCGGTCGATCTGCGGTTGCTTGATGCCGGCCTTGGCGGCGGAGATGAAGAAGATGATGGTGAACACGACACCGAGCGTCAGGAGATCAGCCAGGATCGATAATCGTGCGTGTTGCCAGTCGTGGTGGCGGATCTCGAAGCGAATCTGTTTGCCACGGGGCTGTTTCGGTCGATAACGCTGATAGAGCGGAGGCGATTCGCATTTGGTCCTAGAGGCGCGAGCATGTGCCGGTGGCCCCAGATAGACATAGGATAGTTCCAACAAGAAGAAGGTCACCATGAAACTGAGCATGATCGCCAGCAAGCTCAATTGATCGGCTGCGTTGGTCAAGGCATCCAGATCCCAGTGGCGGGTGAGCTGTATCAAGATGATTTTGCTAAGAATAAGCGAGGGCAGCGCCGCAAACCCGATCGCAATCAGACCCTCTAGTCTTAGGCTGTGGCGTTGTTCCGACAGGCTCAGACCGATCTGAATCAACGATTGGTTGTTCGCATGATCTGCTTGCCAAGATAAGCGGGCTTGCATCCGTAGCGTGAGGAAACTTGTGACCAGAAGACCGATGAGCAGAGCCGCAGAGGCGATCAAGAGCAGATCGGTGCTCGCTTCGAGACCGCCGCGCCGGAAGAAGACGAAGCTTGCTAGGTTCCTTGGCGGGATGACGAAGAGCAGCTTGGCGAGCACATAGAAGGCACTCATGCAGAGCGTCAGTAGGAAGCAGCGGATCGCCAGATACCAGGGTCTGGCCAGAAGCGAGCGTAGGCGAAGTCCGAAATTATTCGTCAGGGGGAAGAGTTTGAACAGCAGCCTCCTCATGTCATGTGCCCGTCACTTCCGTATGCGAGCATGCGTCCGGCCTCCAGATGTATGGTGCGATCGCCCATCGTTGCGATATGCGGATCGTGGGTCACGAGCAGTGTCGTTAAGCCCAATTCGCCGGAGAAGTAGTGCAGTAAGCCCATCACCTCATGCGCGATGTTGAGATCCAGGTTCCCGGTAGGTTCATCGGCGAGCAAGATGCGCGGTCTGCCGGCAAGTGCTCTGGCGATCGCGACCCGCTGGCGCTCTCCGCCGGATAGTTGGCGCGGGTACTTGCTACGGATTACAGTGAGATTCAGTCGCTCCAGGAGGAAGTCCAGGTAGGCCAAATCGATATCTTGATGGTCCAAGATCAGGGGGAGGCGGACGTTGTCACTGACATCCAGATAATCCAGGAGGCGGTAGTCCTGGAAGACTTGGCCCATCATGCGGCGGCGAAGCTTGGCCCTATCTTCCTCGGATAGAGACCATAGGCGCTGACCGCCAAGCAGAATATCGCCGTGCGTGGGCTGAATCAAGCCGGAACAGATGCCGAGCAGCGTGGACTTGCCGCTACCGGAGCTGCCGACGATCGTCACGAACTCGCCCTCTTCGATTGCCAAATCGATATCGCTAAGCGCGAAACCCTCTTGTCCGTGGTGCAGATATTGTTTGGAGATTCCTCTGAGTTCCAGGTAGGCCATAGATTCGTCCTCGTTTACTTGCCTTGTTGTAAGTTTAGCTTGATGAATACGATGTGGAAACGAGCACCGGACCCGCTGCGATTCTCTGCATAGATCCTGGCATCGTGCTTCTCCAAGATCAGCTTGGAGAGCGCAAGCCCGATACCGATAGAGTCGGGGTGACGACTGCTCTTCTTACCGTAGAAACGCTCGAAGATGTGTGGGTGATCCGCAGGATCGATCCCCTCGCCGTCGTCTTCGATGTCGATCTGCACGGTCAGCGGTGTCTCGCGACAGTAGATACGGATATGACCGTCTCGATCCGTGTGCTCCAGCGCGTTCTTGATCAGATTCGCGATGGCTTCCGCAGCCCAATTCCTGTCATGAGGGATATGGATATCGGGCGAACAGCGCACGTCCAAGTGCTTGCCCTCTTCGGAAGCACGCAGCCAGAACGGCTCGACCGCAAGCTCGATAGTGGGGCGCAGCGGCTGTGCTTCGATCTCCATCTCAACGGCGTTCGCGTCCAGCCTGGCGAGCGTCATCAGGTCCGTAATCAGCCACTCCATACGCTCGATCTGCTTGGCTTGGGCCAAGATGAAGTGACTGCGATCGTCATTTGTTCCCTTGTTCTCACGGCTGAGCAAGTCGTTATACAAGCGAAGCGAGGAGAGCGGTGTGCGCAATTGGTGGGAGATATCGTTTAGATAGTCCTTCAAGCGAAGCTGTTCGTCCTTCTGGTGATTGATGGCAAAGCGCGCCTTCGCCCCCAGATCCTGTATCGCCGCCTGAAGCCCCGCCGTCTCGCCCGAACGGTCCAGCGGCAAGAGGCTGTCCGAATCTTGCTCATGTTGGTCGAGCGAATAGCGGGCGGCGTAGGTGGCGTGGCGAATATCTTTGAATAAGAAGTAGAGTATCGTCATCGTCAAGCCCAGACTCGCCAGATAGAAGAAGGAGAAGGGCAGGAGTAGGGCACGGCTTAGATCCACGAAGATCTTGTCGATCTCTTGATTGCCGATGCTTCCCGGACGAGACAAGAGCAGATAGTAGAATTCCTCTGCGGCACGTGTGATCAGTAGCCTGGCCCAGAAGATACATAGCGCAAAAAGCAGCGATGAGAATAGCAAATAATACTGAATCGTCTTGTGTTTCATGGGCCCTACCTAAGCGTGGTTCGATACGAAGTACAATGAAGAACATCTATGGTAGAATTTGGGTTATCGATGTTACATGGCTCTACTTAGCTTACAGCTTCTTGGGGGAGACGTCTAGTTAGAGCCAGTCATTGTTATGGAGGTTATTATGAAGAAGAACGCACCATTGTATGAGGTTCGCCCGATCAGAGACCTAAAGGACATGCTCAGACAGTCCGCCGAGCTATATAGCACATCAACCGCCTTCTTGACCAAGCCGGTCAAGCTTGCACCCTACAAACCGGTCAGTTACAAGCAGTATGCAGACGACGTCAATCGTCTCGGTACCGCCTTGCTCTCTATGGGCCTGGGCTCGGGATCGGCAGTTGCGATCATCGCCGAGACGCGTTACGAGTGGTATGTATCCTATCTTGGCATCTTGAATGGTGCTGCGATCGTCATACCGATGGACAAGGAGCTGACCGACGAAGAGACGGCTGCCATGCTTCGCCGTGCGAACGTCAATGCGATAATCTACTCGGATTCGCAGACCAAGAAGGTGAACAAGATCAAGGCAGACCTACCCGAACTGAAGTATTGCATTGCGATGGATGCCACGGAGGACAATGATCTGTCGTTTGGGGAACTAATCGATCGTGGCGATCGCTTGCTTGCTTCGGGGGATCGTGCGTTCTTGGATCACGAGATTGATCCGGAGGAGATGCGTATCCTCTTGTTTACTTCCGGCACGACTGCGAAGTCTAAGGCAGTGATGCACAACCATCGCTCGGTCTGTGCGAATCTCCAGGCGATGTGCCAGATGCTCTATATCGGGCCAAATGACGTGGCTCTGTCCGTCTTACCGATTCATCATACGTATGAGTGTACTTGCGGCTTCCTCTGTCAGATTTATCGCGGTACGACCATCGCCCAGTGTGAGGGCCTGCGCTATATTACGAAGAATATGCAAGAGAGCCAGACTACGCTGATTCTCGTGGTGCCGTTGATGGTCGAGGCCTTCCACAAGCGCATTTGGTCAACGATCAAGGCGAGTGAAGAGACGCACAAGAAGGTGAACACCGGCTTGAAATTGACTCGTTTCCTCCTAAAGCTTCGTATTGACTTGCGTCGCAAGATCTTCGATCAGATCCACCAGACCTTCGGCGGGAAGCTTCGTATGATTATCGCCGGCGGTGCGGCGATCGATCCGGGCATCCTCCAGGGGATGCAAGACTTCGGCTTCCCCTGTGTACAGGGCTACGGTCTCACGGAGTGTGCGCCGATTCTCGCCCTGAACCGAGATGTGTACTACAAGAACGAGTCAGCAGGATTACCGCTTCGCGGCGTTGACGTCAAGGTGATCGACGCAGATGAGAACGGCATCGGCGAGTTCATCGCCAAGGGGCCAAACCTGATGCTCGGTTACTACGGTGACCCGGAGCTTACGGAAGAGGCGATCGTGGATGGCTACTACCATACCGGTGATCTGGGCTACATCGATGAGGACGGCTTCCTAATTATCACGGGTCGCAAGAAGAACGTGATCGTCACCAAGAACGGTAAGAACATCTTCCCAGAAGAGATCGAATTCTACCTGAATCGAAACGACGAGATTACGGAATCGTTGGTCTATGGGGAGCAAGATTCGAGCGGGGATTGGATCGTCTTGGCCCAGATTGTGCCGGATATGGATGCGGTCAAGCTCGCACTGGGTAAGGAGGATCCGACTGAAGAGGAGATCCGTAAGCTGCTACAGGCCAAGGTGCGTGAGACGAACCATCAGATGCAAGCCTATAAGGCGATTCGTGACTTCACCGTTCGCGACACCGAGCTGCCGAAGAATACGTCTAGGAAGATTCTGCGTAATTATGCGGAGAAGAACTAAATGCGCTTGGTAAATCGATAGCATCTATTATATGGAATACGAAGCCGGCCCTCTACATCGGAAGATGCGGAGGGCCGGCTTGTCTGTGTGCTACATAATATATAGATATTGAGTGAGATTGCGGGCTACGGCAGGGCTGCGTCCGTACCGATCTTATCCTTCGGCGTAGACTTGGTCCAGTTCACGAAGTGCTTCGCGATAGATCTCGCTGCTGCGGAACAAGGTCTCGAGCAGGATGTACTCGCCGTGCTGGTGAGCCAGATTCTCCTCACCGGGGAAGGTAGGTCCATAAGCCAAGATATTCGGAATCGACCGTGCATAGGTGCCGCCGCCGATCGCGATAGGTTCGTCGTTCGATCCGCTCTGCTCGTTGTAGATGCGAGAGAGGGCAGCGACCAGCTTGTGATCCTTCGGACGATAGAGCGGCTCGGAATGCGACCAGATCTTGACGCTTGCGCCATAGGCCTGATACTGCTTCTCGATCGTGCTGACCATCTCGTCGTAATTCATCGTGACGGGGTAGCGGATGTCACAGATCATCTTGACACCTGTCTCGTTTAGGTCGATGACACCAATGTTCATGGTCAACGGTCCGGAGACTTCGTCCTCGAACTTGATACCAAGCTTATCGCCGTCATAGTCGAGGCCGATGAGTGCGGTATACATATCCACAAAGGGATGGCTGACGCCCGTTTCCTGGAGACGGTAGGCTACGTCGCGGATGGCAAGCGAAATTGCGTTCTTCGCCATCTCGGGCATGCTCGCATGGCCCATCACGCCTTCGACGACCTTGGTATCGACATGGCCGTCTTCGTGCTTCAAGCTGATCTTCGCACTACCCGGGATCACGTTCGCACGGCTACCTGCCTCTGCACGAACGAAGCGAAGGGGAGAGCTTGTATCCTCCGGCCAAGTCATCTCAACGTCGTAGCGGATCATGCCCTTCTCGGCATGGATAACGGGGAAGTCTGCATCGGGTGTGAAGCCTGCTACGGGGATCTCTTCGGTCTGGCAGTAGCGCTCCATGCAGGCGGAACCGGATTCTTCGTCCAGGCCCAGAATCAGGCGGAGGCGATGCTTCGGCTCGTAACCGCTGTCCTTCAGCGCCTTCAAGCCGTAGTAGGCGGAGACTGCAGGCCCCTTGTCATCAATCGAGCCGCGACCAACCAGGCGGTCGTCCTCTAGAATCGGCTCGAATGCATCGGTCCAATCACCAACGGGCACGACGTCCAGGTGGGCGACGGCGGCTATCATGGCTTCGGCATCTTCCGGGCCGTATTCAAGCCAACCACAGTAGCCGTCGACGTTCTTGGTACGGAAACCATCCTTCTTCGCTTCGTCGAGGAAGCGCTCCAGGGCTTCGACCGTTTGGGCACCAAACGGTGCGTTCGGAACCGGTTGATCCTTGACACTCGGGATGCGAATCAAATCCATGAGGAAGTTTAGCTGTTCCTCTCTGCTTGTGCTGTGTTCGTTCATCTTGATCTTATCCTCCTTAGCGGATCTATCGTAGCTCATATCTGTCACAGTCGTCCGATTCAGTTGTTCCAGACAAACAGGATGTACATAGCTGTACAAGTCGAGGTAGAAACCTCGTTCGTCCTTGGTCGTTTGCTGTTCACAGATCGGGCACTTGCGATTCATCGGGCCTTGGCTCTCACGAGCCAAATTCGAGACGAGAAGAAGCAGTTGCATCAACTTCTGATCGGATATTGGCAGTCGTCTCTTCTCCAAGCTGACCAGAAGATAGTCATCCGTGTAGGCGTGATCCAGAATCTGCAGTCGCTTCCTGTTTGCATCAAGATAGTGACGCATATTTGTCAGACCGTCTTCGTCCAGGTCCGGTACATAGAAGATAATTGACAAGACGCCGTCGTCTTCCGTTACGGTGAAGAGGCAATCTTGTGCCTCACCGGCAAAGCGTTCGTCGGTTTGTGTCCAACCGAGGTCCCTGGCAAGGCGCATAAGATGTTTCGATGGCATATACTACCTCCGTGTGATTGCTATCTTTTAGTATCTTTTATATTATCACATCAATTATCCATTTATCATTTATAATAGAAGAAGAATGACGGATTAGGTGAGGTGAACACATGCGACATGACCCTGTGAAGAAATGTACGACAATCAAACTGCACGATGCCCATGATTTGCCCCGGTGGGAGCATTGGCTTGAGCTTGACGCTCTGCCGATTGCACTGGAATCTTGGCCCGTCAGTAATTATCGACCGAGGACGGAAGTTCGTCTGATGGTACACGATGAGACACTATATATACGGCTTGCCAGCTTCGAACCGGATCCCGAGCAGCGTCATTCGAAATGCCGCGAGACAGGCGGAGCGGTGCACCTCGACAGTTGTTTGGAGGCCTTCATCGCCTTCTCCGACGAGGAGGATGAGCCATACTTCAACTTCGAGTTCAACAGTTTGGGCACACCTCATATCGCTGTAGGCACGGGTAGAGAGAATCGTAGAGTTCTACCGCCCGCAGAACTTGCAGCACTACGAATCAATTGCTTGATCGATGTGAATCCGGAAGGCGAATATGAGGAGGGTTGGTGGCAGATCCACTACCAGGTACCGGCCAGTTGGCTGCATGCCCGACTCGGTCGCGAAGTCTCCTTGGGAGAAGGGCAGATAATCCGTGCCAACTTCTACAAGTGCGGCGATGAGACGCCGATACCCCATTATCTGAGCTGGGCGGAGATCAAGACCGTACAGCCGGACTTCCATCAACCGAAGTATTTCAAGCGTCTGAAGATTGCTCGATAGTATAACCGACGCCTCGAACGGTTCTGATTTGAACCTTGGACTCCAACCTTGCGATCTTCTGTCTGATGTAGTGGACACTGATATCGATATTGTTCTCCTCGATGAAGTTGGATGTACCCCAGACGGATTCGAGGATGTACTTCCTTGAGAGCACCGTCTCCGGATTGCGGAAGAAGAGGAGAAGCAGTTGAGTCTCCTTGGGCGTAAGCGTCTCCGTTAAGCCGTTGCAGTGCAGCTTATTGTCCCCCGGAGGGATCTCCAGATCGGCATACTGATTAGCGGCAGATCCGCCCCGATCGTCGCTGCGGCGAAGCAGAACACGAAGCCTGGCAAGCAATTCTTCGGAGGAGAAGGGCTTGCTGATGTAGTCTTCGGCTCCGGCATCCAGACCCTCAACCTTGTCCTTGATACTATCCTTGGCAGTTAAGAATAGAAGCTTCGTTTGATGCCCAGACTCCCGTAGACGACGCAAGAGCTCGACACCATCCATACCGGGTAGCATACGGTCGCAGAGGATGATGTCGTATTCGTTCGTTTGCGCGAGCTCCAGGCCGTTGATCGCGTCGTGAGCCAAATCCAATTCGAAGCCTTCGTCTCGCAGTAGATAGGCCAAGCCTGCTGCGAGGGTGTAGTCATCTTCGATGATTAAGAGTTTCGCTGTCATGGTGAATCCTCAATTATCTATTCTCGGGTATATTTATAGTAAACTGAATTATATTATAGATCATATATTATCATGAAATGAATTTGCTTCTACTGCACTTAGTGAAGACAAGAGTATTAGCATAGATACAAAAATAGTTAAACCCCCGACATCACGTGATATCAGGGATTTGAGCTTGGTCGAGGTGACACGATTCGAACGTGCGACCCCCTGTTCCCAAAACAGGTGCGCTACCAACTGCGCCACACCTCGTCTTCGTTAGCCCGTCTGGACAGCAAACGAATTATAACATGTTTTAGAACAAAATCATAGCTAGAGCCTTAGTAGCGAATTGCTTGATTCTGCCTCAGAACAAATTGGTCAATCTCACGAGTATGCTTTAAATATATTAGCACTCATATGATATAATCAATGATAATTGAAGCGTTGTTCCAAGAAGGGAGACTTATATGGCTGTATTTCGTCAATTGGCCGAAGGATTCATTAACTTCACCTGGCAACAAGGGGTTATGATCGTCATCGGCCTCATCTTGATTGTTCTCGCGATTCATAAGGAATATGAACCGATGTTGTTACTACCAATGGGTTTTGGCGCTATCATGGCCAACATACCGCTATCGGCCGCCATCGCAGACGATGGCTTCCTGACCACTCTCTATAACGCAGGTATTGTTAACGAATTGTTCCCGATCTTGATCTTCGTCGGTGTCGGCGCTATGATCGACTTTTCTCCTTTGCTCAAACAACCGGTTATGCTCTTCTTCGGTGCAGCAGCGCAGTTCGGTATTTTTGTTGCCATGCTGCTGGCTGCCGTAATCGGACAGGTGACCGGTTTGTTCAATATTCGAGAGGCGGCAGCTATCGGCATCATCGGTGCCGCGGATGGGCCGAGTTCGATTTATGTTGCCAGGTTGTTTGCCGAACGATTCTTGGCACCGATATCGGTTGCTGCATATTCCTATATGGCACTTGTACCGTTGATTCAGCCGCCGGTTATCCGTGCGCTCACGACGAAGAAGGAACGTATGATTCGCATGGATGCCAAGTTTGATATCGAGATTTCGCGTACGACGAAGATTATCTTCCCCATCGCCGTTACTATTGTGGCAGGTTTCATCGCGCCGATGTCCGTGCCGCTCGTCGGTGGGCTTATGTATGGTAATTTGATCCGCGAATGTGGCGTGCTTGAGCGTTTGTCGAAGTCGGCTCAGAACGAATTATCGAATCTTGTGACCTTGCTTCTTGGCCTGGTTATCGGATCAACGATGGTTGCCGAGAACTTCTTGACCGTCCAAACGATCTTGATTCTTGGTATCGGCCTTATTGCATTTATATTTGATACGGCCGGCGGGGTAATCTTCGCGAAGGTTGTTAATTTATTCCTGAAGCGCAAGATCAATCCGATCGTTGGTGCCTGTGGAATATCGGCGTTCCCGATGTCGGCGAGAATAGCACAGAAGATCGCACAGGAGGAAGATCCTACGAATTTCATCTTGATGCCTGCAATCGGAGCGAACGTCTCCGGACAGATCGGTTCGATCATAGCTGCGGCTGTCATACTGGCCTTACTTGCTTAGACGGAGAGGAGAGGTGTTTCTATGTTACTGGATCAAATGATTGTCTCGTTATCAGGCTTGTCGCCGCTTAGGGATTCGGGATCGCTTTTGACGGATAGCGTGTTGCTGGATGCACTCATTATCATGGGGATCGGATTTGCTTCCGTCTTCGTTGTCTTGACGCTAATCTACTTGCTCTGCCAGCTTCTGAATCGAAGTTTCCCCGGCGCAATAGAAGAAGAATAGTTTATTGTTTACATTTGGGATCACATAATGTGCAATGAATTACGCAACAATTAGAAAATAACTTGTTAGATGTAACAATTGTTACGGATTCACAGCGTGAGAGCACGTATAGTATAGGTAGCTCCAAGGAATACAGAAGAGCTGAACCAACAACCGCCACTTCTATAGTGGAGATGAAATGGCGATTACGTCCGAACCTTGACAAGTGATCACAAACATTCAATGATCAGGATATTCGTGCAAGACCCGTGCTGCTCAGTAAGGCGGGATATCGATTAAGAAGGATAAGAACCTTCGATCATGTAAGCACACACGAACATGATTTCTCGATGCGATTAGAATTCGCTTGTTACACGAAATAACGACTGAATGTTGACGATAAGCATGGTGACATGCTACCCCCCCGGAGAGAGAGCAGACAATTTGGGTTGTGACACAAGCGACATACGGATGGATCGTAAGTTTGAACTTTGAAGAATGAATATGTGATGAAGCTGACTAACTAGATCAGTGGATTGGTAAGTCGAGAAGACAAGATGAACTGTAGAAGGGGAATCGAAGCAAATCGATGAATCAAGAAGACGAGGTGAACTGATAAAAAGGTGAACCGAATCGAAATCGCAGAACTCAGGACTTGAAGCATCAGATAACAAGATTTTCGTATAATGGGATTGATTGGGACAGACATAATGGTTCGTTGGAGCTACTTTTATCTCAAGAACAAGCGCTATCGAGTGAATCGGTAGTGCTTGTTTTTAGTTGTGCTGATATTTGATATGCGTTTGGTGAATCAGAGTGGGAAGTCTTCCGGGTTCGTGCTCGCTCGGCTCTTCTGCGGTCGCTTCGTCTTGTCGAGCTTGGCGATATAAGGGAAGTTTCTGCCCCACTCCTTATAATCCATACCGTAGCCGATGACGCGCGTGTAATCGATCTCAAAGCCGATGTATTTCGTAGGTAAGTCGATTAACTGTTGTTCTGGATTGATGAGTAGTGTGCAGAGCGTAATGGAGCGAGGATAGAAGGCCTTGAGGTAGTCGATCATGTAGTTTGTGGTCAAGCCCGTGCGGATGATCTCTTCGACGACGAGTACATCTCGATTCTCGATGTTTAGAGTGATATCCTTCGTCGTGCGGACGATGTCGGTCGTACTGTTCTCTTGGGCGTAGCTACCGATACCGATGAAGTCGTAAGTGATGTCCATATCAATCTCACGGGAGAGGTCGGCCATGAAGTAGAGCGAGCCCTTCAACATAGCGACTAGGATCAGCGACTTCTCCGCATCCTTGTAATCAGCCGTAATCTGCGCTGCAAGCTCCTTGGTCCGCTCACGGATTTGATCTGCGGTGAAGAGGATTTCCATATCGTGTTGATCTCTTAGACTCATATCTAGTCCTCCGTATCTTCTGCCTCACGGGTGGCGATCATGCCTTCGAAGTCCTTGCGGTACACGATTTTGACATCGACACCGTAGAGTTCCTTCGCCTTCTTGGCCTTCTTGTTCTTCTTCGTGACATAGCGCTGATCCATCGTAGTCAATTCAAGGTAACTGTCGAACTCTGTCAGATAGAAGTCCGGGCTAAACGCCATCGTGACCCGTCCTTCGTCGTCCCACTCCACGGGGAAGGTCTTGGGTTCGTAGCGCCATTCGACACCGTAGCGGTCTAGTAGGCGTGCAACTTCGATCTCCGCTTCGTTCTTCAGGATTGGAATCTCGGAAGAATTGAGACTGACGCCATCTTCTCCCTTGTTCTCCAGCTGTAGCTGTTTGCGGGCGAACAGATCCTTCCAGGACGCTACAATCGCATTCGATGCGGCGAGTAGCGATAACTTATCCGTATTGATGACGAGGTCGTAGCGATAGTCTTCCGTCGGATTTATGTCGAATAGCGTCATAGCAAAGCGATAGTCAATACGATCTTGACTCTGCAGCATGTTTCTAGCCTCGTTCTCGGCTAGGCGCTGTTCTTGTACCAGGCGCTTGATTCTGGTCTCCATAGAGGCGATGATGCGGATATGCGTGACATCCGGTTCACCTGCCAGGAATTGATCGGCCGCGAAACCGACCCAGACGCCGGGATGAGATGCCGCATAGGTCGGTAAGACGTCTTGTAGATAGGCGAGGAAGGTAGTATTGCTGCCGTTTCTGGGATCGATGAATTCGCGGAAGAAGTGTTTGGGACTCTCCAATAAGCTCTGCATGTCATGTTTGGGGATGTACTCACCCAAGAACTTGTCCAACATGGCCTTGCGATCGAGGTACTCATAGTTGAGTTTACGAGCAAGGCTCTGACCAACCGCTTCGCCCAAACCGGCGATTTCGCGTGAGATGGTTACGATAGCCATAGTGTTGCTCCGTTCGTGTTTTGTCAGTTTGACAACAAGATGTGGCAAATGCTCTATACTAATCTTAGTACTTTTTCGGCTTGCTGTCAGCCTCATTGTCCTATAAGATAAATGCAAACCAAATAGATCGAAGCCACCGCATATAGTTTGAATTTCTAATCGGTGTGTAAATCAGCTCGGTGCGATTTCGCTTATACCTATCTAAATCTAGGTTAGAAAGAAGCGGTATTGCCATGTCTAAAAAGAATACCCAGAAACAAGAATCGAATACACAAACAGCTCGCACGGTCGAAGGAGGCCGTCTGAAGACCTGGGCCAAATGGGCCTATCAGCGCTACTTAATCGATGCGCTGGGGGCGATGGCCTTTGGTCTCTTTGCCAGCTTACTTACCGGTATGATTATCAACCAGATCTTCAGCCTCGTGCCCTGGGCGCCGATGCAGACGATCGCCGAGTTGATCGATAAGTACACGAGTGCGGCGTCGCCCGTCGTCGGCGCGTCGATCGGTGTCGCCATCGCTTACTCTCTGAAGGTGAAACCGTTGGTTATCTATACGTCGGCTGCGGTCGGCGCGATCGGCTACAGTGTGAGCAGTGGCGGCGTATCGGCCGGGCCGGTCGGTGCTATCGTTGCGGTTATTGTAGCAGCAGAGCTTGCAAACCTGGTGGTTGGCAAGACGAGTCTCGATATTATCTTGGTACCCGCCACGGCCTTGATCAGCGGATCGATCATCGCGCTGCTTGTTGGCCCGCCGATGGCCGGCTTCATGCAGACACTCGGTGACTTCATCAATCGGATGACGCTGCTTGAGCCCCTGGGTATGGGCATCTCGATTGCCGTCGTCATGTGTATCGTGATCTTGTCACCGATCAGTTCGGCGGCACTAGCGATTATGCTTGGCTTAAGCGGAATTGCAGCGGGCGCAGCCACCGTCGGTTGTGCATGCTCCATGGTCGGCTTCGCGGTCGCCTCCTATCGTGAGAACCGTTGGGGTGGTTTGCTGACAATCGGCATCGGTACGTCGAAGTTGCAACTGGCCAACAGTATCAAGCATCCTGCCGTTGTCATCCCCACCTTGATCGCTGCCGCTATCTGCGGGCCGATCGCAACCGTCGCCTTCAAGATTGAGAACATACCTTACGGTGCAGGCATGGGTACGAGCGGATTCGTCGGACAACTGACGACTTGGTCAACGATGGAAGCGTATACCGCTCCCTTGGAATTGTTGGTGAAGATCGTGTTGATTTACTTCGTCTTCCCGGCGATCATCGCGCTCTTGTCCTCAGAATTGATGAGGAAGAAGGGGTGGATCCAAGACGGCTGGCTCAAGATCGAAGTGAAGTAATGTTGCCTGATTTCGTATCGCTATTCCCAATTGTTCTGCTATAATTTCTTGTAGCAAATAGTAAGGGAGACCGGTATGAATTACGGTGCAATAGAGATACTGATTGCCTTCTCACTGACGCTCGGAGCCGGCTTGGCAACGGGCATTGGCGGACTCTTCGTCCTTCGAACCAAACAAACTAATTTCAAATTTATCTCGGGATCGCTCGGTTTCTCGGCAGGTGTCATGATTTATGTATCCTTTGTCGAGATGTTCCCCGTGGCGCTCGCAAGTCTCAAGGAAGCTCATGGTGATACCGGTGGAGCGTGGATGACGGCCATCTCGTTCTTCGGTGGTATCGCCTTGATTGCGATTATCGATAAGCTGGTTCCGAGTGCGGAGAATCCGCATGAGCTGTCGAGTAAACAAGATATTTCTGCCGTACAAGCCGATCTGTTACAGAATCTGGCAGAGGGTCAGGTACCGGCGGCGAACTTGCAAGAGAGTGCTGCTGCGAACATGACATCCGAGACTGCGAAACATATGCCCGCGATCAGCAGCGAAGCCTTGATGCGAACAGGCCTGTTCTCGGCGCTTGCGATCGGCATCCATAACTTCCCGGAGGGTCTCGCGACATTCATATCCGCTCTGCAAGATCCGAGGCTTGGTATCTCGATTGCGGTTGCGATTGCGATCCACAATATTCCGGAAGGCATCTCGGTTGCGGTTCCGGTCTACTATGCGACCGGTAGTAAGCGCAAGGCACTGTCTTATACCTTCTTGTCCGGTATGGCGGAGCCGCTCGGAGCAGCGGTCGGTTTCTTGGTCCTGATGCCGCTTATTACTCCGGCGTTGCTGGGCTATATCTTCGCGGGTGTAGCAGGCATCATGGTCTATATCTCACTGGATGAATTACTGCCTACGGCAGAGAAGTACGGCGAACACCATATCGCCATCTGGGGCCTCATCGCCGGCATGGCCGTAATGGCAATAAGTATGTTAATGTTAATGTAGCATCGACACGTGGAGCAGGAGCGATCCTGCTCTTTTTGATGAAGGAAGGAAGTAGAACAAATGCAGAAGATCACGATCGATTCGTTCAAGGATCACCGCTATGTCAGTCAGTTGAGGCGTTCGCCCGGTGGCCGCTATCTGGCTTATGTCATCACTACAGTACAGATGGAAGAGAATCGCTACATGTCGCATATACATGTAAGAGATCTGGTCGAAGGTAGAGATATACAGCTGACCAACGGGAAGACAGGTGAGTGTTCGTATCAGTTCTTGGATGAGGAGACGATTCTCTTCATGGCGGAGCGAGAAGAAGGCGAGCAAGATGCCTTCGCTCCCGTAACGCGCTTCTACCGGATCGATCTTCGCGGCGGAGAGGCCGTATTGGATCTGGAATTGCCGCTTGCGGTCTCAAACCTCGTCTTACTAGATAAGGATCGCTTCCTGCTATTGGCGAATTATGTACCGGGTCTCGACGGCTATGCCGAGCTAGAGGGAGAAGATAAGACGAAGCGTAAGTCGGAGCTAGAAGAAGAGCGAGACTACGAGGTCTTGACGGAGATACCGTTTTGGAACGATGGGGGAGACTTCTCCCGTGGACAGAGGAACCGCTTGTATAGCTATATACGAGGGGAGAAGCAAGCGACCGCACTGACCGGTCCCCACACCAGTGTTTACGGGCTAGAGCTCTCAGAAGATAAGAGGAAGGCTGTGTTTGTCTCGTCGACTTATACGGACAAGATGCCGTTGAATTCGAGACTGATGTCACTTGATTGCGAGACGATGCAAGTCTCCGATATCTCGCCGTATGGCGAGGCATATACCTACGAGGGCGCAGCCTTCTTGGATGGGGGTATCGCCTTCTATACGACAAATCGAGCACGTTATGGGCTCAATCAGGATGTGGATATCCACTTCCTGGACCTAGAGACAAACGAAGCATGTTCGCTGGTTGACGAGAGCTTCGATAAGAGCCTGTGGAATAGCGTGGGTTCGGATGCGCGTCAGGGTAGCGGCTATCAGATGAAGTCAGATGGGAAGCATCTCTACTTCTTGACGACAGAGGGGATCAGTTCCCACTTGAATCGAATCGATAGGCTAGGCGCTATGGAGCGCTTAACGAAGGAAGATGGCTCTGTGGAATGTTTCGATATAAGAGACGGTGATGTCTACTTGTCGGCCTTCCGCTCAGAGCTACTGCCTGCGATCCATCACCTCGAGGCATCGGGGGCGGAGGCGCTTGTATGCGACTTCAATCCTGCTCTAGGAGAATTTGACTTGGCCAAACATGAGGCATTCTCCTATGAGTATGAGGGGGATGTGCTGGAGGCCTTTGCCCTCTTGCCACCTGACTACGATGAGACGAAGTCTTATCCATCCGTCCTGACAATCCATGGTGGGCCGAAGACCGTCTATGGCACGATCTTCTTCCACGAGATGCAGTTCTTGGCTTCTAGAGGTTATATCGTCTACTACACCAATCCGCGCGGGTCGGATGGCCAGGGACGAGACTGGGCGGATATACGTGGTCGCTATGGTGAGGTCGAGTACGAACAGCTGATGGCACTGTGCGATACCATGTTGGCTCGTTACCCGGCGATGGATCCGGAGCGTATGGGTGTGACGGGCGGTTCATATGGCGGCTTCATGACGAATTGGATTGTGGGTCACACGGATCGCTTCAAGGCGGCGGTGACGCAGCGTTCGATCTCTAACATGATCTCGATGTTCGGTATCTCGGATATCGGTTACTACTTCATCGCGGATCAAGCGGCTGCGACGCCGTGGACGGATGCCGATGAGCTCTGGCGCCAATCGCCTCTGAAGTATGCAGATCGCGTCAAGACGCCGACGCTCGTACTTCACTCGGATCAAGACTATCGCTGCCCGCTTGCGGAAGGAATTCAGTTCTACACGGCGCTGAAGTACCACGGAGTTGAGAGTCGTATGGTCATCTTCAAGGGAGAGAGCCACGGACTCAGTAGAGGCGGTAAGCCGAAGCATAGAATCCGTCGCCTAAGAGAGCTTAGCGATTGGTTCGATCGTTACCTAGCTGAATAATCGGAGTTTGTGGCTTGGAGGAGCCGTTTGTACATGAAACGTTTGTTTACGGATCAAAGGAATATGCGCAGGAAGCAAGTACTGTCCCTGACCTGGCCGGTACTGATCGAGTTGTTGCTCGGTTCCCTGTTCAGTATGGTTGATATGATGATGCTCGGAAACATGCCTGATACGGCGTATGCGACCGTCGCGGTGGCGGCCGTCGGCATCGTAAATCAACCGCTGTTTATCGGTATCTCGCTGGTTCAGGCGCTGAACATCGGTGGTACCGCCATGATTGCCCGCTACCACGGTCAGGGGCTCGAGTCTCGCTTCGAGGATGTGGTGAAACACGTGATGTTGCTGAGTGTCGCCTTCTTGGCGGTGCCGTTCTTCATTGTCTCGCAGATCTTGGCTGAACCGATTATGCGCTTCGTGGGTGCAAGCCCCGATGTCCTCTCGATCGGAACCACTTATTTCAGAATCATGATGACAGGCTTCCTCTTCCAGTCGCTGAATCTGGCGATGGCCTCCGCCATGCGCGGTATCGGCGAGACGAAGACGCCGATGGTGATCAACGTCTTCTGTAACTTCCTGAACGTGGGCGGTAATGCGGTCTTGATTTACGGCTTGTTCGGTGCGCCGGCTCTGGGTATTGTCGGTGCGGGTATCTCGACGGCTGCAAGTCATGTCATCGCATCGGGCCTGATGATCTGGCATCTGACGTCCGGTAAGTCTCGTATCCACCTGACTCGTTATAACAAGTTTAAGTTTGATCGTCATATCCTGGGTAACCTCTTGAAGATCGGCGTGCCGGCTTCGGGTGAGCAGATGGTCCTACGCGTCGGTCTACTGCTCTATGTCCGCATCGTTGCTTCCTTGGGCGATGCCGTCATCGCAGGTCATCAGATCGCGCTGAACATCCTGGGGCTATCGTTTAACCCCGGACAGGCCTTCGGTATTGCTGCATCGACTCTTGTGGGTCGTTCGCTCGGTGAGGGCGAAGTGGATGTCGCAGAGGAGTATGCGAAGGAGGCTCAACTCTTGGGAGCGATCATCGCGGCACTCGTCGGTTTGATGTTTATCTTGATTCCGTCTCAGCTTGCAGGCTTATATAACAAGAACCCGGCAGTTATCATCGCGGCGGCGGCAGCCCTGCGGATCACGGGCTTTATCCAACCCTTCCAGACCTCGCAGCTCGTCTTGTCGGGTGGTCTTCGCGGTGCGGGCGATACCGTATCGACCATGATTGCCACCACGATCAGCGTTCTGTTTATTCGGGTGAGTCTGGCGATGTTATTTGTCAACGTGTTCCAATGGGGGATTCAAGGCGCTTGGCTCGCGACCTTCATCGATCAATTTGTCCGCTGGATCTATATCTCGATTCGTTTCCGGCGAGGCAAATGGAAGCAGATCACGCTCAAGCACTAAACTTGTTCGGCCGTGTCGACAAGCATAGCCGGGACTTGGTAAGATATAACATAAGAAAATTACGGAGGATTGACTATGACCGATATGAATCTGAATCCCGCTGATTTCAAGATCAGCAGGAGCGAACTGGGAGTACATCCCGGCGGTAAGGAAATTTCCCTGATCCGCATCGAGGCACCGTCCGGCAGCTACTTGGAGCTATGTGAGCTCGGTGCCCGCATGACCAGAGTGGGCATACCGGACAAGAATGGTAAGATCGAGAACGTGGTTCAAGACTTCGAGACACTGGAGCAGTGGCTCGGAACAGGTAAGAATCACGGTGCAACTTGTGGACGCTTCGCAAACCGCTTGGCAGGTGCCAAGTTCAGCTTGAACGGCGAAGTCTATGAGCTGGGTGCCAACGAGAAGGGCAACACGCTGCATGGCGGACTGGAAGGGTATAACGCGAAGGTCTGGACGGCAGAAGTGATCGATAATCAGACCGTATCGTTCACCTATGTGAGCGCGGACGGTGAAGAGGGCTTCCCGGGCGAACTGACCGCGACGGCAACCTATCGCTTCGATGGGGAGAAGGTCTGGATCGAAGAGACCGCCGTGTCGACGAAGGATACGGTTGTCGGTTTCTGTAATCACGCATACTTCGTGCTTGCGGGTGCCGCAGTCGACCAGAGCATACTGCAGCATACTCTGCAGGTGGAGGCGGATCACTACACGGTTGTGGATGATGCTCTGCTTCCGACAGGCGAGCTTCGTCCTGTTTCGGGTACGGCCTTTGACTTCACCGTGGCCAAGGAAATTGGTTTGGATATCGCAAGCGATGACCCGCAACTTCATGTCGGCGGTGGCTACGACCATAACTACGTACTACGCAAGACTGAACGCGGTGCGGTCGAGCTTGCGGCAACCTTGACGGATCCGGTAAGCGGCAGATCGATGCGTGTATGGACTAGCAAACCCGGTTTACAAGTCTATACGGCCAATGCTCCGTCAGAGGATGCAGATGGCAGCGTGCTCTACGAGAAGCACGGCGCAGTCTGCTTGGAGACACAGGGCTTCCCGAACTCCATGGAACGAACATACTTCCCGTCGCCGGTCTTGAGAGCAGGCGATACCTACAAGGAACAGACGATCTACGACTTCTCGAAGTAGGGATAGGGACATGCTGATGCGTGGTCGTTTGGGTATGTCTACAAGGATAAACGAAGGAGGCAGCAGATGGAATTGATTCGTGAAGAACAGGCGTTTCGCGCAAGGGACGAAGACGGTAAGATGATCGCCGAAGTCACGTTCCCCGTGTCACCAAGCGATAGCAACGTATGGGATGTAGATCACACGTGGGTTGATCCGGTCCTACGCGGTCAGGGTATGGCCTCGAAGCTCGTTGTGGCGGTCGATACCGCGGCTCGCGCGGAGGGCAAGCGCTTACTGGCTACCTGCCCCTACGTTGTGACCTGGTACAAGCGTCATGCGGACAAACAAGATATTCTGGCAGAGCCGCTCGAGGCTTGATGGCCGATAAGCAGTACTCATCTAGACTCCTCTCCGAATAGAACAATCTATTGGGAGGGGAGTTTTGTTAACTTATTGTGAATTGACCAAATGTAACTTGACAAAAAAACTCACGGTTGTACATTCAAGATGTAATGTAGCCTAATAATTTGAGTTGCTTACTTATATTCTGGGAGGTGAACAAATGAGAAACAAGATAGTCAAACGCATGGGCTTGATCGCTATCGCGCTATTGGTTTCGGCCGGTATCGCTCTGATTGCTTACAATCGCGCACTGCCGGCGCTTGCACAAGAAGACGATCCGATACACTCGGATGCTCCGATGGATTCGCAAGACAGTTTGCTCTCGGAAGCTACTTGCTATGTCCTAGAGGGCACAGTCGAAGGATCGTACATCCAGTATATCGCGCTGTATCCGGAGGGTGTTTATCACATGGGCGGTATCGCTCTGAATATGATCTATGCGGGTACGTACCGCCAAGAGGGTGACCGCCTGATCTTAGAGACAAGAGATGAGCATCTGGCCTACAAGGATGCTTGGATTCTAGAAGTCTCGGATGAGTCGATCGTTGTGGTCCAAGACTTGGATCGTGGACTGCTTGGTACAGGTGACCGATATGACGCGGCGA
The DNA here is from genome assembly GCA_964558445.1 of uncultured Oscillospiraceae bacterium. Lineage (GTDB taxonomy): Bacteria > Bacillota > Clostridia > Saccharofermentanales > Fastidiosipilaceae > CAYXVJ01. The sequence continues at coordinate 37,981 of CAZLEA010000001.1, read as the reverse complement.
CAAGAACCGGCAGGAAGCTCGTAGATCAACCGGAGGGGATCAGCTCCGTATACTTCCCCGAGCTAAGCGATGTATTGAGAGATCATCATATCACGCTGCCGTA
>CAZLEA010000001.1:12938-37778 GCA_964558445.1 uncultured Oscillospiraceae bacterium | reverse complement strand
TATACTTCCCCGAGCTAAGCGATGTATTGAGAGATCATCATATCACGCTGCCGTAGTAGCTGTAGACGAACACTAGCGTTAATTTAGGCCCGGCCCCTTCGTATGTGAGGGAACCGGGCCTAATCGATTTGTCGCTATGTTGTAAGTCGGAATTCTATGCTTCGCAGGCGACACCGCAGAGCTTATCTTGGCTGAACTGCTGAGCCGCGTTCGTGCTGTGCTGGTAGTAGAGCGACTTGATCTTGTTCTCCCAGGCGAAGATATAGAGTTGGTTGATCTCCTTGGCGCTCATCTTGGGATTGATCATGACGTTTAGCGATTGGCTCTGATCGATGAAGGCTTGGCGTGCAGCCGCCTGATCGATGACCTCGTACTGGTTGAGCTCGTTGAAGGTCTTGAAGACGGCCTTCTCGTTCTCGCTGAGGAAGTCCAGGTGCTGGACGGAGCCGTCGTGGTCACGAATATCGTTCCATACGTCTCTCGTATTGAGGCCCTTCGCTTCGAGGAGGCGCTCGAGTTCGCGGTTACGGATGGTGACCTTGAGCTTGGCGACGTCTTTGACATACGTATTTGACCAGATCGGTTCGATGCTCTGCGAGACCTGACCGAGGATGAAGGCGCTCGATGTCGTCGGTGCGATAGCGTTGAGCGTCGTGTTGCGACGGCCGTAGCCAACGAGAAGTTCCGGCTCACCGAAGCGCTCCGCAAGTTCGGCGGATGCTTGGTAAGACTTGTCTTGGATCAACTTGAAGATCTCGACGTTTAGCTTCTTGGCCTCGATGCTCTCGTAGGGAATCATCTTCGATTGAAGAAGCGAGTGCCAGCCGAGTACGCCAAGACCGATAGCGCGATTCTGGACAGCAAAATTGTAGGCTCGCTCCAAGAAGTAGAAGCTCTGACGGTCATCTCGGGAGTCTGAGTCGCGCATGGCTTCGAGCTTCGTGATGAAGTCTGTCATGACCGCATCGAGGAAGTAGACCATGGTTTCGACTGCATCCGTATCCTTCCACTCATCGTAATGTAAGAGATTCATGGAGGAGAGGTCACAGACAAACGACCAGTCCTCGTTGTCGGGGAGCGCGATCTCGGAGCAGAGGTTGCTGTGCGTGATCTTGAGCTGCTTATCCTTGTAGACATCGACCGTGTTCTCGTTGACCGTATCGACGAAGACGATATAAGGATAGCCCATCTCGACGCGGCGCTGCAGGAGCTTGGCCCAGACGGCGCGCTTCTCTTGATCGCCTGCGATCATGGACTTCATCCAGTCATCCCTGACCGTAACGCCATGGGTGAGCGACTGGATCGGATTGCCCTCCGTACCGATCTCGAGGAACTCGAGGATGTCCGGATGATCGATCGGCAGGTAGGGGGCGTAGTGCCCGCGACGGGTCGATCCCTGGGATACGACGTCGACAATACTCTCGAAGAGCTTCATGAAGTGCACGGAACCCGAAGAGTAGCCGTTGTCGCGAATCTCGGCACCGCGGGGACGCAGGTCGCCGAAGAAGCCGGAGGTACCACCGCCATACTTGCTCATCATACCGGCCTCGGCTTGTGAATAGAGGATGCCGTTCATCGTATCGCTGACGTAGCCGCCGAAACAAGAAATCGGCAAGCCCTTCGTAATACCGAAGTTCGACCAGATGGGTGAGGACAAGGAGAACCAGCCCCTCGCCATATAATCATGGAACTTGTCTGCGAATCCGTCGATGCCGAGGATGTCCTGGGCCTTGTCCGCGATGAAGCGGATGCGCTCTTCCGGGCTGACTCCTTCTGTCAGGTAGCCGTTCTCCAGGAAGCGCCTGCTGTAATCGTTTAGCCAATCAAACATAGATATCTCCTTATATGTCACAGTTGTTTAGAATAGGTCGTCGGATGTGAAGCTCTGCGCGCGCTTGTTGTAATTGATCGAGCGCTTCACGAAGAAATCGACATGCTTGGTCGCCACGACCTCGTCGTCGAACCAGTCGGTCTTGATCACTTCCGCTTCATCCACGTCAAACAGCTTCTCGAAGCCGATGCTGACGAGGGAGTTGTTCAGACGGTTCTTGATAAACTCTTGAATCGTCTTCTTGGGGAGGAAGTCCAGTTCGCCGTCCTCGAAGAACCAGTCGAGGAGATCCTTCTCCGCTTCGTAGGAACTCAGACAGGCTTGCTTCACGTTCTCCTCCATCTCCTTGTCGAACCACTCGGGCTGCTCCTCACGGATCAAATTAATCAGGTCGATCCCGAAGAGGCCGTGAATCTGCTCCTCCTTGGAGGTGGCTTCGATGGCGTTGGAGATACCTTTGAAGAGATTGCGATGCTTATTGAACGCCATAATAATCAAGAACTGCGAGAAGAGAGACACATGCTCGGTGAAGAGGGAGAACAAGAGAATCGAGAGTGTGTAGTCTCTGGGGTCGTCGCTGCGAGCGGTCAAGAGCGCATGCTCGAGGTACTTGATTCTCGCCATGATAGCCGGTACGTCCTTGATCTGCTCGAACTCCTTGTTCAGGCCGAGGATCTCGAGGAGGTGGGAGTAGGCATCGGAGTGGCGTACTTCCGATTCGGCAAAGGTATACCCGACCTGACCAATCTCGGGCTTCGGTATGTGCTTGTAGATGTCGCCCCAGAATGTCTTGACCGAGACTTCGACTTGCGCAATCGCCAGCATCGACTTCATGATCGCCTGACGCTCGGCTTCGTTCACGCGCACCTTGTAATCTTGGATGTCGCTTGTGTAATTGAACTCGGTGTGAATCCAGTAGGAGTGGCGAATCGCATCGACATATTCTGCCAGGTCCGGATACTCGTAGGGCTTCAGGCTCAGACGTTTCTTGAACAAGTCCGGCTTGCGATCCTTCGCCCGTTCCTCGCGGTAGAGGATATAGGCCTTGGCGGTCTGTTTGTAGGCGGAAGCCATCAAGGTCTCTTCGACAAGGTCTTGAATCTCTTCGACTGTGAGCTCCGCATCGGTGGAGAGGTCACGGAGCGAGTCCATAACGATAGCGGTCAGACGCGCGGCCTCTTCGCGACCGAAACCGTCGCTTGCGGTGGCGGCGGCATAGATGGCATCCGTGATCTTATCTTGATTGAAGCGAACGAGTGAGCCGTCGCGCTTGATTATACTGCTAGGAATCGGGGTCATAATTATCTCCTTTAGATCTATCCGTAACGAGTTTAGCTGTTTGTTTAGGGTCGTTTGACCTTAACAAGTACAGCCAAATCTGAGAGTACCAAATGATACGAAATTTGTTGACTGGATACCATATGTGGTGTATAGTGTTGAAAGTTGAACGCAACATATAGTGTTTTTCAGGTACGACACGTTGTACTGACATATGTACTTCGTGGCGGATAATAAGGAAACAGGTGCGATACCTGTGCGGTCCCGCCGCCGTAATGCTCATCAACGCTTATAGATCCACTGAGTTTGCTTGGGAAGGATAAGCCGGGAGTAGAGCCGGAAGACTTGCCTGAAGAATACCCGTGTCACGGAGTATGACAGTAAGCGGGTTTGCATTTTTGCATGCTCTCTGTACTGTCCGTAGAGGGAGTATTTTTATGAGGAATTATCACGTCATCGTCAAGAGCCCGAAGCAAGTTGTGAAGCGAGATGGCAGCTTGCTACCGTTTGATTACTTCAAGATACGCCAGGCGATTGCCAAGGCGAACGCGAGTGTACCGAGCGAGACACTGTCCGATAGCGAGCTGGACGGCTTGACGGCCATGGTCGTCGAGAGCCTCGATGCAACTGTCAATCCGGATGTCGAGTCGATTCAGGATATCGTCGAACTCGTCTTGATGGAGAACGGCGCGCCGCTTACGGCCAAGGCCTATATTCTCTATCGTTCCGAGCGCACCAAGCGAAGAGAAGAGAAGAACGCGCTCATGGAGGTCTTCAAGCGACTCTCCTTCTCGGATGCCTCCGAGAGCGACATGAAGCGTGAGAACGCTAACGTCGACGGTAACACCGCGATGGGCATGATGCTGAAGTATGGTTCCGAGTCCTCCAAGTCCTTTATCGACAACTATGTACTCCCTGAGGATATGGCCAAGGGACATGCCAACGGCGACATCCATATCCACGACAAGGACTTCTACCTCTTGACCGAGACCTGCTGCCAGATCGACCTGGAGAAACTCTACAAGAACGGCTTCTCGACCGGCCACGGTTTCCTCCGCGAGCCGCAGAGCATCGAGAGCTACTCCGCTCTGGCCTGTATCGCTCTCCAAGCGAATCAAAACGAGATGCATGGCGGACAATCCATCCCGAACTTCGATAACGCGATGGCAAGCGGCGTCCAGAAGACTGCCAAGAAGCATGTGCGAGATCTGTTAGATGAGCAGGACTTGCTTGCAGAAGCAGACCGCTTGGGCGGTGAGGAGCTTGCCTGGCTCGAAGCTGCGGATTATGAAGATCTGGTCAATGCACTCGCCAAGAAGGGTGAGACAGACAGCCTCTTGTACCGTGTGGTTGCTCTCGCGGTGAAACGAACGGATCGTTCGACTTATCAGGCGATGCAGTCGCTGATTCATAACCTCAACACGATGAATTCCCGTGCCGGTGCACAGGTGCCGTTTACCTCGTTGAACTACGGTACCGGTCGCAGTCATGCGGCTCGCCTCGTCATGCGTCAACTGCTGCAGGCGACGGAAGACGGTCTCGGTAACGGTGAGACCGCGATCTTCCCCGTCCAGATCTTCAAGGTCAAGGATGGCATCAATAGTAAGGAAGGCGATATCAACTACGACCTCTTCAAACAGGCCATTCGTGTTTCTTCGAAGCGCTTGTTCCCGAACTTCAGCTTCCTCGATGCGCCGTTTAACCTCCAGTATTATCGCGAAGGCGATGACGACAGCGAAGTGGCTTATATGGGTTGTCGCACACGCGTCATGAGTAACGTATACGATCCAACGCGCGAGACGAGCAAGGGCAGAGGTAACCTCAGCTTCACGTCGATTAACTTGCCTCGCTTGGGTATCGAAGCTCGCGGATCAGAAGAGCGTTTCTTCGAGTTGCTCGACAAGCAGATGGATCTGGTCTTCCGCCAGCTTCGTCACCGCTTCGAGATTCAGAAGCGTAAATATGTTCAGAACTATCCCTTCTTGATGGGTCAAGGTATCTGGATCGATTCCGATACGCTGGAGAAGGGCGAGGAGCTGGAGCGCATCCTCCGCCACGGTTCCCTATCCGTCGGCTTCATCGGCCTGGCAGAGACACTTGTCGCGCTGGTCGGTAAGCACCACGGGGAATCTCAGGCAAGCCAGGAGCTTGGTCTCAAGATTGTTCGCTACATGCGTGAGCGCTGCGATGAGCGAGCCGAGTTGGAGCAATTGAATTACAGCCTCTTGGCGACGCCTGCAGAGGGTCTCTCGGGCCGCTTCATCAAGATCGACCAGGCGAAGTACGGTAAGATGGCCGGCATCACGGATCATGAATTCTATACGAACTCCTTCCATGTACCGGTGTACTACAAGATCTCGGCACACAAGAAGATCGATCTGGAAGCTCCGTATCACAGCTACACGAACGCCGGTCACATCACCTATATCGAGTTTGATGGCGATCCGAGCCTGAATCTGTCCGTGTTCGAAGATGTGGTTTTGCATATGAAGGAAGCGGGTATCGGCTACGGCTCGATTAACCACCCGCTCGACCGTGACCCCGTCTGCGGTTATACCGGTGTCATCGGCAGCACCTGCCCGCGTTGCAATAGAGAAGAGACCGCCGCACAGCCCTTCGAGCGCATACGAAGAATCACAGGCTATCTGGTCGGCACCATGGACCGTTTCAACGATGCCAAGAAGGCGGAAGTTGGCGAACGGGTGAAACATGCTTGATTATTGGCAGCGCAAGCTAAACTTATTACAAGGTGATACCGTGGCAGCAGCCGGTGCGGATGCAGAGCCTGCCGGCGGTGCCATGCTCCAGCTCTCGTCGATCATCGAGGAGTCGATTGTCGACGGGCCGGGCATGCGCTTCGTGGTCTTCACACAAGGCTGTCCGCATCGTTGTCCCGGTTGCCACAATCCCCAAACACATCTGTCGGTCGGGGGAACATGGTTCTCGACCGACCGTGTACTGGACTTGTATGATACGCACCCGCTCCTGCGTGGCGCGACGTTGTCCGGCGGTGAACCCTTCGAACAAGCGGCAGCCCTGGCCATCCTCGCGGATGCGATTCACGATCGTGGTGGCGACGTATTAGTCTACACCGGGTATCGTTTGGAGAGGCTCGAGTTTCTCGCGCGTACAGATGATGGGATACGAGACTTGCTGGCTAGGACCGATCTATTGATTGACGGCCGCTTCCTCTTGGCACAGCGCTCGCTTGACGTACCGTTTGTCGGCAGCTTGAATCAGCGCCTGATCGCGAGATCAGAACTGGGAAATCGCTTGCTAGATGATATTGCGAATCTGGAGAATGCCTCCAGATTGATACAGATACGACACATAGACTAAGATAATGGCGAATCGAGGCGGTTTACGAAACCGTCCTTGACAAGCCAAGGGTTATCCCTTAGTATACTGAAGTGCATGAAGTGATTGCTCGTGTGGCGGAATGGCAGACGCAGCGGACTTAAAATCCGTCGGAGTAACATCCGTGCCGGTTCAAGTCCGGCCATGAGCACCAGCACATTTCATCTATACCGCGGAGTGGAGCAGTTGGTAGCTTGTCGGGCTCATAATCCGAAGGTCGCGTGGTTCGAGTCCCGCCTCCGCAACCAAATTAGATACCGTTAGTTGATACAGTCAGCTAACGGTATTTTTGTGCTCCGGAGTTTTTCATCAAAAAGATATTGACAGATAATTTTTTGCGATTTAGTATACCGGTAATAGAGTTGCCTGATATCATGAGTCGGGGACCAAGCTGAGTCGAAATGGCTCAGCTTTTCTTCTTTTAAGGTATGGTTGAGCCGATAGGTTAGAGGTGACTTTTAGATGTGCTCAGCAGATGAGTTATTAGCAGGAGCGAAGCAACATGCGAGATCAAGATACGACAGCAATCAAGTGCCAAGGGTGCGGTGCCCCCTCGTACTTCGATCAGCAAGCCGAAGGCTTCGTCTGCCCCAATTGCGGAAATTTCGCCCCCTGGGCGGCCGCCGACTATAGATACACGCTGAATAAGATTTTTCGCCATAGCCCGATTCCGCTCGTCGATGGGTTGATCAAGCTCACACATGTGGGCACGGGCGAGACCACGGTACGGGATCTGCGTGCCCCGCACGAGCTGGAGCAGAGAACGAGCAGCTTGGACGATCTGCCCGATCTGCTCAGAGGCACATTCGGTCTCAAAGAGGTCAAGCTACAGACTTGGGTGACAAACCTCAGGCGCAATAAATACGCCACCGTCAATCTGCCCGTATGGTATCTGGACAAACCGAGTTGGACCGGGGCGTCGGATCTGCAGGCTCGAATCGCGGAAAACGCGCAAACGGGTAAGGCGGCGGCATTGTTCCTGCAGGCCGGCCATAAGGACTACACACGCACGCTGGATATTCAGAAATTTATTTAGGAAGTAATCAGCTAGAGAGGATCCTTTATGAACAGACATGAGATCGCATACCTGCGTTTGATTAATCAGCATCTTAGCCACAAGAGTTTCCGGAGTCCCGCGAAGCTTGTGGATTCATTTGGAACCGTGATGGCGTCAAGCTTGTCACAAGCGACTTGGGCACTTGCATCCCGTCTTGCGGGCGAGCCTACCCATGATCTGATACGGGAGTGCCTGGAACAGCGGGAGATTGTCCGCAGCTGGCTCTTGCGAGGGAACATGAGTCTAGTCACGCCGCAGGACCTGCCCTGGCTGCTGGACTACTCTGCGCCGCGTGCCAAGAAGGTGATGGCGAAGCAATTAGAGGATTTGGAACTCACGCCTACCGTCCTCCTGGCTGCCCAAGATCTGATCTTCCGCAATCTGAAACAAGAGGGAGGACTGAGTTCGTCTGCACTCTTCTTACATCTAAATCGCGGGGGGATAGAGACGGAGGGCAAGCGCGGTCACTTGATCTTGATGATGGCCGCTATGGATAAGCTTGTCTTCTGCGGTCTTGGCGAAGGCAGCGATACCGTATTTGAGCTCTATGACGATTGGATTCCGAGTACAAGCGAGAAGACAGAAGAGGAGATCCTCGCAGAACTTGCGCTTCGTTATTTCGCGAGCAGAGGCCCTGCCACCTTGATCGACTTCGCTTGGTACTGCGGTCTGAAGCCGGAGGAAGCGAAACTTGCCGTCGAGTTGATCCAAACTTCGCTTGTTCGACTGAAGTCCGACGAGAAGATCTACTTGATGGCTAATCATGTTGATGCGTCCGCCAAGCTAGAGGATGTACTGCTCCTGCCCGCTTATGATGAATATCTGATGAGTTATTGGGATCACAAGCCCATACTGGATCCGCGCTATCAGAAGGATTTGCAAGACGAGAAGACGAAGTCCTTCTTACCTCTTATCGTGAGTCGAGGGGAGATCATCGGAACTTGGCGAATCGAGGCCGCAGAACAAGGCTTCAAGCTTCGGACCAAGCCGTTTCGCCCCTTCTCGGACGAGGAGGAGCGGTCGACGAGAGATTCGGCCATGCGCTACATCTCGTTTATGACCTCGAGCGATCGTCCCTCAGGAAGGGAATCGCATTGATCCCGAGAGAGACGAAGATACCGAGTGTCGTCTCAAGCATGCGCGCGACGGCAAACTCGAGCGGCGCTCTATCTGCCGTGCTCAGTACCAAGCTCAGATAAACGACACAAGTGATATATACGGCATCGTATTGCTTCAATAAGACGATCAGATAGATCAGCGGTAGAATGCTGATCGCCATGATGGCGAGGTAGATCGGATGCGCCAGTTCATTGTTTATAGCTTGCAAGATGAGAAGTACGATCAAGCCGTAGAGGCCGCCGATGAAGGTGCCGACGATGCGATCGCGGGCAAAGGGCCAGCTGTTCTTCAAATTCGTCTGTGTACTCAGCACGGCAGAGATGCCGGCATAGAAGCCGTTGGATACAGGGTAGAGGATACCGACGGTCAAGACGCTGATTAAGACGGCCAGCGTGGTCTTGATCATGCGGAGGCCGGGCCTCGGTAATCTGCTACCGTTGCCGGGTGTTGTCGGCTTATCTGTCATCTTGGAGCCTCCCTTAATCCAGATGGAGCTGCTCGCTTGGCAGATCAGTAAACGAGACGTGACAATACCCGTTTGGATTCTTGTCGAGGTAATCTTGATGATAGGTCTCTGCCGGGTAGTAGCGGCCGAGTGGCGCCACTTCGGTAGCCAGAGGCTTCGTATACTGCCCCGCCACTTCATCCATCACCTTGTGTATTGTCTCCAGGTCCGCGTCGTTCATATAGTAGATGCCGTTGCGATATTGATCGCCGATATCGCCTGCCTGGCGGCCATGCTGCGTGGGGTCTATGATCGAGAAGAATTGCATGAGGAGCGCCGTGAGGCCGATGCGAGCGGGATCGTAAGTTACCTTCACGACTTCGGCGTAGCCTGTTTGACCCGTGCATACCTCCGGATAGGTCGGGTTCTCGGTATGACCGTTGGCGTAAGCGCTCTCTGTTCGAGCGACACCGTAGAGGCGGGCCATATAGGCGTCTACGCCCCAGAAGCAACCACCTGCGACTACGATTTCTTGCAATTGTTCTTCGTTGAAACTCAGGTTTTGATTTGGATTGGCCGGTAGGGCCGATGCTCTATTCGACATGACAATGATTCCCCCATTCACTAATCGTTCTACGCTTAATCATACTATGTTTTTGGAAATGTTGGGCTTCGTTCACTCTTTGTTCGGCGATATGGCGGTAAATCGGCTTGGGCTACATCAATTTAGTATATAATTGAGTGAGAATGGACAAGCCTAACCGATGGAGGTGTTTATGGACGCTGTATATTTGTTTAACAACGGAACAAACTACCGAAGTTATTTGTTATTAGGCGCCAACCCTGCTGTCGAGGACGGCATGCCGGGCTGGCGTTTCTCTGTATGGGCGCCTCGCGCGAAGGCCGTGTCGCTGGTGGGCGAATTCAATCAATGGGATGCCGATCACACTCCGATGGAGCTGCTTGCCGAGAGTGGGATTTGGACCGTCTTCTTGGCCGGTGATTATGCTTGGCAACGATATAAATATGCAATCAGAAATCTAAATGACCAGATCGTGCTCAAGGCCGATCCGATGGCCAGACACAGTGAGACTCGCCCACAGACCGCATCGATCGTGTATCCGGATGACTTGTATGTCTGGCGCGATCGGCAACATATGGAGAATAGGCAGGACGCACGAGCGAACGCACCGTTGAATATCTATGAGATGCATATGGCCTCGTGGCGCCGCTACCCGGATGGGAATACATATAATTATCGCGAGACCGCTCTGCAACTCGCGCCGTACCTGGTCGAGATGGGCTTCAACGCAGTTGAGCTGATGCCGATTACGGAATATCCGCTGGATGCATCCTGGGGTTATCAGGTGACCGGCTATTTCTGCCCTACATCGCGCTATGGTTCGCCTGCGGACTTCAAGTTCTTCGTCGACACGATGCACCTCCACGGGATCAAGGTGATCTTGGATTGGGTGCCGTCGCACTTCCCGAAGGATGAGTATGGACTCTACCACTTCGACGGAACACCGACCTATGAGCATCCCGACCCGGCCAGTGCGAACCTGCAGGAGTGGGGGACCGTCGCCTTCGATTATGCGAAGAAGGAAGTACATTCCTTCTTGATTTCGAGTGCCTATTATTGGCTTGATGAGTATCATATCGATGGACTGCGCATGGATGCGATCAGTAGCATGATCTATCTGACCTTCGATCGTCCGAAGGAACTTCGTAACGAGTGGGGCGGTACGGATAATCCGGCTGCCATCGACTTCTTGAAGCATCTGAACAGTACGATCTCCGGTCGTTTCCCGCACGCGCTCTTGATTGCCGAAGAGTCCAGTGCCTATCCGAAGATCACTCATAAGACGGCAGACGGCGGCCTAGGTTTCACGCATAAGTGGAACATGGGTTGGATGCATGACAGTTTGAACTACATGGACCTGGACTATATCATGCGAGGCGGCTCGTATAACAAGCTGACCTTCTCCATGACCTATGCGTTTAGCGAGCGCTATGTCCTCGCCTTCTCGCACGATGAGGTCGTGCACGGGAAGCGAAGCCTACTCGATCGCATGCCGGGTGATCTGTGGCGCAAGTTTGCAAGCTTACGTGTTCTCCTGATGTATCAGATGGCTCATCCCGGTGCGAAGCTAAACTTCATGGGTTATGAACTGGGCACCTTTATCGAATGGCGATTCTATGAGGAACTTGAGTGGTTCATGCTTCAGTACGAACGCCACTGCAAGCTCCATGACTTCGTGAAGTACTTGAATCATTTCTATTTGGATCATCAGGCCTTCTGGGAGGAAGACGATAGTTGGGCAGGTTTCGAGTGGATGCAAGCCGACGATGCGGAGAACGCCGTGTTCGCCTTCTGTCGTTATTCGACGGATGCCAAGAGCATGATGCTCACCGTCATGAACACGACACCGGCCGTCTTGTCCCGTTATTCTCTTCGGGTACCGCAAGGCGGGAAGTGGAAGGTTCGCCTGAACAGTGACGATTCGAAGTGGGGCGGATCGAATTACCTCGGTGATTCATTTACAGGCTCCAAACTCGAGACGAAGGCACTGACGACAGCGGATCTAGAGGCGTCTTGGGTTAGTGCCTATCTGCAGAATAAGCCGGAGCTCATGAAGCGCTACACAGAAGCACGCAGACGAAATGAGGATGCTATAATAGAGCTACCTCAGATACAGAGGCTTGAATTAGACTTGCCGCCGCTGGCGGCCATCTATCTCGAGTACACCGTCGATTCGAATCGATAATACAGTTAGATCAGAATATATAGGAGAGACATATGAGCGTAAACGACAATGAGTACATCACCTTACCGATTGAGAAGGTCAAGACAATCGCCTTGATCGCCCATGACGGGAAGAAGAAGGAGTTGTTGGACTGGGTGCGACGCCACACGGAGATCCTACGTCAGCATCACCTCTGCGGCACCGGCACGACCGCCCGCTTGGTAGCGGATATGAGCGAACTGCCTGTTCGCGGCTTCAACTCGGGCCCGCTGGGCGGTGATCAGCAGATCGGTTCGCGAATTGCCGAGGGCAAGCTGGATATGGTCGTCTTCTTCATGGACCCGCTCGAGGCTCAGCCTCACGATCCGGATGTACGTGCCTTGATGCGCATCGCTGTCGTCTATGGCATTCCGATTGCGACGAATGCCGCTACCGCAGACTTTATGATCACCTCGCCCTACATGACAGAGACGTATCCGCGCAGAATCTACAACTTCGACCGTAACTTCGCCGATCGTCTCAAGGGCTTCCAGGACTGAGTCACTATCCGTATATCGAAGCTCCTAGGTCCAGGTACCAACAATCCCGATCCAGAAACAAGCAACAAACCCGCCCCTCCAAACGGATGAGGAATCGTGTCCCGCTGCGCAAGTCCTTGCGCATGCGGGCTGCTTGCTTGTCCAGAATCTGTTCCACGAGCAGCGCTCGGCCCTCCCACTCGACCGTTAGAGGCAATACCTCGCCGTCTTCCTTGATGCGGGCACAGACAGCTACGGCGAAGAAGCGCTCCTCGTCATAGAGGCCTGTTTCCTCCTCCGGTCTTCGATTGATCATGTGTTGTCACCTCCCTTCAGGAAGCCGATCGGTGCGATGATATGATCGGACTTCGCGTCCAATTCGCCAAGGCGATCGGTGAGGAAGAGTCCTCGCTTGATCGCGCTGTAGCCATAGCGGCGGCGAAGCTCGTCGATCGTGTGATCCAGCATGCCAAGCTGTACTCGCTGAGCCTCGTCGGGGAAGAAGGCCAGTTGTTCCGGTCTGGCCAGACTGAGCCCCGATACGCGCACCCCCATGCTGCGAATCGGTGCCTCCCAGTGATAGTTCTCGCAAAAGAGGCGGATGGCCTCAGCCGCGATCTCCGTGGTCAAACAAGTCTCGCGAACGAGCTTGTGCTGACAAGAGAAACTGAACAAGCCGTTGTCGCGCACCGATAGCTCGACTACATCGCCGACGAGGCCGTGTTCGCGCAGTCTTGCGGCGACGCTCTCACAGAGAGCGTAGAGGATGAGGCGTGCATCCTCATCGTCTTGGAGGTCGCGCGGTGTCGTGACGCTGTTACCGACCGACTTGATCTGGCTGCTCGCATCTGTCGTCAGGACGGGGCTCGTATCCTCGCCGTTTGCGAAGCGGCTGAGCATGAGCCCGATCTTACCGAAGCGGGCGAGCAAGAAGCGAGGCTCCAAACGAGCGAGATCGCCGATACTGGTGACGGCCAATTGCTTGAGCTTGCGAGTTGTCGCGGGCCCTACATAGAGCAGTTCGCTTACGGGAAGCGGCCAGGCGACCTCCCGGAAGTTTGTGCGCGAGACGATGCTGATGGCATCGGGCTTCTTCATGTCGCTGCCGAGCTTCGCGAAGATCTTGTTCCAGGAGACGCCGATGGAGACCGTGATGCCGAGTCGATCCCGTACCTGCCGACGAATCTGCTGGGCGGTAGCTATGCCGTCCAAGCCTGTGACGTCGAGCCAGCACTCATCTAGGCCGAAGGGCTCGATCTGCGAGGTGTACTGCTCGTAAAGGGCGTGCGCCTCGGCCGAATAGCGCAGATAGAGCGGGTAGTTCGGCGGGACGGTCACGAGATCCGGACACTTCTGCCGCGCCTGCCAGAGCACTTCACCCGTTTGGATACCGTAGGACTTGGCCAATTGATTCTTGGCAAGCACGATGCCGTGACGCGCATCCTCGTTACCGCCGACCGCCACCGGCAAGTGACGAATGTCCGGCCTGTGTAGACACTCGACGGATGCATAGAAACTATTCATGTCTACGTGAAGAATTGCTCTGTCCATTTGCGGCTCCTAAATCGAATGTATGTTCGTCTTAATTATAAGACCTCGGACGACTCTGTCAAGCGAATTTCCGTACAGCGAAGGGAATTTATAAGTTCTTGACAAATCCCCCACAAATCGGCACATATGGCTTATAATAGGAGAAGAAAACCCGCCAGACGGGCGAATTAATTTGTATGGCTATACCGAATATCGGAAGCAGGAAGGAAATGAAGACAATGAGTGAAACAATGTTGGCTCTGGTCAAGACGGAGGCCGCCCCCGGTCTATCACTGCAGACCGTCCCTGTCCCAAGGACAGCTGAGCTCGAAGTGAAGATCAAGATTCTGAAGACCGCCATCTGCGGAACAGACGTGCACATCTACGAGTGGGACGAATGGAGCCAAGAGCACATCAAGCCGCCGATGCCGATCGGCCATGAATTCGTCGGTCGTATCGCCGAACTCGGCCGCTTGGTTGAGGGCTTCGAAGTCGGAGATCTCGTATCCGGCGAGGGCCATATTGTTTGTGGTACGTGCAGGAACTGTCGTGCGGGTAAGCGCCATCTCTGCCTGCATACGAAGGGTGTGGGTGTGGATCGTCAAGGTTGTTTTGCCGAATATCTCGTGATTCCCGCCGAGAACGTGGTCAAGGTCAGTGAGGGTATCCCGCTTGATATCGCTGCCATCTTCGACCCGCTGGGTAACGCGGTTCATACTGCTCTGAAGTCCGACCTCGTCGGCGAAGACGTCTTGATTACCGGCGCCGGCCCGATCGGTATGATGTCGGCTGCCGTCGCCCGCCACAGTGGCGCTCGCCATATTGTGATCACGGACATGAACGATTATCGGCTGGATCTGGCCAAGAAGATTTGTCCGACCGTTCGCCCTGTCAACATCAAGCGTGAGTCCGTACAAGATGTTATGGATGAGCTTGGCATGACGGAGGGCTTCGATGTAGCCATGGAGATGAGCGGCGCACCGGCTGCTCTGAACACGATCTGGGATCACATGGAGAACGGGGGCCAAGTCTCGCTGCTCGGTATCCATGGCGGTGCCAGTGAGACGCCCTGGAACAAGATCATCATGAAGGGGCTGCATGTCGAGGGTATCTACGGCCGCGAGATGTTCGAGACCTGGTACAAGATGATGGCTATGATTCAGAGTGGCCTCGACTTGTCGGATATCATCACCCACCGCATCGACTTCAGAGATTATGAGTCGGGCTTCGAGGCGATGATCAACGGTACGGCAGCCAAGGTCGTCATGACCTGGGCAGAAGACGATTAAGCATAAGGAGAGACGAACCAGATATGAAACAAGCAGCAATCGAAATCTTTGCGGAGAAGGTACAATCCTTCAAGGATCAAGGATTATATAAGAACGAGCGTGTACTCACGACGATGCAGCGCAGTCGCATCGATACGACAAACGTCAGCAACGTGGTCAACATGTGTGCGAACAACTATCTTGGGCTCTGTGACAACGCGGACTTGATCGCAAGCGCCAAGGCGAGCTACGACACCTGGGGCTTCGGCCTCTCGTCGGTTCGCTTCATCTGCGGTACCCAAGAGATTCACAAGGCACTCGAGCGAGAAGTCAGTCGCTTCTTCGGCTTCGACGATGCGATTCTCTACAGCTCCTGCTTCGATGCGAATACGGGCCTGTTCGAGACGCTCCTGACCGAAGAGGATGCGATCATCAGCGATCAGCTGAATCATGCGAGCATCATCGACGGCGTTCGTCTGTGTAAGGCTAAGCGATATCGCTACCTGAACAACGACATGGAAGATCTGGCGAAGAATCTGGCGGCAGCCAAGGCTGACGGTGCGCGTATCATCATGATCGCAACCGACGGCGTCTTCTCCATGGATGGCATCATCGCCAATCTCAAAGGCATCTGCGACCTCGCAGACGAGTATGGTGCGCTGGTTATGGTCGATGACAGTCACTCCTCCGGTTTCGTCGGCAAGACGGGTCGTGGCACGGCCGAGCACTGCGGTGTTGAGGGGCGTATCGATATCCTGACCTCCACCTTCGGCAAGGCCCTGGGTGGCGCGAGCGGCGGCTTCACGGCTGCAAGCCAGGCAGTCGTCGATCTGCTTCGTCAGTCGAGTAGACCCTATTTGTTCTCGAACACCTTGTCGCCTGCGATTACATCCACGACGCTGAAGGTTCTAGAGATGCTGCAAGCCGATCAGTCGCATCTGAAGAAGCTGCAGGTGAACACCGCCTACTTCCGCCAGGGACTAAACGATCTGGGACTTGATATCGTCCCGGGTACGCACCCGATCGTGCCGGTCATGGTCTACGATGCACAACTCGCGGCCGATGTGGCTGAGCGCATGCTCGAGCTTGGCGTCTACGTGACGGCGTTTAGCTTCCCGGTTGTCCCACGTGAGAAGGCCCGTATTCGTACGCAGGTCTCCGCGGCACACTCGAAGGAGGATCTGGACTTGGTCCTCGAGGCCTTCGCTAAGGTGAAGGAAGAATTCAAGCTCTAAGCTTCGGCTCCGATAAGCGACGGATAGGCAATCGGCCGGATGAATCGAATCCATCGAATCAATTGAATCAATCAAGACAAACGAAATCCCGTTGACAAACTTAACTTGCCAACGGGATTCTTGCGTTCGGGATGATTCGGATTTACAGGTGTTAAGCGAGCAGCTGCTCCTCGGTATATTGGTTCAAATAGAGTTCGTAGTACTTCCCGCGAAGCGCCATCAGCTCGCTGTGTGTGCCCATCTCGGCGATCCGGCCCTTCTCGATATAGAGGATACGATCGGCGGACAAGATGGTGGAGAGGCGATGCGCAATCACGAAGGAGGTTCGACCCGCCAGGGCATGCTCGATGCCGTCTTGGATCACGCGCTCGGTCTGTGTATCGATAGAGCTGGTCGCCTCGTCCAGGACGAAGAGCGGAGGAGCGGCTACGATCGCTCTGGCAAAGGACACCAACTGTTTCTGCCCCACCGACAAGCGACCGCCGCCCTCGCCGACAACCGTGTCATAACCGTGCTCCATCGAGTCGATGAAGCGGTCGGCACGGACGAGTCTGGCGGCTTCGCGGATTTCTTCTGCCGTAGCATCCAGCTTACCGAAGCGGATATTCTCCTCGATCGAAGCGTTGAAGAGGTAGGGCGTCTGGAGGACATAGCCCAGCTGACTGTACATCCAGTTCATGGGCATGTCGCGGTAGTCTGTGCCGTCGATCAGAATCTGACCCTCTATGGGTTCGTAGAAACGACAGGCCAGATTCACAATCGTGCTCTTACCGGAACCCGTCGCACCCACCAGAGCAATCGTCTCACCGGGCTCCACCGTGAGGTTGAAGTTCTCCAGAATCGGCTCCTCGGGCAGATAGTGGAAGGAGACGTCCTTGAATTCGATCTTGCCTTGGATTCGGGGCCATGTGTTCTCATCGGCCCAGCGTGCCAAGACCTCGGGGTCGTCCTTCAGATCCGGCTCCTCTGCGAGGAGACTGAGTACGCGTTCGGCTGCGGCTTGCGCGGATTGGAAGTCGCTTAGCACACGGGCGATGTTGCGAATCGGGTCGAAGATGCGCGTGATATAGATGACAAAGGCATAGAGCACACCCAATTCCAGACCGCCCAAGGTCAGGCGTACACCGCCCTGCCAGAGTACGATCGCGGCACCGATACCGCCCATGATAGAGACGATTGGCATGTAGAGAGCCGCCAGATTCAGCGCGCGGATCGAGTGATCGCGCAGGCTGCCCGCAATCTCTTCGTACTCGCGGAGGCTCAAGTCTTCTCGCAGCAGCGTCTTCGTGGTCTTCGCGCCGCTGATGCCCTCGTTGATCGCTGCCGTCAGGCGGGAATTCTGTGCGCGCACCTTGCGCTGTGCGGCCAGGATTCGGCGTTGGAAAATGTAACTGATAACCGCCAGCGGGGGGATGACGGCCAGTGAGATGATAGCCAAGCGCCAATCGAGTATCATCATGGAGAGGATCATGAAGAGGACGCTGAAGCCGCTCCAGACCATATCGACCATGCCCCAAGCGATGACCTCGCTCAGACGGTTGACATCCGAGATGATGCGGCTGAGCAGCCAGCCGATCGGGTTGCGATCGAAGAAGCTAAGCGACAGCTCCTGCAACTTCTTGAAGGCACGTTCGCGCGTGTAGTAGCTCATGCCGATCTCCGTTTGACCCGCATAGTAGATGAAGAGCCTGGTGAGGCCCGCGGAGACGGTCATGAAGACCAGGAGGCCTATGCCGTAGATCAGGAGCCCGTCCGTCGTATTGTTCGCGATGAAGTGATCGATGGCGTAGGCCGTGATCAGCGGATAGACAGAATCGGTTGCGGCGAGCAGGATCATCGTCGCACACATCCAGATGATATCGCGCTTCATGTTCCCGAGCAGGGAGAAGAGGCGTTTCCAGAGCGAGAAGTCTAGTTTACCTGCCTGATCTTCTTGCTCGAATGCTGCTGTAGTGTTCTCTGCCATTAGGCCACCTCCGTAGGTTTGTCCGCATTCTGCAGATCGTAGACGCGCTTGTACAAACCGTCTTGCAGGATCAATTCGTTGTGCGTGCCCTGTTCGACGATCTCGCCGTTGTCGAGCACGAGAATCAAGTCCGCGGTCGCAAGACTCGTGATGCGGTGACTGATGAGGAAGACCGTCTTGGTATCGGTCTCGTCACGCAGTTGCCTGCGGATATCCAGATCCGTCGTCGTGTCGACTGCACTGAGCGAGTCGTCGAAGACGAGGATCGGACAGTTGCGTAGTAGAGTGCGAGCGATCGCAAGACGCTGCTTCTGTCCGCCGGAGAGGGTCGTGCCGCGTTCTCCGACCATCGTATTATAACCCTGGTCGAATTGTTTGATCTCCTTCTCAAAGGACGCAATCTCGGCCACCTTGCGCACATGATGTTCTGCCGCATCGGGGGCTGTCAGGGCGATGTTGTCGCGAATCGAACGGGAGAAGACGAAGGGTTCTTGGAGTATATAACCGACTTGCTTACGGATACTGTACCGCGAGATCTCCTTGGCATCCATACCGTCGAAGAGGATTCGTCCGCTGTCCGGATCGTAGAGCCTTGCCAAGAGGTGTAGGAGTGTCGATTTACCCGAACCCGTGGGACCGAGTATGCCGACGGTCTGTCCGGCCTCTACGGCGAAGCTGATATTGCGCAGGACTTCGCTGTTGCCGTCCTCGTCCTTGTAGCGAAACGAGACGTTCTCGAACGAGACACTGCCGGATAGATTAGGTGTAGCTAATTCCTTGTCGTCCGGCTCGTTTGGTGCATCCATCACTTCCTTCAGACGCCCTGCGGAGATACCGGCACGACTGGCGTCGCCGATGATGCGCGCCAACTGGCGAAGGGGGAAGAGCAGGCGATCGACATAACTGATGAATATGATGAATTCGCCCGCCGTGAGTTGGCCGTTTACGACCTGCCAGACGCCAACGATTCCGACGATCGCGATTTGTACATAACAGAGGAAGTCCGAGATCATCCAGAAATCTGCCATGTAAGACATAGTCTTACTGCCGTGCTTGCGAAGCGTGACGTTCTTCTCATGGAAGCGTGTAACTTCGAAGGCTTGTCTGGCAAACGCCTTGACAACGCGAACGCCCGTCAGATGCTCTTGGACCAGGGTTGAGAGCTCACCCTCAGCCTCGTCCCATAATAAGAAGGACTTCTGCTGATTCTTGAAGTAGCGATAGGCAGAGATCGCGATGAACGGTGTGAGGGCAATTGAGACGAAGCCCATGCGCCAGTTGACACTGAACATGACGGTCGCGGATACCAAGACGAGGATGAGGCAGCGAAGCCCCTCTTGGAATTGGTGCCCGAGGAAGCGGCGCAAGGTCTCCATATCGGAGATGAAGCGTTGGATCAAGTCACCCGTTTCGGTACGAGACAGGTAGTGGTAGGGCGCGTGCAGTACACGGTCGAACAGAGCGGTGCGCAGGTCTAGCGCGAAATCCTCGTTATAACGCGCGGTCAAGCGACCTTGCAAGAAGGAGAAGAGACCGTCCACGATCATAACCGAGAGAAGCAGCAAGCCGAGAATCCACAGGTGCTTGGTGTAGAAGTCACGACCGCCGGTCTGCTCAAACAAGCGAAGCACGAAGGCGGGGAATTGTACGGCACCGTTCGCGCCGGGGACCAAGACGTAGTCGACTATGAAGCTAAACAGCAAGGGCAAAACAAGCGACATAGCCGCTGCGATACCGGTAGCAAACGAGGCAGCAATAAAGTAGCGGCGCACGCGTAATAGGAAACCCATAATGAAGGTAAAATTACCCGGGTCTTTTTGTTCTTTTCGTTTCATCTCATACCTCATTCATAACATCGGAGCGGACTTATTCTACCAGAGTTCGGGGCATTTGCCAGTATTTTTTGGCGAATGCCAAAACGGTTTGTAAACAGGCAGTTTACTCTCGTTTGCGCTCTCGACAAGCAAACGGAATCAACGTATTCTATTAGAAGTTAAATGAACGATTCCGAGATTATGTAGGAGGCTATGATGAAGAAGATTCTAACGACAGGCGGAGCGGGCTATATTGGTTCCCACACGATTATTGAACTGGAAGCGGCAGGTTACGAAGCGATCGTCATCGACGACTTCAGCAATAGTTCGCCGGAGGCGGTGCGTCGTGTCGAAGCGATTTTGGGTCATGAGATCACGGTATACGAAGGCGATGTCTGCGATAGAGATCTGCTCGAACGAATCTTCACTGAGCACGAGATCGAGGCGGTCATCCATTTCGCGGGCTTCAAGGCCGTCGGCGAGTCTGTCGCCAAGCCGATCGAGTACTATCGGAACAATCTGATGAGTACGCTTGCGCTCTGTGATGTAATGCAGAAGCATGAAGTGAAGAAGATTGTGTTTAGCTCTTCTGCAACCGTTTACGGCGATCCTGCCACGGTACCGATTCGAGAGGACTTCCCGACCTCGTGTACCAATCCCTACGGTTGGACCAAATTGATGAACGAGCAGATCCTGACGGACGTCCATACAGCGAACCCGGATTGGTCGGTTGTGCTACTGCGCTACTTCAATCCAATTGGTGCACATCACTCCGGCACGATCGGCGAGGATCCAAACGGTATTCCGAACAACTTGATGCCCTACATCTCGCAGGTCGCAGTCGGCCGCTTGGAGCAGCTTAGCGTATTCGGCAACGATTATAATACACCGGACGGTACCGGTGTCAGAGACTATATCCATGTCGTCGATCTCGCCCAAGGACACGTGGCAGCGATCGATTACGCCCTGGAACATACAGGCGTGGAGGCGGTGAACCTGGGTACCGGTGTGGGCTTGTCCGTCTTGGATCTCGTAGCCGCATTCGAGCAAGCCTCCGGCCAGGTAATCAATTATGTGATTACGGATCGTCGTCCGGGTGACATCGCCGCTTGTTATGCGGATCCCAAGAAGGCCGAGGAATTGTTCGGCTGGACCGCCAAGAAGGACGTGACCGATATGTGCAAGGATACTTGGCGTTGGCAGAGTCAGAATCCAAACGGGTATCACGATAAGTAATTAAATCCTGCTAATAATTCTCTAAGATGAGCGCTGCCAAGCTCATGTTATAATTGAGCCAATATGTGTGTATTGGCTCTTTTGGCAATACCATTGAGCATGATAATTTGATTCACGGACATCCGATGTCGCTTGTCCTATAAGGTGAGATATATTGAAACGCAATGCTGACAAACCTGCTGATCATGAGGATCAGAACGAAGAGAATATAAGGAAGCCCTTCTCCGACTGGGCCGATGCGGACGAGATTCATGCATTTCCGTCGAAGCCGTCCGGCCGCGAGCGAGACGCGATCGAGGCGAGGCTACGCATGCGAGAAGAGGAGAGGCAACGCCTAAGAGCAGAAGAGAGGCAGCGTTCGAGGCAACCGGTGCAAGACATGGGTTCCACTAGAGCGGGCGAGCTTGCTCAAGCCAGAGCTGTAGCTCAGACGAAGCCCAAGCGTGGGAAACGTGTGCGGGCCTCACGGGTGTTTCTTGGCATATCGATTCTCCTCGCCCTGCTCCTGATCGGCGCCAGTATGGTCTGGTCCTATGTGACCGGTAAGTTTATGAAGGAGCCGGAACAGACGAAACCAAGCCCGACCATACAGATTACGGACGAGAGCGGCTCTGTCCACCATGTTACGCCGACGCCGATACCGGAGAAGAGTGCCTTTGCCGAAGGGATTAAGAATATTCTACTCATCGGTTCCGACTCGCGCGATGACGGTGAGCATGACTTGGCGGACGTAATTATGATCTTGACCGTCGATAATAATACGAAGCAGTTGAAGCTCAGTTCGATCCAGCGCGACATGTTGGCTTATATCGGCGGGGATACGGCAGAATTGAAGAAGATTAACTCGGCGCTGATGCACGGTCCCGAGATGCTGATTCACACGATCAACGAGAATCTCAGTTTGGATATCCAAGATTACGTCGAGATCGACATGTCCGGTACGGAGACAATCATCGATATGCTTGGCGGTATAGAGATTGAAGTGCCGGACGATGAGGGCTTCCTCCATTATATGAATCTGGCCATCTATGAACAGAACGTTTTGGCAGAGGGCTGGACGTATAACGAGAACTACGTCGATGAGTTGGACGAAGGCGGCCTCAAGCTTCTTAGCGGACGGCAGACGCTTGCCTATATGCGCGTGCGTAAGATCGATAGCGACTATCGGCGTACGGAGCGTCAGCGTGAGGTCATGGAACTTCTGCTGCAGAAGTTTATGAAGCAGAATCCGATCAAGATGGCGCAAGTCGTGCGCGAGGGGCTAGGCTTCGTACGTACGGATTTGTCCTACGGAGATATCTTCTCCCTGGCGACCCAAGTAATTCCGGCTCTGAACAGCGGCCTGGAGCAATTGCAGATTCCTGTTACGGGCAGTTTCTGGGAGGATCAAGCGGGGAACATCGCACCTAGTTTCAAGCTGATGAATCCCGAGATCCATCAATTCGTGTACGGTGACTTGACCCATCAACTGGCGGTACCGCAGATTCCGCAATCGCCGGCTATCTATACGGATTACTACCTGGAGCCCGGAACCGACCGCTTCATCGAAGCATATGAACCGGTCATGGGCCTCGAAGCGGCAAGTCAAGCAAGCATCGAGGAGTACGAGCGACAGGTGGCAAACGGCTATGTCCATGTCGAGCCGCCGCAAGGCTATGTACCGATACCGGAAGATGGAGGGGCGGAGCAGGCTTTGCCATAATTATATTTATTCATTTATACTTAAACATTGTTCCTATGAATATATTTGGCAACCTTGTAGAATCTACTTATAGGTCCGCCGAGAAGCGGAGATTGGAGTTCATAAGATCGTGAAGAAGCGAGTTGACAACGATAACCCCATCGAGCCAAACGAGGATGTCCGTACGGATGATGAATTGCAGATGCGCAAACCTTTCGCGTATGAAGATGATTCGGCATTCGACGATATGCTGGACAATAAGTTGCCGCACCGTCCCCTGAAGGCCGATCCGACTGCGAAGCGTCGCAGCAAACAGGCGAAGCTTGCGGCCAAGAAGAAGGGTGGACGCTTCTGGAAGCGTGCTGCTGTGATTGTGCTTGCTACCTTGGGAACCGTGTTTGTCGCGGCCTTCTTCTTCTGGCAGTGGCTCATCTCAGGTGCAGAGACGGGGCTGACGGCTCCGAGCATCCTTCCTACCGACACCCTGCCAATCGTCCAGACATCGGACATGGATCCAAGCGAACCGGATGAGGACGCCGAACCGACCGAGGGGACGCTTGGCGATCGACCGACGATTCCGAAGAATACGGATTATCTCTCAGGTATCGAATACAACAAGAAATTAACCAATATACTTATCATCGGAACAGATTCCAGAGACGCCTCGGGGCAGAGCTACGAGCGTTCGGATACGATGATGCTGCTTACGATCGATAAGGAAGAGGATACAATCAAGCTCACGTCCTTCCAGCGCGATATACTCGTCTATCTGCCCGGTCGATCGGTTCCGGCGAAGCTAAATGAGGCGAATATCTACGGGCCGGATTACCTGATGCAAACACTGAATCAGAACTTCTTGCTCAATATCGAGCACTATATCATGGTCAATATCCTGGATGCGGAGAACCTGGTCGATGCGATCGGCGGTCTTGAGATCGAGGTCGAGGATGACCCGCAGGTCTTGTCGTATCTAAACGCCTGTATTATTGAACAGAACGTGATGTACGAAGGCTGGGACGACCGAACAAACTGGGTCGATACGATCGACGAAGGCGGTCTGCTGCACCTAAACGGGCGACAAACGATTGCATACGCACGCATGCGTAAGCTCGATAGCGACTATCAGCGTATGTCGAGGCAGCGTGAGATCCTGGTCAAGTCCTACGACAAGATGAAGACGGCAAATCTGCTGCAACTGGTGCGCCTCGCGAAGGCCGGTTTCGATATGATTGCAACCAATTACACGCAGACCGAGTTAACCGGCATGATCGCCTCGCTTCTGCCTGCTATGAGTGCAGATGTCGAGCAGATGCAAGTACCGATAACAGGGACCTATTGGCAGGACAATTCCGGCGCATGGGTCAATCGCGTGAACTTCAATATGACGATCCCTGCGCTCCACGAGTTCGTCTACAACGAGACGATGACGTCCTTTATACCGGTACCGCTCGTGCCGTACACGCCGATGGAGTATGTCGGCATGCAATACATCGAGATGCCCCACTCCGTACTCACCGGTCAATTCGGTGGTCTCTCCTATGTGGGCAGCGATGGCTGGAGCAGCAACACACCGATCCAAGTTATCGATGGTGTCGCCCAATTGCCGAAGGGCAGTTCGGGTAGGCCCGTAACAACGACGCCACCGGAGCCGACCGGTCCCGCATCTTCGTCTTCGACGGTGCCGTCCGAGAGCACGTCGCAAACGACAGTTCCTACGACAACCTCGAAGCCTCAAGAGACGCCGGCGCCGACAAGTAC
>CAZLEA010000001.1:0-12838 GCA_964558445.1 uncultured Oscillospiraceae bacterium | reverse complement strand
CCAACGAATACACCGACGCCGACTCCTTCACCGACAGCGGCTCCCGAGGCAAACCCCGAAGGTTAAGCTGTATTTATTAGCTAGCTTTGATTGCATAATATTGATCTATCACACCAAGACAGCCTTCGGACAAGGATCGTTCGGGGGCTGTTTCTTGTTTCAAAATTGTTTACAAGCCGTTCCTTGACTTTCTCTGACAATAGTCTATACTTTGCTTTGTTAGCAATCGAGACCTAAGACTGCTAACAGTTAAATTCATATTTTCGAGGAGGTATTTACATGACAATTAAACCCTTAGCCGATCGTGTAGTGATCAAGATGGTAGAGAACGAAGAGACCACGAAGAGCGGTATCGTTCTGCCCGGTAGTGCTCAAGAGAAGCCCCAGATTGCGGAAGTTGTCGCAGTCGGCCCCGGTGGCGTGGTTGACGGTAAGGATGTCATCATGGAGCTTGAAGTCGGCGACCGTGTTCTGATCAGCAAGTATGCGGGTACCGAAGTCAAGATTGATGGTGTCGAATACACGATCCTTCGCGAGAGCGATATCTTGGCGATTGTCGAGTAAGTCATTTAATTGAACGAACGTAAACATATTTATTGATGGAGGTTTAGAATGGCAAAAGATCTGCTATACAACGAGGACGCACGCAAGTCTCTGGAGCGCGGTGTCAATAAGCTCGCCGATACGGTGAAGATTACCCTGGGTCCCAAGGGCCGAAACGTCGTACTGGATAAGAAGTACGGCAGCCCCCTGATCACCAACGACGGTGTGACGATCGCCAAGGAGATCGAGCTCGAGGATCGCTTCGAGAACATGGGCGCACAGCTGGTGAAGGAAGTGGCGACGAAGACAAACGACGTAGCCGGTGACGGTACTACAACCGCAACTCTTCTCGCCCAAGCGATTATCCGCGAAGGCCTGAAGAATATTGCAGCCGGTGCGAACCCGATGATTCTGCGTCAGGGTATTACCAAGGCAGTCGATGTAGCCGTTGAGAGCATCAAGGAAGCTTCTCGCGCAGTTAGCACGAAGCATGATATCGCCCGTGTCGGTGCAGTCTCTGCCGGTGATGACGAAGTCGGTGAGTTGATCTCCGAGGCGATGGACAAGGTCTCGGCAGACGGTGTCATCACGGTCGAAGAATCCAAGACCATGATCACCGAGCTTGAAGTTGTTGAGGGAATGCAGTTCGATCGCGGCTATATCAGTGCCTACATGGCGACCGATATGGACAAGATGGATGCTACCTTGGATGAAGCGTACATCCTCGTGACCGATAAGAAGATTACGAATATTCAAGATATCCTTCCTCTCTTGGAGCAGGTGATCAAGACCGGTAAGAAGCTCTTGATTATCGCCGAAGACGTCGAGGGTGAGGCTCTCTCGACTCTGATCCTGAACAAGCTGCGCGGCACCTTCGTAACTGTAGCAGTCAAGGCCCCCGGTTTCGGCGATCGTCGCAAGGAGATGCTCCAAGACATCGCGACCTTGACCGGCGCACAGGTACTAACCTCGGATCTTGGCCTCGAACTCAAGGATGCAACGCTTGAGCACCTCGGTACGGCCCGTCAAGTCAAGGTCTTGAAGGAGAACACCATCATCGTCGACGGTGGCGGCGAGAAGAGTGCGATCGAAGCCCGTGTGGCCCAGATTCGCAATCAGATTGCCGATACCACGTCCGACTTCGATCGTGAGAAGCTCCAGGAGCGTCTGGCCAAGCTTGCAGGCGGTGTCGCCGTCATCAAGGTCGGTGCGGCAACCGAGACAGAGATGAAGGAGCGCAAGCTTCGCATCGAGGACGCCTTGGCCGCTACACGTGCCGCTGTGGAAGAAGGCATCGTCGCAGGTGGCGGTTCGACTTACATCGATAGCATGCCTGCCGTCCGCGAATTGATGGATGATCTGGAGGGTGACGTTCGCACCGGTGTCAGCATCGTGCTTCGCGCTCTCGAGGAGCCGCTTCGCCAGATCGCGATCAACGCAGGACTCGAAGGCTCCGTCGTAGCAGAAGGCGTCAAGAACGCAGACAAGGGTGTCGGTTACAACGTCATCAGCGAGAAGTATGAGGACATGATCGCTGCCGGTATCGTCGATCCGGCCAAGGTGACCAGAAGCGCACTGCAGAACGCCGCATCTGTCGCATCTATGCTCTTGACCACGGAAGCTATCGTGGCGGATATCCCCGAGCCTGTCGCGCCCGTCGCCGCAGGACCCGAAATGTACTAATTTACAGTCTTAGGAGTGAGGTCTGTCGGAAGAATTACCGGCAGACCTTTTTTAATTCCTTGGATTCCGTTACTATAAGGATAGTAGTTTAGCAGGAGGCCAATGATGGATAACGAAGAGATCAGAGAGACTAAGACGAATCTTGATCGTCAGGCAGAGGAGACGCTTCGCAGCGTGCCGGCACCTCAAGTGACGGAGGAAGAAGCCGAGTCCGCGCTCAGCAGAGCTTATAAGCAGTATCAAGAGGATAGCAGTACGGATACATTTATCGAGATCATCGTGCGCAGGAAGCTTCAGGGCATCGATTATCTGAAGATCGCAGGTCTGATGATCGCTTATACCCTGTTGATTTTGCTAGCGTTTATTTTTGCAGGTGTTGTTCCGTTCCTGCTCAGCTTACTGCCCCTGATTGTCATCGGTGGTGCGTTCGGCGCATGGTGGCTGATCACGAGCTTGAACAAGGAGTTCGAGTATGTCGTGACCAAGGGTGATCTGGATATCGATACGATCGTCGCGCGCCGCCGCCGCAAGCGTGCCTACAGTGTCAAGGCCAAGGATCTGGAGATCATGGCTGCAGTGAACAGTGACGAGTACAGAACCTATTCCAAGCAGCAGAACATCAAGATCAAGAATCTGGCTGCGAACCCCGCAGACGATAAGAACTGGTTCTTGGTCTCGCAGTTCGAAGGTGCTAGAACCTTGGTCATTATCTCGCCAAACGAGCGGATCGTGAAGAATATGCATCGTTTCGCCCGTCATCGCGTACGTTACAATCCGGTTGTAGGCCTCTAAATGATCGATAACAAACAACTGACCAAGCAATTTGAGATAAGAAGCACTGAATCCGATCTGTGGGATCGTCTGCATGTCGATGCGCTCTTCTCCATGATGCAAGAAGCAGCCTCCGAACACTCGGGGGCACTCGGCACGGGAAGCGAAGTCTTGGATCCCAGAGGCATGGTGTTCCTCTTGAGCGGTATCTCGCTTCGACTCTACGCGTACCCGTATTGGGGCGATCGCTTGATGATACGGACTTGGTGCCGAGAGATTGATCGACTCTACTTCATTCGTGACTTCGTAATCGAAACTACAGAGGGCAAGCTCGTCGCCAAGGCGAGCTCTTCTTGGTTCCTGACGGATAAGGAGAGTCATCGACCGCTTCGTCCGTCCGTCATCCATGATCTGACCTGCGATTATATCTATCCCGAGGAGAATGCGCTCGGGTTCAACCCGCTTCGTCTGAAGAACGGTCAGCTGGATCTGCCCGATGAGAGCGGGTTTGCGAAGTTCGCCGACTTCAGTGACTTGGATCGCAATCGTCATGTCAACAACACGCGCTACGTTGCTTGGACGCTTGACTACTTCTACCACAGGTTTGGGATCCAAGAGGAACATGGTATCCAGGGGATCGATATCAATTTCCTCTCCGAAGTGAAGTATCAAGAGAAGGTGTATCTCTACGGGATGAAGCTCGATACAGCAACACTGCCGGAAGCATTTCGCAGTAACCGGGTTGCTGCCGTCGAAGGACGCAGCAACGATGGCAAAGCACTGTTTCGCAGTTTACTGCATTATTGATTCGGTGTGCGGAATCTGCTTGTAAACTTTTTATGACGGCTGCCGAACTTTAGTGTAAAATGCCTGAGGCAGTGATTCACCTTTAATTGTTCATAGGGTATAATCTTTGTGATTTAGGGCTTTTGCTTCTTGATGATTTTGCAGCATAGCTTAATGAATTGGATAACGGACAGTAGCATACGATGTCTACTGTTTAGTTTTTGAGGAGGAAAACATGATTGAGATCACAAATCTTGTCAAGCGTTATGGCGACATAGCGGCAGTAAACGACATTAGCTTCTCGGTCGCAGAAGGAGAAATTCTTGGATTCTTGGGCCCCAACGGTGCAGGTAAATCCACGACGATGAACATCTTAACCGGCTTTATTTCCGCTACATCCGGCACGGTTAAGGTCAATGGTCACGATATCTTGGAGAACCCGGCCGAAGCGAAACGCTCGATCGGTTATCTACCGGAGGCTCCGCCTCTGTACCTCGATATGACGGTCATGGAGTATCTGAATTTCATCTGTGATCTGAAGGGCGTGAGGAAGGAAGAGCGTCAGCAACAGCTTGCGCGTATTCTTCGCATGGTCCGTATCACGGACGTCTCGCACCGCTTGATCGATAACCTGTCGAAGGGTTATAAGCAGCGTGTCGGCATTGCGCAAGCGATGGTCGGCAATCCCAAGGTCTTGATTCTGGACGAGCCGACAGTCGGTCTTGACCCCAAGCAGATTATCGATGTCCGCAATACGATCAAGGAGCTGGGCAAGTCTCATACGATTATCCTGAGCTCACATATCCTACCGGAAGTGCAAGCCGTTTGCGATCGCGTGGTTATCATCAACCGTGGTGAGATCGTCGCAGTAGACGATATCGGTCATTTGGCCGATCGCGGTCAGGTGAACCGCATGGAGATCTTGGTCGAGGGGCCGTCACGCGAAGTCGTACGCCGTCTGCGACAGATCCCTGGCCTCACCGAGACGAATCTGATCCGTGAGAACGACGGTCTCTCACTGATTCAATACGAGAACGAATTGGGTAAGGATACCCGTAGACAAGTCTTCTACATCATGGCGCAGAACAGCTGGCCGATCCTACAGATGAAGAGCATGGATCCGACCCTGGAAGACGTATTCTTGGAGGTCACCGGTTCCGCCTTGGCGCGTAAGTCCGTAGTGGCCGAGGAGGTAAAGGCATGAGAGAGATAAAAGCGATTTGGAAACGCGATTTCCTGGGTTATTTCAGATCCCCGATCGGCTGGGTGCTCCTGGCGATCTTCACCTTGATCAGTAGCTTGATCTTCTCGGGTAATATCCTGTCATCTTACAGCAACGTGGCGTATGAACTGAGCTTCATGCAGTCACTCTTCTTCGTCTTGATCCCGATCCTGACGATGAAGAGCTTCTCCGAAGAGCGCAAGAGCGGTACGGAAGTGTTGCTCTTGACTTCGCCTGCCTCCATGCTCGAGATCGTCTTGGGCAAGTACTTGGCGGCCTTCTCGCTCTTCTTGGTGATGACGGCCACCACTCTGATTCACGTGGTGATCACGGCCATGCTCGGCGGCGTGCTCGATGCTGTCTTGTTCGGCACCTATGTCGCCTTCATACTTAGTGGCGCGATCTATATCGCCATCGGTGTGTTTATCTCGAGCTTGACCGAGAATCAAATCATTGCAGCGATCGTATCGGTCGTAATCTTCGTGTCGTTCCAGATGCTTGCCTCCATCGCTTCGATGCTCGGCAGTATGACGACCGGCTTGATTCAGAACATCGATCGTTTGGACCTCGTCTCTTCTGCAGCAGAACAGAAGGCAGGTGCGCTCGTAACGTCTGCCGTGAACTGGGTGAACCCTGCAACCAGGCTATCGACCTTTACGCAAGGTACGTTCCAGATCACGCCCTTGATCTTCTTGATCAGCTTCACCGTGTTGTTCATCTACTTGACCACCCAGGTCTTGGAGAAACGCCGTTGGAGCCAGTCTTGATCGATTGAGAGAAGGAGGAAGATATTATGGCGAATCAGAAGCCTGAAGCAGAAGATAAGATCAATCAGAAACAAGACGTCAGCATCAAGTCGGCCCGCAAGGCCGAGCGCGCCGCCCAGAAGGCGGCCAAGCACGCCGACCGTGCCGTTGTTGACATCCGCAATACGAAGCTCAAACGCTTCTCGGCCATGTCCATCGTACTGGCTATCTTAGTTGTTGTAATCCTGAACTTGTTCCTGGAGACGGCGATCGGCGACAAGCTGAGTTTCGACTTCACATCCAATAAGTTGATGACGCTCGGTGAGGTAAGTGAAGAGCTGTTGTCGAATCTGGATCAAGACGTCCGTGTCGTCGTACTAAACGATGAAGAGACCTTCGGCAATTCTCACAGCTTCATGCCGGAGCTGCTCAAGGACTATGTCGACAAGAGTAAGGGACGTGTCAAGGTTGAGTATATCAATCCCGTCAACGTGCCGACCATCTACGATGAGCTCGATCCGAACGACGTTCACAGCTTGGCCGCAGGACAGGTAGTTGTGAAGAACGAAGGAAACGAGCGTCTTCGTACGCTGACCTCTGCCGATTTCTACTCGACACAGTACAACTCGAACTATCAGCAAGTGCTCACCGGCTACAAGGCGGAAGCATCGCTTAGCGGCGCCATCAATTATGTAACGATGGATCTCGTGCCGACGATTTACTTGACGACAGGCCACAGCGAAGTGGCGCTGGAACAAGAATTCACGACGCTCGAGTCACTACTCAAGTACAACGGTTTCGAGGTTAAGGAAATCGACTTGTCCACCAGCGGTAATGTGCCGGAAGATGCATCTGTTGTCGTGATGCTTGCCCCCCAAAATGACTTGACGGCACCCGAGGCAGAGAAGCTTCTGGCTTATTTGAGAACGGGTGGCGGCTTCCTGTTTGCCGCAGGCCCCTTTAGTACCACGCCGATGACGAATGTGAACAAGGTCCTTAGCGACTACAATATGCAGCTCATGAACGATCGCGTGCGCGAGAACGATACGGACCGCTACTTCATTGATACGCCGACCACCATGTCAGTGAACGCCCCGGCCAACGAGATATCCGCACAGCTGGTTGACGGTCGCACCATGATCAAGGACAGCTACTACGTCCAAGCGCTGAGCAATACCCTCGATTGGGTGACGGTCAGCACGCTGCTCGAGACGACCGAAACCGGTTCGCGCGAGTTAAACGGTTTGGAGGAGAACCAGAGCCCCGAAGGCGTCCAGACCGTGGGTCTGATGACACAAAACGATGGATTCATGGACGGCAAGGACGTGACCAAGCCCACGCGTGTCGTGGCCTTGGGTTCGGCATCGCTGTTTGCCGATTCTACCTTCGAACAGATCGGTTTCCAGTCCTGGTACAACTACTCGCTTACCTATAGCATGCTGAGCTGGCTATCGAACAACGAAGCGAATGCGGGCAGCCTCTTGATTCGCGATAAGGAAGTTGTCAGCTACAACCTGACGGAAGTAACCTCGACCAGGCCGCTGCAGTGGAGCGCACTCTTTGCAACAGTGCTTATACCGGCCGCCTTATTCATTACTGCGATCGTCGTTTATCGTCGTCGTAAGCATCTGTAAGAGGTTTGCATTCATGAAAAAAGGTAAAAGTGTAATTGCATTGCTCGTAGCACTGGTCATCTTGATCGGTGCCTACGTAGCGTATACGGTGGTGCAGAATCGAACCGGCTCAGAAACCGACCCCTCGACTAGCGACACCACAAGCGAATTCGAGTATCTGACCGACTTCACAGCGGCCGATGTCGAAGAAGTGAAGCTTGAGAATGCTGATGCTTCGTTTGTCTGGTCGCCGAAGACCGTCAATGCGGGGGAGTCAAACGAGAAGGTTGAGCTCGAGCTTAGCCAGCCGGAGATTGCCAACCTAAACGCCTCGACGGCCGCTTCCAAGGGAAATGCACTGCTGAAGCTTCGCGTGGCCTCGATCGTCAGCGAAGATGCTGCAAACTTGGCGGACTACGGTCTCGATACCCCGACGGCGGTGCTTACGATCACGGCCAAGGACGGTTCCGAGACGGTTCTCCAGATGGGCAGCCCGCTGCGTAACGAAGAGACTAAGGCCTATGCGAAGCTTCTTGACTCGAATCGCGTCGTTGTTGTAAACGGCCTTGTTTCGACGATGTCAGTCAAGAGAGCGGATCTCGTCTTAACGAAGATCCTGCCGTTTGAACTCTATCAGGTCGACTCGTTTGACTTCACCAGAAGAAGTGACCAGATGCATGCCAAATTGCTTGTCATCAACCCCGAGACCACGCCGGATGTCACACCGACGCCGGTACCCGAAGAAGAGCTTAGTGTAAGCGAATTGAACGAAGCGGCAGCCGGTCGCAGTTGGCGCTTCACCGAGCCGTTCTCATGGGAGGCGGATGCCACGGATATCAACACGATGCTTGCCGAATTCACGGCCGTGACGGCTTCCGAGATCGTCTCGACATCGATTGACGATCCTGCGAAATATGGCTTCGATGATCCGGCATACAGTTATACGCTCTATGCGGGCGATGAGGAGCTTACGGTCACGATCGGAAACGAGGCGGGCAGTGGGAAGCGTTACATGTCCGTCGTCGGGCGAGATGAGCTCATGACGGTCGATATGTCGACCTTCACCGTGATCGACCGCCAGCGCAGCGCGCTCGTGAATTCGTTTGTGGCTCTGATCAATATCTCGGATCTGGACAACATACAGTTGACCACCCCGGAGAAGCATTACGACATGCAGATCTTCCATCCGACGAACGAAGAGCAAGAAGCTGACGAGACGCTAGACTACGTCTATACGATCAACGGCGAGGATGCCACGGTCACAAACAAGTCCGGCGACTACTACTTCCGTAAACTCTACAGCGGTATCTTGTCGCTGATGGTAGACGGAGAGGATCTGGATGCAACGCCGACCGGCAAGCCGCTCTACAGCGTCACGATTACGAAGCGTACAGCCGGGAAGGATGCGATTACAATCGAGCTCTACGAGCGAAACGATCAGTCCTTCTACTTGTTCAAGGATGGTGAGTACACAGGCTTCTATACCCGCTATACACGCGTCGACAACGATTCCCAGAATGATTCGAATCTGGGGCTCTTGCAGCTGCTCGAGCGCATGGAGACGGCGATGGCCAACGCGGTAGACGGTGTATATATTATCCCGAACTAACTTGGACCCAATCGAATATAGAGACGATTTGCGAATGTCTGTCCGCGTGTTTCACATGAGGACAGATTTTCGCGTATGATATAGGATAACTATTTTTAGTAAGAAGGAGCGTTGGATCATGGCGCAAACACAGGCTCAGAAGAAGCGTAAGAAGAAGGCGGTTTCGCCGTTTACCATCCTCTTGATTATTACAGCCGTGCTTACCCTGGCTGCTGTCGCGCTGGTTCTCTTCTCGCAACTGGATGTGTCTGCCGGTAAGCCACCGGCGATAGCGGACGCACCTGCGGGCGAGCAAGCGTTTACCTATGAATTCGATGAAGCATCTTCGCTCCAGCCCCTCGGCAGTACCAGACTGCTTCGCATCTCCAAGTCCCAAATCGATTTGTTGAATCTCAGCGGCAGTAGCGAAGAGACGATCAATACAACGATGGTCTCGCCGCACTATATTGCCAAGGACGATTACGGCCTGGTCTACGATCAAGGCGGGAAGAGCTATTATCTGTTTAACAGAAACGGCCTGATCCATAGCGGAAGTGCAGAGGATCCGATCGAATCGGCCAGTGTCAGCCAAGACGGCTTACTTGCCTTGATCTTAGATCAAAAGGATACGAACGGTGTCCTTCGCGTCTTGGCAGCCGACGGCAGTATGCAGATGGAGTGGGTGGCGCTGGATAGTCAGAACTCGGGCTATGTCATCCGAGCCGACTTCGCCACGGACTCGAGCTACGTCGATGTCTCGCTTCTTAATACCACGAGGACGGATACCGGGACGATCCTAAATCGCTTCAGCCTCGAAGACAAGCAGGTCGGTGAGCGCTTGGCGCAGTTCCATATCGACGGCAACAAGGCGGTACTAGCAATCTTGAACAGCCGCGAGAAGACGGCATTCGTGACCGATCGCACGTTCTACACGGTGACCAAGGGGAACTTGGCGGAGGCCGCCTCGTTTGCCAGCATATCGTCTCTTAGTTCGTATGGTGAGGGGGCGGCGATCGTAGCCACCGACACCATCGGCGGGCGCTACCAACTCTATTGCATCAATGACCTTGGCAGCATGAACCCCGGTAAGGGCCTGGCGCTCGGAGAGAGCCCCGGTGCACCGCTGTCGCGCGGTCGCTATACGGCCTTGGCGGATGGTGACACGGTCTATCTGGTGACGGATCATAAGGCGTCGGATGCCAGACGCTTCGACTTGAAGTCGAATGTGCTAAGCCTGGGCATCGATGAACAAGGACATATTCTGGTTGTCACCAGAGATGAAGTTCGTCGCATCACGCCTTAAACGGGCCTGTAGGGAGGAATGGATTTGGAACAAGAGATCAAATATCGAATTACGGATCCGCCCGCGAGCGAGCGCTACCTGAGGGCTTCTTATTGGGCCGAGTTAGGCCTAACGCTTGGCGAGATCGAAGAGATCGTTATGCATGCGAAGTATTATGACCTCGTTGACCGTTCGCTTGCCGCAGAGCATATCGGTGTGCGTATTCGCACCGAGGGGCCCGAGACCCTGCTCTGTGTGAAGTATTCGGATGCCGAGACAATATCTGCTGATCGAAGCGAGCAGTCCTCACTCTATGTAAGACAGGAGTGGGAGTGGCCGATTCTTGGCCAAGACGATCAAGAGGCAGAAGCTTGGATGCTGCTTCAAGGAGCACTTGATGAGTTACCCGAGCTTGTTCGCAATTTACTTGACGGGGCGAAGCTTGAGCTTGTCTATGAGAGTCGCTTCACGAGGCTGCGGGCGGATCTGTTTGGCGAGGCTTGTGTCTTGGAACTCGCAGTCGATGAAGGGGATCTCTTCGGCCGCTACGAAACGGAGCATGTGCATGAATTGGAAGTTGAACTGAAGAACGGTGAACTTCGAGACCTGCTTAGTGTCGCCGAGGTATTAGAAGATGAAGCGGATCTGGAAGCACAGCCGCTTAGTAAGACCGTGCGTCTGAATCGCTTGTCGGCGGCCGATTGCGTCATTGTCGGCGCGGGCGCAGCCGGTTTGATGGCTGCGTGGCAGTATCTAGAGCTAGAGCCCGAGGCCCGTGTGTTCCTCTTGGAGGCCTCGACGCGTGCGGCCAAGAAGCTTAGTGCGAGCGGAAACGGCCGCGGCAATATCACGAATAACGGGCTTACGGCCGCCAACTACCATCAGGTCCAAGCGTGCGCGAACAAGAGCTTGATCGAAACGCAGCTGGCCACGATGAGCCCCGAGGAACTTCGTCACAACTTCTACGGCATGGGACTGATGAGCCGTGAGGAGGAGGATCGTATCTATCCGTTCTCCTATCAGGCCAAGGCTGTGGGGGATCTCTTGGTTCGTGCACTAGACATGCATCACGGCTTGTCGATCGTATATCAGGCCCGAGTCTCGAAGATCAAACCGCTTATAGCGCGCCAGAGAGATACGCTCTATATGGTTCAAACCGAAGATGGCCAAGCATTCTATACACGCAGGCTCATTGTCACGACGGGTGGGCAGGCAGCCCCGAAGCTCGGCTCGGACGGTTCCGGTTATCCGCTCCTTCGAAGCCTCGGACACAGTGTGACGGCGCTCTATCCGGGTTTGGTTCAACTGGAGGGGAGGGGCTTGCCGAAGCGCCTGCATGGTCAACGCGTCCATGCTGAGCTTAGTATCATGGCGAACAAGTTGCGTATCGGCAGCGAGTTTGGCGAGATCCTGCTTACGGATTACGGCCTGTCCGGTATACCGGTGTTGAATCTGTCGCATCTGGCGTCAGCCGCACTGATGAAGGGCGAAACGGTCGAAGCTCACCTCGATTTGTCCTATGAGCTTGCTTACGGCGAACTTACGGCCTTCATGGATCGGCGCTTCCGCAAGTACCCGAATCTTGTAGCCAAGGAATTCGCACTCGGCTTCCTACCTGATAAACTGTCGTCCGCTATCTGTAACCTCGCAGGAATTGACGAGGAGAAGCCGCTTCGCCTGCTGGACGAGGCAGAACGAGAACGCCTGGAAGCCCTATGTCATCAACTTGTGATCCGAATTACGGGGACGAAATCGTATGATTTCGCACAAGTGACTTGCGGTGGCGTGCCGTGTGGCGAAGTCGATCCGCTGGACTTGGAATCAAATATCCACAAGGGTCTCTACATAGCAGGTGAATTGCTTGATGTACACGGCGATTGCGGCGGGTTCAATCTGCATATGGCCTTTGTCACCGGTATGAATGCGGCGAGGGCCGCTGCTACGAATGCGAAGGAGCGTGAGGATAGGTGAGAATACGAATCGATCGGGGTATCACCAAACTACCTTCGCTTGTCGCCGACTTGATCGAGGAGCTCTATGCTCTCTGTATCGAGATTGCAAGAGGTCAAGATATACCGATCTACTTCATCAATCGCAGTTGGGGGACGCTCGGTGAGGGGCAATCGCTCGCTTCGCTGCGTGGGGATTATGAACGCTTCTTGCAAGTGCTTGAAGAGACGCTGGATAGTCGGCGCTACTTCCTCCAGACAGAGACTACGGATAGCCTCTGGCCGGGACCGCAAGCGAGAATTCGCGTCCATGGTACGCTGATGGAAGACCCTGTGTTCCAAGATCTCGCCGTCCACCAGGGTATCTACATCAATATCTATCCGATCGATGGCTTGGCTGCGAGGCAGATGACGCAGTCACGTCAATTGAAGCGCTACGAGGAGTTGCAACAGGCACTGCATGAGCTATCGATCGATGAAGCGGATACATGGTCTAGAATCATGACGAAGCGCCAGAAGCTCATGACGGCGTTCGATCCCAAGAAGAGCAGTTGGCTCATCATCTATCCCATGGAGGCAGGATCGGTCCGAGATTGTATCCTCAGCCCCGATGAATTACAAGCAGTTGGCTTGCAGGCCGTTTGCCGAC
This sequence comes from uncultured Oscillospiraceae bacterium, assembly GCA_964558445.1. Lineage (GTDB taxonomy): Bacteria > Bacillota > Clostridia > Saccharofermentanales > Fastidiosipilaceae > CAYXVJ01. The sequence continues at coordinate 6 of CAZLEA010000001.1, read as the reverse complement.
CGACGG